>CALXRP010000014.1 GCA_944390885.1 uncultured Alphaproteobacteria bacterium
TATATGGCGCGTATCTAGAATTGCTAAGTAAAAACAACCGCTGCTCCGGTTGTTTTTATCTGCAAAATCTTAGAAAACCTTAGAGAGAGAAGGGCGCATAAGCGGCCTGAACGAACTTAGGTTCCTAAGTAAAATCGTCTTGGCGCGCCGTTGAGAATTAAATATTTCATTGTGCAGATACAACAAAACCCCGCTAAACAGCAGGGCTTTTGCTATATGGCGCGCCCTAGACGATTCGAACGTCTGACCCACAGCTTAGAAGGCTGTTGCTCTATCCAGCTGAGCTAAGGGCGCCTAAGATAGGAAGACCAATTTGGTCGGGGCAGCGGGATTCGAACCCACGACATCTTGCTCCCAAAGCAAGCGCTCTACCAGGCTGAGCCATACCCCGATTCTGCCAACAAGATTAACATAGCCAAATTATTTTATTTTGCAAGCACTTTTTTACAAAAATAAAGCCCCGCACAGACAGAGCAGGGCCTTACTTCAAGATTTACAAAATCAGTCTATAATGCCGAGGGCCTTATATTTGATTTTAATTTTATAATTTGAACCATAATCCTGAATCAGCTCTTGAGCCATTTCCTGAACGGTATCAAATTGTGCTTTGCGCAAAATATCTTTTTTCTCGTTTTCCGCAAGTTTCCCCGTGCTGTTGATAACCTTAACGGGAACAATGACAACATGACGAATGTCATCACTGATAACCCGGGGTGTTCCGACATTTTCTCTAAAAATATCTTGCATTTGCAGAGCAGAGAAACCGTTAAAACTCTCCGACTTTTTCAACGGCGCGGTCGTTTGGAGTTTCAGCCCAAAACGTCTGGCCACATCGTCAATTTTGTCGCCGTTTTCTACATCATGAACAACATCATTGACAACTTCCTGTGCAATGGCGATTTTTTCGTTTTCAGCCCATATTTTTTCAATCTCGGGCACAACCTCATCCATAGCTTTCTGCCGTGGATCCGTAATCTTGTCAACATTGACAAACACAAAACCGTCGTCAGTCTCCAAGGCCTGGCTGGGCTCATTAACATTGTAAGAAAACGCCGTTTCGATAAAATCTGGAGAAGAAACAAGTTTTTCAAAGCTCTTCGGCATTTCTTTTGCCGTACCGTTTTCTTGCAATCCCTTAACGGTCAACAACGGAACATTCAGACCTTTTGCAATCTCGGTCAAAGTCTTTCCGGCACCTGCTTCATCTTCAATTTTAGCAATCAGATCCCCGATGGTTTCGTCCATCTGTTCTTGCCGCAGAACCTCAATAATTTTGGCTTTTGCTTTTTCCAAACTGGTCTTTTGCATCGGTTTGATGTCAATGACTTTCATAATATGCCAGCCGTATTCAGATTCTTCCGGCGCAGAAAACTCTCCTTCTTTCAGGCTGAACATCACATTACCCATTTCGCCGATAAGCATATCTTTTTCTACAAAACCAAGCTCCGTAGCAGCCTTGTCTTGCCCTGCGGCAGATTTCGCAACGGCATAAAAATCGGCGCCGTTCTTTAGCTCGGCATAAGCGTTGTCCGCTTCGGCTTTATCTGCAAAACGCATCTGCAGGATATTTCTGCTCTCGGGAACTTCAAATTGTTTGATGTTCTCTTCATAATAAGCTTTGATATCCTCTTCCGGAATGACTGATTTTTCTGCCGCATCTTTGTTAGAAATACTGATAAAAGAAACATCCCGATTCTCCGGTTCAATAAAGCGTGCGGCAAAATCGTTATAATACTGCTCAATTTCGTCTTGAGAAATCTTGCGGTCAATTTTCATTTTATCCGGATCAATGTTGATATATTTGAAAATTTTCTTTTGATTCGCAAGTTTATAATAGTATTCAGCCATAAAATCCGGAATGCTGATGCCGTCCACAACATTATAAACCAGATGGATTTTTGCCACATCACGACGCAAAGACTGAACATATTCCTGTTCGCTCATGCCGACGGAAGCCAAAATCCGGCGCATGATCTGGGCATTGAATTTGCCGGTCTGATCCATAAATTCCGGCTGCGAGGCAATAATTTTCATAATCAGCTCGTCACTGATATGAACATTGTTATCCTGAGATGTCTTTTCTAAAATGGCATCGGAAAGTTTCTTCTGAATCAATCCTTGCAAAATGGCGTTTCTGATATTTTCATTCACGTCAAGATTATCACCAAACAAAGATTTTGCTTTTTGCAGCTCGTTGTTAAGCTCGTTCAAAATCTGGTTTTGTGAGATTTCAATATCATCCACCCGGATCACAGGTTTATTATGCGCGGCGGTGGCATAGTAGCCGGAAACGCCGAAGAGCGACATAAAGCTGAGGGCGGTGAGAATCAAAATCAGCTTCATCAGCCAAGAATCCTGAATATTTCTAATTTTTCCAATCATTTTTTTTCTGACCTTGTTTTTTATATTAATTAAGCTGGCGCAATTATAATGCAATTTTAATAATATATGCAATCTTATAAATATTAATGTTGAAAAGTTTTTTCTACTGGAAAAATATAATTTGCTGTGCTAAAAGAAAACAAATTGAAAATTTTTAATAAAAAATGAAAAGGAAATAAATTATGGCAAGAAAAAAACTGATTGCCGGCAACTGGAAGATGAACTGCCTGCTGGCTGAAGGGACTGATTTGGCAAAAGGGATTGCTGCCGAAGTCAAAAAAATGGGCAAGCCGTCCTGCGAATTTTTGGTATGTCCGCCGTTTACGCTGCTGACAACAGTCAAAAAGGCTCTGCGCGGCGCTAAAGTAGCCCTCGGCGCACAAGATGCTCATTTTAATGTCAAGGGCGCTCATACCGGCGATGTCAGCCCGGTAATGTTAAAAGATGCCGGCTGCCAATATGTTATTCTTGGCCACTCGGAACGGCGTGCCGATCACGGTGAAAGCAATGAACTGATTAATAAAAAAGCCGTTGCAGCCTATGAGGCCGGGTTAAAAGCCGTCATCTGCATCGGCGAGACATTGGAACAACGCGATTCGGGCAAAACGATTGATGTCTGCTCCAATCAGATATTGGGTTCGGTTCCGGATAATGCCGACGCTTCCAATACCGTTATCGCTTATGAACCCGTTTGGGCAATCGGAACGGGCAAAACCCCGACGGCGCAGGATGTCGAAGAAGTTCATGCTGCTGTCCGCAAGGTTTTGGCCAAAAAACTCGGAAAAGGCAATGCCAACAAAATGCGCATTTTGTACGGCGGTTCCGTTAAACCGGGCAATGCTAAAGAATTCTTGTCTTTACCGGATGTCGACGGTGCATTGATTGGCGGCGCCAGCCTGAAGGTTGACGATTTTATCGCTATTGCCAAAAATGCAGGCTGCTGCTAAGCGGAAAGGAAGAAAAATATGGGAACAATTTTACTCGTAGTTCATTTGTTGGTTGCCATCTTTTTGGTAGCCGTTATCTTGTTGCAGCGTTCCGGCGGCGGTGCTTTGGATGGTCTGGGCGGCGGCTCCGGCGCCAGCAACTTCCTGACAGCTCGCGGAACCGGAAACTTTCTGACCAGATTAACTGCTATTCTGGCCACAATATTTATTATCACCAGCATCTCACTGTCGCTTTACTATAAAGGACACAGCGCACCGAAGAAATCGTTGGTCGATTCTATCGAACAGACGATTCCGGCTCAGGCCGCGGAAGCCGATAAAGCTCCTGAAGTTCCGGCAGCAGGTAAGTAAATGAAAAAAGACAATAAAAATAAGGCGCTTGTTTCGACAGCGCCTTTGTCACTTTAAAAAGCACAGGTTAATAAGTTCAAATTAGGGAAGAAAAATGTCTGACACAAATCAAGTAAATCTAAATCCGAAAACAAAATTCATCTTTATCACCGGCGGTGTGGTATCTTCGCTCGGCAAAGGGCTGGCTTCTGCTTCTTTGGCAGCCACGCTTCAGGCGCGCGGCTTTAAGGTCAGAATGCGCAAACTTGATCCTTATTTGAACGTAGACCCCGGCACAATGAGCCCGTATCAGCATGGAGAAGTTTTTGTAACGGACGACGGAGCGGAAACAGACTTGGATTTGGGGCATTATGAACGTTTTGCCGGTATATCCTGTCACAAAACAGACAGCGTTACCTCCGGAAAAATTTATCAACGTGTTTTGGATAAAGAGCGCCACGGCGATTATCTCGGAGCCACAATCCAGGTTATTCCGCATGTTACCAACGAGATTAAAGAATTTATCAAGTCAGACATTCATGATGAAGATTTTGTGCTTTGTGAAATCGGCGGTACAGTCGGTGACATTGAAGGTCAGCCGTTTCTGGAAGCCATCCGCCAAACATCTTACGATTTGGGGCGCGACCGCGTTATGTTTATCCATGTTACGCTGCTGCCGTTTATCAATGCGTCCGGCGAGCTGAAAACCAAACCGACCCAACACTCCGTCAAACAACTGCAGGAATACGGAATTCAGCCCGACATGCTTCTCTGCCGTTCCCCAATCGAAATCCCGCAGAATGAAAAACGCAAAATTGCCATGTTCTGCAATATTAAAGAAGAAAACGTCATTGCCGCGCTTGATGCCAAAAGCATTTATGCCGTTCCGCTGGCTTATTCGCATGAAGGAATGGATACTCAGGTCTGCAAATATTTCGGACTTGACAGCAAGCCGGCTGATTTGAGCAAATGGGAACATATTGTTGAAACCATCACTCATCCGGAAGGAGAGGTAAACATTGCCGTTGTCGGCAAATACACCCAGATGCTTGATACTTACAAATCTTTGGGCGAGGCTCTGACGCACGGCGGAATCGCCAATAAATATAAAGTAAAAGTTAAATGGGTTGATTCCGAAGCCTTGGAGCATGAAGACGTTTCCGAACAACTCAGCGACGTGAGCGGCATTCTGGTTCCGGGCGGTTTCGGCAGCCGCGGCACCGAAGGAAAAATGAAAGCTATTCGCTATGCCCGCGAAAATAAAATCCCGTTTTTGGGAATCTGCTTTGGAATGCAAATGGCTGTGATTGAAACCATGCGCAACGTCTGCGGCGTCAAAAATGCCGGCACAACCGAGTTTGGCCCGGATTGCGAACCGGTTGTCGGACTAATGACCGAATGGGATAAAGATGGTGCCAAACAAATCCGCCATAAAGACGGCGATTTGGGCGGAACAATGCGGCTCGGCGCCTATGAATGTGTTTTGGCACCGGACAGCCTGGTCAACAAGGTCTACGGCAGTACAAAGATTTCGGAGCGCCATCGTCATCGTTATGAAGTCAATATGAAATATGAAGAGCAGTTAAGACAGGCAGGGATGATTATTTCCGGCAAATCTCCCGACGGAAAACTTCCGGAAATTGTTGAAATCCCGAACCATCCGTGGTTTATCGGCGTACAATTCCATCCAGAATTAAAATCCAAGCCTTTTGCCCCGGCGCCGCTCTTTGTATCATTTGTAAAAGCCGCCATTGATAAAAGCCGGTTGATTTAAGTATAAACCCCGTCATAAAGACGGGGTTCCTTTTATAAATCTGATACACAGGTGCAATAGTTATCATTATCAGTATACATGGAAGATGGGCCTGACATATCTTCTTCCAACAGCCATTGTCCGTATTTACTATCTTCCTGATACCAGTAAGTATCATAAGTCGGTCCGCCAAGAGCCGTTATAGCACATCTGAACTTGGTTAACTCTCTTGATGATGTAATTCGCCAGCTTCTCCCGGCCACATTGCTGGAATAACAACTGGAAACGCAAGAAGCTCTCGATACATAACTAATATCCTTTCTGACAATAAGATCATCCACAATAACTCCGATAAAACTTCCGCCATAATTATAATCTTCATACATCATATTTCCAGAACAATACTTTTTGACAATCGGTTCCGGCTCCGAACGGCAGGCATAACATTTTTTAGTTCCGCATTCATTTTGGGTGACGCTGGTATAACCATAATCACAATTACTGTATGGATGGGAAGAAGGACATGTTTCGGAACAACATGCTTCATAAGGATAATAACAGGTCTTTGTGCCGCAGCCGTTTTGAGTTGAACCGCCGCAGCCTCCGGGGTTAGAAGTTGACGTACCGGACGGACAGTTCATGTTGCAGGTATAATAACAAGTATATTCACAGCCATCCGTCCCGCTGGTGCCGTAGGATGACGAGGTTAAAGAAGTATAACTCGGACATCCGATTGGGGTACAGCAGGTACCGTAAGAAGAATCATAAGCACAGCGTCCGGAGTTCTTTTTGAGTTTCTGCCCGGAAGGACAAGAGTTTTTGTATCCCAGATCCTGACAGGCTCGTTGATTATCGGTCTTGCATGATTTGTAAAGGTTTTCTCCGTTAGGGCATTGTTCGGAGAGATATTGAGGAATGGAGCAAGAAGAAATATTATATCCGTTGTCTTTACACCATTGTTGTTTTGAGCATTTGAAATAATTATCATCACGATAACATGTAGAATCAGGAATGCGGGCCGTGTTTTCCGGACATGAAGAAACATATCCGTTTTCTTCACAATATTTAGAATCAGAATTAATATCCATACCTGGTTCACCGGACAAATCCTCTTCGGCGCAATCGGGCAGAAAACAAACACCACTATATGCGGGAGATGGGAGGAAGACCGAGAAAGCGGTGACAATAGAAAATACTGACACCGCAGAATTAAGTTTCATGTGTAGCATAGTGTTATAATTTTTCATCGGCTTCCTCCCTTATAAAAATTCTTTTCTTTTGTCATCCCCGGGCTTGTTCCATTCTCGTCATTGCCGGGCTCTTTTTTTCTTTCGTCATTACCGGGCACTTTATTTTTTTAGTCATTGCCGGACTTGATCCGGCAATCCACTTGGCGTCACCCTGAGGGTGTGATCCGGCAATCCATACTTCAAAGCACTTTGTCATTCACAAACCCCGCCATAGCATCGCGGTCTCTTAGGCACAGTGTATTCAATTCGCCGCGCGCCTGCCGTGCAGGTGGATCCCCGGGTCAAGCCCGGGGATGACAGATGCTTAAGAACGACAATAAGGATACTATAGCACAAGAAAATGCAAGAGTCAATACTTTGTGAAAAATAGGGGGAGGATTTTGGCTAGAATAAGAAGTAAAAACAGAAACTGAAAAAATGCTGAAAATAAGCCTGTTTTTTCCTTGATTTTAAAAATCAATGTAGTATTGCTATTACCCGCTGAAAATAACTATAAATAAAATAACTCAGGGTGTTGATAAAATGTTTGCGTATCTCAAGAAGATGATGCGGGGTTATGAAAAGAATTTTGCCCCCAAACTGTATGAAGTTTTAAAACAAGGATATAATAAAGAATATTTCAAACGTGATGCAGTGGCCGGAATGACTGTTGCCGTCATTTCCATTCCTTTGGCTTTGGCTTTGGCTATTGCCTCTGGGGTTGAGCCGGCACAGGGTTTATACACGGCAATTGTTGCCGGATTTTTCATTGCTTTTCTGGGGGGAAGCCGTTATCAGATCGGCGGGCCGACCGGAGCTTTTGTTGTTGTTATTTTCAATGTTATGGCTCAATACGGATACACGGGACTGGCCATGGTTATGGTCATGGCCGGCGTGATTCTTATGCTGGCAGGTTTGCTGCGCTTTGGAACTTATATCAAGTATATTCCTTATCCGGTCGTTTTAGGATTTACGGCAGGTATTGGATTGTTGCTGATTTCCACACAGATAAAAGACTTGCTGGGACTGAATATAGAAAACGTTCCGGCAGAATTTTTGCCAAAATGGAAAACATATCTGGCCAATATGGATAAGTTCAGCTGGGGATCGGTTATTATCGCCATCCTTTCTCTGGGCTGCATTTTTTACATTCAGATAAAAAAGATAAAAGTTCCGGCTTACTTGGTAAGCGTTGCCGGAGCAACAATTTTGGTTCTGATTTTTAGCCTTTTCGGACTGAATGTAGATACTATCGGCAGCAAATTTGGCGGAATTCCGCACTTCCTTCCTGCGCCGGCTTTCCCGGAGTTTAATTTGGAAACGGCATTGAAAGTTATGCCGAGTGCCTTTACCATAGCTTTCCTGGCCGGGGTTGAATCTTTATTAAGTGCAACGGTTGTTGACGGCATGAGCGGCGACAATCACAATTCCAATGCCGAACTCATTGGCGAAGGGATTGCCAACATTGCATCTGCTTTCTTTATGGGCGTCCCTGCAACCGGAGCCATTGCCCGCACGGCCACAAACTTCAAATCCAAAGCTTATTCGCCGGTTGCCGGCATGATGCAGAGTGTTTTTCTGCTGTTATTTATGCTTTTATTATCACCTGTTGCCCAATTTATTCCGCTGGCCTGCCTGTCTGCCGTTTTGGTTATTATCGGCTGGAATATGTTGAATTTGGATAAAATGTTCAAACTCATCACCGGCCCGAGAGGCGACCGCTATACATTATTGGTAACGCTGTTATTAACGATTCTGGTTGATTTAAATACGGCAATCAGTGTTGGTTTTGTAATGGCAAGTATTATATTTATGCACAGAATGAGCAAAGAAATCGAAATTGCCAATGACGAAACGGTGTTGGAAGATGTGGGCGGCGGCCGTGATTTAACGCAGGTTTTGCACGAGCAGGGGGTTATGTCGCTGCGTTTGTCCGGGCCGTTGTTTTTTGGTGTTGCCGCGCAGGTTTCCGGCTTTTTGAAAAAAATTGACAAGAAACCCAAAGTCTTGATTCTGCGCATGGGATATGTACCGGTCATTGATGCCAGCGGCGCCAACACCATTGTGGAGTTTGTCCGTCGTTTGCGTCCGTATAATACCAAGATTATTCTTTCCAATATGAAGACGCAGCCCCGCCGGGTTTTGCACGATGCATTGGAAAAAGAAAATCTGGTGCAAAACATTTCAACAGCCTCAACTTTTGAAAACGCGCTGAAAATGACGCGTCGGTGGCTCAAAAGAGAAAAAGAGGAACAGATTGAAAAAATCGATTGATTTATGTTTTTGATAAATTAGAATAAACGTAATTTTGAATAACGGAAGGGGATAAAAATGAGTTTGATTCTGGCTTTCCTGGCCGCAGTAATATACAGCGGAAAAGCTTTGGCTAATCCGGCTTGCGCCGTTTGTACGGTTGCAGTCGGCGCCTCTTTGGAAATCGCCCGCAAGCTCGGAGTCGATGACAGCGTCGTCGGTGTCTGGGCCGGAGCTTTCCTGACTTTGCTCGGATTTTGGCTGATTAAATGGTTTGATAAAAAAGGCTGGAATTTCAAAGGGCGTGATTTCTGGTTGATTATTATTTCTGTTGCAATGATTGGCTTCGTTTATATCAGTGAAATTGAGTATACAGCCAAACCTATTTTGATTTTTTATCTCGATCCCTTTTTGTTCAGCGTCATCATCGGCATGCTGGTGCTTATCGGTTCTTCCGAATTCTACCAATGGATGAAAGCGCATAACGGGGGACACGCACATTTTCCGTTTGAAAAAGTTGTTGTTCCGTTAGTTGCCCTAGTGTTGGCAAGTTTATATTTTTACTACTTTCCGATCGGAAATACTGCCGATGCGCTGTTATAAAAATAGAGCCTCGGATTTTTCCGGGGCTTTACTTTTTTAAACAAACAAATAAATATTATTGAGCAAAAAATTTTGGGTAACCAAGCGAAAAGAAAAGGACATCAGATAATATGTTTCGTCGCTTTTTATGTATAACTATATGGCTTTGGGGAACAATGACCCACGCCTTGGCATCAGAAAAAGATTCATCGGCTGTTGTCAATTGGGCGGACTGGCTGAAAAATAACATCTCAAACGCTTGGAATGCACAAAATTATGATTTTTATCTGCCTGTAAACACTTGGCACAATCGCTTATTCTACGATAAAGACAAAATAGAAGATTATAATGAAGAACCATGGGGTGCTGGGTTGGGAAAATCTTTTTATGATGACAACGGGCATTGGCATGCTCTTTATGCCATGGGTTTTAAAGATTCCAACAAGCACCTGCAAACCATCTTTGGTTATGCTTATCAACATAATTGGCATTTAGATAATAAAAATAAGTGGCGCTTGGGAGTTGGTTATACACTGAGTCTGACCCAGCGGTCCGAATATGCCTATATTCCGGTTCCTCTGCCACTTCCTTTGGCTGGAATAGGATATAAAAACTTTAACATTCAGGCCGCCTATGTTCCTGGTGTCAAAAATGATGGAAATGTTCTGTTTACCTGGCTCCGTTGGGAATTCAACAATGACTACCGTTAAGAGAAGAACAAAATCGCAAGCATTTTTATATTGCAAAATAAATAAAAAAATGTTATTAAAACAAAGTTATTAAATATTATTATTAAATTTTTATAAAGATGAAAAATAATTTTCTTAATTTTACAGACCAGGTGTTAAAAACAAATCAGAGATGGTTGAGTGCTGAAAATATTGTAAGTGATGAGATCTTTACCGGTAATATCATTGAATATTTTAAAAGTATAACAAATCATTTATCCGACGGCGTAAAAATCAAAACATATCAAGCTCTTTATGTTGATGCAGCAGATATGCAAACCATTTTACATGCGGCTTATTGGTATAAATTAGTGGGGCAGAAAACTTCCCTGCACCCGGAAGTTTATTGCCAAACATCTGAAAACCCAATACGAATAGACAGGTTCTTAAAAAAACTTGGCATGCGGAGAAGTTATATTAATATTCTGCCGAATGAGTATTTTAAACCTCAAGATGTTTTGTATATACAACCTTGTTATAAAAAAAGGATATCTGAAATTTCAGACACCTATTTTGTTCGGGAAGATATCAAAAAGACGATATCCGACTGCTCTAATATTCCTGGTAAAATTATTAACGGATTGAATGAACTTGCTAAACAACAAGGAATACAACCCTATAAAAAGACCTTGGTAATGGAAATAAGAAATCTGTTTTGTTGGGTCGGTCATTATTTTTTTATAAATCAAAAAATAAAAGCCATCTTAAAAGCAAATCAAGATATTCTTGATCCGGGAATGCGCACGGACCCGAATGTATGACAAACAACAAAAACGCTGCACCGTTACGGTTTGCAGCGTTTTTTTATTGCCGTTTTCCTCCACAACAAACGGATTAATATTGAAAAAAGTATGAAGTTTTGCTAAAACAATGCTATTGATAACAATGAGGAAAAAAGAATGGAACAAAGAAAAATAAAAATCGGAAATTTTGAAATCGGCAACAAGCTTCCGCTGGCGCTGCTGGCCGGTCCTTGTCAGATTGAAAGCAGGCAGCATGCCATAGATATGGCCGGTGCAATGGTCGAAATCACAAAAGAACTCGGGATTAACTATGTCTTCAAGGCCTCTTTTGACAAAGCCAATCGTACGTCGATTAACGGTGCCCGCGGCGTTGGACTGGAAGAAGGAATGAGAACTTTTGATGAAATAAAGAAACTTTATAATAATATTCCGATTGTAACGGACGTGCATGAAAAAGAACAATGCGCGATTGTTGCCCCGCATGTTGATATGCTGCAAATTCCGGCCTTCCTTTGCCGTCAGACAGATTTAGTCGTTGCCGCGGCCAAAACCGGAAAAGTCGTAAACATCAAAAAAGGCCAGTTCTGTGCTCCCTGGGATATGAAGCATATTGTCAAAAAAGCGGAAGATTCCGGCAATATGAATGTTTGTTTGACGGAACGAGGCGCTTCGTTCGGATACAATACCCTGGTAACCGATTTCCGCGGTCTGCCGAAAATGGCGCAAGATACCGGTTGCCCGGTTATTTTTGATGCCACTCATTCAGTCCAGCAGCCGAGCGGGCAGGGCGGAACTTCCGGCGGACAGCGGGAATATGCTCCGGTTCTGGCCCGTGCTGCAGTGGCCGTCGGCGTCGCCGCCGTATTTATTGAAACACACGATAATCCGGACAAAGCCTTAAGCGACGGCCCGAACATGATCCCGCTACATGATATGAAACGGGTTTTAAGCGAGCTGATGGCCTACGATAAAATCACCAAAACGCTGATTCACGATTACGAATAATGCGTTTTACGGATGAAGGCTATATAATCAATTTGCGCAAACACGGTGAGAGCTCGCTAATTCTCACCGTGTTAACGCGTGAGCACGGCAAAGTTACCGGCTATGTCAAAAATTGCCTTCACAAACGCAATCTGGGTGTTTATCAGCTGGGCAACCGCCTGCAGATTGAGGCATATTCGCGGGTAGATGAAAATATGCTGAGCCTGAAAGCCGAGCTTCTGGAGCCTTGCGCCGTAAACTTCATCAGCGATGCCCGCAAACTTGCCGCCTTATCCTCGTTATGCGAGCTTTGCAATGCCGCAATGCCGGAGTTATCCCCTTTAGACAGGTTTTTCTATTATATAGAAAGTTTTTTTAATCTTATAAATGAAGATAATTGGATAGCTCATTATTGTTTCTTTGAATTTTATCTTCTTGATGCTCTCGGTATCGGGCTCGATCTGAGCGAATGCGCTGCAACGGGAACAACCGAAAACCTGGCCTATGTCTCGCCCAAAAGCGGGCGGGCGGTCTGTGAAGAAGCCGGCTTTGTTTATAAAGAAAAGCTCTTTGCCTATCCGCATTTCATCGTCAGTGGAAACTATACTCCGGCAGCATCGGAAATGGCGGATTTGCTGAAGATGACCGAGTTTTTCCTCACAAAAAACTTTTTTCAAACTCACGGCTTGAAATTCCCGCAAAACCGTGCTAATTTGCTTAACCAGTTAGAACTTTAGAAGAATAAAACCGAGTAAAAATGCCTGAAATTGAAGAAAAAATCCGCAACGTGGCTCTGGCGGAAGAACTGAGCAGCCGTTATCTGTCTTATGCGATGTCGACCATCGTTTCACGTTCTTTGCCGGATGTCCGCGACGGGCTCAAACCGGTGCATCGCCGTCTGTTGTTTGCCATGCGCCAGCTGCACCTTGACCCGAAGTCAAGCTTCAAGAAATGCGCCCGCGTTGTCGGTGACGTTATTGGTAAATACCATCCGCACGGAGATTCTGCGGTTTATCAGGCAATGGCTCGTCTGGCACAGGATTTTTCGGTGCGTTATCCGTTGGTCGACGGACAAGGAAACTTTGGCAATATCGACGGTGACGGTCCCGCCGCCATGCGTTATACTGAAGCCCGTCTGACCGAATTTGCCATGGCCCTGATGGAAGGCTTAAATGAAAATGCCGTCGATTTTCGCGAAACTTATGACGGCGAAGAACATGAACCCGTCGTTATGCCGGCAGCCGTACCCAATCTGCTTTGCAATGGAACATCGGGCATTGCCGTCGGTATGGCCACCAACATTCCGCCGCATAATCTGAGCGAAGTCTGCGACGCACTGCTGTATCAGATCGAAAATCCCGAATGCGATATGGAGCCTTTGGTCAAACGTCTGAAAGGACCGGATTTCCCGACCGGAGGTATTATTGTCGACAGCTTTGCAAGCATCTTGGAGACCTACAAAACCGGCCGCGGTTATTTTCGCATTCGTGCCCGTTGGGAAACCGAAGATTTAAGCCACGGACAATATCAGATTATCATCAAAGAAATTCCGTATCAGGTTCAGAAATCCAAATTGATAGAAAAAATCGCTTCGTTGCTGCAAGAAAAGAAACTTCCTTTGTTGAGTGACGTCCGTGATGAATCCACCCATGATGTCCGAATTGTTTTGGAGCCCAAAAACCGAACGGTCGATGCCAAATTGCTGATGGAACACCTATTTAAACAGACAGATTTGGAAATCCGCTTCAGTATGAATATGAACGTTTTGGATTCTGACGGCGTTCCTCGGGTAATGAGCATTCAGGAGGTTTTGCGCGAATTTTTGAATCATCGTCTGGTAGTTCTGAAACGCCGCTCCAATTTCCGGCTCGATAAAATCAATACCCGGATGGAAATTCTTTCCGGCTATCTGATTGCCTATCTTAATTTGGATGAAATCATCCGGATTATCCGCGAGGAAGACGACCCGAAAACCCAATTAATTGCAACCTTTAAGCTGACGGATAACCAGGCCGAAGCCATTTTGAATATGAAGCTGCGCAATTTGCGCAAATTAGAAGAAGAAGAAATTCGCGGTGAATATGATTCTCTGGCTGCGGAAAAAGAAAGTCTTGAAACACTGCTGTCCAGTGAGGCCAAAATGTGGGAAGCCGTAGCAGCCGAAATTAAGGCAACCAAAGAAAAATTCGGCAAAAAAACAGCTCTTGGACGCCGCCGCACCGAATTTGCCGAAGTCCCTGACGATATAGAAGTTCCGGTCGAGGTCTTTGTTGAAAAAGAACCAATCACCGTTATCCTGTCGCAAAAAGGCTGGATACGCTGTCTGAAAGGCCATACGGATCTGAATGAAGAATTCAAATTTAAAGATGATGATTCTCTGTTAAAGGCAATCCACGCACAAACGACAGATAAAATTGTGTTGTTTGACACTTCCGGCAAATTCTTTAACATTTCCGGCAGCGAGATCCCGAGCGGCCGCGGTTTTGGACAACCGTTGAGACTGATGGTTGATTTGGGCAATAATGATAATATATGCGATATGTTTGTCTTTGAGCCCAAAACACAATACCTGATTGCATCCAATACCGGCAAAGGCTTTTTGGTCGATGAAAATCATATCATTGCTCAAACCCGCAACGGCCGGAAGATAATGAACCTCGGAGATGGAGAAAAAACGGTATTTTGCAAAAAAATCACCGGAGACATGGTTGCTGCAATCGGAGACAATCGTAAACTGCTGGTCTTTAAAGTAGAAGAAATTCCGACCATGGCGCGCGGTCGCGGCGTAACACTGCAAAAATACAAAGACGGCGGACTTTCTGACATTCAGATATTTAACGAAAAAGAAGGTTTTGTTTATAACCGTGCCGGTGGTACCAAAACCGAAACCGAACTTTTATCCTGGCTCGGACACCGTGGACAAGTCGGAAAACTGGCGCCTTTCGGCTTTCCGAAAAACAATAAATTTTTAAAAGACTAGGCCGTTCGGCCTTTCTTTTTTTTGCAAGAGGAGAATTTAATGGCAGAAATTTTATTTGAATTCAAACGAAGCGGAAATGTCGTAAAAGTAAGCGCAATAGAACCAGAAACCAAAACAGAAGTCTGCGTGGTCGTTCCGGCCAACTTATCTGTTGATGAGATGAAACTCCAGGCTGCCAAACGACTGAATTATGTCTTAAAGAAAAAAGCTTCGGAATAAGTAGTGGAAAGAAACAAAATAATATTTAAAAAAACAAAAAAATAAGCTAGACTTTGCCCCAGGGAAAATACTTTTTAAAATTTGGGGAAATTTTAATATGGCAAATCAACCAGTTGACAACATTTCCGGAAGAGAGGGAAAACTTCCGGCGTATATGACGTCGCAGCAAAATAACAACTATGCCGAAAATAATGAAAACACGTCCTGGATGGACAACAACCTTCATCGGTTAATGGTCTGGGTAAGCGTCATCTGGTTTGCTTTTGTGTTGATTTACATTACCCAGTTTTTCGGCTGGTCTAACTTGTTTTTGATGATGCCGGACGAATTTGGCGGTTTCTTGGCAGGCGTAACGCTACCGCTGGCCGTCATCTGGGTTGTGATTGCCTATATCGATCGCGGTTCAAGTTTTAAACACGAAGCCAAATTGCTCCGGACTTATATGAACAATCTGGTATACCCCTCAGATGCCTCGGGAGCAGAAACGGCCCAAGCCATGGCGGAAGCAATCCGCGCCCAGGTTCAAGAGCTCCATGAAGTCACCCGTCATGCAACGGAACAAACCGAATTTATCAAAAATGAACTCGGCAACCGCGTTGATGACTTCGCCAAATTAGTCGGCGCCTTGGATAATTATTCTTCCAATACTTTGGTTGAATTGAACGAAAATGTTAAAAATCTTGTAAAAAGCTTCGATTACGTTGCCGATAAAGCCGCCTCATCAACAGAAAATCTGCGGGCTCAGACTTCTGAATTTTCTTCTGTACAAGGCCAGCTGCAAAACAACATCAGCGAATTGTTCAATAATTTAGCTCCCCGCCTGCAGGAACTGCGGGATTCCGGCCTTTTGGTGAAAAATATTACAGAAGAGGCTGGCAGCAGAATGGCCAAGGCCAACGAACTAATGCTTGAGTTTAACGACCGCGCCGGTAAAAATATGACATATATTACCGACGCCGTTTCGGCTCAGGCCGGCAAACTGGATGCCGTTGCCCGTTCTGCCGCAGGTGGAACCGAACGAATTTATCAAATGATAGAAAAAGGCATTGCCGGCTTGGATGACATTCTTAAAAAACAAGGCGAACTGACAACACAATACAACCAACAACTTGATAAAAATGTTGAAAGTCTGTCGCAAAAAATCCGCACTCAGGGCGAGAATCTCAGTATGGAAGTTGAGAAAATCATTACCCGGGCCAATGCAATCGGCGAAACTATCAACACTCAGGTCGAAGGCCTGCATAATGTTTCTGATACCATCTCCAACGATTTGGAAGAAGTCGATACCCGCCTGAACATGCAGGTCAGCCGCTTGCAAGATTTGCGTAATGCATCGGTAGCCTCTCTTGACGACATGGTTCGTAGCCTGGATGATAAGAACGCTCGGTTTATGGAAGCCGTTGATGCCTCCATTGCAAAAACTAATGAAACCATGTCCGGCCTTGAGCTTCACAAAGAAAATATCCGCCGGATTTCGGAAGAAGCTGAGCTGGCCATTAAAAATGCCGATGCGGTTATGGTTGAAAAGGCCGGAAATCTGCGCCAGACCTCCGACGACGCCTGCACAAAACTGACACAAACCGGCGAAGTTATGCAAAAATTTGCCGCCGGAATTACCGAGGCATCTTCAATTGTAGAAACGCAAAGCCGCGTCAGCGAAGCTTCTCTGTCACAACAACAACGTTATATCACCTCATCTGTTTCCAAACTTGAAGAAATCAAAACAGAACTTAAACGACAAGTGGATGAACTTTTGAAAACGGCCGGAACAATTGATGAAAACGCTTCTGCTTCCGTTACCCGTCTCAAAGAACAAATGGCCGAAGCCCTGCATGTTTGCGAAAATGTCATCTCCAAAACGCAAGGACTCAACGACAATCTCCAATTGCAGCGCGAAACGTTTGATACCGCTGCCGGACAAACACTGTCTAAGGCTTCGCAGTTTGAAGATATCATCAAAAACCAGGTTGCCGGCCTTGATAAAATTTCCAAAAATCTGGAAGAACGGGCAGACGATATATCCGGTATTATGGACAAGCATATTGCAGCTTTGGATAAAGGGACAGCTGCATCACTTAAAGCTGTCGGAGATGTCATTACGTCCTTTGACAAACAAAACACCATTCTGAAATCAATTACCGAAAATACGGTAAATCATGTTGCCGGCGTTGTTCAGGTATTGGATGAAAAAGCCGAAGCCATTAATATTCTGTTCAAAAACCAGGAAGATGCTTTCTTTGACGTATGTGATAAAATCTCCGAAAACACCGACAATATCGGTATGTCGCTTAAAAAACAGGTTGGAATTATTGAACAGAGCTCAGACCGCGTTTTCTCCCGCATGGCCATTCTGGAAGAAAACTTTGGCAAACAAGTCGATTCGATTATGCAAAGTTCAGATAAGTCAATTGATAAACTTACTGAAATTGATAAAATGTTCAGTGATCAAAAACAGCAAATTCAGGAAAATATGGATGCTATCAGCAGACAAATTTCCGAAATTTCGCAGTCTTTCCGTACCAATGTTGAAGATTTTACTTCCGTTATCCGCGATGTATCTAAAGAAGCCGGAACCTCGACCGAAAACATTATGAAAGGCTGCTCGCAAATAAAAGAAGCTGAAATTTCTTTGGTCGAAAACACAAAAAATGCAGCCGCAGCTTTGGAAAATCATAGCAAGGCTCTGGAAGAAAGCATCGGCAAAGTCCGGTCGCAAAGCGAAACAATCAAAGAAGGGCTGGATCATCAGAAAGAAAGCCTGACCGATATTGCAAACGTTGTCGCCACTCAGGCTCGTTTGGGAGAAACCTCCATTGCTCAGCAGTACAAAATGCTGTCTGACGTTTCGGTGGAAGTTGCCAAACGAATGAACGACATCAATGCCCAGTTCAAAGAAAATATGGACGGCGTTTTGGAAAACACATCCAAAGTTGCTTATGAGTTTGATGTCCTGAGCGATAAAATCATCTCTGCCGGTGAAGACGTTGCCAAAGCAACCAAAGTGTCGCTCAAAAATCTGGAACAGGCCAATCTGGTACTCACGCAAACAAGCGATGATATGAATGCCTGCGTCAATAAATCGGTTGCCCAAATCGGAAACTCTGCCAAAGAATATGAAAAATATATTGCCGGGTTTAATACCGTAACGGCTGAAGCCAGTACCGGCGTTGTTGAAATCAATAACTTGATTGCCGAACAAAGCAATAAGATGATGAACATTTCCGGTGATACCAAAAAACTGGTCGATTGTTTCAATACCGTATTGAACGATACGTCTTTGGAATTGTCCAAACGGGCTAACGAGGCTTTTGACAAAGTAAAAGGGCTGGGCAAAAGTCTCAAAGATTTGAGCTTGCAGGTTGGTGAAACAGCTAAAATGAGCTCCATTCATATGGAAAACGCCAGCGATAAAATCCGCGCGACGATTTCGGAAGTCGCTTCAAATGCCGAACGGATTTCCAATGAGATCAGATCTTCCGGCGAAGTCTTTCTGCAGCAATCCAATGTTTTGGTTGCCGTTTCTGAAGAAACCGTCAAAAAGATGCAAAATACAATGTCCGATTTAACGTCTGCTGCCCGTACATTTGATGATAAAACCGGAAATATCGTTCAAAAATCGGAAAAATTCAGCGAAATGTTCAAAACACAGCTCAAAACATTGCTAGAGACTTCAGAAAAGGCGGAAGACAAACTTGATGTTTTGAAAAAGACATATCAAACCATCAGCGTCGATTCCTTCCTCAAAGATACGGCATTTATGGTTGAAAAACTGCAAACAATGGCTGTTGACATCAATCGCCTGTTCAATCCGAATATTGAAGAAGATTTGTGGAAGAAGTTTTATAACGGTGATACCGGTGTTTTTGCCCGCTATTTGAGCAAGACAATGAGCAAGCAGCAGATAACGGCTATCCGCAGCGAATATGAAAGCGACAGCGATTTCCGCACGCTGGTAACCCGTTATCTGAGCGATTTTGAAGGGCTTATTGCCCAGGCTAAGAATAATGAGCGCTCCGGCCTGCTGCTCTCGATTATCTCCGGTTCAGATGTCGGTAAACTGTATTTCATTTTGGCCAAGGCGCTTGACCGGATTGACTGATAGGAAAAAAGATGCAGATTTCTACGGCTGAATATGGCTTAAACAGCATATATGATGAGATATTCTCATCAGTCAGCCGTATTAAATCTCAACCGGGTGAAAATGTCCCAAATGAAAGCTTCCACGCCTTAGAACAGGCAGAACACAAGGCCGCGCAAGAGATAACCGGCCTGACGGTAAGCTATCTTTCACCCGGTGCGGCTTTTACGCTGCAAAAGATTGTTTCACAACCGGATTTTACAAATTTAAAGAAAAACAATACGCAAAAACAACTTATTGAAGAAGATGAAACAGAAAAAACTTTAACAAAAGATACACAACAAATTGAAAAACAAAACTTTTTAGATGAAATACAAGCATATCTGCCGCAATATTCTGCCCGGCAAATCAGTCTGATTTACGAAAATGCCGGAACTTTTTCTGCCAATGACAATTGGCTTTCTGGTTGGAACATGGCTCAAAATGCCAAATATGCCAATGAAACATACAATTTTGTTTTCAATATTAATAACGAGCCAAAAATCACCATTGATTTAATGCACCCGAATAATCGGAGTTTTGATTTTAGAATATGATAGGAAAAATGAACTTCAAAAGCCGGGTATTTCTGGCACCGATGGCCGGGATCACCGATAAACCGATGCGAAAACTTATCGCCTCGCTCGGCAACGGAAATATTGTTTCCGAGATGGTTGCGGTTAATGCCATACAGCGGCGCAATCCCAAAAGCTACAAAATCGCCGATGTCAGGGATGAACCTTATCCCGTTATTGTCCAACTGGTCGGAAATGATCCGCAATTGTTTGCCGATGCAGCCAAATTGGTTGCGGAACTGGGAGCTGCTTCCATTGATATCAATATGGGCTGTCCCGTCAAAAAAATCGTCAACAACAATTCCGGCTCCGCATTATTAAAAGATTTGCCCTTGGCCGGAAAAATAATCGAAAGCACTGTTAGAGCAACCCCGTTAAGAGTCAGTGTCAAATTTCGCAAAGGCTGGGATAATACACATATAAATGCGGTTGACACGGCCAGAATGTGCGAGCAGAGCGGGGCATCTTATATAACGGTTCACGGCCGGGCGCGCAGTGATTTTTATGCCGGTACGGCGGATTGGGATATTATCGCCGAAGTCAAAAATGCCGTAAAGATTCCTGTCATCGGAAACGGAGATGTAACCTCTCCGCAAAAAGCACAGGAAATGATAGACCATACAGGGGTCGATGGGATAATGATCGGAAGGGGAACACTTGGTGCTCCGTGGCTGATCAATGCCTGCCATCATTATCTGGAAAAAGGCCAACTGCTGCCGGAACCGACAGTTTTACAAACAAAAGAAATCCTGTTAACACATATTAAAGGATTAATCTCCTATTATGGAGAAAAATTGGCATTGCCTCTGTCACGAAAATACGTCTGTTGGTATAGCAAAAATCTGCGAGATGCCAGGCGTTTTCGGGAGAGCTATGTCAAAATCGGAAATTTTGCGGATGCATTTTCGGCCATTGATGATTATTTCAACAATTGTTCGGAAATTTAAGAAAGGCAAATCATGAAGATCATAATCGGAGGCGCCGGCAGCGTCGGAGCCAGTATCATCGGTTACCTGACCCAAGGCAGCAATGACATTGTTGTCATAGACAACAACTCCAAAAATCTTGATGAAATTTCCAAAAACTGGGATGTCCGCCCGATTTTGGGATCTGTTTCCCATCCTGAAACGCTAAAAAGCGCCAATGCGGAAGGAACAGATCTGCTCTTGGCTGTCACAGACAGTGATGAGGTCAATATCGTTGCTTGCCAACTCGCCCATACGTTGTTTAATGTTCCCGAAAAAATTGCCCGCCTTGATAACGAAGAATTCTTTTCACCGGATTGGGCCGATTTATACAATAGCAGCAACTCGCCGATAGACCTGATAATCTCTCCGGATATTGCCATAGCTTCAGCCGTTTACAATCTGATAAAACTTCCCGGAGCTTTAGAATCTCTTGCCTTATGTGATGAAAATTTAAAACTGGTCGGATTGCATTGCGGAAAAAAATGCCCTCTGATAAAAACCCCGCTCGGACAGCTTTCCCTTCTGGCCCCGGAACTTGATGTTTCTTTTGTCAGCATTATCCGCGGCGGCACATCTTTTGTCCCGCGCGATGAAGATATCTTAAATGACGGGGATGATGTTTATTTTCTTGTGGAAAAAACAAAATTATACGACGCAATTCATGCCTTTGATCTGGACAAGTCTATGGTAGAGCGGGTTGTCATCTTCGGCGGTGGAAAGGTAGCATTAAATCTGGCCCGAAAACTGGAACGTGATGACAATATTTTGAGCATCAAAATTGTTGAATCCGACGCCAAAGAAGCTCGTTATCTGGCAAAATACCTGAACCGAACCTCTGTTATTAACGGAGAATTTATGAATGATGCCATCATTCAGGAAACAGGTGTGGAAAATGCTGATGTTGCCGTCAGCATCACGGAATCGGACAAAGACAATATGCTGTTTCCGCTGTTGGCAAAATCACTTGGGGCTTCATCAACAATATCTTTAATAAATTCCCGCGCCTATACCAGCCTGCTAAATACACCGGACAACGTATGGGTAGACCGCTCTTCCGTAACAATTTCCAATATTTTAAAAGAAATCCGCAAAGCCCGGATTGTCAAAGCTTATTCTCTTGGAAGGGGATTTGGAGAAATTTGGGAGGTTAAAATTACAGAGAATTCCAAGCTTTTGGAAAAAAAACTTTCAGCACTAAAAATGCCGCCTAACAGCAAAATATGCGCACTTTATCGTGAGGAGCACATATCTTTTCCGCAACCGGATGAAAAAATTTGCCTGAACGACCGTTTTATTGTATACGTTGGCACAGATGCGGTGAAAAGGGCAGAAAAACTTTTTTCTTAAAACAACGGCGCGGGGACTTATGATAAAGCATATTATCTTTGACTGGGATGGAACTTTAGTAAATACCGTGCGTTTTCTAAAAATCTCTTTTGAAGAAACCTTTGCGCATTTTCACATCGACAATATGAATTATCAACGCCTCAGAGAACTTTGCGCCACCAATCCTGATAAAAATATTTTTGAGCTGGTTTTTGCACCGGATATCAGAACAACGGCAAAACAATATTTTTACAACTTCATGCGGCAAAATCATCTGAAATACGTTTCCAAACGCCGTGGAGCGGAAGATATTTTGAACTTTTGTCGTCAAAAAAACATAAAATGTTATATCCAAAGTTCCAAAGACAGTGAGATTTTACGTCGAGAAATAGAATATTGCGGCTGGACTGACTATTTTATAAAAATCTGCGGCTCCGGAGATTATGTCAGCAACAAAAACGAAGCCGCTGCTTGTGCTGGTCTGTTTTGCGGAAAAATTCCGCCGGCAGAAGAAATGCTGGTGCTCGGAGACGGCGCTTCGGATGTTGAGATGGCGCGAACCTGGGGTTGCCCGGCAATAGTGGTCAAAAGTTACGGCCGCTATGTGGGACCGCAGCCGGATTACAGACTCCGATCTTTAAAAGATTTTATACCGTTATTGCAAACAATGCTTTACTAATAAAAGAAAATGTTGTTAAACTAATAAAAACAAATAAACAAAAGGAAAAAAAGATGTCTCAAAATGTTCAGGATGATTTTTTGGATAATATCCGTAAAAACAAAATTTCCGTTACGGTTTTTCTGGTCAACGGCGTAAAACTGCAGGGTATAATCACCTGGTTTGACAGCTTTTCTCTGCTGTTAAGAAGGGACGGACATACCCAGCTGATTTACAAGCATGCGGTATCGACAATTATGCCGGCAGAAGCAATAGACATTGAAATCAAAGAAGACGAAGCCTGAGCCTTGCCGTTCATTGAAATAAATTCCGATAAAAAGGCCTGCGCCTGTGTTGTTTATCCCGACATAAGCGGCAGGAATATAGAACTTTCGCCGGATGCCCGGTTGGAAGAAGCTTGTGGTCTGGCCTTGGCCATCAACTTGGAAATCGTTCATCGAGAAATAATCAAGGTTAGGGAAATCAAACCGGGCATGTTTTTCAGCCGCGGTATATTAGATAAACTGCGGTCGTCACTATCAGGTGCAGAACTTCTGATTGTAGACGCTTCGCTTACGCCGATACAACAGCGCAACCTGGAAAAAGAACTGAATCTTAAGGTCATTGACCGGACGGCATTAATCCTTGAAATTTTTGGTGAACGCGCTCAAACCAGCGAGGGAAAATTGCAGGTCGAACTCGCCCATCTAACATATCAGCGCAGCCGCCTGGTACGCAGCTGGACACACTTGGAACGCCAGCGGGGCGGTGCCGGTTTTCTGGGCGGACCGGGTGAAACCCAGATTGAGCTTGACCGGCGTATTATTGACAATAAAATCGTCCGCATCAAAAAAGAACTGGAAAAAGTAAAACAAACACGCGGCCTGCAACGTAGCGCCCGTCAAAAAGTACCGTACCCGGTTGTTGCCTTGGTCGGCTATACCAATGCCGGAAAATCCTCGTTATTCAACCGCATTGCCGACGCCGGGGTTTTTGCCGAAAACCTGCTTTTCGCCACTTTGGATAACACGCTGCGTAAAATAAAACTGCCGTCGGGCAGGGAGATTATCTTGTCGGATACCGTCGGCTTTATCTCTGATCTGCCGCACGAACTGATTATGTCATTCCGTGCCACGTTGGAAGAAGTGCTGGCCGCCGATATCATTGTCCATGTCCGCGATATCGCCAATGAAAATACCGCCGTTCAGCGCAAAGACGTCATCTCCGTTTTGAAGAGTCTGGGGCTGGAAAATGTAGACGAAAAAGAAAATTATATAGAGCTTCTGAATAAAACCGATTTGCTCCCGGCCGACCGGCAGGAGAACTTAAAACATCTGAAAAAGAAAAACACTTTGCCTGTATCGGCCTTGACCGGAGAAGGGATTGAGAACTTTTTGCATAGACTGGATGAAATTTTAACCGCACAAAACAAAACCATCCGGTTAAATGTTCCTGCCGCTGACGGGGCTTTGCTGGCCTGGCTGCATCAAAACGCCCTGATTCTGGATACCCGGATAACCGGTGAAAATATATGCCTTGAGCTCAAAATCAACGAGGCTAATCTCTCAAAACTCCAGCACAAAACCTCCGCTCCCATCAGCATTATATAGCTTTTAAAAGATAATCCAAAGGATTAGGTTGTCTGTCGCCAAACAAATATTAAATTTGGCTGATAGAGGAGAAAACCAATGCGTTACGTTATTTTGATGTTGTTAGCTCTGGCCGGATGTGCTACCGCCAATTCCGACAACTATGCAGCCGGGCTAAAAGAATGGGTAGGGCAGAGCGAATTGAGCCTTTATGAAGGCTGGGGAACACCGGACAACACGCTTTACCTGACACCGGATGAAAAAGTTGTAACCTACGCCAAAACTTTTGCCAAACCGGTTGACGATGAGACAGAACCCTACAGTAACGAGGTTTATTACCCGGCTATTACGACAGACAGTTACGGCTATCCGTCCAACGGCAATTTCACAACCTATTATTGCCGGACGTCATTCACCATTCGCAACGGCACCGTCA
The DNA here is from genome assembly GCA_944390885.1 of uncultured Alphaproteobacteria bacterium. Lineage (GTDB taxonomy): Bacteria > Pseudomonadota > Alphaproteobacteria > RF32 > CAG-239 > MGBC133411. The sequence goes on from CALXRP010000014.1 coordinate 24,800, forward strand.
TTTCTTACAGCTTTAACGGCGACGATTGCGTCAGCAGGAAAAAAGCATGACACCGTTTCATCCGTTGGCATTGGAAGATTATGAGCGCTACCAACGGTATTATGACCGGTGCCGGGACAAAAGCGCTGACTATTCTTTTATCAATATGTGGGGTTGGAATGACAAATACCATTTTGAACTGGATTATGATGATGACTTATGCTGGATATGCAGCCGCGGCCGGCATCATTGTCATATGTATTCACCGATAGGAAAATGGCAGCAGGAAAACTGGCCGCAAAGAATGAGCCTGTTCAGCGAAGGCTGTCTCAAATTCCACCGCATACCGGAAAACCTGGCCGGTCAGATAAAAAAAGATTATCCGGGACGTATATTCATAAAAGAAGACCGCGGCAACTGGGAATATATTTATGACGCGGCCGAGTTAACCGCACTTTCCGGACAAAAATACCGCAGCAAAAGAAAAGCTGCCAATCAGTTTAAAGAAATGTACGATTATGAATACCATCCGATAACCCCTAAAGATATTCCGGAACTCTGCAATTTTCAGAAAAATTGGCTTTCCCAACCGGAAAACTCTGCCGAGAGCTGCCTATTGGAAGAAAATAAAGCAATTCACCGGATTTTAGAGCATTGGCATATTTTTAATGATCGGCTGCATGGCGGAATTCTACGCATCAACAGCGAAATCGTTGCCTATACAATTGCCGAGAATGTTGCGCCGCAAGAAATGATTATCCATTTTGAAAAAGCATTGTATAATTATAAAGGCGCTTATGCCGCCATAAACCAGCTGTTTCTGGAAAATAATCCCGACTGCCGACTTGTCAACCGTGAACAGGATATGAATGATCCGGGATTACGCCGGGTTAAAATGAATTATAAACCGATAAAATTCCTAAAAAAATATGATCTCATCTGCTTTGAGCTGCATTAAAAACATCACATTTTCCGATTCTCAACCGGTATATTTAATTTGCAAACATAAAATATTATAGTGTTTCCCTATTAATGATACAATATATTATATTATTTAAATTTTATAGTTGTAATATAAAAACAAATAATATAGTATTTAAGAAACTTAAAATAACAACTATAGGGTGCATAACATGAACAGCACAAAACTTTGCAATCGGATAATTGTTTTAAAAGACCGCCGCACTAGTATGCGCCTGTGCGTTATGGAATGGGAAGCCTTAAAAGAAATTTGTAAAAAGGAAAAAGTATCCCGTAACTATATGATTGAAAAAATCAAAGAACATAAAAAACCGGAAATCGGCCTAAGCTATGCCACCCGCTTATTTATTACACATTACTTCCGGAGCGCAGCCACCGATATCGGACATCAACTGGCTGGCCACGGACTGCAAGACAGCCATATAAAACTCCTCACCAGTATCAAAAACCTTTTTAATTCTTGAAATTTCAAAAAATTTACCAATATATGTCTTGTGAATAAACAAGAATGTTTTACTGTGAGCATCAGGAAAAAACACTTGCCAGCGGTTGAGTAAACAGATAATCTTGCAAACAATAACTCGCGGGGAAATAACAAAAGATGAACTCATTTATAGTCAGACGGCTGATACCGGTATTAATGTTCAGTCTGCTTATTGAAGCTGTTGAACTTCTGATTTTAGCTGTTCTCAAATATCAGGAACTCGATCTTGGTTTTTTCAGCATGGTCAAAACCTCGGGCGTTTTGCTGCTGACAACAGCTGTATCTACCCTGTATTTAATGCTTCCGTATGTATTTTATCTGCTTTTTCTGCCGCCCAAATGGCAAAATTCCGCAGCCGACCGGCTCATTACTGTCAGCGCATTCAGTATTTATGTCTTTCTGACGACCATAGAAGAAACGGTTGGGATTTTACTGTGGAGGGATTTTAATACCGCCTTATTGTTTGAAGATCATGAATATTGGAACTATATTTGCGAAATTTATCAAACAATCAGCCAAAACTATTCAGTCTGGGGAATTCTGCTGGCCGTCGCTGTTTTTACTTTTATCTGCGTTCGCCTGTTCAAGCCGTTTTTATTCACTGTTCTGCCGTCTCCGAGTTTTGGCCGGCGGTTGTTTGAAACCTTTTTGTATATGATTGTCTGCGCTTTTGCCTATATGAATATTGATATCGAAAAGCTGGAAGCCACCTCTAATGTTTACAACAACCAAATTGCGGAAGAGGGTACCTACAGTCTGATGAAAGTACTGGACAAGCAGGAGGTTAAACCGGCAATCAGAAAGATAAAAAATAAACTGGAAAAATAAATGCTCAAACAGCTCATCAGCCAAATACAAGCCCGCAAAAACCTGCGCTTGCAAAAGTCTTTCAAAAAAGAAGTCTGCCGAAAAAGCATCCATTTAAGCGCGCTGTGGATTCCGGCCTTGATATATTTTTCCCATCCCGGATTTGCCATTATGGTCTTTTCAGTTCTTTTTGTCGGCAATACCATTCTGGAATACGGAAATTACAAACGTTATCGCTGGGCAAGAAGAACTTTCGGGTTAATATTTTACCGCCTGCTGCGCAAAAAAGAAACCCGCCGCAACACTTTCCAGGTCAGCGGCTCGATGTATGTTTTGATGGCCGCCGTTGCCTGCACGCTGATGTTTTCCAAACCGGTTGCCGTCATCGCCCTGACCGTTATGCTGATCTCCGATACCTGCGCCGCATTGTTCGGCAAAGCTTTCGGCACCAGAAAATTATACCGGCAGAAATCGCTGGAAGGAACAGTGGCCTTTTTTATGAGTGCTTTGTTCATAAATATGTGTTACGAACCGATATATCATTTTACCTATGCCGGCGTAATCGCCTGCCTGGCTGCAACTTTTGCCGAAATGTTTGAAGACAGGATAGAAATTGACGACAATCTGTCTGTTCCCGTCGTCATCGGCATCGTCCTGACCCTGCTGGGATAATTGTAAGCCGGAAAACTTTTCTCGCTTCTTGATTAAAAGCAAATATTAAAGTATTATATAAGGAAAGGTTTTAGCAGTTCTCACGGAGGAAGCCATGTCTTTGTTCTCGCTCTTGGGCAAAAAACGCCATTTCTGGTTATACCTTGTTACCGTTGTTGCCTCGCTCGGCGGTTTGCTGGCCGGCTTTGACATGGGAGTCATCTCCGGCGCAATGTTATTTATAAATACGGAATGGATCTTATCGCCTTTTGTCCAGGGGTGGGTCGTTAGTTCGGCCATTGTCGGCGCCGTTATCGGAGCTGCCGGAAACGGCATTTTGTCAGACATTTACGGCCGCAAAAAAATCATCATCGCCACGGCGCTGATTTTTATCGCCGGATCGGTTTTCTCCGCTGTTGCCCCAAATGTCGGCTGCCTAATTGCCGCCCGTATGCTGGTCGGTATCGCCGTCGGTATGGTCAACTTCATTGTTCCGATTTATCTTTCCGAAATATCTCCGCAAAAAATCCGCGGAATGCTGGTTTCGCTGTATCAACTTGCCATCACGGCCGGCATCCTGTTTTCTTACCTGATTAACGGAATTTATGCCGACTCTGAATATTCCTGGCGACTGATGATGTTCTCCGGTATCTACCCGGCCGTTATCCTCTTGCTGGGCATTATCGTTTTGCAAGACACGCCCCGTTGGCTGATAAGCAAAAAACGCGACAAAGAAGCCTCTGAGGTCTTTCAGAAGATCGAGCCGGAGATTGACATCAAAGCACGCATAAAAGAAATCAAAGCCACACTGCAGTCAGAGCAAAAAGGCAAAAAGACCCGCCTGCAATTTCAAAAATGGATGCTGATGCCGATTTTCGTCGGGGTAGGGATGATGTTTGCTCAGATTTGCACCGGCATCAACACCGTTATTTATTATACCACCACCATTTTTAAAGTTTCCGGTTTCAGCGAGAACAGCGCGGCCATTTATGCCACCATCGGCGTCGGAATTGTCAATTTTCTGATGACCGGCATAGCCATCATCTTCACGGACAGATTGGGACGCAAACCGCTGCTGTACGCCGGCACAATCGGAATGATGCTGAGTATGCTCTGCCTTGGCATGGCCTTTAATTATGCCGACACGCTTGGCGAAAACTTAAGATATGTCGCCACCGCCAGCGTAATGGTTTACATTGCCTGCTTTGCCTTCAGCCTCGGACCGGTTACCTGGATTATGGTATCGGAAATCCTGCCACTGCGTATCCGTGGTCTGGCCATGAGCATCTGTACCGTATCCAACTTTTTCTTCAACTTCATCATCGTGCTGTCTTTTCCTGTTTTGCTGCAGCATATCGGAGAAGCGCATACTTTCTGGATTTACGCCGGAATATGCTTTATCAGCTTATTTTTCTTTCATTTTTACGTTCCGGAAACCAAAGGGCGATCATTGGAAGAAATCGAGCGGAACTGGCAGCAGGGAATATCCGCCCGCAATTTCTAGCCGCGCCTCTCTGACAAGCCTCATGGCGCAGACCGATGCGTATCTCCGCCTATAAAAAAAGCCCGTTTAAAAACGGACTGTTATAAATGGCGGAGAGAGTTGCTAAGCAAAAATGACCTTAAATGTCATTTTTGTCTGCAAAACCAATGATGTCTTGGCGGTGAGGAAAGCGATAGCCGACGAACAAGCCTTAGACGAATTGAAAGCTCTGCCCGCAGAGGGCAAGCCTCATGGCGTAGACCGATGCGTATCTCCGCCCACAAAAAAAAGCCCGTTTAAAAACGGACTTTCCTTTATTGGCGGAGAGGCAGAGATTCGAACTCTGGGTGGGATCGCTCCCACGACGGTTTTCAAGACCGCTGCATTAAACCACTCTGCCACCTCTCCATTAGCACTGACTTTATTTGGGCGATTTTCCTCAACCGTAACAAAGCTGCGCTTTGTCGACGATATTGGCTCCTTCGCTATGGTTGCCGCTCAGTCGCCCATCTTGCTGCGCGGCGATTTCAAGACCGCTGCATTAAACCACTCTGCCACCTCTCCAAAGATGCTGTGATTTACGAAAATAGTATTTAACCGAAAGCGCAGGAAAGGTCAAGCACTTTTTTTTCATTTACCATGGCTTTTATAAATATTCCGAAAAATGTTATTTTAAATTGCAAAATTAATCTTTTTTCAAACATCATCATTTATAATTACTAAAAAGCAATGATTTATAGGGTTTTGATAATGCATATGTCCAAAAGGCTCCTGCTGTTGGCAGTTTTCTTTATGTTTGGCACATCGGCCTGCACGGCTTCGCTGATTGACGAGAATCAGCCGCCGAAGGAATACGTTGTCTGGCTGAAAGATCTGAAAAAAGATATGATAAAACGCGGTATATCAAAATCCACGGTAAAAAAAGTCTTTGCCCAAAATTATTATCATCCGCAGCCGGAAGCCGTCAAAATCGACCGCAAACAGTTGGAATTTGCCTTAACGTCAACAGATTACATTAACCGCATTGTCAGCAAAAAGCGGGTTGAAATCGGGCAGAAACACTATAAAGAGCTCAAGCCGCTGCTGTCTGAAATCGGACAAAAATATGACGTTCAGCCGGAATATCTGATGGCCTTTTGGGGAGCAGAAACAAGCTACGGAACAATTTTCGGAAACTTTTCCACCATCGAAGTTCTTGTCAACTTGAGCTACGACAAACGTCGTTCTCAATTTTTCAGGGAACAGCTTTACCAGGCATTAAAAATTGTTGATACTTACAACATCGACCACACCAAGATGATCGGTTCCTGGGCCGGCGCCATGGGACATTTCCAGTTTATGCCGTCGACATTCAACGCTTATGCCGTCGATTATAACGGCGACGGTGAAATTGACATCTGGCATTCTTTTGAAGATGCCGCCGCATCGGCAGCCAATTATTTGGCACAAATGGGCTGGGATAAAAACACGCCCTGGGGAATGCGGGTAACATTGCCATGGAACTTTGATTTTTCCCAAACCGGCCGCAGTCAGAGCAAAACCATTGCCGAATGGCAAAAGCTCGGTGTAAAAGACATCAATAAAAAAGCCTTAAAACTGCCAAAAAATATGAAAGCATCGGTGATTGTGCCGGAAGGGCGTAAGGGCAATGCTTATTTACTGCTACCGAACTTTTTCCTGATTATGAAGTGGAATCGCTCGGAAAACTACGCTCTGGCAATCGGAACCCTGGCAGACTACTTCCGCACCGGAAAAAGCTGGAAAAAACTAAAAGAAGATTCGTCCGTACGGCTAAAAACCGACGACATCATCAAAGTCCAGTCGTTTATAAACCGGCTCGGCTGGTTTTCGCTGGAAGAGGACGGTCAGCTTGGCAACAAAACGCGTAATGCCGTCAAAGAAGTTCAAAAAAAGGCAAAACTCCCGGCCGATGGGTATCCTGACCGCCGGTTATTGCAAAAAATTAACGATTACAACCGTAAAATCGGTTTTGAGGCTGATATAAAATCTAAAACAGACAGCCAAAAATTACACAAGTAGTTTTTATCGGCTTTACGAAAAACAAAAAACAGGTTAAATTAGGCAAAATGTGAAAAGGACTAAGGAAAAAGAATGAATTTAAACAACAAAACATTATGCAGATCAATCCTCTTTGGGGCACTGATATTGTTAAACGCCTGCGCAACAAGCGATGAAAGCCTGAATTTGTCGCAAGACATGGTATTTAACACCAAAGGCAGCTCATACAAAGTTGGAAAACCCTATAAAGTAATGGGACAATGGTACACGCCTAAAGAAGATTTTGACTATAATGAAGTCGGTATCGCTTCTTGGTACGGAAAAGATTTTCATGCTAAATATACGGCAAACGGCGAAGTCTATGATATGAACAGCTTAACTGCCGCACATAAGACTCTGCCGCTGCCGTCCATCGTCCGCGTTACAAATCTGGAAAACGGACGTTCGCTGGTTTTGCGCATTAACGACCGCGGCCCTTTTGTCAACGGACGAATTATTGACATATCTAAACGCGGCGCCCAGCTCCTCGGTTTTCAAAATCAGGGAACGGCAAAAGTCCGGGTAGAGGTTCTGAAAGAAGAAAGCATGCGCCTGAAACAGGCTTTGTTGAATAAAGAAGATACCCAGATTGCCGTAAGAAACACACCATCACCCGCACCAACGGCCTATACTTCCGCCGGTGATAAAATCCAGGCCGTCGGAGCCGAAGCCAAATATGCCCAAGCCGTTGCCTCGGAAAAGAAAAAATACTTTGTACAGGCCGGAGCTTTTTCCAACCAGGAAATTGCCGGCAAGTTAAGCCGCCGCTTAAACAGCATCGGCAATACTTTCATGTCGCCGACCACAGTTGACGGCTGGCGTTTTTACCGTGTCCGTCTTGGGCCGTATAACACAGAAAACGACGCAAAACTGGCTTTGGCAAAAGTACAGGATTATGGTGTTGCCGAAGCAACAATTGTAAAAGACTAAAAACAAAAAGGATTATGAGATGTCATCCAAAAGCAGATTATATATTTCAACAATTATTTTCAGCGGAATGCTCTTTGGCGCTGTTTCGGCGCAGGCTATTGAAACAAAAGCCAAAAACCTTATCCTGATAGACTATGAAACCGGTCAGACCTTAACGGCCAAAGATGCCCAGAGAATGATCCCTCCGGCTTCGATGAGCAAATTGATGACAATCTATATGGTCTTTGAAAAAATAAAAGATGGTTCACTTTCTCTTGACGATACTTTTACCGTAAGCGAAAATGCCTGGCGCAAAGGCGGTGCTGCCAGCGGAAGTTCTACCATGTTCCTCTCAATCGGAGAAAAAGTCCGGGTAGAAGACTTGATTAAAGGAATGATTATCCAATCCGGCAACGATGCCTGCATTGTAGCTGCTGAAAATTTGGCCGGTAGCGAAGAAGACTTTGCGGAAGAAATGAACAAAAAAGCCCGCGCTTTGGGGCTGAACAACAGTTCTTTTGTCAATGCCACCGGATGGCCGCATCCAGATCAGCGCATGTCGGTTGAAGATTTGGCCAAATTGGCACGCCGCCTGATTTCTGAATTTCCGGAATATTACCATATTTTCGCCGAAAAAAACTTTACGCATAACAACATCAAACAAGGCAACCGCAATCCGCTTTTGTATTCAATGCCTTATGCTGACGGCCTGAAAACCGGTCACACCGAAGAAGCCGGCTTCTGTCTGGTCGGCTCGGCCAAGAAAGATAACCGCCGGTTAATTAGCGTCATGTCCGGATTAAAGAGCAATAAAGAGCGCTCTGAAGAAGCCGAGAAAATCATGAACTGGGGTTTCCGGGAATTTGACAACTACACCATGCTGACTGAAGGACAAAAAATTGCCGATATTCCGGTCTGGTTCGGCAAGGACAACACCGTCGGATTGGTTGTCGGAGAAAAAGTCCGCAACACACTGCAAAAAAGCAAAATAAACAAAGTTAAAATGACTGCAATTTATGACAAACCCGTTCAGGCTCCGATAAAAAAAGGCGATCGCTTGGGTGTTATAAAAATAGAAATTCCGGGACAACCGCAGGCAGAAATTCCTCTCCTTGCCGATAAAGATGTTGAAAAGCTCGGCTTCTTTGGCAAGATTGCCGAAAACTTCCGTTATCTTTTGTTTGGGAAAAACTGATGACCGACAGAAAAGGGGTCTTTATAACGCTTGAAGGCGGAGAGGGAACCGGAAAATCAACTCAACTAAAACTATTGTCGCAAACCCTGACCGAAGCGGGAATCGCCAATATAACGACAAAAGAACCCGGCGGCACGGAAATCGGACAAGAGCTGCGCAGAATACTGGTTACCGGGGACAAAGACAAATGTGATGCAGTTGCCGAAGCTTTACTTTATTACGCCGACCGCCGCATTCATCTGACGACAAAAATCTGGCCGGCGTTAGAAAAAGGATGCTGGGTTCTGAGTGACCGCTTTGCTGATTCGACTGTTGCTTACCAATATTATGGTTACAACAAACGCATTTCGCAAGAAATGCTGGATGATCTATACCGGATGTCCGTCGGAAAATTCAAACCGGATATGACGATTCTGTTAGATATAGACCCTCGCATCGGCCTGGAACGTTCATTAAAAAAAGCGCAGGGAATGTCTGTAAAAGAAACTAGACATGAAAGCCGCGGCATTGAATTTCACAACAATCTGAGAGCAGGGTATCTTGAAATGGCTGCCCGGGAACCGGAACGTTTTGTTGTTCTGAATGCCGACAAAAGCATTGAAGACTTGCATAAAGATATCGTAAAAAATGTCAGCGAAAGGTTTGGGCTCAGTTTATGCCGGAAGTAGGAGAAACATATATCACCCCGCGCACCAATCCCTTTCTGCTTGGGCACGAAGAGGCGGAAAAATTTCTGTTAGACGCCTGGAAAAACAATTCCCTGCACAATTCCTGGCTCTTTTCTGGCATTGAAGGAATCGGCAAAGCCACGCTGGCTTACAAATTTGCCCGTTTTTTGCTAAGCGCTGATCAAACGAAAAAAGAACAGTATACTTCGCTGGACATCCCCCCAGATGATAAAGTTTTCAAGCTTGTTGCCAACAATTCTCACCCGGATTTGAAAATCATTGAACGGGATTATACCGATACGGACCGCAAAAAAATCCTGAAAGCCATCAAAGACGGCGAACAATTATCGGACGAGGAGTTGCAAGGATTAAAACGCTCAGCCTTTATCCGGGTGGATGATGTCAGAACGATCAACGAATTTCTGTCAAAACGCTCTTCTCAGGACGGCTGGCGGGTCGTTATTGTCGACAGCATTGATGATATGAACGCTTCCAGTGCCAATGCGATTTTAAAAATTTTGGAAGAACCGCCGCACAAAACAGTTTTGATGTTGATAAGCCACAACCCGAACCGTCTGCTGCCGACCATCAAATCCCGCTGTGCAAAATTAAACTTAAAACCGTTGAGCGATGCCAATCTTGCGTCATTATTGCGTCGCTACCGCCCGGAAATGAAAGAAAATGAAATAAAAGAACTGGCAGCAATTTGCTCAGGCAGCATCGGAAAAGCGCTGAACTATGCAGACAATAACGCTTTGGCCCGTTATCATGAACTGGAAAAACTTATTATGTCCGGCAACGCGTTCAAATTATCCGACCTCCTTAATTTCTGCGACCGGGCTGTCGCTGATGAAGACAGCTATGAGTTAGCCAAAAGTCTGCTGCTGAAAATCATCCGCCAACTCATACACCAATCCGGCAAAATAGAAGAAATATCGGAAAGCTGGGATGAAGCTTTAAAAATTTTTAACGAAACCGAGAGCCTGAACCTCGATAAAAAACAGGCATTGATAACAATTATAAGCAACTTATGCAAGAGGATATAAAATGTTAATTGACAGTCACTGTCATCTTGATTTTAACGATTTTGAAGACGACTTTGAAGAAATTTTGGCTCGGGCAAGAGAAAACGGCGTAACCGCAATGCTTAACGCCGGCAACAATATCGGCGAACTGGAAAACCAGTTAAAAATCTCGGAAAGATATCCGTTTATTTATACCGCAGTCGGTGTTCATCCGCATAACGCCGCCGAATATCCGGAGATCAAAGCCGCAGATTTTATTGAAAAATCAGCACACAAAAAAGTTGTCGGTATTGGAGAATGCGGACTGGATTACTACTACGATTATTCGCCCAAAAATATTCAGCAGAAGGTATTTATTGAACAGATTAAAGCCGCTCAACAGACCGGACTGCCTCTGATTGTTCATACCAGAGATGCTGATGATGATACAATTTCAATTTTGGGAGATTATTATAAAAAAGAGCCGTTCAGCGGAGAAATCCATTGCTTTTCCACCTCTAAAAAACTGGCTGACTTTGCTTTGTCCATCGGATTTTATATTTCGGCGTCGGGCATCATAACGTTTAACCGCTCGGCCGAGTTGAGGGATATTTTCAAAGAAATACCGACAGACCGCCTGCTGATAGAAACAGACTCTCCTTTTTTGGCGCCCATCCCGTTGCGTGGCCGCCGCAATGAACCGTCTTTCATTATTCATACGGCGGAAAAGCTGGCTCAATTAAAGGAACTGCCGTTTGACAAACTGGCTCAGATAACCTCTGACAATTTCTATCGTTTGTTCCGCAAAGCCAGCGACAAAGGGAGATATGAGTACTAAAATGAGAAAGATCACTTTTCTGGGCAGCGGAGCTGCTCCCGGGGTTCCGTCATTATGTTGCGGTTTCGGCGATTGCAATCCCTCAAACCCCAAAAATATTCGTTCCCGCACATCAACCTATATTGAATATGACGGCGTAAAAATTCTGATAGATACGTCACCGGATTTGCGATGGCAACTCATAAACAACAATATCCGCCGTTTAGACGGTATATTATACACTCATGTTCACGCCGATCATCTTCACGGCATTGATGAACTGCGGGAAATCAACCGTCTGACCGGAGAAAGCCTGAATTACTATGCCACGGCTTTCAGTAATGCGCATATTGAAGAACGTTTTTCTTACCTGATTGCTCAAAAGCAAAAAAGCTGCGACGTCATCCGCCGGCCAAGCCTTATTTCCAATATCATAAGCCCGAATGAACCTTTTTTTATTAAAGGACTGAAGATCACGCCGCTCCGGCTTTTAGGACACAATATTGAAAGTATCGGCTATGCGTTCAATGACGGAGAACTTGTATACATTGCCGATTTTAAAAGCCTTGACGACAGTGTGTTTGATATGATAAAAAAGACGCCTGCTTTATTGGTAATGCCGCTGACCACGCCTTTCGGCCAACAGTTTCATGCCGGATTGGATGAAGTGCTCGGTTACATTGCCCGCATAAAGCCGCAAAAAGCAGTCCTCAATCATATGGCCTCGGAATGCGACTATGATGCAATAAACGCCGCAACGCCTGAAAATATCGAACCGGCTTATGATAATCTGAGTATAGAATTTTAAATAACGAAAGGGCAAAATAACATGTTATGTATTTATCATATTGCTGATCATGATGGCAAAGGATCTGCCGGCATTGTCCGCAGCCAATATCCCAATGCCGAATTTTATGGCTTTAATCATGATATGGAAATCCCTTATGACAAAATCAAAGAACACGACCAGATTGTCATTTGCGATATTGCTTTACCGGTTGAATATATGTTTGAGCTGAACCAAACCAAAGACCTGACCTGGATCGACCACCATATTTCCGTCATTAATGAATATGACCGTCTGATGTCCGATGGCAAACACACGGCCATAAAGGGGTTGCGCAGGGTAGGGACTGCAGCAATGGTCTTGACCTGGGAATATTTTTATCCCGACCGGCCGGTTCCTGAAGGGATCAGACTCCTCGGTCTGAATGATCTGTTTGACCTGAAAGATCCCCGTGTCCGCCCGTTTGAATATGCCATACAGTCTTTAGGCGTCAACCGTCCGACAGATCCGATCTGGCAGCAGTTGATCAATAATGAAATCAATATTGATGAAATGGTAGCAAAAGGAGAGGGCATCTTATCTTGGATAAAAATCCGCAACTACCGCCTGGTCCGAACACTGGCTTTTGAAAGCAGTTACATGGGATACCGTTGCATTTGCGCCAATATGCCGCAAGGTTATTCCGAATTTTTTGATTCCGTTGACAATCTGAATGAATATGACATCATGATCAATTTTTATATGGATAAAAACAACAAATGGAAAATGACTTTTTATTCCGAAAAAGAAATTGACGTTTCAAAAATTGCCGAGAGTTTTGGCGGCGGCGGTCATTTTCATGCCGCAGGAGCATCAGGACTGCGCAAGCTGCCCGAATTCTTGGCAGTCGGCCTAAAAAAATAGTTTTAATTGAAAAGCATTGTTTTCTCCTTATATAAGATTCAAAAATCAAAATAAGGAGAAAATTTTATGCATTTTGAATATTACATGCCCACCCGGTTAATTTTTGGCCGGGGCCGATTGAAAGAACTCTCCGAATTTTCTTTTCCCGGCGACAAAGCCCTGATTATCATCACCCACGGACAATCAATGAGAAGTTTGGGCTACCTCGGATCCGTTATTGAGGCTTTAAGGATTGCCGGAGTGGAATCTGTTGTGTATGACCATATTTTTCCCAATCCCTCGGATATTCAGATCATGGGAGCTGCAGAACTGGCTCGCAATGAAAAATGTAACATGATTATCGGACTGGGTGGTGGAAGCGCAATAGATGCCGCCAAAGCAACGGCTCTGATGGTCAACAACCCCGGAACATATTGGGATTATGCCAAATTCGGCAAAGAACCCGAAGAAAAAATCTTGCCTGTAATTGCCATCCCGACAACTTCGGGAACCGGCTCGGAAACAAATCCATGGTGTATCATCACAAATCAGGAGACCAAAGAAAAAATTGCCTTTGGCAACCCTCGCTCTTTTCCGATATTATCCGTTATTGACCCGGAACTGATGCTTTCTGTTCCGCCACATTTAACCGCTTATCAGGGAATGGAAGCTTTTTTTCACGCTGTTGAAGGATATCTGACCAACATTGCAGAACCGATAAGCGATACATACGCTCTCGATGCCATCCGCAGAATATCTCAGTTTTTACCGATGGCTGCTGCCGATGGAACAAATCTGCAGGCACGTGAAGAAATGGCCTTGGCTGCCATGCAATCAGGAATTGTTGCCGGCTTGGCCGGTTGTATGGCAGAATATGCCATGGAACATGTTCTTTCCATTTATTATCCCCAGCTTCCCCATGGTGCCGGTATGATTGCCTTGGCAATTCCGTATTTCACTTTTTTGTTGGAAAAAGAACGCAAAAAAACAGAAATCCGGTTCACCGATATGGCTCATGTCATGGGCTGGCCGGGAGAAAAACCGGAAGAGTTTATTGACGCACTGAAAGTCTTGATCCGGGAAATCGGAATGAGTGAGCTGCATTTGTCCGACTGGGGAATTAATGCCGCCGATGCCGAACTTCTTTCTTCTGAATCATTTGAAACCTTGGGTTTTCTCTATGATTCTGACACTGAACAGCCTCTTCAGAGCGGCAATGCCTGCATTATCCGTGGGTCTGTCAATTAGTCCGGTCAAAGTCCCGGCTTATAACCTGATTTTTTTGCTTGAGATATTTCGATTCCGGGAGTAAAATTCCGTTAAATAACGATTTATCGTGCCGACAACTGTGCTTAATATTAGGTCGGACAAAAGCAAAAAGGTGTGAGAAATGAGAAAAAGAAGAGATGATGACCATATCGAACTGACTGGTTTTCCCAAATATCTGCACAAATTCGTCAGAATCATAACCTTTCCGTTCCGTAAACCGGCAATTTTTATCCCTTTGCTGATTTTGGCATATCTCATCCCGACTTTTATCGGCGCCAAGCCGGCTGAAGTCCATTTATGGTATTGGCAAAAGATTAGCGGCCTCTTCAGTACCGTAAAAGACAAAGTTCAGGATACGGGCAAAAATATCATCCCCGACGCTGTCAAAGACCTTGGCAAACAAACCTTAAACACTTTCCGCGGGCACGAAGAGAATACCGACAAAATTGTAAACCTTCCGGAAAACAGTCCTCGCGCCATCCGGCGGCAAATGTTTGAACAAGCCCAAAACACAACCCCCAAGGCCATCGACATCATGCAACAGCCTAATGACGTTCAAGTTGCCCAAATTGTTTCACAAGAAAATTCTGCCACAGCCGAACCAAAGCCGGTTGAACAACCTGTCTTGCCGGAAAAAGCTAAAGAAAAAGCCAAAAAGAAACTTGATCTGATCTATTTGGTAACACCGCAGGAGTTCAACGGAGAAGCCTTGGTTCGCAATGCCAATGAAATAATTATTGACGGCAACAATATTTTCCTGTTCGGGATTTATGTTGACCCGTCTTCTCCCAAAGGGATTGAAGGGAAAGCCCATCTTGAAAAACTGGTTAACGGCAACTCCGTCAAATGCATTGCCGAAGCTTATACCAAACAAGGATATGCAACGGCATACTGCTTTGCCGGCGGTAAAAACCTGAATTATGAAATGGTAGACAGCGGCTATTCCAAAGACGTTGCTTTAGAAAGATAAGAATATGTGGCAGCCGGTTTTTATGGTCAGCGGCTTTTTTATGAGCATTATGGGGCTTGCCATGCTTATCCCGGCCGCATTGGATATGTATGACAGCGGTGAAAATTGGTCATATTTTCTCAATTCCGCCATAATTTCTTTATTCCTCGGCCTTTCTCTTTATCTGGCCAATCATACTGAAATCAAAAAGCTCAGCCTCCAGCAGGGCTATTTATTAACCGCCGGCAGCTGGATCAGCATTATCCTGATTTCTGCGCTTCCATTTCTTCAGACCGGTGTCTCTGAGAACTTTGCCGACGCATTGTTTGAATCTGCTTCAGGACTAACCGGAACGGGAGCCACTGTCTTTGCCGATTTAGACAGTCTTCCACGCTCAATATTGTTGTGGCGATCACTTCTCTGCGGCCTCGGCGGAATAGGGATCGTGGTCTTTGCCATTGCTATCCTGCCGTTCCTGGGTATCGGCGGTATGCAGATATTTCAACATGAAAGTTCTGATTTCAATGACAAATTAATGCCCAAACTCAGCTATTTGGCCAAAAGAATCATCTTCATATATTTGCTTCTGGTTATTTGCTGCCTTCTTGCATTAAAATTTTCCGGCATGAACTGGTTTGACGCCCTGAATCATGCATTAAGCACGGTTGCTACTTGTGGACTTTCTACCAAAGATGAATCCATAGCTTTCTACAACAGTGCCCAAATAGACCTTGTTATTACACTATTTATGTTTCTGGGATCTCTGCCGCTGACTTATTACTATGTCATCATCATTAACAAAAATATTCACTCTTTGCGAACGGCACAAGTCATTTTTTATCTCAAAATACTGTTTGTTTATATCGCCGGAACAACGGCCTGGCTTTGGCTGAGCGGCTATTATCCAAACTTCTGGACTGCTCTCCGTTTTGCCTCGTTCAATGTTGTATCCGTCACAACCACAACAGGTTATGCCTCTACTGACTACTTGCTCTGGGGCAATTTAAGTAGTGTCATTTTTCTGGTTTTTGCCTTAACGGGAGGATGCACGGGTTCAACAACCGGCTCAATTAAAATTTTCCGATGGCAGGTTGTATTGGCTTTTATCAAAAAACACTTAATTTCGGCTGTTGAACCAAACCGGGTTGTACCTGTTAAAATCGGAACCTTAACCAGCGATAACAAAATTGTATCTTCGGTATTTGTGTTCCTTTCAGCATATTTCTTCAGTATTATTATCTTAACTTTCCTTTTGGCATTGTTCGGATTGGATTTTGACACGGCATTAAGCGCTGTCATAGGCTGCATCACCAATTCCGGCCCGGGAATAGAAAAAAGCATCGGCCCGGTCGGCAACTATGGTGCATTAAGCGAATACAGCAAATATCTTCTTTCTTTTGCCATGCTTCTTGGTCGCTTGGAAATTATGACCATCTTGGTTATTATGACCCGCAGCTTTTGGAAACAATAAAAAAACATTTTAATTTCTTTCAGCGCATTCTCAGATAGTATGTAAAAAAATCCCTGAACCATCATTTGGATCAGGGATTTTTCTAAAAAGTGAAGACTATTCGGCAAGCGATTCTGCCTGAATATCAAGCAAATTATCCGTTTCGTCCAATTCAATCAGCTGATCTTCATCAACCATACCGTTTTCCTCAATCTCATCACCGGTAACCAGCGGAATCTCCTCGGCAATATCTGAAACGGCAGGAACATCCGCATCTTCCAACTCATCCGGAGAAATCGGTTTAGCATTACTGAGAAGTTCGGGAAGCATAGCCTCTTGTTCCGGCGTAAGAACCGTATCTTCAGTGTTTTTCTCTGCTTGAGAAACCGTTTCCAAAACAGGCTGAGGTTCAGCATCTTTCTTAATAACAATAAAGTTCCCCGGCACATCTTCCGTCGGAAGTGCGGCAGGCTTTGCTTCATATTTAGGGGCCTCAGCCGTACCGTCTTCATTAATTTTGATTAAAGCGCGGGGAGCATCATCATCCGGATAGTTTTGCCTTTCCGGTTCAGAAACTTCTTCTTTATCGGCATTCTCTGCATTTTTTGCCTGTTGAAACTCTGCAATTGCCTTTTCGGCTTCTTCCTCAATACTGGGCTGAGTTTCATCTGCCGCTGCCGGATTCTCTATTGCACTTCCAGACTCAATAACTTTTTCTTCCAGTTCCGATTTATCGGTTTCTTTCGAGATATTAACCTCCGGTTGGGGCAGAGCTTCTTTCTTATCAAGATTATTTTCTGCAGCCTGACGTTTTTCAATACTGTTGCGGATTCTCAATTCCTCATCCGTTAAAAGCTTGCTTCGATCAAGCTCCGTATTCAGACATTTCAACAACCATACGTCATAAATCGGATGTGCAACGGCGTTCAGCGCCGGAGAAGATGAGATCATCCATCCGCGGAAAATATTAACCGGTTTTTCACTTTGATAATTATCCACCACATCAACATAAGCAAAATTCTCCGGCGTTTCTTCAGGCGAACGGGTTTTGCAAGAGCGCACGACAATAGAAAACGTTCCATACTCTGCATGTCCGTTTACGGGAACATCTACAATAGAAACTCTCCCCGTAATCTTATCCATAGCCTGTAGCCGAGCCGTATTGGTAGAAATCTCACGGGCACCGGCGTTCCACGCCAACAAAGAAGAACACAGGGCTGTAAAAACAAGAAGCTTATTAATTCTCGCTGCTGCCATTATCGGTCACCATAAAGATAATTTCACCGACCATATCTTCCAAAGTCTTAAAATCTTTAGTATTTCTGATAACATCTCCGTCTTTCAGAAAGACCGTTTCTTTACCCGGTTCGATTTTAACAAATTTATCACCGACCAAACCGTCACCGACAATAACGGCCGTACTGTCAACCGGCAATTCAATATCGGAAGACAAACTCATCTTAACATCTGCAGAATAGTCTTCATTATCCAGCGTCTGTCCGATAACCGTTCCGACCTTAATACCGTTGATTCTGACATCGGAACCAATAGTTAAGCCGCCGACTTTCAAAAATTTCGCCGTAACGGTATAACCTTTTACAACTTGCAAATCAGATACATTATAAGCAAAATACAGGAAAAAAGCGGCAACCAGAACCACCACGATACCCATTATTGTTTCTACAGGCTTCTTATTCATTAATTAAAACTCCTTCAATTACACAATTATTTTTTACGATTAGCTTTGCCGATGCTGACGATTCGGTCAAGCAGTTCCTCAATAACCATCGCATCCTGGGTATAAGAAAATTCCCCGCCGGCAGGAATATAATCTTCCGAACCGCCGGCTTCGATTTCAATATATTTCGGGCCCATCAGACCGGAACTGACGATCGAAGCGCTGCTGTCATCAGGAATTTTGATTCCGTCTTTAATCTCCAGCGTCAATATAGCTTTAAAATTGTCGTCAAGTTTGGCATCAACCACACGGCCGACTGTCATTCCGGCCAGCCGGACAACATCACCGACCAAAAGGCCATCTGTACGATTGTAACGTGCCATAACCGAATAATATTTTCCGCCTTCGGCATGTTCAATATTCTTACGGCCGAACATAAATACCCCTGTGGCAATAATCAAAAACAAGGCCACCCATAAGCCGGTTTTCAGGTTGCGGGCTTCCTCTTTAGAATAAACCTCTTCAGACATTTTAACTCCGATACGTTATTTTTTCGTTTTGTATATATAAATAAAGTAAAATAAAGTTTTTGTCACCAACCTTTTTGAAAAAATGAAAAAAGTTGTTAAAATTTAAAATTATCTTGCTAATATAAAAGGCAGAAAATAAGATAAGGCAGATAAAAAATGATAACAGTCAAAAAGCTCGGCAAAAACTTCGGCCCCCTCAAAGCATTGGATAACATCAATTTTACGATTGCTGCGGGCGAGATTGTAACGCTTCTCGGCCCGAACGGCGCCGGAAAATCAACCCTAATGAGGCTTTTGTCCGGATACTTGGAACCTACCGCCGGCCAAATTGAAATATTTGGAAAGACTTACACCTCGAACCGCCGGCAGATTCTCTCCCAAATTGGTTATGTCCCGGAAAACGCGCCGCTGTACGGCGAAATGACTGTTTTTGAGTTCTTAAAATTTATGTCTGCCGCCCGGAATCTTTCTGCAAAACAAATTGCCCCGCAAATTTCTGAACTGTCGGATCAATTTGAACTATCCGAAGTTCTCAATCAAAAGTGCGAAACTTTGTCCAAAGGTTTTAAACGCCGCGTTGCAATTGCCGGCGTATTAACATCTTCGCCGCGTATTTTGATTTTAGACGAACCGACGGAAGGCCTTGATCCTAATCAGAAATATATCACCCGACAATTTTTTAAAGACTATGCCAAAAACAACATTGTTATCATTTCCACACACATCATGGAAGAGGTAACGGCATTGTCCTCGCGGGTTATTCTGTTAAACAAAGGAAAACTCGTCAAAGACACTACGGCCGAACGACTGAGCGAATTAAGTCCGGACAACAATCTGGAAACGGCTTTCCGCCGCATTACCAATAAAAACAAGTAAAAAACGGAGAATACAATGTCCAAGCAAATCTGCCTGATCTTTCAAAAAGAATTCGCATCTTTTTTCAGAACGCGCCTGGCATACTTTATTTTAGGCATCTATCTGTTTTTGAGCATGTTCTGCACATTTTATCTGGGACTGTATTTTGATGTTATAAATGCCAATCTATTCTCGTTTTTCTATTTTCAGGTCAATATTCTGATGCTCTTGATCCCGGCTTTGACCATGCGGCTCTGGGCAGATGAATACAAAACCGGCAACATTGAACTTTTGTTAACGCAGCCCTTATCTTATACAGCCGTCGTGATCGGAAAATTCCTTTCCGCCTGGGGATTGTGCCTGCTCTTGCTGATTTGTTCTGCACCGCTGTGGCTTTTTACGGCATTAAACATATCAACCGACAATCTGAATATCCTCACATCTTATTTCGGTTGTTTTTTAATCAGCGGCAGCATGTGCGCCGTCGGCTGTATGGTATCCGCCTTCAACAAAAGCCCGATAGTCGCATATCTGGCAAGCGTTCTGCTTTTGACACTGATTATCATTGTTGACTACAATTTTGTTTTTAATACCTTCAGCTTTCCTGGCAATCTTGCCATCCGCTTTACGCAATCGCTGAATTTCTTCTATCATCAAAGCACCTTGCTGAGCGGACAAATCGGAGTCGACAACATTATATATTATCTATCAATAACGGTATTCGCTCTCTGGCTGAACCGGATTACCATTGAATATAAGCGCGGTTAGGAGATTTCTATGCAAAAATCGACCATTCAAAAATTACAAAAAAGCTTCATTATCTGCCTTTTTTCTTTGCTGCTCCTTGCGTCGTTTATCCTGATAAACACCACCTCGGGAGCATTATTTTCCGGCAGCCGGCTGGATCTGACCTCTGACAGGCTAAACACTTTAAGCCAACGAACGGAAGAAATCATCTCCGGCATAAACAAGCCAATTCATGTAAAATTGTACTTATCGTCACAAATTTCACGCCAAAATCCGGTTCTCGCCCAATACGCCCAAACCGTCATCCGGCTGTTCAATCGTTATCGGGATAAAAGCCGGCATTTGGTCAATATAGAAATCCTGGATCCAAAACCTTATAGCAATATTGAAACCGAAGCCAAGACATCAGGATTGATACCATTACCGATAAGCGAAAACGAAAAATTATATTTTGGAGCTGTCTTCAGTGATAACAACGGACATACCTATACCATTGCCGGCTTTTCTCCGGAACGTTTCAACTATCTTGAAAATGACATCAGCCGCGCAATATCCCATCTTCTGATGCCCAAGCGCAAAACTATCGGCATTGCTTCGGACATTCCTCTGATGAACAGAGGATTCATGCGGGCAGAAAAAGCCCAAAACTGGACTTTCATCAACTTGTTGTCCAAAGATTACAATATCGTTCCAATTTCCTTAACTGAAGCAGAAATTCCGAATGTTGACGCTTTAATGGTTGTTGCAACCGGCAAACTGCCGTCGTTATTTATTTACGCACTGGATCAATATATCCTACGGGGCGGGAGGCTGCTGCTTCTTGTTGATCCGGCCTCCGAAATCAAAAAAAGGCTGTATCCCGGCATTCCGGATGAAGATCCGAACCTTGAAGCCTTGTTGGACAATATCGGAACCCATTATCTTTCCGCCCAGGTCTTGGGAGACAAAGAACTGGCCGTCGGAACCCGCTTTGCAATAAGCAAAGACGCCGAACCCCAAAGCCGTCTTTATTATCCCTGGATCAGGATCAATGCTCGTCACATCAATCCGCAATCCCCGCTGACAGCCGGATTAGATGCCATATTTGTAGCAACCCCCGGCGCTCTTACTTTAAAAAATGAAGACGGCCACACGACAGAAAGTCTGCTCACAACTTCGAAAAACACATTGACGACAACGGCCAATCTGGCCAAATTCGGAGATAAAGCTGATGTATTGCGTTATATGGACGAGAAACAACAGGCATTCTCCGTTGCTGCATTGTCAGAAGGAGAATATCATACGATTTTTGCTCGCAACCCTCTGGAAAACAGCACTTATTCCAAACACATTCTGCCATTTCTGTCCACTTCTGTCGCCCCGGCTCAAATCATCGTTATCTCTGACACCGATATTCTGGATACAAAAAATTGGGCTGACGGCACAAATATAAGTGACTTTGCAAAAGACGACTACAATCTGCGTCCCATCACCAACAATTTTGATTTTATCCAAAGAAGTATAGATTTCTTAAGCGGAAATTTAAGTGCGCTGAATATTGCCGAAAAAAAATACACCGGCAGCAGACAGACATTGGCTGAAATTTTTTATAACGGCGAAATGAAAAACCACAAAGAAAATTATCAAAAAATCAGCAGCTCTCTGGAAGACAACCAAAGAAAACTCGACACAATCAATATTATGCTGAAGAGCAACTCAGCCTTTGGCACGGCCAAAACACTCGGAGAGATTGATGCCCTCAAAAACAAAATTTTGGAAGAACAAACCGGGCTTGACAAAATAGAATATCAGATAAAATCCGCAATAACCCAAAAAGAACATGTAATTGCCCTGATGCATACGGTATTAATACCGATATTTATCTTGCTTCTGATTGCCGGAATACATTTTTGGTTTTCCGCCCGCAGCCGCCGCCAGGCAAGGAGAATAAACAATGAATAAACGCCATTTGTTCACAGCTTTTATCGTATTTTTAATATCATCCGCTTTTGCCTGCTCGGCCTTTTTATGGCTAAACGGCAGACAACCGGCCACACATACCGGACAGCTGGTCTTTGCTTCCGCCATAAATTATGAAAAAAACGTCGATAAAATCACAATTACCACACCTAAAGAAAGCTTTGATCTGGTAATGCAGGATAATTATTGGCGCATTGGCGGGGCAGAGGGATATTTTGCCGGTTTAAAGCTGGTTAACGATCTGCTTACTTCCATGACCAAATCGGTTTATTACAGTAAACAGCCGGCCACACCGGAGCTTCTGAAGCAATATGGCTTGGAAATAAAAGAAAACGGTGAAACCCCAAATACAGCAGAAATAAAAATATATTCAGGCGACGTTTTACTTAACGAAATCATCCTCGGACAAAAAAGCGAAAACGGCCTTTATACCTATGCCCGCCTTCCGAACAGCAAAGACATCTGGCTGATTTCCGAAAGTTTTACCTTACCGCGCTTTCGCTATTCATGGTACCAACAACCGTTATTTTCATACCCGGAACAAAGTATAAAAAGCATAGCTTCACTTAAAGACGGCAACAAGTCTTTGCTGATGCGCCTGAACGACAAGCAGGAATTTGTCAATAAAGACCTGCAAACCGCCAGTGCACCGCTGTTTATGGACGAGCTGAAATATGTTATATTTGAAGACGTCATGAAGACTAAAGATTTTGATTTCAGCCAATATCCTCAATCCCGCAAATTAAGGGTAGGAACATTTTCCGGACTGACAAACGAGCTGATGCTCTATACAGACGGAAAAAAATACTGGATGACAACAAAATTATCTGCTTCAAACCTTACAATCAGCCAATTTAAGGATTATATGGAAAGCTATAAGCTCCTTACTGACGGCTGGATATTCGAACTTCCTGAACTCAGTGGGGGCATCCTATACAGCACCGAGTTTTAGAAGGCTTTTATGCAACAGGAAAATGCAAGACAGGACTTTTTATTAAATATTTCGACAAATGCCTTGTTAGAAACAGATCTGACCGGACGGATTTTATATCTGAATGCCGCTGCCGGTTATCTTCTTGCGCCAAACACATCCGACAGCAATATTGCTTTTGTTTTTGAAGACGAGGCTCCGGATATTTTATCCAAAATAGAAAAAGCCGTTCACAGTCAAAAGCCCCAAATACTCCAAATTTTTCACAATGAGCGCTATAACAACTTATATTTCTACGGACATAAACACAATTGTTATATTTGCATAGAAGATATCACGGAACGTCGCCAGCTGGCGTTTGCTTTGGAACGCACAACGCTGAGGCTTGAATTTGCAGAAAAAACAGCGCATATCGGCTATTGGGAACTCGACTTTAAGGACAAAAAAATCTATTGGTCGGGAGAAATGTTCCGCATTTTCGGAACATCTGCCGCCTCAGCTTCTCCCAAAAGAAACCTTATACGGGAACGGATGCTGAAAGAAGATCTCCCCATATATAAAGAAAAATTGCGAACTCTTCTGCATACCGGACAGCCTGTGGAAGGCAAAATTCGCATAAGAAAAACAAACGGCGGCCTACGATATTGTTACTTCAAAGCCGGGATATTTGAAAACGAAAACCGCCGCAAGATCGCCGGCACATTTCAAGACTTAACTCCACTCATCAAAACGCAAACGGCTTTGGAAAAAGCCAAAGAACTGGCAGAGAATCTAAATCGGGGCAAATCGCTTTTTTTAGCACAAGCCAGCCACGACTTACGACAGCCGATGCAGGCGCTGTCCATGTTTATCAGCGCCCTGGCAGAAGAAAAACTGACCTCCCGGCAAAAAATGCTGTTAAATAAAATTGAAGCTTCGGCCGAAAACCTGAAGTCTTTGTTAGACAACCTTTTGGATTTGTCCAAAATGGAAGCCAACAGCGAAATCGGGGATTTTCACGAATTTAACATTGCCGAACTTTTGAAAAAAATCTGTCGAGAATATCAGGAAACTTGCCAAACAAAAAACATAAGTTTTCGCTGTATCCGACACAATGCCGTCATCTTCAGCGATATGGTCATCTTGGAAAGACTGCTCAGAAACCTGCTGAGCAATGCAGTTAAATATACCAAAAACAAAATAATTTTAGGCTGCAAATGGTATAAAAATTACCTGAGAATTATGGTTATCGATAATGGAATCGGCATTTCCGCAGAAGAACAGGAACAAATATTTGACGAATTTTATCAAAGCAAAAAAATAAAAAATAATCGTAGCCAAGGTTCAGGATTAGGATTGGCTATTGTCAGAAAATCAGCGGAATTATTAGGAATTTCAGTAAAATTAAATTCCACACCGGGGCAGGGAAGCTGCTTCTGGTTCGACATTCCGGTTTTACGCCGCCTTCCGGATATTAAACAAAAAAAATAAAAATTGACAAAATAACACTTGCCTGAAATATAAAATTATGATATATTAAGAATGTAAAAAAAATTATTGTTAAATTAAAAAAAAATAGAACGATGAATATCTTAGAAAAAAAAGCCAAATTGTCAGAAATCCGTAAAGAACTTGAAAGAGGAATATCTCCCTCCGGATATGTAAAAAACATTGGAAGCGTATTCTTCACATGTTATGATAGCGGTTGCGTTTTACGCGATGTTGTCTATTACTGGTCTATCCGGCACGGACTTGAATTTGAGGTTCTGGCAATGGACAGCTCATACTTTGTTGGTTCACAAGAACATGCCGAAGCGTTAAAAACAGCATTCGGCGGAAAAATTTATCCGTCCGAACATTGCTATTATGCTTCCAATCCTCGAGAACTCTGGATTTGGGAAGGACCGCTTCGTGATGACCAACTTTATAAGAACGCGGACCCTCTTGACTATGAAGAGGTCGTTGCCGCTTTGTTCTAAAATTATAAAAAGAGTGCGGAGTTCAAAACTCCCGCTCTTTTTTATTATATTTATCCCTAAACTATCCCGTTACGCTAGAACATTGCAGCCTCTAAAGCATAATACCTACAACTCGCCGCGCGCCTGCCGTGCAGATCATCATCATCCTTCTCTCATCATTCCCGACCATCTTTTCTCTTTTGTCATTCCCGAGTACATTATTTTTATTGTCATTGCCGGGCTTCTTTTTTTATTGTCATCCCCGGGCTCTCTTTTTTATTGTCATCCCCGGGCTTCTTTTTTTTATTGTCATCCCCGGGCTTGACCCGGGGATCCAGATCAACTATATGACTTCTTGTCATTGCCGGGCTTGAAGTCGATAGTTGGTGAGAACGAGTGCAAATCTCTAGCTTCAGCTTAGATTTGTACGAAGTTCAAACCCTACGGGACGCAATTGCATTCGGCGTCGCGTGCCGCAGGCACTGGGACAGCCGGATAAAATCGCTGAGCTGGCGAAGTGCCAAGGGGCCCGCTTGCGGGAATTTACACCCGGCAATCCACCCTTCAAAGCATTATATCATTCCCGTTATAGCAACGCAGTCTCTGTGGCACAATTTCAACAACTGACCGCTCAGGCTGTTGCCTGTGGATTCTCGGGTTACACCCTCAGGGTGACGCAGAATGACAATGTTTCAAAGCACAATACTCTCCACAAATCTCGCCGGAGCAACGCGGGTCTCAGGGCAGCGCATAAACTGACCGCAGCCGACGTTCGGCCAGCGAGTTAGTTTTTTTCAAAAAAAACTTACGAGCAAGACCGAACCCTGGAAGGGTGAGAAGCCCGATAAAGAAACACAAAAAAGCACTCTGAAAAAAACAGAGTGCTCGGAGCTAAAAAATGATTGGTACGCGCGCAGGG
>CALXRP010000015.1 GCA_944390885.1 uncultured Alphaproteobacteria bacterium
GTCTTTCCGTGGTCTACGTGACCGATCGTTCCGATATTGCAGTGCGGTTTCGTCCGCTCAAACTTCTCTTTTGCCATTTAGATTTACTCCAAATAAAAAAATTATATATTAAAATAAATTAGTATTTTTCACTTTTAAGGTGGAAAGTAAAATGGTTCCTAGTGACGGTAAAAATTTTAGTGTACACAAACGTACCTGAAATTTCACCGCCACATAAAACCGCTTTAGATTTCCCTTAAAACGGAAAATTATGCGTTTTTGGCTTTCACCTTCTCAGCCACTTCTCTCGGCACTTCAGCATAATGGTCAAAAACCATGGTAAACTGAGCACGTCCTTGAGACAAAGAACGCAAAGTATTTACATAACCGAACATATTGGCCAGAGGAACACTCGCATCAACAACGCGGGCATTGGCTCTCTGATCCATACCGCTCACCAAACCGCGGCGGGAGTTCAGGTCACCGATAATATCACCCATATATTCTTCAGGGGTAACAACTTCAACCTTCATAATCGGCTCCAACAGTCTCGGCTCTGCCTGGCGCATACCTTCACGGAAAGCAGCACGTGCGGCAATTTCAAAACACATAACGTTAGAGTCGACTTCGTGATATGCACCGTCATAAAGGTTTGCTTTAACACCCGTTACCGGATATCCGGCCAACACACCGGCATCCATTGCGGAACGCAGACCTTTTTCAACACCCGGAATATACTCTTTCGGAACATTACCGCCGACAACAGTATTTTCAAACTCAAAACCGTTATAACCTTCAATCGGTTCAAATCTGATTTTGACTTTTGCAAACTGTCCTGCACCGCCGGACTGTTTCTTATGGGTATATTCGATATCACAAGGCTTGGTAATGGTTTCGCGATAAGCAACCTGCGGTTCACCGACATTGGCCTCGACTTTAAATTCGCGACGCAGACGGTCAACAATAATATCAAGGTGTAATTCACCCATACCTTTAATGATTGTTTGTCCGGAATCCGGATCGGAAGAAACTTTGAAAGACGGATCTTCCATTGCCAGACGGGACAAAGCCAAACCCATTTTTTCGACATCGGCCTTGGTTTTCGGCTCAACCGCCAACTCAATAACCGGATCCGGAAACTCCATATTTTCCAAAACAATCGGATGAGCCTGGTCACATAAAGTATCACCGGTTGTGGTATCTTTCAAACCGGCTAAAGCAACAATATCGCCGGCATTGGCTTCTTTGAGCTCTTCACGTTTGTTGGCATGCATCAAAAGCATACGGCCAACGCGTTCTTTCTTATCTTTAACGGAATTGTAAATATAAGAACCGGCAGACATGGTACCGGAATAAATACGCGTAAAGGTCAAAGAACCGACAAACGGGTCATTCATAATTTTGAATGCCAAAGCAGACAACGGCTCACTGTCAGACGGTTTACGGCTGATAACTTCATCAGTTCCCGGTTTAACACCTTCAACGGCAGGAATATCAACCGGAGACGGTAAGAAGTCGATAACAGCATCCAACAACGGCTGAACACCTTTGTTCTTGAAAGCTGTTCCGCACAAGACCGGAACAAAATCCTGGGCAATTGTACCCTTACGGATACATTTTTTCAAAGTTTCAACAGAAACTTCCTTGCCTTCCAGATAATCTTCCATTGCTTGTTCATCTTCCTCCACAGCCATTTCCATCAGCTGATGATGATATTCTTCAGCTCTGTCTTTGAACTCTGCAGGAATATCCGTAACCTCAATCGGAGAATCAGGATCATCACCGGTATAAATAACGGCTTTCATTGCGATCAGGTCAATAATCCCTTTAAAAGAAGATTCTGCGCCGATCGGCAGCTGAATAGCCATCGGACGAGCGCCCAAACGGTCTTTGATCATCTCCAAACAGCGGTAGAAATTTGCACCGATACGGTCCATTTTATTACAGAAACAAATACGAGGAACCCCATACTTGTCAGCCTGTCTCCAAACCGTTTCAGACTGCGGTTCAACACCGGCAACCGAATCAAATACGGTTATGGCACCGTCCAAAACACGCAAAGAACGTTCAACTTCAACAGTAAAGTCAACGTGTCCCGGAGTATCAATAATATTGATACGGTGGTTTTTCCAAAAACAGGTTGTTGCGGCAGAAGTAATGGTAATACCGCGTTCCTGTTCTTGTTCCATCCAGTCCATCGTAGCGGCACCATCATGGGTCTCGCCGATTTTATGATTCTGACCGGTATAATACAGAATACGTTCGGTAGTAGTCGTTTTTCCGGCGTCGATATGCGCCATAATACCGATGTTTCTGTACATTTCCAATTTATGTGTACGAGCCATTGTCTTTTATCCCTTATATTAGAATTTATAGTGAGAGAAAGCTTTGTTAGCTTCAGCCATTTTATGAGTATCTTCACGTTTCTTAACGGCAGAACCCTTATTGGCAAAAGCATCTAACAGCTCGTTTGCGATTTTATCGGTCATTGTGGTCTCAGAGCGCTTTTTGGCAGCCTCAACAATCCAACGGATTGCCAGAGCCTGACGACGCTCGGCCCGAACTTCGGTCGGAACCTGATAAGTGGCACCACCGACGCGGCGGGATTTGACTTCAACAACCGGCTTAACGTTTTCAATAGCGTCAGCAAAAACTTTCAAAGCGTCTTGCTTGGTTTTGGAAGCGATAATATCAAAAGCCGAATAAACAATTTTTTCAGCAACGGCTTTCTTACCGTCTTCCATAACATTGTTGATAAATTTTGTAACTACCTTATCACCATATTTAGCGTCAGGCAGTACGATTCTTTTTTCAGCTGTACGACGACGTGACATTATTCATTTCTCCTATTTAGGTCTCTTTGCGCCGTACAGAGAACGACGTTGACGACGTTTGGCAACACCTTGGGTATCCAAAGTACCGCGGATGATATGATAACGAACACCAGGCAAGTCTTTTACACGGCCTCCTCTAATCAGCACCACTGAGTGTTCTTGCAGGTTGTGACCTTCACCAGGGATATAGCTGATTACTTCAAAGCCGTTTGTCAAGCGGATACGTGCCACTTTACGCAACGCAGAGTTCGGTTTTTTCGGGGTTGTAGTATAAACCCTCGTGCAAACACCGCGTTTTTGTGGACAAGCTTTCAAAGCCGGAACTTTGTTTCTTTTCACTTTGGGTGTTCGTGATTTACGAATTAACTGATTAATTGTAGGCATCACTAATTTCCTTAAATTAAATAAAATTAAACTTCTCGCCTGAGAGTTTCCGGGCACACTGATCCCTTCGTTCTCAAATGAGTCTCGGCATACTAGAATCAGTTCCCCCGAAAGTCAACCCCATTTTTGCAATTTTTTTCATTTTGAGTCCAAAAAATATTTACCTTTTCTTAACTTGTTATCAAAACGAGTCGTGAATGTTTTGATAAGAGTCGCTTAGAAGAATTGCGGCCTTTCGAGTCTCTCAAAATTTTGAGTCAAATTGAGTCCACAAAAATAAGAAAGTTTTCAAGTATTTATGGTCTGTTTTTTGCATAACAAACAAAAATATCTTGCAATTTTCAGCATAAAATAATACCCTCGCTGTCATAATGAAATCAACCAAGGACTATAAAATTATGACCAGAGAAGAGGATTTGGCATCTGCCAGACGGACCGTTGAAAAAGAAATTGAAGCCTTAAAAATTTTGGAAAATGAAATCAGCGACAGTTTGTCTCAGGCTCTTGACTTAATGCAAAAGACCCAAGGTCGCGTCATCATCACCGGCATGGGAAAATCAGGGCATATCGGCAGAAAAATCGCTGCTACCCTGGCCTCCACCGGCACTCCTTCTTTTTTTGTGCATCCGGGCGAAGCCAGCCACGGCGATCTGGGCATGCTGACGGAAGAAGACGTGGTTATTGCAATCTCCAATTCCGGCGAGACCAAAGAACTTTCTGATATAATTCTTTACTGCAAACGCTATGGCATTCCGTTGATTGCCATTACCAAAAACCCTCAAAGTGCTCTGGGAAAAGCCGGAAACATCGTACTCAAATTGCCGGATAACGGAGAAGCCTGCCCGCTCGGATTGGCGCCGACATCCTCCACCACGGCAACCCTGGTTCTCGGCGACATTCTTGCCATTGCCTTGTTAGAACGCAAAGGTTTTACCAAAACAGACTTTCGGCAGCGCCACCCGGGCGGAAAACTCGGTGCATTTTTGCAAAAAGTTGCCGATCTGATGCACAAAGGAGATGAAATTCCGCTGATCCCGAATACGGCAACCATGCAGGACGCCTTGCTGACGATGACATCAAAAATGCTTGGCTGCGTCGGCATTGTAGATAACGCCGGTCATCTGGAAGGCATCATTACCGATGGAGACTTGCGCCGCTGCATGAGCGCCGACATATTTGCCAAAAATGCAGCTGATATCATGACACGCAATCCCAAAACCGTCGAAGGAGATATTCTGGTTGCCGAAGCCTTAAAAATGATGAATGAAAAACACATTACACAGCTCTTTGTCTTAAAAGACCAAAAGCCTGTCGGCATTTTGCACATGCACGACTGCCTGCGGATTGGAGTAGCCTGATTTGCCCGATACGCAAAAGCTGGATAAATATTTTTATCAAGATACGGTTGCACAGAAAAGAAAACAAAGCGCCGAAAACATGCATACGCGCCTGATTCGGCTTGCCAAACTTTTTTTGCCCGGCGCCGCCGCTCTCTTAATTAGCCTTTTGCTTATTTTTCCAAACCTGCGGCAGCAGTCTTATGACATAAAATTAGACATTACCCGCCCCAAAAGAGGAGAACTTGAAAAACTCCATATGGAAAATACAACCTTCTATATCACCGACAAAAACAACCGGGTAACTAACCTGACTGCCACCAATATTGATGAAACCGCCCCGGGCTCGAAATTGATAAAACTCAACCAGCCGGAAGGTATCATCCCAAGCAGCGACACGGCATGGATCAACATCAAATCTCCCACCGGTTTTTTTAATCAGACCGAAAATATTTTAAAATTAACCGACGGAGTCGAAATGTTTTATAGCGACGGCATGTCCGTCAACACTTTTGAAGCGGAATTCAACTTCACGACCTCTGTCGGAAGCGGCCGCAATCATGTCAGCGGACAAGGGGTTTTCGGAGATATTGAGGCCGAAGGTTTCGAATTATATAACCAAACCGGTGTATTGGCCTTTATCGGTCCTGCTGACCTAAAAATCAGAGAAGAAAGTTTCAACTCGGAGAAACAATGATGCGCAAACTATTATCCCTAACCATCGCCTTAAGCAGCATATTGTTCTGTACCGCCGCTCTTGCAGAAGAAATTAACATTCATGCAGACAACAAAGTGGAATGGCACTCCAAAGAACAAAAAATGGTTGCCGTCGGAAATGCCGTTGCCAGCAAAAAAGATATGAGCATTCGCGCACAAGAATTAACGGCATATTATCAAAAAGTTCCGTCAACCGGCAAACAGCAAATCTCCAAAGTCCTCGCTAAAGATAACGTCATCATGAAGTCGGGACAATCTTCTGCTTACGGGGACAATATGGATTATGATCTGATTGCGGATAAAGCCGTTCTGCACGGCAAACCGGCAAAAGTACAAACGGAAACAGACACCATTACCGCCGAAGAACATATCACATATTATCCGTCACAACAAAAAGCCGTTGCCGAAGGAAACGTTTTTGCCACCAATGGTGAAAGCAAAATTTACTCAGACAGTATGATTGCTTATTTTGAAAAAGACCGGGCGGGAAAAACCGCCATAAAACAGGTCAAAGTCTTCGGGAATGTAAAAATTTTAACCAAAGACGGAACGGTCTGGGCCGACCGGGGAACTTATCTGCCCAAACAGGGATTGATCAAACTCTATGATAACATCACACTGGATCAAAATGGCAACAAACTGCACGGCGACCTGGCTGAAACGGACTTAAATACCGGCATCAGCAAAATGCTGACGGCTCCCGGCACAAAAAAACGTGTTACCGGCGTCTTTATAGAAAAATCCAAAGAAAAAGACAATAAAAAAACATCAACCCCGGCAGCGGAGGAAAAAAAGGATGCCCAATAACTACAGCGATTCCAAATTAGAAATTTTCAACATCGGAAAAAAATACAAAAACCGCCCGGTTTTGCGCAATGTTTCGCTCAACGTCCGCCGCGGTGAAGCCGTAGGGCTGCTCGGACCGAACGGCGCCGGCAAAACCACCTGTTTTTATTGTGTAACGGGGCTGATTACACCGGATTACGGCGATGTTCATATTGACGGCAAAGACATTACCAATCTGCCGATGTATCGCCGCGCCAGAATGGGGATTGGCTACCTGCCGCAAGAAGCCTCCATTTTTCGGTCATTATCGGTAGAAGACAACATTAAAGCGATTTTGGAACTGGTTATTGACGATGAAAGCCAGCGGGAAAATATGCTGGAAGAACTATTATCCGAATTTTCAATCTCCCACTTGCGTAAATCTCCGGCCATTGCTCTGTCCGGTGGTGAGCGCAGACGTTTGGAAATTGCCCGCGCTTTAGCCAGTCAGCCGAATTTCATTCTGTTGGATGAACCTCTGGCCGGTATTGATCCGATTGCCGTCGGAGAGATCCGCAATCTGGTTTCGCAACTCAAACACCGCGGCCTCGGCGTTTTAATTACCGACCACAACGTCCGCGAAACTCTTGATATTACCGACCGAGCTTATATCTTACATGGCGGTACCGTTTTAATGGAAGGAACGCCGGAAGAAATTATTGCCAACAAAGAAGTCAGAAAAGTCTACCTGGGCGATAATTTCTCAATGTAAGAGGAATTGGTAAATGGCCGTCACTCCGCATTTAGACCTGAAACAGACACAATCTCTGGTTATGACACCGGAATTGCGTCAGGCGATTAATCTGCTTCAGGTTTCCAATCTGGAACTAAATGCCCTGATAGAAAAAGAGCTTGAACAAAATCCGTTTTTAGAAAAAGAAGAAGACAACAGCAGCTTATTGCCGGAAAACGATATTCCGACAATTGATGACTACGACCAAAGCGCAGAAAGTGAAGAAAGCAGCACGGATATTGTTGCCTGTGATAATGAATTTGACGACTACGGCAGTGACCGCGAAGGTTATGACGATAATGAAAACCAATATGACTGGCAGGACTATGCTGTTTCCAAATCCCACAGAGACGATACGGACTATGACTATTTTGAACAAAGACTCGCCGATGAAAAATCGCTCTACCGACTGTTAGAAGAACAAATTTCTCAAAAATTTTCTCATCCGAAAGAAAAAGCCGTCGCTTTCAACCTCATTGAACATTTGGATGAAGCGGGCTATTTTCGGGGTGATTTAACAGCCATTGCAAAACGACTAAAAATCTCAGGAAAGGTTGCCGAACAAATACTAAAAAAAATGCAAGACTTTGAACCTTCCGGAATCTTTGCCCGTTCTTTGTCCGAATGTTTGAAAATTCAACTAAAAGACAAAGACCGATTGGACCCCATCGCCGAAAAAGTTCTTGATAATTTATCTCTTCTCGGAGAAAGAAAATTGTCCGAACTAAAAAAAATTTGCCAAATCAGTGATGAAGATCTGGCTTCCGTCTTGTCTGACATCAAGGCACTAGATCCCAAACCGGCCGCCAAATACCATCATGATCTGACATCTTATATCATCCCTGATGTTTTTGTTCGTCGAAAAAAAGACGGCACTTACATAGTTGAAATGAACAACATGTCACTGCCGCGAATTCTGATCAACCGACAATATTATGCAGAAATAAAAAACAAAGGCGGCAAAAACGAACATCGCTACTTCAAACAACAACTTGGCAGTGCCGGATTTCTGATCAGAGCCTTGCGGCAGCGCGCCGACACCATTCTGAAAGTCAGCGAAGAAATCGTCAAAAACCAATACGACTTTTTTGAAAAGGGCATTGATTTTCTACGGCCGATGCAACTCAAAAACATCGCAGAACAGATCGAAATGCACGAAAGCACGGTCAGCCGCGTCACCACCAACAAATACATGCATACCCCGCTCGGCATGTTTGAGCTGAAATACTTTTTCACCAATGCCGCCGGAAGTTACATCGGTGATGAAGGAACATCAACCCTGACTATAAAACACAAAATCAAAAAGATGATTGAAGAAGAAAAGGCCGACAATATTCTCTCCGATGACAAAATCGTGGAACGTCTCGGACAAACCGGCATAAAAATTGCCCGGCGCACGGTTGCCAAATACCGCGACCAGCTCGGCATTGCCTCATCAGCAGAACGCAAAAAACAAAAAAGCACGCTATAACAAAGACAAAGCCGAAAGAGAAAAAGTTTTATATTGACTTTTCCCGAAATATGTTATTATCTGATTTTCTGATTGTAATAAGCATCAAAGTGAAGTATATTAGTGCTTATAAACATGGTTAATAATATTTACAAGGAAAAATTATGAAAATCACATTGACAGGTAAACAAGTAGACATTGGCGACAGATTGCGTTCACATGTTGAAGAGAATATTTTGAACTCTGTAAATAAATATTTCAGCGCTCCGATCAGCTGCAACGTTTATTTCTCTAAAGAGCGTGACGATTTTTGCGCTGAAGTTACCGTTCATCCTGCCAAAAACATCGTTTTAAAAGGCAGCGGTGTTGCCGGAGACCCCTATTCGGCATTTGATAATGCCAATGCTCACATTGCAACCCGTCTGCGTCGTCATAAAACCAAATTAAATGATCACAAGGGAAAAACGAGTCTGGCGGAAATTGCCAATGAAGCTGTCTTCCGCATTGACGAAACACAAGAAGAAATTGACATTGACGATGCTCCGCTGACAATTGCGGAAGTTGAGGCCAATATTCCTGTATGCACGGTTTCTGAAGCCGTCATGTTCATGGATTTAAACGAAGAATGCGCCTTATTGTTCAGAAACAGCGCCAACGGTCATATCAGCATGGTATATCGCCGCAAAGACGGTAATATCGGCTGGGTTGAACCCAAGGCTGAAAATTAAGTTGAAATTACATAAGGCATACGATTTATGAAAATTTCAGAAATCATGAATGAAAATTGTATTGTTGTGGGATTAAAAGCTCAGAGCAAACGTCAGCTTTTGCAAGAACTCGCGCAAAAAGCGGCCGAAATCACCCATATTTCAGAACGGACGATTTTCGACAGCCTGTTAGAGCGTGAAAATCTTGGTTCTACCGGGTTTGGCGGAGGAACGGCTTTGCCCCACGCACGCATTGCCGAAGCTCAGAAAGTTTGTGGAATTTTTGCCAAACTTAATGCTCCGGTTGATTTTGAGGCTGTTGATGGCAAGCCCGTAGACCTGATCTTTATGTTGATTTCTCCCGAAGGAAGCGGCGCAGATCATTTAACGGCTTTAGCTAAGGCATCTCGCATTCTAAAAGATGAAAACACCTGCAACAAAATCCGCCAGATTTCTAAATGCGAAGAAATTTATGCTTTGTTGAACAATCAGGACTAAACAACTTAAATAAAAAGTCCCGGAAACCGGGGCTTTTTATTTAATGCACACTGCAAGGCTCTAAATCTCGCTGTTTGGCCATAACAAAAGCAAAATCACGATTATCTGCAGCAGCAATCCGAGAACCGTCAGCACCGTAAATAACCCACATTTTATCCCCGTCATAAGTATCATATTTGATAAAAGCCAGATTTTCATCATTCCAGCAACTATACCATGCCGCCAATTCTTCCGGACTTAGCTCTATTTCTTTTTTCATAATTTTTCCTCTTCATTAACCATTCTCTTGTATACTGACAATAAGTTTCTATTTTGTTAAAAACCTGATTTTATTTTGCGAGTTTCCGATGTTCATCAGCTTAAACAGAAAAATCTTATATACAATTGCCATATTTTTCATTTTGACCTGCATAATTTTCGTATATTCGTTCTACATCGTATATGGCCAGAAATTTCAAGAAGAAGGCCAATTAAACCTGCTGAACACCCGGCAATTTACAGAACTGAACTTTGAAAATGTAACACTCCGGCAAGAACTGAATACTCTTTTGCAAAAAAAAGAAGTAACACAGCTGTCTCCCAATGTTATGGAAATCTTGCGTTATAATCAGGATCCGCGTTCTTTGAACGAAATCACCATTGAACACAAGCGCGTGGAAGACATCATCCGCAATTACAACAGCCGTTACAACTCTTTTGCCAGAGCGGGAAAAGTCACATTAATCAGCACTTTTCTGATCGTGTTTATGATTATCATTCTGGGAATATTGCTGCGAAAATGGATACTTGAACCAATTGACAAACTTTCTCACATCAGCGCCCTTGTTGCTGCAGGAAACTTGTCACAGCGAGTAGAATTAAATAAAAATTATTTATTTGAAGATGAGATTGACAAACTCGCACAAGCCTTTAACCAAATGCTTGAAAACCTAAACAACAGCTTTAATGAAATCAAACAAAAAGAAAAGTTTCAACAGGCGCTGATCAACAGCATACCGGATGGAATTCGCGTTATTGATAAAGACTACAACATCATTTTAGCCAACAATGCTTATTACAAACAAATCGGATCTCCCGCAAAAACTGACATAAAATGCTACACCTCCTGTCAGGGGCTTTCCTACCCTTGTCCGGAAAGCAATTTTAGCTGCCCTCTGAGAGAGATCAAGGAAAAACAAAAAAACAGTGTAAAAGTCATTCAGCAATTTCAGTCTTTCCCCAACAGGCACCTTTCCATCAATGCTGCCCCGCTCACAATCGATAATGCAGGACAAAAAGAATTTTATATTGTTGAAGCCATCCGGGATTTAAGCGATGACATCAAATTTTCACATCAGCAAAAACTATCTTCATTAGGTTTTCTGTCAACCTCCATCGCCCACGAGATGAAAAACAATCTGGGCTCTATCCGGATGATTATAGAAAATATTCTGAATAAATATTATATAAATACTGCAAATGACAATGAAGCCAAAAAATACCTGGCAATGATTCTTGAGCAAATCACAACCTGTTTAAACATTCCGGAACGGCTGTTAAAACTGGCACAAAATGTCCATGACGGAGACGGCCCTGTTGACTGCCTAAGTGCCGCAAAAGAAATTGCCGCTTTGCTCGACTATGAGGCAAAACACAAAGGTATTGATTTAAAAATCAAAAAGACCGGCCAAAACATTTACATTTTAGGAAACGCCTCTGACTTCAAAATGCTTCTGCTCAACTTACTGCAAAATGCCATCAAAGCTACCGGAAGCGAAGGAAAAATAAAAATAGATTTAAAAAATGACAATACGAATGTCACTATTAAAATCCAAGACACCGGCCATGGAATCTCTGCTCGAAACCTCCCCCATATTTTTGAACCTTTTTATTCGGAAGGGCAAAAGGATAACCAAAGCGGAACCGGACTTGGTTTAGCAATCGTAAAATCCATTGTCGAAAAATTCAACGGCAACATCACCGTCAAAAGCAAAGAAGGCAAAGGAACCGAATTCACGCTTGAATTTCCGCAATACAAACCTGGCAAAGAAAAAAAGACAAATAAAAAGACGGCAAAAAAAACAAATTTGTCGAAAAAATCAATTGCATAAATAAAAATTAGGCGCTATACAATAAAAAAATATAAAAAAATATATATAAGGAAATAACTATATGAGTAAGGAAGAACTTCTGGAACTAACCGGAGAAGTAATCGAAAAACTGCCCAATGCCATGTTCCGCGTCAGATTGGAAAACGGCGTTGAGATTTTGGCGCATACCGCCGGGAAAATGAGAAAATTCCGTATTCGGGTCATGGTCGGGGATAAAGTCGATATTGAAATGACTCCTTACGATCTCACCAAAGGAAGAATTACTTTCCGTCACAAAGATTAAAAAAAATCCCGGATTTGAAAATCCGGGATTTTTATCATCTGCTATATAAATTTAATTGCCGCAAAACCGCCCACCAGCAACAGTAAGAATAATACAGACAACACACCGAGATTCTTCTCAATAAAGATCTTCATTGGCTCTCCATATTTTTTCAATAACCAGGCAACCAAATAAAACCTCATACCGCGAGCAATAACCGACGCAATACCAAAAACCCAGATATCCAGATGAACAACACCGCTGGCAATTGTCACAACCTTATAAGGAAACGGCGTAACTCCCGCTCCAAAGACAATCCAAGCCCCCCATTGGTGATAATAATCCTTAAATACGTCAAACTGATGCAGATAGCCATAAAAAGCAAGCACCGGCTTTGCTATCAAATCAAAAAAATAAACTCCGATGATATACCCAAAATAGCCGCCCAAAACACTGGCCACCGTTGCCACACCGGCAATTTTCCAAGCCTTTGAAGGTGTTGCCAAAACCATCGGAATCAACATAATATCCGGCGGAATAGGAAAAAACGAACTCTCAATAAAAGCAACGGCAAACAAAAAATATAAAGCCTTCTCGCGAGAAGCCAGATTAATCATATAATCATAACAAGCACTCGTCGTTTTGCGCCACAAATTCAGCATACCTCTTAAAACCATAACCTCAAATCCGTATCAAATAAAACATAAATGCGGCTTTGCCATACCATCTTTGCAAACCGGCGTTTTTTCAATTGCTTCTTTCAAATTTGAAAAAAGCTCCCGCACGCTGAAACCGAGTATAAAGGCAAATAATTATTTTATCAACTCTTCCAATTCATCCACCTGTTCATAACTTTCCAAATGGCAAATCTGCGGATGTTTCAATTCTTTTTTTATTTGAAGAAAACGGCCTCTCGGCAAGTGAACGGCCACAACTTTCGGCATATTCTTTTGCAAATAGGTCTTTGCCGCCCGCACATCATTAACTTCAAAACAAGACCACAAGTTTTTTGTTATTCTATTTTTAAAAGACATTTCTGCCGGAGCAAAATCTTCCAACAGCAAAACATCATGATCTCTGTTTCCGATACAATAAGTTTCTAAAATTTCAAACAAAACATCCGGTTTCACGGGCTTACTCAAATAATGGGCAGCACCTTTTTCTATAGCCAGCGCTTTATCAGACAAAACGCTCATCACCACAACCGGCACCTGAGACAACGCCTCATCTTTTTCGAGCCGATGCAA
The DNA here is from genome assembly GCA_944390885.1 of uncultured Alphaproteobacteria bacterium. Classification (GTDB taxonomy): domain Bacteria; phylum Pseudomonadota; class Alphaproteobacteria; order RF32; family CAG-239; genus MGBC133411. Next base: position 13,064 of record CALXRP010000015.1, read on the forward strand.
AACCTCCCAGCCGGTAACTTTCGGCATATTAATATCCAAAATAAAAACGTCCGGCTTCAACTCTTTGCCATAAAGCAAAAATTGATACGCATTCGCGGTCACAAAAATCTCATATCCGATTTTTTCCAGCAGCCCGTGATACAAATTCAAAACAATCAAATCATCATCAAGCATCAAAACCCGCCCAAGTTTATTCATTGTTTCCTACCCCTTGCCTTTATACAATTGAATAAAAAACAATATAATCACCAAAAGCGGATTTAAAAGATCAGATGTTTTTTTTCTGTTTTTGAAATGCCTGCCATGTATTTTCTAACAGCATTGCCACCGTCATCGGCCCGACCCCGCCCGGAACCGGCGTAATCCGCACATTTTTTCGGCATAAAGCGTCAAAATCGACATCGCCGCAAAGCTTTCCGTTTTCCGTACGGTTAATTCCCACATCAATCACAACGGCACCGTCCTTAACCCAGTCATCTTTTACCAATCTTGGACACCCGCAGGCGGCAACCACAATATCAGCCTGACAAACAATTTCCTTCAAACCGACTGTTTTGGAATGGGTAACCGTCACGGTACAATCCCGGTTTAAAAGAAGGCTGGATAACGGCTTTCCGACAATATTTGAACGGCCGATAATAACGGCATGTTTCCCACTCAATTCAACACCCGTACTGTCAATCAATCGAAGCACACCTTTAGGCGTTGCCGCAACAACGGCATCCGGGCTTCCTCCCTGCAAACGTCCGAGGTTCATCGGACCAAAACCGTCCACATCCTTTTCCGGGCAAATTGCTTCTACCAAACACCTCGTATCCAATTGCTCCGGTAACGGCTGTTGAATAATAATTCCGTTAACTGCCGGATCCTCATTCAAAGCCTGCACCACCTCAAACAGCTCTTTTTCAGAAACATTTTCGCCAAACTGCAAAACCCGACATTCAATACCGACCTCGGCAGCCGCCTTTTCTTTATTCCGCACATAAATCCGGCTGGCCTCATTTTCTCCAACCAAAATAACAGCCAACACCGGCCGCACACAAGCAGAGGCAATGTGTTTTTTCAACGCACTCCGAACCTCCGCCGCTATTGCCTTCCCGTCAATAATTATATTATTCTCTGTTGCCATTATATCCTTTTTCATTCAACTTTGTTTCAATCTCAACAACCTCATCCTCGTCCGCAGTAATGCAGATTCTCTTAAATCTGTCCGTTTCTCCGCTGACAATTTTAAAACGCGACTTTGCCACCTTCAAATACTTTGCCAGATAAGCAATCAGTTCTTTATTTGCCTTTCCTTTTTCCGGAACAGCATTGACGGAAATTTTCAAATAATCCGTTCCTTCCGCATCAGTAAAAATACCGTTTATAGAACAAGAAGAAGAGTTAGGCGAAATCCTAACTCTTAACATCACTCCTTGTTCTGTTTTTTCAAACATACCCGTCATCTAAAAAGACAACTTGTTGAGTTTACTACAAAATAATGTCGCTTAATCTGTAAACCAAACGTTCCAAAAACAGCAAGACCAAAAGCAGGACAAACGGAGAAAAATCAATTCCTGCAATCAACGGAAGTTTGCTGCGGATCTTATCATAGACCGGATGAGTAACATTTTCCAGAATTTCCATGGTTTTCTTGGCATACTTATTGGTAACATCCAAAATTTTAAAATGAATCAACCAATGAAGAACAACCTCAACCACAACGATTTTGAAATAAATATTCAAAAGCAGTCCTATAATATACAAAAACGGCTCAAATAAAGCTCCCATAATTTTTATCTCCTAACTATAACTGTGTTCATATATTGTATTGCCTGCTCAACTTTTCAAACTGAGCCGCATTAAAGTTTTGCTTATGCACCGGCAGAACCGGGCTGTGAACCTCGGGCTGCCTGCCCCTAAGAGCATTTATACGATCAATTGTTTGCTTTTTCGTTAACGGCGCACGATCAATACGGTCAATCAACCGCTCGGCCGGTCCGTCTTCAAAAGAAAGACCGTAATTCATCTCCAGCTTGGTCTTCAGCTTTGCCGGAATCTCCCTCCCCTGACGCATAAAATACAACGCCAGCAAATACATCTTTGCCCGATCATTGTCAATACGCCGGTCTTTTTTGCTTTTTTCATCGGCATAGTTTTGTGTTGAAAGCTTAACCGCACTGCGAATTTCTAAAAGTTTCGCCCACTTTTTTTGCAAAAAGCTGATTTTTTCCTTTGCCACATCAGCCAAATGACCAGTACCGCGGGCAGCATTCTGATAAAGGGCTATACACATTTTAACTTCGGTTTCCCGCTGATTCAGATCTGTCAGAAAATCATTCCTGCGTTCCAGCTCTTCTTTTGTTACGCCGTCAGTTGACATATCCTTGATAATGTCGATTCCGTCTTCAATCCAGGTAAAATATTCATTTTTCGGATCAGTTTCCGATGTAATCGTCTGAATAGAATTGGCAACAATAAAATCAAGTTCACCCGCCGTAATCTCCTTACCACCGATCATAACCTTTTCATCAGAACGGCGTTCAATCTGTCGGGCAATTCTTTCTTTCTCTTCTTTGCTGATTTGCGGATAAGCATGCTCCAACCCTTTCTGGATCAGCTCATTGCTGTTTCTGACCACCGCACCGCCGGGATTACTCAAACCTCGCAATTCGGTAATTTGGTCTGCTGCACTCATCTGACACCTTCTTCTTAAACTTCTTCAAAAATAATTTTACCTTCTTCAAGCCAAACCAACCGGTCAATAACCCATTTGCTGATCTGCTCGATTTTTTCCAACTCAACGCCCATCGCTCGGCCAACCCGCCCGATAAGAAGCGTCTCACTATCTGAAAGCTCATCATCGGCATGGGCAAGCACGCACATTTCCTTAATCAATTCCAATGCAGCCCGACGATTGTTAATAATTTTCACGGCTTCCACTACCTCATCATCAGACCCCTGGCAAAGTATCTCTTCTAATCGGCTCTCGGGAATACCGTAAATCTTTGCAGTTTCCCGGACAAAAGCCTTTTCATCTTCATCAAGCTTTCCATCAGCATTTGCCAGACGTGCCAAAGCCTTCATAAAAACGATTCGTTGTTCTTCATTCAGTTCTGTCAGATAATCCATATTCTGCTCCGTATTAAAATTTAACATAACAATACTCCCGAGTTACTTTAATCCGATTTTAACAAAACCTGCAATTTTTGCAACAAAAAAGCTCCCTTGGCGTCATTGTCACATTGCCTCTCCTGCTGATAATATAAAATTCGGTTGAAATCCTGCGCTCTTTAGCTTAAAATATAAAGATAAAAAAATAAAAAGCGAGAAAAGCGTGAAACACTATTATATAAAAACTTTCGGCTGTCAGATGAACGTATATGATTCTGAACGTATAGCCGACATATTACAAACTCTTGGATACCGGGAAGCCCCGTCTCCCCGGGATGCTGATCTGATTATCTTCAACACCTGCCATATCAGAGAAAAAGCCGCTGAAAAAGTTTTTTCTGACCTCGGGCGTATAAACCTCATCAAAGAAGAACGCCGCGAACAAGGAAAAGAAACAATCATCGGCGTCGTCGGCTGTGTTGTCCAGGCCGAAGACGAACAAATTGCCAAACGGGCACCGTTCGTTGATTTTGCCACCGGTCCGTTAACCTATCACCGCATCCCTGAAATTCTTGCAAAAATCAACCGAAAAAAAGGCCTTCCGATCATTGATACCGAATTCCCCGCTGAATCAAAATTTGATTTTTTGCCGCAGAACTCCAACAGCCTGTCATGCGCTTTTCTGGCTGTGCAGGAAGGATGCAACAATTTCTGCACCTATTGCGTTGTTCCCTATACCCGTGGTGCGGAATACTCACGTCCGATAAAAGAAGTGGTCGAAGAAGCCCGCCGGCTGGTTCAAAACGGCGCGCTTGAAATCAACCTGCTGGGTCAAAATGTCAATTCATATCACGGAGAAGACTCATCAGGAAAAGAACGCCCTTTGTCTTACCTTTTGCGAGAATTGGCAAAAATAGACGGTTTAAAACGCCTGCGCTATACGACCTCCTATCCGGCAGATATGACGGATGACTTAATCGAATGCCATCGCGACCTGGACAAACTGATGCCCTACCTGCATCTTCCGGTACAGTCCGGTTCTGATAAAATTTTAAAAGCAATGAACCGTCGCCATACATCATCCGACTACCTGAAAGTCATTGAAAAATTGCACAAGGCCAATCCGGCAATCGGAATGTCATCAGATTTCATCGTTGGTTTTCCCGGTGAAACGGATGAAGATTTTCAGGCAACGCTCGACATTGTCAACCGGGTAAAATACATCCAGGCTTTTTCATTCAAATATTCCCGAAGAGCAGGAACACCTGCAGCATTGTTAAAAAATCAGGTAGAAGAAAAAGTCAAAAAAGAGCGGCTGGATACCTTGCAGAATTTGCTGTTTTCTTATCAATTAAAGTTTAATAAAGATTCTGTTGGTAAGGTAATGCCCGTACTTTTTGAAAGCCGAGGACGCGGCCGCAACCAACTTTTCGGACGAACGCCTTATATGCAAAATCTGCATGCCGAACTGGATAAAAGCTGTCTGAACAAAATTGTAAACATAAAAATAACCGAAGCAACAACAAACTCCCTGATCGGGATTATGGAAGGGGAAACACCATGTCAGAAATAAATCTTGAACTTTACAATAACCTCTTGGTGCAACAAGTTGTCGGACCGCAGGATTCGCATTTACGCCTGCTTGAAAAACTGTTAAACGTCGAAATTTCATCTTTCGGCAATCAGATCAAAATCACCGGTGGCAAAGATGCTGCCGTCCAAGCTCAGACCGCCATTGACATTTTATACCACAAAGCCGGCAAAAACATTGACATCAACGAAGAAGAAGTCAAAGCCGCTGTCCGTATCTCCGGTGCCGGAGCTGAAAAAATCGCGGAAGACAACATGGAAGATATTGTTTTAAAAACCAAAAAGCGCCATATTTATCCGCGTTCAGCAACCCAGGCAGCCTATATTAAAGAAATGATGAAAAATGAACTTGTTTTTGGTCTCGGACCAGCCGGAACCGGAAAAACCTATCTGGCTGTTGCTCTGGCCGTTTCAATGATGTTGGAAGGCAAAATTGATAAGATCATCTTATCCCGCCCGGCCGTCGAAGCGGGTGAAAATCTCGGCTTTCTGCCCGGCGATTTAAAAGAAAAAGTCGACCCTTACCTTCGTCCGCTGTACGACGCCCTGTATGAAATGTTACCGGCAGAACAAGTTGATAAAAAGCTCGCCCTCGGCGAAATCGAAATCGCTCCGCTGGCTTTTATGCGCGGCCGTACATTATCCAACTCTTTTATCATTCTGGACGAGGCACAAAACACCACCCCGATGCAGATGAAAATGTTCTTAACCCGTTTGGGCGAAAACTCCCGCATGGTTGTCAACGGCGACCTGAGTCAGGTTGACCTCCCCAAAGGAACAATTTCCGGTCTTAGAGATTCGCTGGAAACATTAAAAGGAATAGACAACATCAGTTCCGTTCGCTTCAGCGCAGCTGACGTTGTCCGGCACGGTTTGGTTGCAAAAATCGTAAAAGCTTACGAGGAAAGGAGCAAAAAAACATACGGCGATGAGTAATACCCGTCTTTTAATTTCTGTTTCGGAAGACCGCTGGAATCAGGAGCTCCCTGATTTCGGCAGTTTATCCAACAAGGTCATGATAACGGTATTTGATTATGTTTCCACCCTGGGCGAAATCGATTTTTGGGACGGAAAAAAGCCGTTAAGTGTCAATCTCTGCTTGAGCAATGATTCGGAAGTTCAAAAATTAAACAAAGAATTTCGCGGCATGGACAAACCAACTAACGTTTTATCTTTCGCCAATATTGATGATGAAAATTTTTCGGAAGACTGCGAACTCTACGAAGAAATAGAACTCGGCGATATCATCATCGCTCTGGAAACTTTGGAACGGGAAGCGGAGCTGAAAAAAATTCCATTAATTGACCACTACTGCCATCTTTTGACTCACGGACTGCTGCACCTGCTCGGATTCGATCATATTGAAGATGATGAAGCCGAATATATGGAAAGTTGTGAAATCAACATCCTCGAAAAACTAAACATCAAAAACCCTTATTTGGAATAAAAACCTCATAGCCGCCTTGTAAGCGGCAGACAAGAAAGATCCGGATATGCTGATACGCCGCTTTGCTGACAAATTTGCCGCCTACCCAAAAACCAGTGCTTTTATTTTGGGATGGCTGAGCATTTATGCTTTACCACCGTTTCACTTTTTTCCGATTCTTTTCATCAGCTTCTCCGGGCTTTTCTGGTTATTGCGCAAAACAGCTGACACCCCAAGAAAAGCGTGGAAACTCGGATACTTTTTTGGATTCGGACATTTTGCTTTCGGACTATCCTGGATAGGCAATGCATTATTATTGGATATATCTTCGCTCGGATGGCTGTATCCGCTTTGTTTGCTGGCCGGCGGTGCATTCTTCGGGTTATTCACGGCTGTTCCTTTTTGGCTTTCTTATCGTTTCTCCGCCCTTTCGGCTCAAATATTAGCATTTTCCGGTCTGTGGGGGCTTAGTGAATGGCTGCGCAGTTTCATCCTCACCGGTTTTCCCTGGAATTTACTGGGATCGGTTTTTGCGTTTTCGGACGCAATGCTGCAAACAGCTTCTGTCTGGGGAACTTACGGCCTTTCCGTCATAACCGTTTTGATAGCCTCTTTTCCGGCAACATACCTTTGCTCTCCGCAAAAAAGAAATCTATTACCGGCCATCGGACTTCCGATTCTGCTTTTCTCGATTCTGTATGGATTCGGTTTGCTCAGACTGCAAAATACCGACATTCCCGGAAAAAAGACAACAATTCGAATCGTTCAGCCCAGCATCCCGCAAAAAATAAAATGGGAGCCTCAGGCATTGGAACGCAACCTTCAAAAATATATTGATCTGAGCAAATCTCCCGGATTGGATAAAATTGACTTCGTCATCTGGGGAGAAACGGCCGTTCCGTTTCCGCTGGATATGGACGAAGAACACAAAAAGTCCGTAACAGAAGCAATTCCTCGGAACGGTTATCTGATAACCGGAGCAGTCCGGTATCAAAAAAATAACAACGGCTTCTATACACCGTTCAATGCCATGTTTATAATCGATAAAAAAGGAAATATCATTGCCACCTATGACAAAAGCCATTTGGTTCCTTTCGGAGAATATATACCGTTAAGAAAATATCTTCCGGATTGGATTCGTCCGGTTACCAATACAATTGCAGATTTTCAAGCCGGTAACGGTCCGCAAAATATCAAAATCGGACAACATCCCGAATTAAGTGCAACAATTTGCTATGAAATAATTTTTCCGCACCAAATTATCAACAAAAAGAAAAAACCACAATGGCTGGTCAATTTAACAAATGACGGTTGGTATGGCGATTCTATGGGACCTTATCAACATCTGACGACGGCACGCCTCCGCGCCGTTGAAGAAGGAATAACCATAATCCGAGCTGCCAACAGCGGAATCAGTGCGGCCATCTCCCCTTATGGAAGAATCATAACCTCTATTCCGTTAAACATTCAAAATTTTACCGACTTATCCTTACCCCAAACAGCTTACGTCTTTACATTTTATAATAAATATGGTAACTACATACCTATAGTGTTATGTGTTTTCTGTATAATACTTGCCGGTTATATTTTCAGAAAAAATGATAAATATGTAAAAAACAAAGAAAAAACGGGAAAAAGCATTATATAAGCAAAAAACAATATAACATATTATATAAAAAACTTGTTGACGATAAGCTTTGAAAATCTTATTTATAATAGAGAAGTACATAAAAACGAAAACAAGGGAAAAAACATGACTGCTGAAACTTTTAAAAGATCAAGCCGAGGAAGAACACCAACCGGACAACCCAATCCCGTTGACGTACATGTAGGCAATCGTATTCGTCTGCGCCGTACACTTCTCGGTTTAAGTCAGGAAAAAATGGCTTCATTATTGGGGCTCACATTCCAACAGGTTCAAAAATATGAACGCGGTATGAATCGGGTTGGAGCAAGCCGTTTATGGGACATTAGTAAAGTTTTGGAAGTTCCTATCGGTTTCTTTTATGAAGACATGGACAAAGAAGTTGCCAATCAGAGTCCGAGAATGTTCAGTGTTCCGGAAAATGTATCATTAAGCCTCGCTGAAGATGATGCTGCTTTTGATACAGATCCGATGGATCGTCAGGAAACGATTGAACTTGTCCGTGCTTACTATAAAATCCCCAACCGTAAAGCGGCCAGACATCTCTATGATCTGATCATCTCTCTGTCTAAGAGTGTATACAACAAAGATGAAGATGGTGAATAAATTATAGAATAACTAACAAAAAAAGCTGGATAAATTCCGGCTTTTTTTTATGCTCGACGCTAAGGAAAATTGTAAAGGAAAAAGCATGCAGGACTATTTATTCACGAGTGAATCTGTTTCAGAAGGGCATCCGGATAAAGTATGTGACCGCATTTCCGATGCCATAACGGATTTATATTTAAGCAAAGATTCTAATGCCCGTACAGCCATAGAAACCATAGCCACAACCAACAGGGTTATTATTTCGGGAGAAACCGGCAGCAACGCCGTTATTCTTCCGGAAGATCTTACCAATACCGTCCGTCAAACGATTCGGGAAATCGGATACGAGCAAAAAGGTTTCAACTGGCAAAATGTCCGTATCGACAATCTGCTGCACAGTCAATCCTCCGATATTGCTTTAGGCGTTAACAACGACGGTGCCGGTGATCAGGGGATTATGTTCGGCTATGCAAAAAAGGAACAAGGTGTTAACAGCAATTACATGCCTCTTGCAATTTTCTGGGCTCATAAGATTCTGCAAAACCTCAGCCTTGCCCGACATAAGGGAGAAATCCCCGGAATAGAGCCTGATGCCAAAGCCCAAGTCACTTTGCGCTACATTGCAGGAAAACCTGTAAAAATCGCCAAACTTGTTGTTTCGACCCAACATACCGATGCCCTAACCCAGGAACAGGTACATGAAATTGTAAAACAAAATTTGCAAAAAACGATTCCGTCTGAATTTTTTCCGGAAGAAAAAGACATTCTGATAAATCCGACCGGACGGTTTGTAATCGGCGGACCGGACGGAGATACCGGGCTGACCGGCCGCAAAATCATTGTCGATACCTACGGTGGATATGCTCCGCACGGCGGAGGCGCCTTTTCGGGAAAAGATGCAACCAAAGTAGATCGCTCGGCAGCCTATATGCTTCGTTACCTGGCAAAAAACATTGTTGCAGCCGAATTAGCTGATGAATGCCTTCTCCAGTTGTCTTATGCTATCGGCGTCAAATATCCGCTCTCGTTTTTTATTGATTGTAAAGGAACCGCCAAAGTCGATGAACAAAAAATCTTGCACATTCTGCAAGATATGATAGATTTGAGCCCGAAAGGCATTATCCGCCGTCTTGGACTCAACCGTCCGATTTATACCCCAACGTCGAGTTATGGACATTTTGGCAGAGAACCGGAAAACAGCGGATGCTTTTCTTGGGAAAAAACAGATTTGAGCGAGACGCTGAAAAAATGCTTTTAACAAACAGCCAACCAAAATTTTACGGCCGCCGTCAGGGAAGAAAACTGCGCAAAGCAAAATCCGCTTTGATTGATTCTTTTCTGCCACAATTAACAATCAGCCCATCAAGCACCTTTGATAAAAAAAAGCTGTTTGGGCAACCGGTAGAAAAAATCTGCCTGGAAATCGGCTTTGGTAACGGCGAACACCTGGCTGGACAAGCCCTGAAAAATCCTGATCATGGTTTCATCGGAGCCGAAGTTTTCAAAAACGGCATTGCCTCATTACTCAGCCTGTTAACCGGAATAAAGGAAGGATCAGATCTGCCGGAAAAAATAACCTTATCTCCGGAGAGAAAAGACAACGTTCGTATTTTTGACAACGACATAAGGCTGCTTTTTTCCCATATTCCGGATGGTTTTATTGATAAAGTTTTTGTTCTTTTTCCGGATCCATGGCCCAAAAAAAGACATGCATTCCGTCGGTTCATCAACCCGGAAAATCTAAAAGAAATTGCTCGTATTTTAAAACCGGGCGGTCTGCTCCGTATTGCAACAGACCATAAAATTTACAAAGGCTGGGCACTTCGGCAGACTTGCACTTTTACAAACGACAACGGAGAAAAAGTTTTTCGTTGGACGGCAAAATGCAGCAACGACTGGCGTTTACCGCCTCAAGATTGGGTAGAAACAAAATATCAACGCAAAGCCATAGCCGAAGGACGAAAACCTGTATTTCTTGATTTTGAGAGATTATAATTATTGAGTAACAATCGCCGGCTGAGTGTTTGGTGTTGTCACTTCGTTAACGTCCTGAATCGGAAAAGCCTGTACATCAATAATATCACTGCCTTGCTGATAAAGTTCGTTTTCAATTTTACCGTTTTCCGGTAACGGAAGCTGCCCCGGCCCCATGGCCTCTCCGACGGCATCACGGGCAATTATCTTCGGTTGCTTTTCTGTGTCCGAAGAAGAAACAGCCTGTAAAACAGAATTATCAGAACTTCCGACAACAGTGTCACCTTCATCTTCAACAATCGGATTTCCTAATGGATTGGGGGCATCGGCAGGCTGTTCGATTTCAAACACATTTTCCTTTCCCGACGGAGTACGAGCGGCACCATAAACAACGGTTTCCTGAACCGGAGGCACTTCTTCATTAATCGTCACCATTTTTGCCTCTACCGGTTTGGACGTATTAACAGCACAATACGCCCACAAAATCATTGTCAGATTTCGCAAAGCTTCATCCATAGCATACCTCTCTGTTTTTTTCTTTGATAAAACAAATAATCTTTCTTTTGAAAAAAACAAGGAGGCACAAAATTTAGGCGCGGCCGGACTTTTTCAAAGCATCATACCGCTGAGCAAAATCAGTAAGCGCCAATGTCGAGCCGACAGCCAAATCCCGTTGTGCCTGCTCATCAATAATATCTTTCAAGCGCCGCTTGCCGGCTTTACAAACTTGCATAACCCTGCGAATAGTAGCGTCATCCATTTTTGGTGTATAATACCCGTCCTTATCTGCCCGGCCATACTTGTATAAATCACGCACACTCAAATTAAAATGCCCGCCGGGAGACATATCCAAAAGTTCCTGCGGCTGTACTCTGTGGCAATATAATGCCATTTCGAGCCATCTGCGCTTCAACAGCCCTTCATGCAAAATCCCGCCGCCGGCTGTTTTCCAACCACTCAATTTACGGGCACATTCAAAATCGCTCTTACCGCTGTTAATAGCCTTCAAAAATTCGCTGGGTTGACGCCTTCTGCCGTTATCATCATATCCGAGGCCCGCAAAATTAGCACTTCCGACGGCATAAATAAAGGCGCTCACGGCCATCAGCTGGCTGTCATCCAAATCTTTTTTTACATACTTTTCAATAGCAGGAAAAACATCTTTCCGCAAGTGGGCCTGCGTATACAAACGTGCCGTTGTTTTGTCAATCGGAGCATCATTCATCGTTACCGGAGAACCGTCCGGTTTATAACAAGAACCATAGCCGATTGTTGCAGCGCCGCCGCTCATATAGGGATAAGGCTCATAATTTTCCATCAAAGCAATCATTGCCACAATTTTATTCTCTATTTGGCATAATCTTTGACCATTTTTTGAAGAATATTTATTAAGGGTCGACGGTAAAGAAATTCTTTGCCGATCATAACGTCTGCTGTCCGTCTTCTTATTCGGCTTCACCCGCAATTTTGCAACAATTTTATCCGTTGCAACTGCTTTATGAGCCTTTTGCTTCAGAACTTTTTGTTGGACTTTTTTAGAAACAGTCCCCGTTATATCAGAACGAACATTTGTTTTAGGCGTCTTCAAAGAGCCTTTTACATCATCCGTTTGTGCTTCTGCAGGCTTGCTTTCGTTTGCCCGAATTTCTTTTTTTACCTCCTGTTTTTCGGATTGTTCCATTTTTTCCAAATAACTGCGGGCAAAATAAGGTGCTGCCAAAATAACAGCGCCTTGCAATGTTTTCAAAAGTGCATTTTTAACATTTTCTTTGCTAAACAAACGGCCAAACATGAATATAATCCTCAACAAGAATTCCAAAACTGACAAAGATTTTACCATATTTGACAAAATATGTCAATATTTTGTACCAAATTTTTATTTTTATAGATATTCAAAGAATTAATTCATGTAGCGTATTGTTTTTTAATAAAAAATTACAAGAACTTCGACTGTTACAAACACAAAATCCTTAAAATCTTCTGCAAAATTCCAATTCTTTTACCTATAAAACCTCCTTTACACAAAAAATCCCCGGCAAAACCGGGGATTTTCACAAACAGTTCTCACTTAAACAAGCTAAGCCTGCTTTTGCTCTTCAGCTTTACCTGCCGGCAGAGCATTAGCTGCTGCCTGAGCGGCTTCTTCTTTAAGAGCCAGGATTTCCTTGTCATTTTGAACAGCAACCTTTTTCAAGGCTCTCAGAACCGTACCGGTACCGGCCGGAATCAGACGGCCGACAATAACGTTTTCTTTCAAACCTCTCAAATGGTCAACTTTTCCTTCAACCGCAGCTTCGGTCAAGACACGAGTTGTCTCTTGGAAGGATGCAGCAGAAATAAACGACTTAGTCTGCAAAGAAGCTTTGGTAATACCGAGCAGAACCGGATCAGCTTCAGCCGGAGTACCGCCATCGGCAATAACTTTAGCATTTTCAGCCTCAAAGATATCACGATCAACTTGTTCGCCAACCAGGAAGGTTGTATCACCCGGCTGAGTAACCTCAACCTTACGCAACATTTGCGAAACAATAACCTCAATATGCTTATCGTTAATCTTAACGCCTTGCAGACGATAAACGTCTTGAACTTCCTTAACCAGATATTCAGCCAGCTTCTCAACACCGAGAACACGCAGAATATCATGCGGAGCCGGAGTACCTTCAACCAGCATATCGCCTTTCTTAACGATATCACCGTCCTGAACAACCAGGTGGCGTCCTTTCGGAACCAGATATTCAAGCGGCTCGCCTTTCTTCGGAACGACCGTAACGCGTTGTTTTGCCTTATAGTCCTTACCAAATTCGACCATACCGTCAATATCGGAGATAATCGCCTGGTCTTTCGGGCGGCGGGCTTCAAACAGCTCGGCAACACGCGGCAGACCACCGGTAATATCTTTGGTCTTGGAGCTTTCTCTCGGAATTCTCGCAATAACATCACCGACCTGAACTTCCTGACCGTCTTCGACTGACAAAATCGCATCAACCGACATATAATAACGAATTTCTTTACCGTTATCATAAGTAACCGGTTTGCCTTTGGCATCTTTCAAAACGATACTCGGTTTCAAACCGGCGCTTGAAGACTGAGAACGCCAATCAATAACCGTCTTGGAAACAACACCGGTTGTTTCATCAACACTTTCCTTAACCGATACATTATTGATAAGATCAATCAAAGCAACCTTACCGGCTTTTTCGGTAATGACCGGGATTGTAAACGGATCCCATTCGGCAACTTTCTGACCTTTTTTGACCTTAGCGTCTTCAGCGACCAAAAGTTTCGTACCGTACGGAACATGGTGGCGCGATTTCTCACGGCCTTGAGCGTCTACAATAACCAATTCGCAGTTACGAGACAACACAATACCGTTTCCTTCGGAGTTATAAACCAGATGTTTGTTCTCAACTTTCATCACACCGGCAAACGGAACTTCGACCGAAGCCTGTTCAGCACCTTTCTGAGCGGCACCACCGATATGGAAGGTTCTCATGGTCAGCTGGGTACCCGGTTCACCGATGGACTGTGCAGCAATAACACCGACAGCTTCACCGACATTAACCGGCGTTCCGCGGGCCAAATCACGTCCGTAACAAGCAGCACAAACACCGTCTTTGCTTTCACAAGTCAAAACCGAACGGATCTTAACTTGTTCAACACCGGCCTTCTCCACAACGTCAACATCGTTTTCGTCAATCAATTTACCTTTCTTGACCAAAACTTCACCTGTTTCAGGATGAATAATGTCTTCCTGAATGGTACGTCCGAGGATTCTTTCACCGATTGAAACAATAACGTTACCACCGTCAACAACCGGACGAACGATAATGCCGCGCTCGGTACCGCAATCCGTCTCGGTAATAACCACATCTTGGGCAACGTCGACCAAACGACGGGTCAGATAACCGGAGTTAGCGGTCTTCAAAGCGGTATCGGCCAAACCTTTACGGGCACCGTGAGTGGAGTTGAAGTACTCAAGCACGGTCAGACCTTCTTTAAAGTTGGAAATAATCGGCTGTTCAATAATTTCACCGTTCGGTTTAGCCATCAAACCGCGCATACCGGCCAACTGGCGCATCTGAGCGGCAGAACCGCGCGCACCGGAGTGAGCCATCATATAAACGGAGTTGATGTAACCGTGATCGCTCTTCGAGATGTTTTTCATCATCTCGTCGGCAATCTTGTCGGTGCAGGCAGCCCAGATATCGACGACTTTGTTATATTTCTCGCCTTTGGTAATCAAACCGTTTTGATATTGCTGTTCAAATTCCTTAACCTGTTTTTCGGTTTCGTCAATCAAAACCTTCTTGGCATCAGGAACAATCAAATCATCTTTACCGAAAGAAATACCGGCCTTGCAGGCATTGGTAAAGCCGAGGGTCATAATCTTGTCCACAAACAAAACGGTCTCTTTCTGGCCGCAGTGACGGTAAACAATATCAATAATCTCGCCGATTTCTTTCTTCTTAACCAAACGGTTGACCAAAGAGAACGGAACATTTTTGTGCTTCGGCAAAATCTGTGACACTTTAATGCGTCCCGGCGTCGTTTCAACAATGCCGGTCTTGATTTCGCCGTCATCCGTTACATATTCCATACGACATTTAATCTTGGCATGCAGGTCAACAACTTTGGCATCCAAAGCCATCTCGACTTCGTTGATGTCAGAGAAGACCATACCTTCGCCGAGCATTCCATCTGCATCGTAAGTCAGGTAGTAAATACCCAGAACCATATCCTGCGTCGGAACGATAATCGGCTTGCCGGATGCCGGTGACAGAATGTTGTTGGTCGACATCATCAAAACGCGGGCTTCAAGCTGTGCTTCAACCGACAACGGAACGTGAACGGCCATCTGGTCGCCGTCGAAGTCAGCGTTAAACGCGGTACAAACCAGCGGATGCAAATGAATAGCTTTACCTTCAACCAAAACCGGTTCAAAAGCCTGAATACCCAAACGGTGCAATGTCGGCGCACGGTTCAGCAGAACCGGATGTTCGCGGATAACTTCTTCCAGAATATCCCAGACTTCCGGACGTTCTTTTTCAACCATGCGTTTGGCTGCTTTAATCGTCGTCGCATGTCCGTAGAGTTCCAGTTTGGCATAAACAAACGGCTTAAACAATTCCAGCGCCATCTTCTTCGGCAGACCGCATTGATGCAGTTTGAGTTCCGGACCGACGGTAATAACCGAACGACCGGAGTAGTCAACACGCTTACCAAGCAGGTTCTGACGGAAACGACCTTGCTTACCTTTGAGCATATCGGACAAAGATTTAAGCGGACGTTTGTTCGTACCGGTAATGGCACGGGCACGGCGACCATTATCAAACAAAGCATCAACAGATTCCTGCAACATGCGTTTTTCGTTGCGGATGATAATATCCGGCGCATGCAATTCCATCAATCTCTTCAAACGGTTGTTGCGGTTGATAACCCGGCGATACAAATCGTTCAGGTCAGAAGTTGCAAACCGGCCGCCGTCCAAAGGAACCAACGGACGCAGTTCAGGCGGAATAACCGGCAGAACATCCAAAATCATCCATTCCGGTTTGGTGTTGGAATCAATGAATGCCTCAATGATCTTCAATCTCTTAACCAGTTTCTTTCTCTTCGATTCGGAAGCGGAATCTTTCAATTCCTCACGAATAGCCTTGCGTTCGGCTTCCAAATCAATAGAGGCCAGAATCTCTTTCAGAGCCTCGGCACCGATACCGGCGCGGAAAGAATCTTCGCCATACTCGTCAATGGCTTCCTGATACTGTTCTTCACTCAAAAGCTCATTAACCGAAAGCGGTGTCAAACCCGGTTCGATAACAATGTAGCTTTCAAAATAAAGCACACGTTCCAGAGCCTTCATCGGAATATCGGTCAAAACCGCAATCCGTGACGGCAGAGATTTCAAAAACCAGATATGGGCAACCGGCGCAGCCAGTTCAATATGTCCCATTCTTTCACGACGGACTTTGGAAAGCGTGACTTCAACGCCGCACTTTTCGCAGACAACGCCGCGATATTTCATTCTTTTGTACTTTCCGCACAAGCATTCATAGTCTTTGACCGGACCAAAAATGCGGGCACAGAACAGACCGTCTCTTTCCGGCTTAAACGTACGGTAGTTAATGGTTTCCGGCTTTTTAACCTCACCATAAGACCACGAACGGATTTGCTCAGGAGAAGCGATGGAAATCTTAATCTCATCAAAAGATTCCCCGGCAGTTTGTTGCCCAAAAAACTTCATAATATCGTTCATATTTTTAAAACTCCTCTTACCTTAGGCTTCATCATTAAGCAATTCGACGTTCAGGCACAACGATTTGATTTCTTTAACCAAAACGTTGAAGGATTCCGGAATGCCGGCTTCAAAACCGTCATCACCGCGAACAATTGCCTCATAAACTTTCGTACGTCCGTTAACGTCATCGGATTTAACGGTGAGCATCTCCTGCAGGGTATAGGCAGCACCATAAGCCTGCAAAGCCCAAACTTCCATTTCACCGAAACGCTGGCCGCCGAATTGAGCCTTACCGCCCAGCGGCTGCTGGGTAACCAGACTGTACGGACCGACGGAACGTGCGTGCATTTTCTCGTCAACAATGTGGTGCAGCTTAATCATATAGATGATACCGACGGTAACCTTACGGTCAAATTTCTCACCGGTACGGCCGTCATACAGGTCAATCTGACCGGAAGTCGGCAGCCCTGCCAGAGAAAGCATACGGTTGATATCGTCTTCGTGAGCGCCGTCAAATACCGGAGTAGCCGTCGGCACACCGTTTTTGAGGTTGGAAATCATTTCCAGCTTCTCGGCTTCGCTCATCGGAACAATATCGCGCTTATACTGTTTTTCACCGTAAATTTCTTTCAGACGGTTATTCAGTTCATCAATAGTCTTTTCACCGCGTTTGTACTGCTCACACATTTCGTTAAGCTGTTGGCCGAGTTCTTTAGCCGCCCAGCCCAGGTGGGTTTCCAAAATCTGTCCGACATTCATACGAGAAGGCACACCCAACGGGTTCAACACAATGTCAACCGGTGTACCGTCTTCCATATACGGCATGTCTTCAAGTTTCAGAACACGGGAAATCGTACCTTTGTTACCATGACGTCCGGCAATCTTATCACCGGATTGAATCTTACGTTTGGTCGCAATGAAAACTTTAACCATTTTCAAAACGCCCGGCAGCAGATCATCACCGCGTTGAACTTTTTCAACCTTGTCTTCAAAATGCTTCTGAATCTTCTCATTGCGGGCATCAAAAGCAGCCAGCAATTCTTCGATTCTGGCCATAACCTCTTCGTCTTTGACCACAATCTTACGCCATTGCGAAGACGGAACGGCAGCCAAAACTTCTTCGGTAACAACCGCATTTTTAGAAATGCCTTTCGGCGCATCAACCACGGTCTGTCCGAGCAGCATTGACTTCAAACGAGCTTCAAAGTTCTTGCGGATAATTGCCAGCTCATCGTCGCGGTCTTTTGCCAGATTAGAAATTTCTTCCTGTTCGATGGACAAAGCACGCTCGTCTTTCTCAACGCCGCGGCGGGAGAAGACATGAACATCAACGACAATACCTTCAATACCCGGCTGAACGCGCAGAGAAGTATCGCGAACATCAGAGGCCTTTTCGCCAAAGATGGCACGCAGCAGTTTTTCTTCCGGCGTAACCGGCGATTCGCCCTTCGGCGTAACCTTACCGACCAGAATATCACCGGCCTTAACTTCAGCACCGATATAAACAATACCGGCTTCGTCAAGGTTGCGCAAAGCTTCTTCACCGACGTTCGGAATATCGCGGGTAATTTCTTCCTGACCGAGCTTGGTATCACGCGCCATAACTTCAAATTCTTCAATATGCAGAGAAGTAAAGACGTCATCGCGGGAAATTCTCTCGGACAGCAAAATTGCGTCTTCATAGTTCAAACCGTTCCACGGCATAAACGCAACCAGCACGTTTTTGCCCAGAGCCAGTTCGCCCATATCGGTACAAGGACCGTCAGCCATAATGTCGCCGGCCTTAACCTCGTCGCCGACCTTAACCAGCGGAACCTGGTTAATGCAGGTATTCTGGTTGGAACGGCGGAATTTTTGCAGTTTGTAAATCTCAACACCGACGTCTTTGGTATCTTCATTATGAGAACGAACCACAATACGGTTAGCATCAACCGCATCGACAACGCCGTCATATTTACAAACAACCGTCGCACCGGAATCTTTGGCAACGGCAGCTTCCATACCGGTACCGACCAACGGAGCTTCCGAACGCAGCAAAGGAACGCCTTGACGCTGCATGTTAGACCCCATCAACGCACGGTTTGCGTCATCGTTTTCCAGGAACGGAATCAAAGCCGTTGCAACCGAAACCAGCTGTTTCGGAGAAACGTCAATAAAGTCAATTTCTTCCGGATGAGCATACTCAAATTCACCGGCTTTGCGGCAGGCAATCAGCTCGTCTTCAAAATGGCCGTCGTCTTTAACTTTGGCGTTTGCTTCAGCGATTTTGAACTTGCCTTCCTCATCGGCCGACAGATAAACAACATCCGAAGTAACCTTGCCGTTAACAACCTTGCGGTACGGACATTCAATAAAGCCGTATTTGTTAATGCGGGCATAAGTCGACAGAGAGTTAATCAAACCAATGTTCGGACCTTCCGGCGTCTCAATCGGGCAGATACGACCGTAATGGGTCGGGTGCACGTCGCGGACTTCAAAGCCTGCACGGTCACGGGACAAACCGCCCGGTCCCAATGCGGACAAACGGCGTTTGTGCGTAATTTCGGACAACGGGTTGTTCTGATCCATAAACTGCGACAACTGCGAAGAACCGAAGAACTCACGGATAACGGCGGCAATCGGTTTGGCATTGACCAAATCCTGCGGCTTAACGTTAGCCAAAACTTCGGAAGACATTCTTTCGCGAATGGCTCTTTCCATACGCAGCAAGCCCATACGATATTGATTTTCCATCAGTTCGCCGACTGAACGAACGCGGCGGTTGCCGAGGTGGTCAATATCATCAACTTCGCCTTTGCCGTCACGCAGCTCAACCAGGCGTTTGACAATGCGCAAAATATCATCGGCGCGTAAAGTTCTCAAAGTATCAGGAGCTTCCTCAAACGGAATATCCAGAGCCACATTCATCTTAACACGGCCGACCGATGAAAGGTCATAACGTTCCAAATCAAAGAACAGGGATTTGAACAACTGTTCGGCCGTTTCCAATGTCGGCGGTTCACCCGGGCGCATAACACGATAAATATCAAGCAAAGCCTCTTCGCGGCAGGAGTTTTTATCGGCTGCCAGCGTATTACGGATATACGGACCAACGTTAACGCCGTCAATATAAAGGGTATTAACCTCATTGACTTTAGCAGCGGCAATTTTACCCAACAATTCTTCGGTAATTTCATCACCGGCCTCGGCAATAACCTCGCCGCTCTTCTTCTCAACAATTTCGTTAGCCAGGAACTTACCGAGCATTTGTTTGGCATCGACTTTATAATATTCCAGACCTTCATCGGCAAGTTTCTGAGCCGTTCTCTGCGTCAGCTTTTTACCCTGCTCCAGCACAACGTCGCCGGTTTTGGCGTTAATCAGGTCAAAATCAAATTTAACACCTTTCATTCTTTCCGGAACAAACTTGGCCTTCCAGGCTTTTTTATCAGCAATAAAGGTATCAATATCATAGAAATAGGCCAAAATCTCTTCTTTGGACATTCCTTTGATTTCAGACGGATCAATCTTCTTGCCTTCTTTGGCCAGCTTTTTGATTTTTTCTTCGGTTTCTTTGGAATACAAAGAATACAAGATAGATGTTACCGGCAGTTTGCGGCGTCGGTCAATACGGGCATACAGCAGGTCTTTGGCATCAAATTCAAAATCCAGCCAGGAACCGCGGTACGGAATAATGCGGGCGGCAAACAAATATTTACCGGAAGAAACGGTCTTGCCTTTGTCATGGTCAAAGAACACGCCCGGAGAACGGTGCATCTGAGAAACGACAACGCGTTCGGTACCGTTGAAGATAAAGGTACCTTTGTCCGTCATCAACGGAATGTCACCCATATAAACGTCTTGTTCCTTAATGTCATGGATAGACTTTGCCCCGGTGGCTTCATCCGTATCCCAAACCACCAGACGCAGCGTAGCCTTAATCGGAGCGGCATAAGTCATATCGCGCTTAATGCACTCTTCCACGTCATATTTCGGCTCTTCGAGCTCATATTTCACAAATTCAAGCTCGCCGTTACCGGAAAAATCTTTGATGGGGAAAACAGATTTGAAAACTTCTTCCAAACCGAATTCGCATTTTTCTGCATTTTTATCAGCTTCAATAAAGCTGTTATAAGAACCGGTTTGAACTTCGATTAAACTCGGCATTTCCGACACGGCGTCGATTTTGCCGAAGTTTCTTCTTACACGTCTTTTGCTCGTATAAGATGTCAGCATATACTTCAATCCCTATAAGTTAGATTCTGCGACAATACCGTTGGACAACGCCAAACCCCGACCGCAGAAGGTTGTCAAAAATCGATTTTTAAAGGCGGGAACCCTGCCGAACCCCCGAATAAAAAATTCACTCGGCAGCGATTCGCAGAATAATAAATTTTAAATTCGTCTACTTTTATACCACTGAGTCTAAAATTGCAAGCACAATTATCACTAAAGAGTCAAGTTTTTTAACATCAAACTTAACATCTTTTTAACCTAAGCGATTCAAATTTCTTATTTCTTGTTTTTCAAGATGTTACGTCAAAACCTCATCAATTTTCCATCAAGATTCAGCTAATTTTGTCTTTTCCGCATCAGTTTCACTCAAAAAACAACCTACATAAATTGACAAAGACAAGAAAATATATTATTGCATAGGAACAAAATTAATTATTAAATTTACGATTATGGAAACAATTATTTTTTGCTGGGTCGCACCTGTCTGTGCAATTGTCAGCGGTTGCCTGTTAGGGTTATGTCAAAGATATAACGAAATGTTCAACCGTTGGCCGAACAAACATTATTTGCTGGTTCTCAAAATTTTACTTAGCCTTTTCTTTTTAATCTCTTTGATCACGGGTTATTTGGGGAGTATAAACGGCTTAGAAGGAAAAGAGCAATCACTTTGGACCGGTATACTTGGTGCAACAGCCATGGTTATTCCCGCCTATTTGGGCCATTCTGCCGGATACCATAAACTTTTGTTCAAAAGCAAAGAAGCAAACCGGACGATTAATTATATTGCCAATGCGGCATATCTGCTTCTTTTGATAAGCTGTCTGGCTGTTTGGTATATCAAAATCGAGTTGATAGTCCCGGCTGCGCTTTTTTGGACAGCACTTGCTGCCGGGGCTATTCTGATCATGATTATAATAGCGAGCACCATTTGTATCGGCCTTGCCGGCATAATTCTTTTTTCCCTCTGCGGACTAACAAAAACCTATTGGCAATGGTTAAATGATTAAAAAAAACTCCGGAATCCCTTTCCGGAGTTTTTTGCATTTTTCACTGCCACAAACAATAAAAGTTTGAAGAACAGTTTAGATAGAGTTAAAATAAAAAAGGAGAAAATTTTAGTAACCGCTAAGGAAAAATAACAACGATTTGTTATTTTTCTCTGCAAGGTCTTGACTTTCTTAATGAGAAAAGGATTGTGACAACTTCCTTTTCGAATTTAGAAACTCAAGCAACGAGGTACATGAATTTTCTCCTTTTGCAATTTTAGCTCACCATACAGTAAAAGTTCAAGATTTGGAACTTATAGCGTAAAAAACAAAGCGGTCAAAATTCTAGTGTACAATAAGGTACATGAATTTTGACCGTTCTGCAGTTTTTTGCGCTAGAAGCCCAAAGACTGAACTTTTAATTACTTGAGTTCAACCTTAGCCCCAGCCTCTTCCAACTTCTTCTTCATTTCTTCGGCTTCAGCTTTGGCAACGCCTTCTTTGATCGTCTTCGGAGCGCCGTCAACCAGATCTTTGGCTTCTTTCAGACCCAATTGGGTAATAGCGCGGATTTCCTTAATAACGTTAATTTTGTTAGCGCCGGCTTCAGCAAGAATAACATCAAATTCTGTTTTTTCTTCTTCAGCAGCACCTGCGGCAGCACCACCGGCAGCTACGGCAACGGCAGCAGCGGCAGAAACGCCCCATTTTTCTTCCAACATTTTAGACAGGTCAGCAGCTTCCATAACGGTCAAAGCTGACAATTCATCAACTAATTTGGCTAAATCGGCCATATTTTTTCTCCAATAAATAAATTAAATCTTAAATTCTAAAAATTAATATCACAACAATTTTGCATTTTAGGCGAGGTATGCGCCGTAAGTTTTGAGCGAAACGTACAATAAAAGTACATGGGCAAAAAACTCACAAACAGAACCTGCATAAAACCAAAATTTAAGCAGCTTCTTTTTCGCTGTAAGCCTTGGTAACTCTTGCCAACTGAGCTCCCGGAGCCTGCAACAGACCAATAATCTTGGCGCGCAGTTCGTCCATAGAAGGAATGGTAGCCAGTTTGTTGATTTCGGCAACAGAGAGAACACCTGTTCCCATCGCACCGCCAACAACAATCAGCTTCTCATTGGTTTTGGCAAATTGAACACAAGCTTTGCAGGCCGAAACCGGATCATTGGCGAAAGCAATTGCCGTCGGACCTTTGAACAAGTCAGTCAGGCCTTCAAATTTTGTGCCTTTAAGAGCAAGACGAGTGATACGATTTTTAGTAACTCTAAAGCCAGCGCCTGCTTTTCTGATATTGTCGCGCAATTCCGAAACTTCGGCCACAGTCAGACCTTTATAGTGCGAAACGACTATAATTTCGGCATTGTTAAACAACTCATTCAGTTCGCTGAGCAATTGTGCTTTTTCTTCGCGATTCACTAATTGTCTCCAATAAAAACATTGCTCATCACAATGCATTTCAACACTTAACCGCCAAGACAAAAAGGTTAGAAAATTTAATTTGCTTAATCTCCCAACCGCCTCAGCGGGACCTAATCTGTCCAGGAGAAAAAAGATATTAAAATGTCTCTACTCCCGTCTGCGTAGGATATTTAAGATATGCCCGTTTTTTATGCCGGTTTTCCGGCCTTTTTCCGGTCAGACCACCTACGGTCTTGGACAGTTTTCAGAAAATTCTCCGGTTCTTTAACGAACTCTTGTTAGAATTTTCTGAAGAGCGGGCGGTGATAAAGCTCACCACCCAAAACTTTCTTATGCTTTGTAAAATTTGTCTGCGTTTTTTTAATCAATCAAACCATCTATGGCTTTGATAAAATGCTTTGCTACGCAGTTGATTTTGAGTGAAGTGTACAAAAAAGTACATAAACGAAAAATCAACAAGTATGAAAGTATTTTTGCAAAGCCCCTATCTTACAAAGCGGAAGAATCAACCTTCAAACCAACACCCATCGTGCTGCTCAAAGAAATCTTCTTCATATAAACGCCTTTGGCACCGGCAGGTTTTGCCTTGATGATAGCATCAATAAAGGTTTTGGCGTTGTCATAAATCTGCTCTTCGCTAAAGCTTGCTTTGGCGATACCGGCATGAACAATACCGTTTTTCTCAACACGATATTGAACTTCACCGGCTTTGGCCTTTTTAACGGCATTGGCAACATCCGTCGTGACCGTACCCAATTTCGGGTTCGGCATCAATCCTTTCGGACCGAGAACGCGGGCAACACGACCGGCCAAGCCCATCATATCCGGCGTTGCGATACATCTGTCAAAATCAACCTTTCCGGCCAAAATGGAATCAATCAGATTCTCGGCACCGACGATATCAGCACCGGCAGCCTTAGCCTCATCAGCTTTTTCGCCCTGAGCCAAAACGGCAACACGAACGGTTTTGCCGTTTCCGTGCGGCAGAGAGCATACGCCGCGAACCATCTGGTCGGCATGTTTCGGATCAACACCCAGATTGATAGCCAAATCAATCGTTTCGTCAAACTTGGCTTTTGCATTTTCTTTAACGAGCTTAACAGCGTCTTTCAGAGAATAGCTCTGCATTTTATCAACTGTTTTATAAGCATTTACAATTCTTTTTCCGTGCATAGCCTTACTCCACTACCTTAACGCCCATAGAACGAGCCTGACCTTTAACCATATTCATAGCGGCTTCGACTGTCGAGCAGTTCAAATCCGGCAATTTGGCTTCGGCAATTTCCTTAACCTGAGCCAGTGTCAGTTGACCGGCAACAGATTTGCTGGGTTCTTTGGAACCGCTCTTAATATTGGCGGCTTTTTTAATGTAGAAAGAAACCGGCGGCAGTTTGGTAACAAAAGTAAAACTCTTGTCTTCAAAAGCCGTAATAATGACCGGTACCGGAATTCCCGGCTCCATTTTCTGGGTAGCTGCGTTAAAAGCTTTGCAGAATTCCATAATATTCAAGCCTTTTTGGCCCAGAGCCGGACCAACTGGAGGAGAAGGGTTAGCTTTTCCTGCAGGGATCTGAAGCTTGATTAATCCTAAAATTTTCTTTTTAGTTTTAGCCATTTCATACCTCTGTTTAGGGTCGTGGTACAGGGCGATGGCCCGCCTCCCACGAAATTATTACAATACGATTCGCGCTCTTAAAGACAGAATCCCGCCTTTAAGAGTCGCCTCTGTATACCACAAACATTTAAAATTACAAGCACTTTTTTTAAATTTTCTTCATTTTGAGTCGCATTTCAGCCCTAACATATTGAAAAGACTCGCCCACACAGCGCCTCATTTGTCAACTTTCGACAAAATTCTTGCATGTTTAATAAATTTAATATATAGTAAGAAGCACAATTTTATTATTCTTAAATAATTTTTTATGAAACAGGGTATCATTCTGTACGGTTTCGCCCAAGGTTCTGTATATCAGGCCGCCGTATCAAAAATTGAAAATGATCGGGTATTTTTCAAAATAAAAAACATGTACGGAGAAACATTCTTGGCCGCCTACTTTGTTACCGGAGGCAACATGAATCTTCATCAGGTTTTTAAAAAAGGAAACATAACGGAAGTCACTGTTATTAGCCATTGCAATCCCAGAAAAACACACTACGGACTGCATCTTCTGGTTTCCCCCAAAATATTGCCGATTGACCGATACATTAACGCTCATGCCGTGGGCAGTATTGTAAAAGCAACAATAGATTCTTTACAAGGATCTGTAATGAATCTGCGTTTGGCAGATAATGTCTATTGCTCTGCCAAACGTTGCAAAAAAGCACGAACCGGCACAGAAATTTGCTGCAAAATAGAACGGTATAATTCCCACAAACGGACAATATCCGTCAAAGTTTTGCAATAAATAAACAAATAAAAAAACATCCTCGGAATTTCCGAGGATGTTTTTTTACATTCAACAAAATTAAGAAACTTTCTCAACCTGTGAAAATTCCAATTCTACCGGCGTAGAACGTCCAAAAATGGAAACCGACACTTTCAGGCGGGATTTTTCCAGATCGACTTCCTCAACCAACCCGATGAAAGAAGCAAACGGACCGTCGCAAACCCGAATTTGTTCGCCGACTTCATAATCAACCACCGTCTGCGGACGCTCAATGCCTTCCTGCATTTGGGTAATAATCCGTTGCGCCTCAGCCTCGGTAATCGGAAACGGCTTGTTTCTGCTGCCGAGAAAGTTTGTTACTTTCGGATTATTCTTAATCAGATGCCATGCATCATCGGTCATAATCATTTTAACCAGGATATATCCCGGAAAGAACTTGCGTTCGCTGCTGACCTTGGCGCCTTTTTTAACCTCGACAACCTCTTCGGTCGGCACCATAATATCCAAAATCTTATCGTCCATTTTTTTCAAAACGGCTTGTTCTTTAATCGATTCGGCCACTTTTTTCTCCGAACCGGAATGAACGTTTACAACATACCAGCGAGCATCCATACCCTATTCTCCAATCATAAAAATCTTCTGCACGCCCCAGCCCAAAATCTGGTCAACGACAAAGAAAAAGGCAGCTGCGATTGCCACAATAACCAAAACCATAATCGAGGTTTGCACAACCTCTTTTTTTGTAGGCCAGGTTACTTTTTTAACTTCCTGCTTCACCTGCCTGAAAAACTGTATCGGACTAACTTTTGCCATGGAACCCATCCACCTATTTAAAATTAAAACACCTTATATCTGACTTTTGCCAGACAAATCTGCCTGTTTTTTATATCATTAATCCCGCCTTGTCAATCTTAAATTCAAAATCGCCCCAATATTCATACGCTTTTTCTGCTCCCAATTTCCACCAGCAAACCTCATCCTCAGAACCAAATTTGAATCGTTTTAACAAAACAAAATTACCACTCTGAAAAACGGCCAATAAAAAACCGCCCTTTCGGACGGCTCTTTTTATTGCCAACACATTGGGCCACCCACAAATATCTGTCCCTTAGCCCACAAAAATAAATCCTTTTCTTTGTATAGGTTCCCATTCTTCACCTGGCTTTCCAATTTTAAGACCATTCCAAATTTCATATTTGCCTGAGCCAAAAAATTCTAAAGCCTTCTCGGAGACAATAGAAAGAACTTTTTCTGTTATACTCTCAATGGGTACAAATTCTAAAGTTTTATAAAAAACTATTCTACCCGGTTTAATATACCCTCTTGTCAGATTTTCAAATTCGTCAAAAGATATTCCGAAATCTTCTTGAAGATAAATTTTATGCTCCCTGACATCTTTAACATTTATTGCACATCTTCCATCATCAAGAAAAGCAAATGCAATACGGCTTTTATGAAATTCATCAACCATTTTTTTCTCCTTAGGAGTTAATGCTATTTGCTTTCCGTTTATAATAGTTGTTTCGTTACAGGACATATTCTATAAGTTTCTTTCTTGTGAAATCGGTTGTTGAATATTATGTTTTGAAATAATAAACGATGGAAAAATATTAGCGCCATCTCCACAGCCATAATACCAACTTGTTTTTGTTAATATGTTTTTTGCCTCTAAAAATGCACAATTGCGCCTTACACTTTGTGTATGGATTTTATTCTCAAATTGTTGTTTTTGAGCCTGTGTTGCCTCTATTGATGATATCCTGGGTAAGAACATTCCATTATAAGGAATGGGATTTGCAGGATCATAAAAATAATCATTTTTACCCGTTTTTATAGAAATAAAACTATGTGCTTCTCCAAAATTTTCTTCTAAAGAACGTAACAATTCACCACCAAAATATTTTGTTTCAAAACCACATTTTTGAAAATATGCCTGTGCTAAAATGGATATTTCAGCACATTGACAAACTCCATCTTCAAACGATTGAGATAGTTTTTTACTACCTTCTGTATCATAATATCCCTGTCTTTTTGATACATTTAAGGATAAATCAGGATACATTTTCCTTAAAACATTGTCAAAAGCATACATATGAGCAAATATTTTAACATCAAAATCTGGAGCAACGCCATTTAACCATTTTTTCATGCTTTCATTATTCTCAATATTTATTGCATTTTTTTTAACTTTTTGAAAAAAAACTTCAAAACTATCAATATCAGCCGTAATCTCAAGATCTAGCTTACCAAAACAAGAACCTCCAATTAACACTTTATCATTGTTTTGAATATTAGATATACGACAATTTGTTTCATTTAGTTTTTCAAAATCCATAATATATTTCCTCATTCTTTTAATTTAGTATTAGTATATCATGATTTTTATTGAATGTAAAATCGTAACCAAAAAATGGCATATCAAATACTATCCATAATAATTAAGATAATCCTAACTTCATAAATGCACAAAAACCGCCCTTTCGGACGGCTTATCTTGAGTGGCAGGACTTATGAGATAATCCACGGACTTTTGTTTATCACAAAATTCTTTACATTTCTTCCAAACCACTTATAATGCAACCACAAATAAAATTATGATGTTTAACTATTAAAATTTATATTTATGAAAACTATCATTATTGACAATTTAACCCAAAATAAAACTTTCAAAATTAAAGCAAACAATGCAAGTGTTTCCTTTTCACAACAAAACCGGAAAATTCCTAAAAATGGAAATAAGCGAGCATTGTCGGCCGTATGGAAAATTAATCACCAAAAAGTATTAGAAATCATTTCCAATATTAAAGGAAGTTGGAAAGTTGCAGAAAATCGACGCCAATACACTTTTGCTCCGCAAGAACCATCCAATTACAAATTGATTGTTTATATCATTTAATACCGCACTAAAAAAGGCCACCTTCACGGTGACCTTTTTTAGTGGCATAGGCAGAAGGATTGTCCGCGACATTGCATCCGCAATGCTTGTTCCTTCTCGCTCATTCGCTTATTGCTCACCGGCGCGCTCCCGCCCGCCTTTCGCTTTGGCGTCGAACCCTCTTGCCGGTTTCGAACCTTCACCTTTTGCTCAATAACCAAAGAGCCGCCCTTTCGGACGGCTCTTTGGTTATTGGCAGGGGCAGTAAGATTCGAACTCACGACCCTCGGTTTTGGAGACCGATGCTCTACCAACTGAGCTATACCCCTATCTATTCGGCCATTTCAGCCGGACTTTTCTTTCATACACAACAACGCACAAGAAATCAAGTACTTTTTTACATCTCGCACTATTTTTAACAATCTTCTTCCGGCCGATAATCCATCACTGCCGTAACCGTATCATAATCAAAACCGGCCCGGACCAAAACGCCCATATCCTTCTGCCGCATTTCTTTGCGCTCGGTCTCATCCTTACGAAACCCGGCAATTCTCTTTTTCTTTGCCAATTTTAATGCCGCATCAAAAGCGCTGTATTCCTGTTCGGCAAAACATTGCTCGATAATATCTTCGCTCACACCTTTTTCTTTAAGTTTGCCGATAATATAGCGTTTGGCCTTGCCGGCAGCAATATAATCACGACAGCGGTTTTCAGCAAAACGCTTGTCATCCAGATACCCGTAACGCTCAAAATCCGAGATAATATTCTCCACCCAACCGATTGCCTCCGTTTTATCATACTCGGGATTATAATAAGCATATTCGTTCACTCTTTTCATCAAAACCTGCCGCAAAGCCGCCTTTGTCGTATCAAACCGTTTCAGATAATAAAGCGCAATATTTTTCAGCCGCACTGGCGTAATTTTTTTAACGGTTTTGACCTTTTTTGTTTCTTCTGCCGCAAACACTTGAAAATTCTCCGCCCATACATTATAAACTTATTAAACGGTTATAATTTAGCAAAGGAATAAGATTTTGCCTAACAATAATTTTGATAATTGTGTATCTTTTCACATTGATAACGGCGCCTTTCGCGGGCGTCTGGTTCGTCTTGACAGCGTCATCAACACGATTTTGGAAAAACATAAATACCCGCTGCCGGTTTCTGCCGTCTTGGCCGAAAGTTCCGCTCTGGCTGTTTTGCTGGCGTCGGCGCTGAAATATGACGGACTGTTCACTTTGCAAATTCAGGGAAACGGCCCGGTATCCCTGGTTGTCGTCGATGTAACGTCCGACGGCAAAGTCCGTGCCTGCGCCCGCTTTGATGAAGAGCGCTTAAAAAAATCGCAGCGCTTACGCAAAACCGATGACCAAATAGAACCCGCACCGCATTTTCTGGGCGAGGGTTTTCTGGCCTTTACCGTAGATCAGGGGACGGATACCGAACTCTATCAGGGAATTGTGGACCTGCAGGGAAAAACGTTAAGCGAATGTGCCTTACGCTATTTTAAGCAGTCCGAGCAAATTGATACGGATTTGAAGCTGTTTTTCCACACCCCCGGACAAGAAGGCAAAGACTGGTACGCCGCCGGCATTATGATTCAAAAAATTCCGGAAATCGGAGGAAAGATTAAAGAAAACGAAGAAATCTCCGAAAGCTGGGACGAAGCCAAAATCTTTATGGAAAGCCTGAAAGATGATGAAGTCTTCAATGCCGGCTTAACATCTGAAAACATTTTAACCCGGCTGTTTCACACACATTCTCTTGCAGTTACGGAAAGCAAAGCCTACCGTTTCGGCTGCCGCTGCTCACGAGAAAAACTGCGGGATACATTAGCATCTTTCAAACCGGAAGAAATCGATGCCATGTGTGAAAACGGCAAAATCTCAGCCACCTGCCATTTCTGCTCGGAAAATTATGTTTATGATCGGGCGGAGTTGCAAAAACAATAACTTCCCACCGAAAGGCAGCCTGGGAAACTTAAGATTTTTTTAATGTATAATTGTTATAGTTACGCTAATCACGGTGTAACTATAATTTTTACAGGCCTGTTAAAATGATGAAATTAAAAAAAATACTCAGCGTTTTGGCTGTTGCTGCATTTATTACAAGCTGCGCAAACAACACTCCGGAAGTTGAAAGATATAATGCGCCGCGTTATGTAGATTCCGGCGTAATCGAACTCAAAGTCAACAAAGTAGACGTCATTTCAGAATTCCTTCCAAAGTTTGAACGCCCGCACGTTGAACAACTCTTTCCGATCTCTATCGAAAAAACGGCTCGGCTTTGGGCTAAAGACCGTCTGGACGCCGTTGACTATTCAAGCAACAAAATCGCCTCTTTCATCATCAAAGACGCCAGCGTTACCGAAGAAGTTGTAGAGTCCGGACAGCTGTTTTACAAAGACAACCTGGTCTATAAAGCCAACTTAAACGTCGTCTTAAAAATCTCGGATGAACTCGGAACCAATTCCGCTCAAACAGAAATCGTTGCTTGGCGTGAACTTGAAATCCCGGCAGATACCGACATCATCGAAAAAGAAAAATACTGGAATAATATGGTACAAAAACTCTTCGATGAATTTAACGTCAAAATGGAAGAAAACATTCACAAATACTTAAATATGTATGTAGCAAACAACACCTACATTCATACTTATGACAATTAATGTATAAACATCTGTTTCTGCTTATCGGCTGAAAGGAAAAAGGTCGGGATTTTTACTTCTTTGGCAAAATCCTGGCCTTCTGTTTTAATCCGGCAGCTGCCGTAAAAAACCGCATTTGCCGCTGCCACCGGTGCCGTACTGGTATATTCAAAACACTCCCCCGGCTCCAACTCTGGAATTTCTCCCTTAAACCCGCAAGTGTCATCAGAAATAGAATTACCTCTGTCATCGGTAATTTTCCAGTTTTTTCCGAGCAGACTGATCTTTCGGGAGGAATTGTTTTCAATACACAAATAATAGCCCCAAAGAAAACATTTCTCACTTCTGTTTTGCTTCTCATCAATCAACACCGGGCAAGCCGAAACAAGAATATCGTCAGTCTGGCTGAATAAAAACTCACTCTCATTGAACATTTAGGCACACTTTCGCAATTCGTTAATGATTAGTTAATTTTTATTGAAGCTTTTTAAGATTCGCAACAACCGTATACGTCCGACTCGCAACTTATTCACAAAAATTTCGCATCCAAATTTTATAAATCGGTTATCCCCAAAAAAGATTCCGATTCCCTTGTCAAAAAAACATTCAGGCCCGTTTCATATATGCTTCGATTCTATACATTTTCAGCCGTCAAATTCAAGCCACAAAAAAAGCCCCGCAAAAACGGAGCTTTCCAATAATAAAAATATCAGATTACTTTGCTAAAATTTCCAAGAGCTTTTTCGTAGCATCCGCTGATGAAATATTCTGACAAACAGCATATTCATTAGCCAACCGATCAAGAGCCTGCTCATAAATCTGGCGCTCGCTATAAGATTGTTCGGCCAAATTTTCGCTGCGGTACAAATCACGAATTACCTCTGCAACCGCAACCGGATTTCCGGAATTAATTTTATTTTCATATTCCTGTGCTCGGCGCGACCACATAACTTTCTTCACTCTGGCCTTGCCTTTCAAAACACCCAAAGCCTCGTCCATTGTATCCGACGCGGAAATTCTTCGCAAACCCGTTGTTTCAGCCTTTGCCATCGGAATGCGCAAAGTCATCTTATCTTTATCAAAATTCACAACAATAAGTTCCAATTCGCTCCCGGCAATTTTTTGCTTCGTAATATCGGCCACCTTACCGACACCATGGGCAGGATAGACCACAAAGTCACCGGAATTAAACGCAATTTTTGAAGAAATCTTTTTATTCATCACCTGTTCCTATTATCTAAAACGAATTGATTAAAACGGAAGTTTTCCCTTAAAGACAGAGCTAACATACCACAAAAAAGGATTTAAATCCAGTCCTATTTTAAACTTTTTTTGACAAAATAATTTTTCATAAAACTAACTGTCTGGATTTTTGACTTTTTTAATTTTGTTTTGACACATATTCCGGCTATTTTTATTTTCCTTCAGCCTTAGTCCCGCGCTATTTTCTCTCCTTCATTTCCTAGCCAAAATCCTCCCCCTATTTTTCACAAAGTATTGACTCTTGCGCTTTCTTGTGCTATAGTATCTTTATTGTCGTTCTTATGAGGCTTGTTACTCAACTTGTCATTGCCGGACTTGATCCGGCAATCCACCTGCACGGCAGGCGCGCGGCGAGTTGAATACACTGTACTCCAGAGACCGCGTTGCTATGACGAGGTTTGTGAATGACAAGGTGCTTTGAAGTATCTGTCATTCTCGGGCAGCTTGTTCTTTAAGTCGTCCCCGGGCCGCTTGTTTTTCAAGTTACCCCCGGACTGCTTGTATTTTACTTGTCATCCCCGGGCTGTGACCCGGGGATCCACCTGCACGGCAGGCGCGCGGCTTGAATACACTGTGCTCAAGAGACCGCGTTGCTATGACGGGGTTTGTGAATGACAAGGTGCTTTGAAGTATGGATTGCCGGATCAAGCCCGGCAATGACTAAAAAATAAAGCGCCCGGCAATGACAAAAGAAAAAAAGGACGACAAAAGAAGAAAAGAATTTTTATAAGGGAGGAGACCGAAAATGAATAACACTATGCTACACATGAAACTTAATTCTGCAGTGTCGGTATTTTCCATCGCCGCTGCTTTCGCAGTCTTCCTCCCACCTTCCAATGCTTCAGCCGGTATTTGCTTTCTGCCGGACTGTATGGATGAAGATGTTGTTCAGGGCGATATTAACATGAACATCAACTCCGATACTGAGTATTGCGAGGAGAAAGGCTATACCTACTATTCTTCCGGCGAATGTCCGCAATATCAGGCTAAAGTCGGTACTTGTTCCCGTGATGATCATTACTTGAAATGTGACGCCGTTACCTGGTGTAAGAATAACGGGTATAATACACAAACCTGTTCTTTGCCGTCTTTTGTTAACGGGCAATGTCCGAACGGCAAACCTTATTACAAAGGTTGTAAAGAAGACCGGCCGAGAGCTTGTCGTGAACAAGGCTATGTCAATTCTTGTTCTCCGGGACGGTTATATAAATCGACAAACCGTTGTCCGTGGGATAGTTCTTACGGTAAATGTTGTACCGCTTCTCCTTCTGCCGGTTGTCCGACTGATTATAAGGTTACCTGTGACCCGTCCCGCGGCTCATCCGGTACTGATACTTGCGGATATACCTGCTATCGTTGCTGTGATGATACCTGTCCGTCCGGTACTTCTAAAAACTATCACGGATCTTATGCTTCTACTACCGAATGCGGTACCAGATGTAACAGATGTAAAGACTGTACTTCCGGCAGCCGGTCTTATTCCGGTTCTTATGTCGGTTCTTCCGAATGTGGAAGCTGCTATGCTTGTTCTGACACCTGCCGCTCAGGGCAGAAATCCGTATCTTGCTCTTCAAATTATGTAAAAACCCGGGTATCGACAACCGAATGCGGAACAGCTTGTTATTCTTGTCAATATAACTCGGCTTGTTCCGTAACGTCAAAATCTTGTTCTTACGGCTGTGCTTCTTATAACTCCTGCAACAAGTGTACATCATGCAAATCCGCTCCGGCCTGCAATCACGGAACGCACAAAACCTGCAGCAACGGATGTGCCTCAACCTGCCCCTGCTGTTCAGCTTGCACAAGCTGTAAATCGTCTTCTTCTGGCGGCGGTAGCAGTTCCGGCAGCGGTAGCACATGCGATAAATACAAATCTTGTTCAACAAAATGCACCGGCGTTACCAACACCAAAGCCCATTGCCAAACAACTTTCGCCCCAAAATACTATGTTATTTGCAATCTTAAAATTACCAGAGATTGGGTCAACTGCTCCGGACAATCAAAAACCAGCAGCGGGACGGCCTATGATCGCAGAGGGGAATATTCGACCCAAGCCGCTTGTGAAGCTGCCGCAGCTAAAACGACCTGCAGCTGCAGTTCTTTCACCTGGCCATATTGCTGCTCAAAAAGGGCTGCTGATAACTGCAACGCTTTTTAATTATCTTCCTAACACTAAAAAAGCCCTTTGTATTTCTACAAAGAGCTTTTCTTAAAATTGGGATAAAAACCTTTGCTGCAACGTTATTTTTCGACGAAGTGTATCCCTCATCCTCATATCCCCTTCTCCCTCCTCAAAGCACAATTTGAAACTACGATATTTGAGATGAGTAGAAGCAAAAATAAAAAAGCTGAAAATCCTAGTGTACAAAATAGTACATGAATTTTCAGCTTTTCTTAAAATTGGGATAAAAACCTTTGCTGCAACGTTATTTTTCGACGAAGTATATCTCTCATCCTCATATCCCCTTCTCCCTCCTCAAAGCACAATTTGAAACTACGATATTTGAGATGAGTAGAAGCAAAAATAAAAAAGCTGAAAATCCTAGTGTACAAAAGAGTACATGAATTTTCAGCTTTTTTAATTTTTGCGATTAATCGCTCAAATTGCGTAGTTTCAAACTATTTTATAATTTTGGAAACTACTCCGGCTCCAACTGTTCTGCCTCCTTCGCGAATAGCAAAACGCAAGCCTTCG
>CALXRP010000016.1 GCA_944390885.1 uncultured Alphaproteobacteria bacterium
GTCTTTCCGTGGTCTACGTGACCGATCGTTCCGATATTGCAGTGCGGTTTCGTCCGCTCAAACTTCTCTTTTGCCATCGTTATTAATCCTAAATTGTTATGTTGTTACAATAAAACTCAAGTGGGGAAGAAAAATGGAGCGGGTGAGGGGAATCGAACCCCCGTCATAAGCTTGGAAGGCTTCTGCTCTACCATTGAGCTACACCCGCTTAATCGTCCTCTCTCGAGAGCAAACCAAGATTGAAATGGTGGAGGGGGAAGGATTCGAACCTTCGTAGACGAAAGTCGACGGATTTACAGTCCGTTGCATTTGACCGCTCTGCCACCCCTCCTTAGAAACTTCCAATCCGGGGATTGAGGATTTAATCCTATAAATCATCTAACCTGCAAATAATAGCATTTTTGCTATAATGTCAACATCTTTTTTATATATTTCTTAATTTATTTGGATTAAATTCCTGCCATACATTTTGATTATATGGGAAAAAAGCCATGCCTATCATTGAGTTAACCGAAAAAAGCAACCCTTCCTCGGCAGAAATAGACTTGCAAACACCTTTGGAAATTGCCCGGATTATAAATGAAGAAGATAAAAAAGTCGCCCTGGCGGTAGAAAAGGTATTGGATTCGGTTGCCCAAGGCATTGAAACCATAGCCGGGGCTCTTGCTAACGGCGGCAAACTTGCCTATTTCGGCGCCGGCACCAGCGGACGCATCGGCATTCTCGATGCCTCAGAAATGCCCCCGACTTTTGGCATTGACGGCAGCAAAGTTCAGGCATTTATCGCCGGTGGGGAAAAAGCTCTCAGACAAGCGGTTGAAAATGCGGAAGACAGTAAAGAATTTGCCCTTTCTGATCTGAAAAAATTTGCCCCGCAGCCGCAAGATGTCGTGGTCGGAATTTCGGCCGGCGGCAATCCCGCCTATGTTTTAACGGCTCTTGACGAAGCACGCAAATGCGGAGCAAAAACCATTGCCATCAGCTCCAACCCGCAGGCAAAAATTGCACGTTATGCCGATATTTTCATCAATCCTCAGGTTGGTCCGGAAGTCGTCACCGGTTCATCAAGGATGAAATCCGGAACAGCCCAAAAAATGATTCTGAACATGCTCACGACCGGTGCAATGATTCGGCTCGGAAAAACCTACAAAAACTATATGATTGATCTGCAGATCGGCAACAATAAACTGCATAACCGCGCTTGCCGGATAATCTCCGAAATTGCAAAGATTCCCGCAGATCAGGCCGCCGGTTTTCTGGCCGAAAGCCGAAACAATGTTAAAACGGCCTGTGTTATGGCTGCCCGAAAATGTTCTTTGGAAGAGGCCAAAAAACTTCTCGCTCAAAACGGCGGCATTTTAAGAAAAATCATTAAAGGATAAAGTTATGGCTAAAAACAAAAATTCTTCATCTCCCGATAAAAATACGGTGCTTTTATACGGCCGCCACCCGGTTTTTGCCGCCATTGCCAACCCTTCGCGCCGGATTCTAAAAATATATGCATCGGCAGAAAACGCTGCAGAAATAAAAGCACATTTATCGGCCTGTCAAAGAAACAATCTCCCGCTGCAGATTGTTGACCGCAAAGACATCGATAAAATGCTCCCGCGAGAGGCCGTTCACCAAGGATTTGCTTTGCAATGCAAAGAGTTGGAAAATTATTCGATTGAAGACATCTGCACTCTGGCGGCTGAAAAAAAAGACTGCCATATTCTGATTCTTGACCAGGTAACCGACCCGCAAAACATCGGCGCCATCATCCGCTCCTGTGTTGCTTTTGACACGCTGGCGCTCATTATGCAGGACAAAAACGCCCCGGCCGAAACCGGTGCCATGGCCAAAGCTTCCGCAGGGATGATAGAGCTTCTGCCGATCTGCCGTGTTACCAATCTGTCGCGAGCCTTAGTCCGGCTGAAACAAGATGGTTTTTGGATTCTCGGCATGGACGGCTATGCCCAAACAACCATTGACCAAATCAATAAATCGGGAAAAACAGCCATTGTCATGGGTTCGGAAGGCAAAGGCATGCGACGGCTGGTAGAAGAAAACTGCGATTCTTCCGTAAAACTGCCGATCTCTCCCAAAGTCGAAAGCCTAAACGTAGCCACGGCCGCGGCAATAGCCCTTTATGAAATCAACCGCCGTTAAAGTCCAAAAACAGATTCACCATATTTTTAACTTTTGCCGATACAATCAGGTTGGTTTAGTTCACTGGGGAAAAAACATGGCCGCAACTATCGAGGTAAAAAACCTTAACAAAAATTTTGACACTTTGCAGGCTGTCCGCAATATCAGCTTCAGCACGCAAAAAGGCGAAATCATCGCCCTGCTTGGTCCGAACGGCGCCGGAAAATCAACTTTGATGAATATGATAACCGGCTATCTGGCACCTTCTTCCGGAGAAATTTTTGTGTTGGGAAAAAACATTCGGGAATATCCGTTGGAAACCAAAAGCAATATCGGATTCTTGTCGGAGGGCTCCCCGCTATACCCGGACATGACTGTTCGGGCCTTTCTGAACTATATGGCCGAACTCCGCGGTTTTTCCGGAAAAAAGAAACAAGAGCGCCTGAACAAAATTTACAAAATCGCTAATATTGAAAACGTTTTATCCCAACGCATAGAAACCCTGTCCAAAGGCTATCTCCGCCGTGTCGGATTCGCCCAAAGCATTATTTCCGATCCCAAAATTCTGCTTCTGGATGAGCCGACCGACGGGCTTGATCCCAACCAGAAAGAACACATCCGCAACCTGATCAAACAAATGGGCAAAAACAAGACCATCATCATTTCGACCCACCTGCTGGACGAAGCCGAAAACATCAGCACCCGGATTATTCTGATTGACAAAGGACGGATTATGGCAGACGGCAGCTTGCCCGAAATACTAAAACAAACACATTCGCGCAGTTTGGAAAATGCTTTCAAAAAGCTCACGTCTTTGGAGAACAATCAATGAAAAACGCTGTTATTATTGCCAAAAATGAGCTCAAACGCTATTTTACATCCCCTCTGGCCTATGTATATCTGATAGCCTTTCTAATCCTAAACGGCTCTTTTGCTATTTATTTCGGCCACTTTTTTGAGCGCGGCCGGGCCGACCTGCTGCCGATGTTCAGTTTTCAACCCTGGCTGTATCTGCTGTTCATTCCCGGGATATCAATGCGGCTCTGGGCTGAAGAATTCAAAAGCAAAAGCATTGTCCAAATTATGACCATGCCCGTTACGACCACATCTCTGGTCTGGGGAAAATTTCTGGCCTCTTGGCTGTTCTGTGCAATTGCATTGGTCCTGACATTTCCGTTTTGGTTAACGGTTAATCTCCTCGGAGAAC
The DNA here is from genome assembly GCA_944390885.1 of uncultured Alphaproteobacteria bacterium. GTDB lineage: Bacteria > Pseudomonadota > Alphaproteobacteria > RF32 > CAG-239 > MGBC133411. Next base: position 3,335 of record CALXRP010000016.1, read on the forward strand.
CGGATAACGGCGTTATCTTACTCAGTTATTTCGGCAGCCTCACTCTGGCCGGCTGTATGCTTGCCATTTCTCAGACCATGTCCTCGCTGACCAAAAATCAGGTAATTGCCCTGGTTTTGGCCGTTATTGCCAATTTGCTCTTTTTTCTGAGCTCTCTGGAATATGTTCTCAGCCTGTTCAGACTGTTTTTTCCGCTGTCCATCGTAGACATGATCGCCTCTTTCAGTTTCATCACTCATTTTCAAACCATCGCCCAGGGGCTTCTGGAACTGCGTGACATAATATTTTATGTTTCAATAATTTTGCTGTTTAACTTCACAACGGAAATCATTATCAGTTTCAAGACCTCCGGTACGTCAACTCTGGTACGTTCCGGCCGACGGCTGCATTATATTCTTCTGTTCTGCTCATTGTTACTCGGCTTCATCGGACTAAACCTGCTGGCCAACAACCACCTGAGAAATATTCGCTTTGATTTGACGGAAGAACACAACTTTACTTTAACCCCGGCCACCGAAAAAATATTGCAAAACCTGCCGTCTCCGGTAACGGCCAAACTTTTTTATTCCAAAATTTTGAGCGAACGTAATCCTGATTTTCGCAGTTATTTTGACAGAGTCCGTTTGCTGCTTCAACAATACGAAAACATCTCCGGCGGTAAATTCACCTACCAGATAAACTATGTTGAGCCGCTGGACGAATCTGAAGACTATGCCATTGCCAGCGGATTACACAGCCTTCCCGTCATTGACCGCTCACAAGCTGCATTTTTCGGCATTATTTTTTCCGATAGCCTGGACAACAAAAAAATCATTCCTTTTCTGCCGTTGGAACGCCAAAGCTACATAGAACAAGACCTGACGGAAACCATCTATTCCATCAACAACAGCAAGCCGCTGCTCGGTATTTTTTCCTCCCTTCCGGTAAACAGTGAAAGCGTCGGCAGCATTGTCACACCTCGCTGGGAACTCCTAAACCGATTGGATAAATTTTATAGCATAAGAATGATCAACCGGCCGGAAGACATAACAAAAGACTTCAAAGCCATAATGGTCATCCATCCGAAACACCCGTCGGAAGCCATGGTAAAAGCTTTAAAAGATTACAGCTATCAGGGCGGAAAGATCATGCTTTTCGTTGACATTGCGTCTGAAGCATTAAACAATCTGGCACCGGTAGATTCCAGACCGGAACCTTCAGATCTGAACGGGCTGGATAAAATCTGGGGTTTTCATTATTACCCGAACGTTGCCGCCACGGATCTTGAAAATTCGCTGTTAGTCAATGCCTCCGGCACCACAACACGCACGGCAAATTTCACTCAGGACATTGTTCAGTATCTGTTAAAAGAAAACAATTTCAACCCGGCTTTCCCGGGATTATCCCGTCTCAAACAGCTTTTGTTTTCATCTGCAACTGTTATTGAACCAGACCAGCAGCAAAAAAACATTAGTTTTATTCCGCTGATTTCCCTGAGCCGAAATTCGGCATTAATTCCGGCTGAGCTAATTCGGCGCGGCACCAACCCGGCAGATTTGCTCCGCCGTTTCAAAACCGATTCTTATACCAAATACATTGCCGCCCGCATAACCAGCACCAACCTGAGCAAAGCTTTTGATGTCATCATCGTCGGCGATACGGATTTTCTGTACGATTCTTATTGGGGAAAAAACATCTTTATCGGCGACAAACAATATTTCATTCCGCTGCTGGACAACGCTAACTTTGTACTGAACAGTCTGGATATGCTGACCGGAAACACCGAACTTTTGAGCTTGCGCGGACAAACGGAAAAACTTCGTCCGTTTATTGAAGTTGAACATATCCGCAAAGCAGGTCTTCGTGAAGCCAAAATCAAAGAAAACGAAATCATGGACAACATTGATTTGGCCAAAGCGGGATTGCAGGAAATATGGAACAAAAAAACCTTCGAACAGCGGGAAAATTTCACCCCGGACGAACTGGCTCTCATTGCCGGCATCCGCAAAAAACTAAACACCCTGCGGCAAGATTTGCAACAAGTTCAGGAAGAAAGCCGTTTTAAAATCCAAAAAATTGATCTTGCCGTCAAATTTACCAACATTTATGCCCTGCCCCTGCTCTTTGCCCTGGCACTCTTGTTGCTCAGACTAAAGCGACATAAACTGCCTCATTCGCCTTCTGCAGAAAAATTAAAACGCCGTCCGGCAATAATTATGATGGTTTCGTTGCTGCTTCTGGCTGCCGGCCTGACCTCCGGTCATTTTGTCCGGCAAAAAAGCACGGAAGACCTGATTGAGCAACCTCTCTTTGCCAAACTTCCGCAACAGATCAATGATGTCGCAGAAATCTCTCTGACAACAACCGCCGGGAACCTGACTTTCATCAAAGAAAACGGAATTTGGCAACTGAAAGGCCAGCCGCATTTCATGGTCTTGCAAGATCGCATCCGCAGTTTTCTGAGTGCCTTGCTGGAAGCCCGCTACTTTGAAAAAAAATCAGACAAAGTTGAACATCTTGCTCATTTCGGATTACAAGACCTGACCGATCCGGCCTCTCCCAAAACGGAAGTCACGCTGAAAGACTCAAACGGCCGGCAGCTTGTCCGTTTTGACATCGGACGTTATGACCTTGATATCGGACGGGGTTCCCGTGCCGCTTACATTAAATTTCCATCCAAATTTCAGGTTTGGAGCGTGGCCGCAGATTTCATCGATCTCTCACCTGATTTCGTCGACTGGACATACAGCACCCTTTGGAATCTGCGGCTTGGACGATTAATCGGATTCAATTCAACTACGGATTCTTATCGGGTCAGTCTGCTTGCCCGCGCTATGCTGAACGCCAGATTGTCCGATACGCAAACAAACATACCCGGAGCAAAAGAAATCTTCTCATTCAAACTTCTGGCCGAAAACAACCAGAAAATACTTTATAGATTTTTCCAAAGCGGCAATACATATTTTGTAAAAATAGAATATACTGCCATCCCGAATGAAAAGACCTTGCAGCTTTATGAAAAATATACTAAAGATACCTATTTTGAAATAAGCAAAATAGATCTGGAGAAAATCAGAAATGTCATCACAGCTCACTAAAGCACAAAGCGACCGCTTAAAGAATCTGGCCGCCTGCACCAGCATATCCGTTGCCGTTATTTTGTGCCTGCTAAAAATATTCGGCGCTTTTGTTACCGATTCCCTGGCTGTTCTGTCATCAATGGTCGACAGCCTGTCCGACATCTTTGCATCATTAATCACATTAATCGCCGTACGCTACTCCGCCAAACCGGCCAGCGCCACCCACCGCTATGGCTATGGCAAGGCCGAAGCGTTGAGCTCGTTGACCCAGGCCGCTTTTATCGCCGGCTCCGGTCTTTTCGTCATCTATGACGGCTTTAACCGTTTTGTCTCTCCGCGGCAGATTGCCGACACCGGCATCGGTTTAATCATCATGGTCATCAGCATTCTGGCCACGCTTGCCTTAATCACCTTCCAAAGGCATGTCGCAAAAATAACCAAATCTCAGGCAATTTTGGCCGACAGCGCTCACTATGTTGTTGACCTGCTAACCAACGGTTCAATCATCCTCAGTTTGATCGTCGTCCAATTTTTTGATTTTCTGTGGTTTGATACCCTCACGGCTGTATTGATTGCCGCTTATCTGCTGTTTAATGCTTATGATCTGGCCAAACAGGCCATCGCCCAGCTGTTGGATAAAGAACTGGATGAAAACATCCGTTCGGAAGTCATAAAATGCGCAAAATCCTTTGATTTTATCCAAGGCATCCACGATTTTCGCAGCCGTGACCTCGGCGGAACATATTTGTTCGAATTCCACCTTGAACTTGACGGCAACTTATCGCTTTATCAAGCTCATCACTATTGCAATATGGTAGAAGAAAAAATTCTGAGCAAATATCCCGACGCTCAAATCATCGTCCATCAGGACCCTGCCGGTATCAAAGAAGAACGGCTGGACAACAAAATTACCCACAACAAAAAGAAAGGAAAATAAAATGCTTAAAATTTTGTCATTTTTATCTGCCCTTTTAATAAGTTTTTCCGTCGCAGCGCAGGAAAACAAACTCCCGACGCCTCGAACCGAAGGCGGAATGCCTTTGATGCAGGCCGTTGCCGCCCGCAAAACAACGCGTAAATTTGCTTCCCGGGCAATTGATCCTCAGACTTTGAGCGAAATCCTCTGGACGGCATGGGGCATTACACACGACGGCAAACACAGCATACCGACATCGCAAAACAAACAAAACCTGAAGGTCTATGTTTTGCAGGCTGACGGCATCTGGCTTTATAATCCGGAAAAAAACAGCCTCAAAAACATCAGCCGAAAAGATGTCCGCAGCATTCTCAATACACAGGAATTTGTAAAAAAGGCGCCTCTTCATCTGGTTTTTGTCGGCAGCGACAAAAAGAACTCTCCGATGCACGCCGGTTCTGCTTATCAGAATGTCGGCCTTTACTGCGCTTCCAAGGGACTCAACAACGTTGTCCGCGGATACTTTGATCACGCCGCCCTCGGCAAAGAACTCAATCTGCAGGAACCGGAAGAAGTCATTGTAACGCAGGCAATCGGCTGGAGCAAATAATGATACGAATTTTGCTTCTGCTCCTGTTTCTGTTGTATAGCCCACAGACACAGGCGGAATGTAAAAAATTTGCTCACAACTTGAACGGAAAGCTAATGTCCGTCCGTTGCGGAAGCTCCAATCCCGAATTTGCCTGTCCGCCGCTCAGAGCCTGGGACGGCCGCAACTGCGTCAAAATCCCGATTGTGGAAAGATGCAGAAAATTCGGCGGAGAATGGATTAATGCACAATTCATATATAACAAAACACAAAGTGTTTTTCTTGATATCTGCAAATGTCCGAACGGACAAACCTGGAACGGCATAAGCTGCACAACCGTCAAACCGGCCCATATCTGCAAGTCTTACGATACAGGTTGCACGCCTGTCCATATCCGTCTGCTGCAACCTCAAAAACATAAACAGCCGATTATCAGCTGTGAACAATTTCCTAAATGCTCTAAAAAAGGAGAATAATATGAGACACCACTTTTTATCCATCATAGCAATAGTTTTAATCTTTGCTGCGGCTGTATATATTTGGAACCGTTTTTTCAATTGCGGACATTTTCAAGAAAGCGGTACGAATTGGACGGCGGCTAAGGCCGGTTCCGGTTATATTGTCAGCATAAATAACCACGCTGAACTGGTTTCGGCTCTGGAAGATTTTGTAAAGACCAACAAAATCACCGCCGGAAACATCACAGGCATAGGAGCGGTCAATCGCGCCGTTCTGCGTTTTTTTGATCCCAAAACCAAAAAATACGTCGACAAAACCTTTGAGGGACAAATGGAAATTACCAATCTGACCGGCAATATTTCAACAATGGACGGCAAAGAATACCTTCATCTGCATATAACGCTGGGCAACAGCAAATATCAAGGCATTGCAGGACACTTGCTTTCGGCAGACATCAACGGTGCCGGAGAGTTTTACATCCAAAGCTTCCCCCGCACGCATATTAAGCGGACATACAATCCGGAAGTCGGGCTCAATTTCTATGACTTTAACAAATAAAACTGCATTTTCTCACAAACACGCCGCTTCAAACGGCGTGTTTTGCTCTCCAAAAATCAAATAAAAAAACTATATTATTCCGAGGCCTAACAAAATTTTAAGATTTTTTTGTTAGGCTCTCTCGGTTAAAACAACCTCTTGGCAGGAAAAACCAATGCACTCGATTCACACCCTGATCACCGATCTGACCCTGATTACAATTTACGCCGGAATTATCACGCTGATTTTCAAAAAGCTGAAACAACCGACTGTTCTGGGCTATATTCTGGCCGGAATTTTTGCCGGACCATATTTTAATTTCCTGCCGACGGTAACAGATCAGCAAAATCTCACCATCTGGGCAGATATTGGTGTTATCTTCCTGCTCTTCGGCTTAGGGCTGGAATTCAGTTTCAAAAAAATGATGAACGTCGGCAAATCGGCAATGATTACGGCCACGGTCAACATCCTGTTCATGCTGTTTCTCGGCTACAATACTGGCCTTCTCCTGGGCTGGTCGGCCATTGACAGCTTTTTCCTCGGCAGTATGATCTCCATGTCATCCACCACCATCATCATCAAAGCCTTTGATGACCTGAATGTTAAAAAACAAAAATTTACCGACCTGGTCTTCGGCGTTCTCGTGGTCGAGGATATTGTCGGCATTCTCCTGCTGGTACTTTTGCCGACAATCGCACTCGGCAGCACGATAGACAGTCAGGAACTCGCTTTAAGCACGTTAAAACTGGTCTTCTTTTTGGTTTTGTGCTTTGTCATCGGCATTTATATCGTTCCAACTTTCCTGAAAAAAATCACCGGATTCCTCACCGACGAAATGTTGCTGCTCATCACGATAAGTCTATGTTTCGGGATGGTTTTGCTTGCAACGTCATCCGGCTTTTCCTCGGCTCTCGGGGCCTTCATCATGGGGTCGATTCTGGCAGAAACCGAGGTTATAGAACGGATTGAAAAAAACATAAAACCGCTGAAAGATTTCTTCGGTGCCGTCTTTTTCGTCTCCGTCGGCATGATGGTCAACCCTGCCATGTTTCTCGAATACGCCTGGCCGATATTCGTCATCACCCTGATTGTTATCGGCGGCAAGGTCGTCTTTTCCTGCTTTGGCTTTATCTTTTCCGGACAAACACTCAAAACAGCCGTACAAGGTGGTTTTTCGCTGGCTCAGGTTGGTGAATTTGCCTTTATTATTGCCAGCCTCGGTATGAGCATCGGCGTTCTTGATGCCAAAGTATATCCGATTATCGTTGCCGTTTCGGTCATTACCACGTTTTTAACCCCGATGATGATTAAGTCTTCCGAACCGGCATACCGCCTGCTGCAAAAAACACTCCCGGCATCTTGGAACAAATATATCGAACAAAATACCGTTTCAAAAGAAAACAAACATGAAGAACAACTCTGGCAGCTTTTGTTCAAAAACTATTTCTCACGCTTAGGGCTGCTGGCAATGATTCTTTATACCATTATAGGCCTGTCCGGATATTTCATCAAACCGTTCATCAACACGCTGCTCTCCGGCTTTCCGGCAAACTTGGCCGTTACCGTTATAACCCTGGCTCTGATGGCACCGTTTTTAAAAGCCCTGATCGGCTGGGAAGCCATTCTCCCGAGCCTGTTAAAAGACAAAGTTGCCGCCGCTTTTTGCCGCTTCCTCCCGTCTAAAGACAAAGACCGGGTCAAAACATCCGTTTCCCGCAAGATTGAAGAAAAAATGGGTTTCTGCAACGTCATCGGCGAAGAAACGGAAAACCTCCGCAACTTTTTCATCTCCAACAACAAAGTTGCAGCCTTATACCACAAACTCTGGATGGCCAAAAAAATCAACCGCCTGCCGCTCATAGTGCTAACAAGTTTCAGGTTGCTGCTGGTTGCATTTTTCATTGTAACGGTCGTTCACCAGTTTTTAACCGAAAACCCCAAAGTCATCCTGCTGATGCTGATTGCTTCAATCGTCCTTTTGTTCCAGTCAAAATGGCTGTTTGACCAATATATGAAAATTGAAAATCAGTTCTTGAGCAATTTAAACGGTCAAAAAGGTCAAAAGGAAGAACCGCCGTTAAATCAAACAGAAAAGAGCAGGAGTTAAAGACAGTTCCTGCTCTCTGAAAACGGCAATCCGCAAAAATCTACTTTCCGACCTGTGCCTGCTGATCGGCCGGATAACGATCGCCCATAATGTCAATCTCAGACAACTCTTTCTCGAGTTTTCTCCAGTCCGCCGCAGAAATCTCAACTTCGGCCGCCCGGATATTTTCTTCCAGATTGGCAAGTTTCGTTGTTCCCGGAATAGGCACAATCCAGTCAGCTCTGCTCAACAGCCATGCCAAACCGGCCTTTATGGCAGTAAAGTCAAAAAAGCAATGTCTTCTCTACCGGCAATGACAAAGAAACACTCTTGGTCGCCATGCTCCAGGCGATTCCCTACATCGGCTTGCCAAATGCCCTGACAACAATCAACCTCATCAAGGAAACCGAAATTGAAAAATACAAACCTATTTACGAATAAGGCCTTTTCACTGAAAAAAAATTTATTGGCACTAACTTTCGGCCTTTGTTTTTTCTCAACGCTGGCTCAACCCCGTAACGGATGAAGAATATAAATAATAGTTTTATTATACACACAAAAAAGAGCGCTGTTGTAGCGCTCTTTTTTTAACAAATCTCATTTGCCGCTCAAATCCACAAAAGGCACGGCATTCCCCAGCATATACTGCGGCAGCTTTCCGTCCCATTTTTGCACGGCCTCATACTCGGTCAGCCCTTTGTTTTTGGTCAAAGCCTGCGCTTTAATTTCCATCGCATCGGCTTCGGCTTTTGCCGCAATCCTTTTCTGCTCGGCTTCTTCGGTAATCCGGCGTGTATTGTTTACGGCCTCCTGCGCCCGCTGATCGGCAATAACCTTATTTTCAATAGCCTGCTCAAACGCATCGGAATAATCAAGATTTATAATCTGAAATGTCAAATTTTGAAAATAAGTCTTGTCCACTCTTTCCCTCAGCAGCGCCGTAATCTCGATTCTGGCAGAATCCCTGCTTGCCACCAAATCCTGCGCCTGCCATCTTCCGATAACATCTTTGATAACATCGTTCAACACCGGCACAATTTTCTTGGCGGCATAATCCAAACCGACTCTTTCATACAGCATCCATACGTTCTCGGGATTAAGGTTATAAGTAAAGGTATATTTAATCTCGGCTGTCTGAACATCTTTTGTATAAGTTGTCCCCACATCCGTCATCTCGTTTGTCTGCACATTCATATCCACAACAGTAGACACAAACGGCCACTTAAAACCGATACCATTGGCAATCGAGCGCGGTTCAACCTTACCCAGCGTCACCATAACGGCCCGATATCCCGGATTCACAACATAAACACTGCTGATTAGCAAACATATGGCAAATATCGCCACAATACCAAAAATCACATACTTTCCGATTTTAGTTCCAGAATAATTTTTCATAAATATCTATTGTTAAAATTAATAATAAAAAAACATTGTCATATTATAACAGCATCCCCAAAATGTCAATTATTCCACTCCAATAGACAAAACTAAAAAAGACACCGCAAACGAGCGTCTTTTTAATCAAAATGGCGGAGAGATAGGGATTACTCTGCGCTATAGCTTGAGTTGCACAGGCGCTCATCGGCTTTTCCAAGCCGACCGGCGTTCTTCCGCCCGCCTTTCGCTGGTAGTCGAACCCTGTTCCCTAGGGTTCTAATCCGACTCTCCTCATCATTTACAACAAAACCCGCTTTACGCGGGCTTTGTTGTAAATGGCGGAGAGATAGGGATTACTCTGCGCTATAGCTTGAGTTGCACAGGCGCTCATCGGCTTTTCCAAGCCGACCGGCGTTCTTCCGCCCGCCTTTCGCTGGTAGTCGAACCCTGTTCCCTAGGGTTCTAATCCGACTCTCCTCATCATTTACAACAAAACCCGCTTTACGCGGGCTTTGTTGTAAATGGCGGAGAGATAGGGATTCGAACCCTAGGTACCCCGTAAAGAGTACAATTGATTTCGAGTCAACCGCATTCGACCACTCTGCCATCTCTCCATGGAACTGGTTTATACGGCGAAATAATCAATTTGGCAAGCATTATTTAAAGATTTTAACTCTTTCATCAATCGGCAAAAAGCTTTTCTCTCCCGCCGGAGCCTCTATACTACCAACCGGCATTTGAGCCAGCAGTTGCCATTTCTGCGGCAAATTCCATGCCTTCTTCACCTCATCATCAATCAACGGATTATAATGCTGCAGCGAAGCACCGGCACTTTCTGCCTCCAATGCCGTCCAAACAATATATTCCAACATTCCGTTTGCCTGCAACGACCATTTTGAAAAATTCTCCGCATACAACGGAAACTTTTTCTGCAAATCTTCCACCGTATCTAAATCTTCAAAAAAGAGAATTGTCGCATATCCGGCCGCAAAAGAAGCGATCTTAAGTTCCGTCTTGGCAAATCCGTCCTGCGGCGCCACTTCTTTCAGCTTTTGCAAAACAATATCCCACAGCCTTTGATGATTTTCGCCAAACAGAACGGCAACTCTCGCACTCTGCGAATTAAACGCCGTCGGACAATACTTCACGGCCTCTTTCACAATCTCGGAAATCCGCTCTTCCGATAAAACCTTTCTGCTTCCTAAGTCATAGATTGACCGGCGCTTTTCAATCATTTCCAACAATTCTTTTTTCATCTCATCCCTCCTTATCCCAATAATACCGGGGATTTAACCCCTTTCAGCCTCAAATTCAACCCCGGGCATATTGATACTGCTCAGGCACCCGTTCAAAATTATATTTCGGAGAACGGATTTTTTGAACATCCGGCAAAATCGGGCGGATAAAAAAACCGACGGCAAAATTGTTTTCAGTTTCTTCTTTCGGAAAAAGACGGTTGACCCGGACTTTAACTTCTTTCCGGTTATCATACCCAAAAAGTTCCGGCGGCAGCGTATCTATCATCATCTCAAAATTTTCAAAAATAACAAAACCGTTAACAACGCAGGAAAGCCGCTCTTTTGTAATAACGTTTTCAAACTCTATCTCGTCATTAACTCTAACCTGCTGCGCCACCTTATCAAACACAGCCAGCTGAATTTTCTTTTTTCCTTCCAAAATTTGATTATAAGACCAGGGAATAATAGGTATAACGTGTTTCATGCCCCACCTCCTGACAAACCGCACCTAGCAAGATTATTTTATTTGATTTCACAAAAAAATCAATCATTTATATATTACGGCCGTCTTTTTTTCTTCGGTCATATTCTTCCGGTGTCAGAAGCTCAATATCATCAGGGTTAATTTCATAAACTTCTCGCTTTTCTTTTGGCTTTCCCCAGTTTTTAAACTTTGCCCACATCCGGCGATACCAATTGATAATGGCAGGAGAATTCGTTTGCCACCATTCCTGGGCTTTTTCCGCCCCGGCGGTAATAAACACAAAAGCCACCAGCGCCAGACAAAGAATCAGGCCGATATAAAGAGCAACCCCCAAAAACATAAAGAACAAAAAACCGGCAGCCGCCATAAATACAAATGATAAAAAACGTTCCAATACTTTTCCTTCCAAAACATCTTCCCCATATAACATAGGAATTTTTATCAAAAAAATCAAAGGTCGGAACAATCTTCCGTATTTTCTGTTTCCTTCTTTCGGATAAAAAGCAAAATATCCGCCAAATCAGCATTCTCTTTTGTCATAAAAGAAGACGTATCGTCATCCCCGCGGAAAATCTTGACCTTACCCATAAAAAAACCGGAAAATACATCAGTTTTCATCAAATAAACACCTTTTTAAACAACCCTGACTTTCGCAATATAGTTGTCACACATCGTATCTTCCGCCGAACGCTCAATCAGATAAACCTTATCCGATTTCAATAACGCATCTTCAATATTTTCGTTCACATGCTCCAAATCCACAATCGTGGCGGAATTTTTTTTCAAACACGCTGTCTTGGTATTCTTATAATACTCAAACACCGGCTCGTTGACCTCGCGGCTGTGCGTATCGTTTATAATAAACAACAACTCATCGCGTTCATTTTGTAAAATACAATACAAAATAACACCTCCTACACTATGAAACTATCACTGGATATACTACAGCAGATTCTCCCGAACGCAAAACAAAAATCATATCCGCACACAAAAAAAGCATGCCGGCCACCGCCGCCAAAAACCCGCTTAAAAAACTTCCCTCTTTCTGTAAGCTATTCATTTTCCAAAAGATAGTTCATAAAGTATTCATATTTTGTTTTCCCAAACAAAAAACACCGTTTTACACATAAAACGGTGTCATTTTCAGTCAGGACTTCTTCTTTTCAGGAGGATACAACAAAACAAACCACGGAAGAACACAAGCAATTGTACTCCCCCCGATCACACTCAGATTGCCGCTGCCGAAACAATAAATTGCAAAACCGACAAAAACCAGACCTTCTGCAAAAATACCTTTAAGTCCGATTTTTTGCAATTTCGCTTCTGCTTCATCTTTCGGCAATTTTCCTGCTTTCCACAATCTGTAAAAAGTCACGGCATCAACAAGCGAAATAATCACTGCCAATCCGATAAGCGCCAGTCCTAACTGCGTGTTTAAAAACTTTTCCATAATGATTTAATAATAATGATTTTACGTTTTTTCCGTAACATAAAAAAACAATAATGACAAGAGATAAAAAAAATAGAAAAATAACAAAAAAATGCTTGCATTTTATTTTGGATGTGATATTTAATTACTCGTTCTACCGATGCGGGCGTAGCTCAGGGGTAGAGCGCAACCTTGCCAAGGTTGATGTCGAGGGTTCGAATCCCTTCACCCGCTCCATTTAATGCCTCCTGAATAAGGAGGCTTTTTTATATTCATAAAATTTTCAACTTCCCTTTTTTATACCATATCCTCGTCCGTTACAACAACCGTATTATCCTGCCAGATAAACTCATTATTTTTCCAGGTTATATAAAAAGTATAGACCAGCCACAATACCGTTCCGATACGCAGCCCGACAATCAGAAACCGACTGCCTCCGAAAGGATTTCCGTCAGCATCTTTATTTTGTAAAAAAATCTCGATCAACACCCAGAGAACCACCAAAATCAGCGGCAAAAAAAGAAACAACCAGGAAGTCAGGCTCAAACCGAGCTGTATCAAGGCTCTCCCCCAAAATCCGGCATAAAAATTATGAAGCCCGGTAACCCCCAGAAAACCGGCCAACAAAATATAAACTGCCCCGTTTTTGGTAGCCCGCCGCACTCCGGCCTGCCGCATGGACTTTTGATATAAAAGCTCCGTTCCTTTGTCATATTCTTCAACCGTAATACGCCCGCTGTCCCGCATTTCTCTGAGTTTCTGCAAATCAACCAAATCCGGCATATCAACCTCCCTTATTAAATTTTAGCTAATATAACGCCGCTTATGTTAATTTAAAGATAACAAAAAAAATCCTCCGAACGAAAAGTTCGGAGGATTTTCATCAAATCAGGCCGTTAGAAGCCCATTCCGCCGGGCATTGCCGGAGCAGCACCGCCGCAAGAGCATTCTTTTTGCGGCTGCTCGGTAATCATGGCCTCTGTCGTAATCAACAGACCGCCGACCGAAGCAGCATCCTGCAAAGCTGTACGAACAACCTTGGTCGGATCGATAATACCGGCTTTGACCATATCGGTATATTCACCGGTTTGGGCATTGTAACCAAAGTTGGTATCTTTCGATTCCATCAGTTTTCCGGCCACAACCGCACCATCAACACCGGCATTCTCGGCAATCTGACGCAGCGGAGCCTGAATAGCCTTGCGGATAATGTCAATACCGACTTTCTGGTCTTGATTAGCCGGTGTCAGCTTATCCAAAGCGCCGGAAGAATAAATCAGAGCACAACCGCCGCCGGCAACCACACCTTCTTTAACGGCTGCACGAGTAGCATTCAACGCATCGTCAATCCGATCTTTCTTTTCTTTAACTTCAACTTCTGAAGCCCCGCCAACACGCAGAACGGCAACACCGCCGGAAATTTTGGCCAAACGTTCTTGCAGTTTTTCACGATCATAATCAGAAGTCGTATCAGCAATTTCCTTACGGATCTGGGCAGCACGGGCAGCTATCATATCCTTTTCGCCGGCACCGTCAACAATCGTCGTATCATCTTTGTTGACTTCAATCTTCTTGGCCGTACCAAGCATATCCAAAGTAACATTTTCAATTTTCATGCCCAACTCTTCGGAAATAACCTGTCCGCCTGTCAAAATGGCAATATCCTGCAGCATGGCTTTGCGTCTGTCGCCAAAACCCGGAGCCTTGACGGCACAAACTTTCAGGCCGCCGCGAATACGGTTAACAACCAATGTTGCCAAAGCCTCGCCTTCAATATCCTCGGCAATAATCAACAACGGACGTCCGGTTTGAACAACCGCTTCCAAAATAGAAATCATCGGCTGCAAATTGCTGATTTTCTGGTCATACAGCATAATATACGGATTTTCATATTCGCAGGTCATCTTATCCGGATTGGTAACAAAATACGGAGAAAGGTAACCGCGGTCAAATTGCATACCTTCAACCACGTCAAGCTCGGTTTCCAAGCCTTTGGCGTCTTCAACCGTGATCACGCCTTCATTGCCGACCTTTTCCATAGCCTGAGCCAGATATTCGCCGATTGAACGGTCACCGTTGGCTGAAATCGTACCGACCTGAGCAATTTCTTCCGAGGTTTTAATATCTTTTGAACGAGATTTAATATCCGTAACCACAGCCTCAACCGCCATATCAATACCGCGTTTCAAATCCATCGGATTCATTCCGGCGGCAACGGCTTTGCAGCCTTCGCGAATGATTGCTTCAGCCAAAACGGTTGCGGTTGTCGTACCGTCACCGGCCTTGTCGGCAGTCTTCTGGGCAACTTCTTTAATCAGCTGCGCACCCATATTTTCAAACTTGTTGGGAAGTTCAACCTCTTTTGCAACCGAAACACCGTCTTTGGTAATTTTCGGCGCACCGTAAGACTTGTCCAAAACCACATTGCGTCCTTTCGGCCCGAGCGTAACTTTAACGGCTCTTGCCAAAGTCTCCACGCCTTTTAACATTTTTGCTCTGGCATCAGTTCCGAATTCAATATCTTTTGCTGCCATTTTAACTTTCCTTCCTTCTTTCTAAAAAATCCACTCAAATTACTCTTCAATCACACCCAAAATCTCTGATTCTTTAACAATCAGACGGGCTTCGCCGTTTACCTTAACTTCCGTACCGGCCCATTTTCCGAACAAAACCTTGTCGCCCGGTTTAACGCTCATCGGCACAATCTTGCCGTCTTCGGCTCTAAAACCGTTTCCGACGGCCTCAACAATACCTTCGCTCGGTTTTTCCTTAGCGGTATCGGGAATAATAATCCCGCCGGCGGTTTTTGTCGTTTCTTCCAGTCTTTTAATTAAAACTCTGTCATGCAAAGGTTTAATATTCATAACTTGTCAACTCCTTAAAAATTTATCTGTTCCTAATCTAAAAGGATAATTAGGAATTTAGTTTTAGAAAGTCAAGCCGAGGACAAGAAAAAAACAAAAAAATTCCCTGCACCGAAAAATGCAGGGAAGAAAAAACTACTTTTTCTGCTGAATAAGCACCCGGAACGCTGTCAGGAAAAAGCTACCGAGCAGCAGGAAAAGAACGATTTTCTGCGTGGCAAAAAAGATCCAGGCCTGCGGAAAAATCCGCATAACCTGTCTGGCAATTCCTGCCGCCCAGCCATCCATGGTAAAGGTTTGCAAAATCACCTGCATTGATGCCCCCAGCGTTGCAAACTCCACAAAGATATCTCCGTACAAACTGACGGCAATAATCGAAAACACATAAAAGAAGACGGCAAAAACGGCCAGAAAAGAAGCAAATACCGGCAAAAGCAGCAAAAATGTACTGATAATATTATTAATCCCGGAGGCTTGATACAAATATTTAAACATCCGGAAAAGCCGGAAACAACGGATAATAATAAAAGCGCTCGCTGCCGGAACGGAAGACACGGCCACAATCACAAAGTCAAAAACATTCCAGCCGGATTTCCAAAAATCGCGCCGCTCGGCATAAATTTTCATAATCATTTCAACAATAAAAATTCCCATAAACAGCCGGTCGAGCAGAAACAGTCCCTGCTCAAAGCGCTCCCGGAAAAAATCCGTCGTCATCATCCCCAAAACCACGGCATCGGCCAGAATAATCGACATAATAAACAAGTCAAAATTCTTACCGGTTACCAGTTTTTTCAGCTTACGTTTATCTTCTTTCGGAAAAAGCTTTTGCGCCGCCGGAATTTTTTTCAAACTTTTCAAACCCAAAAAACCCATTTTTCTTACCCTCAAACTCTGTTTATCTTAAAAATAATAAAAAGCAACCGCAATTGCCGCCGCCGAAAGCGCCGGGCCGAAAGCTCCCTGCCTTTTGCGCATAATAACTGCATACAGGGCAAACAAAACGCAGGCGCCGATAATGGCATATAAAAGTTTTTCCACACCAAACCATGCCCCGACGGCCGCCAGCAGTTTCACATCGCCGCCGCCGAAAGCGTCTTTATTCTTCCAAACAAAGAAAAGACTGATCAAAGCCGGAACAAAATAGCCGAAAAGCGCCCCCAAAGCAGAATCATACGGCATTGCCCATAAACCGGAAAACGCCGAAAAAGTAAAACCAAGCAAAAGCAGCGGAACCGTCAGAATATCCGGCAAAAGCAGCATCCGAATATCAATTTCGGCCAACAACAGCAAAATCCAAATAAAAACCAGCTTCCACCAGATAAGCGGACTGCCCCACTCATAAAAAACGCCATAACTGAGAGCAGCGGTAAGGATTCCCCACATAACGCCGCGCCAGCGATATTGAGAAATCATCTTGGCATAATGCCAGTTGTTCCGCCGTTTTTCTGCCGAAACTTTTTTACCCGGACAAACAATCCGATAAAGCGCATAAGCCATGGTTGCCGGCATAAACTTGGCAAACCGCCGCGATATATAAGGAATAAAAATGCCAAAAACAAAACCGGCCAGCGCATAAACCATCTGAAAACTCTCCATAATAGACTTATAATGAGAAATTCTAACTGCAAAAGATTAATATCATTTTAATAAAAGCTTAAAAAAGCCCCAAAATAAGCATTTGCCAGAGAATAAAAATTGTAGTATAATAAAAGCCTGAAATAATTATTATTAACCCGCTAAGGCCTTGCGCCGAAGCACAAAATTAAATGGTATGAAACTAAATAAAAAAATCATGATGGCTTGTATCTCTGTATTTCTTCTTGGTATGTATATGCCCGGAGGTACGGTAAAAAGAATGGTAGAATTAGGCAGTGCTGCAATTTTGCTCATTTGCCTGGTCATTGAACTTGTAGCAAAATTGATCACACGGTTTAAATATTCTGCTTAAACTCACTTCAAGCCCGCTTCCCCGCGGGCTTCTTTTTATTACACCCCCAAATCCACCCCGAAGATAACAGACACGTTTGTACTTTTTATTTTTCTCTAAACCACAATCCCTCATCCGGCACGACTGGGTGCCCTTTGCGAATAGCTTAGGTTTTGGAGCAAAACCTGAAAGTAAAGCTCATTTATCCCCCCTCTTTGCTAAGAGGGGGATAGGGGGAGTTAGACCAGCCCTTTAACGAGTACTTCTTAGTCTTTGTGAAAAAGAGAAAATTAAAAGCACTATGTGCTTTCTTGCCGTCTTAGCCTTGTGCTTAGACAGCCTGAACTTTTTCACGAAGACTTAGAAAACGAGTTCAGGGCTAGTATTTTTGGTTACTTTTGTTACATGACAAAAGTAACAAAAGAAATATCTCAGAGAAAATTAAGAAAAAACTTTTGGGCACTCAAAAAGTAAAAAATAAATTATAAAAAACAAGAAAATCTCCCCCGGGGGATATAAAAAAGGGGGAAACAAGTTCCCCCTTTCCCTCTCTCTTATATTGCTTTCAAAATATAATCACTCAATTTTGCCACATAAAAGGCCGAATCCGAAATCGGCTCACCTTCGGCAATTTTGGCCTGATCAAGAATAATCCTGGCAATTTCCTCAACTTTGGCCTTTTGTTTTTCGTCCCCGACCATATCAGCCAGTTTAATAATCAGCGGATGATACGGGTTCAGTTCCAGGATTCGGGTGCTGGCAAAAGCCGTCTGCTGCTGATGATTACGCATCAGTCGCTCCAAGTGAATGCTCATCTGCCCCTGCTCAACGGTCAGGCTGGCCGGACTGTTTGTCAGACGTTCTGTTGTCGTAACTTTTCCGACATCATTTTTAAACATCTCGCTCATCATCTTGGTCAGCTTTTCCATATCACCGTCACCGGCTTTTTGGTCTTTTCGGTCGATTGCCAGATCAATATCGGCCTGCGAAATATGTTTGACGGCAAACCCTTTATAATTCGGCAGTGTCTGCGTCCAGAATTCATCAATCGGATCCGTCAGCAGCAAAACTTCGATTCCTTTGGCTTTAAAGGCCTCCAATTGCGGATTATTTGCCAAAACGTTAACATCATCACCGGTAATATAATAAATGGCCTTCTGATCATTCTCACCGATCTTAACATTTTTCGCCCGCTCGATATATTCGTCAAGCGACGTAAACTTCTCCAAATCATGCGTTGAAAGAAAGCGCGACAAACCGGCAATTTCCTCGCGGTTACCGAAATCTTCATAAATTCCTTCTTTAAATGCCGCCCCAAAAGCCTTCCAGAATGTCATATAATCATCATAGTTTGCGGCACGGTTTTTCAATTCTTTCAGCAAACGCCCGACCAACCCGTGTTTGATTTTTTCAATCAAAGCATTATGCTGCAACATCTCGCGCGAGATATTGAGCTGCAAATCGGAACTGTCAACCACGCCTTTAACAAAGCGCAGATAATGCGGCATCAGTTCTTCAACTTTCTCGGAAATAAAGACCTTGTTGACATATAGTTTCAAGCCGTTCTGACTATCGGGCTGAAACAGATCATACGGCGGTTCGGAAGGAATAAAAAGCAAACCGGTATATTCAATATTTCCCTCAGCTTTAAAATGCAGCGTCAGCCACGGATCATCAAAATTCTTTGAAATATGATGATAAAATTCCTTATACTGGTCTTGCGTAATCTCGCTTTTCGGCCGTGCCCACAAAGCCGACCCGGTATTAACCGTTTCTTCCCCGGCCTCACCCAGGCACAAAACAATCGGATACCCGATATGGTCAGAATAAGTACGGATAATATGCCGCAGATAAATCGTATCAACAAAATTCTTCTGGTCTTCTTTCAAAAAAAGCTTGATTTCCGTCCCGTTTCCCTCTTTCTCGGCCTCACGGATTTCAAAACCGTCGCGCCCGTTGGAAGTCCAAAACCACGCTTTGTCCTCTCCGGCTCTGCGGGTCAGGATTTCAACTTTGTCGGCAACCATAAAAGCCGAATAAAAACCAACGCCGAACTGTCCGATCAAATCCATCGCCGAACCGTTGTCGCTGACGTTCTTAACAAATTCCGCCGTCCCTGACTTTGCAATCGTCCCCAGATGGTTAACCAGATCATCTTTATTCATACCGATACCGTTATCGGCAATTTTCAAAGTGCTTGTTTTGGCATCTGGGGTAATTTTGATTTTAAACTCTCCCGAGGCTTTGGCAATATCCGGATTCGTCAGCGCCAGATAGCGCAGCTTGTCGCAGGCATCGCTGGCATTGGAAATCAACTCCCGCAAAAAGATATATTTCTCCGAATACAAAGAATTAACCACAATATCCAGAAGTTTTCCGACCTCTGCCTGAAAATTCATTTTTTCCGACATTTCAATTTCCTCCAATAACTTTTATTTATTCAGATATATGGGAAACAAAACCGTTTTTCGCAAGACTTAAACACAAACAAATCGATTTTTTACTTGCTTTTCTTGCGAATTTAGATAAATTACCCTCTGAAACAAATCAATTGATTTTAGGAGATTATAAATGGTTTCTGTAGTTAACGATTCCTGCATCAAATGCAAATCCTGCGCTGATGTTTGCCCGGTTGACGCTTTTCATGAATGTGAAACCCAGCTGGTTGTAGATCCTGATACCTGCATTGATTGCGGCGTTTGCATTTCCGAATGCCCGCAGGAAGCTATCTGTTCTGACAGCGACGCTGATGAAAAATGGATCAAGTTCAACGCCGAGCAGGCCAAAGTTTGCCCGGGCGCCAACGACTAATCCCGTTGATGAATTTTTTCTGTATAAATAAAGAGGTTCTGTAATACAGAGCCTTTTTATTTGCTTGCTTTTCCGATAAAAAAAGAATACATAAAATGTAAGTAAGAAAAACTACTTTAAGGATAAGAAAAAATGTCAAACAGAGATGCGACCTTTTATGATGTTGTCGGAATCGGCAATGCAATGGTTGATGTAATGGCCAAAGTCGGAGACGGCTTTTTGTCCGAACGCAAGCTGGCCAAAAGCGAAATGACCCTGGTTAATGCCCAGGATGCCGGCAAAATTTATGCCGATATTATGCCGGAACGGGAAGTTTCGGGCGGTTCTGCGGCCAATACCGTTGCCGGACTGGCTTCTTTGGGCGGTGCACCGGCCTTTATCGGTAAAGTCCATGATGACGAACTCGGCCAGGAGTTCAGCCGCAGCATCGGCGGCGCCGGCGTAGATTTCTTTACCAAGCCGCTCAATCAGGGACCGATGACCGGCCGCAGCATCGTTTTGGTAACACCGGATGCCGAACGTTCCATGTTCACTTATCTGGGAGCTGCAGCAAAACTGTCTGCCGAAGACATTGATGAAGACATCATCAAAAGCACAAAAATTGTTTACCTTGAAGGCTATCTCTGGGACGAAGGCGAGGCTAAAGAAGCCATCAAAAAAGCCTGCGAACTGGCGCACAAACACAACAAAAAAGTTGCGTTCAGCCTGTCCGACAAATCCTGCGTCGACCGCCATCGCGAAGAATTTTTAAAATTAATTTCCGATTCGGTAGACATTTTGTTCGGTAATGAAGAAGAAATCAAGGCTCTGTTTCAGGAACCGGATTTTTACAAAACGCTGGATATGATAAAAACCGAGGTTGAAACGGCGGCCATCACCCGCAGCGACAAAGGTTCGGTTATCGTTAACGGACGAACCAAAACTTTTGTAGAAGCAGAAAAAGTCGAAAATGTTGTCGATACGACCGGCGCCGGAGATTTGTATGCCGCCGGCTTTCTGTATGGCTATACACAGGAACGCTCCCTCGGCACCTGCGCCTTAATCGGCGGCATTGCCGCTGCGGAAATCATCAGCCACTACGGTGCCCGCCCGGATGTCAGCCTGCGGGGTTTTGTCCGCAACAAACTGCTGCAATATGGCAAAAGACTTTAAGAAAAAAGCGTTGTTCAACCGAACAACGCTTTAGCTCTCTTCAGACCGGAAAGCAACAAAAACATTAAATACTCGTAACAAACGCTCAAAGCCGTTATAAAAAGTTTCAACAAGAAAAACAATACCATAGACAATTTAGCCATAAGCACATACAAACGAAGCATAATCCGCGGCATTGCAAAACAAACCAAAATCAGCAAAAGCCACAAACTTTTATTGTCAAACCATTCTATCGTACCACCGACAAAAAGCAGTGCCCCGGCCAATATTCCGTGAAAAGAAAGAGCCGACAAAAGTCTATTCGGTTTTAGCCCTTCAACAAAAGAAACTTTTGTCAAAACAGCATCTTCGCCGTCCTTATCTTCCACCACGACTTTCATGCCGTCAACCTCATATGTGCCGGTTTTCAAACCGCTTTTCCGAAATTTGAGCAAAAAATGATTCATCTTTTGCAAGTTTTTGTGCTCTTTGCCAAGCATCTGACAAATGACTGTTCCCATCAAAAACACGCCTGCGGCAAAGCTTACACCTCCCGCAACCCGCAGAATATTCAAAAAACTTTCCATATCTTGATAAAATAATAAAAACAAAATAATTAAACTGTCACCGCGCAAAATACACTTTTCAAAACAAAAAGCAAACAAAAAAAAGCGAACCTTTTAAAGATTCGCTTTTTCATTCGGATTCAAAACGGCT
This sequence comes from uncultured Alphaproteobacteria bacterium, assembly GCA_944390885.1. Classification (GTDB taxonomy): domain Bacteria; phylum Pseudomonadota; class Alphaproteobacteria; order RF32; family CAG-239; genus MGBC133411. The sequence goes on from CALXRP010000016.1 coordinate 24,965, forward strand.
TTTTACATTGCCAGATCAACCAAAACAAACCATAACTGACAAATTTCAAAACCGGCCTTGTCAAAAAGAAAATCAACAAACCAAGAATGAAAATCGCCAAAATACCCCAAGCATAACCCAATGTCCGGCAAAAGGCGTCAGTATAATATCCCAAAACAAAACTTAACACCATTTTCAACAAAGCCACCGGACCGCTTATCATTCGATCATATTCAATTATCTCGGCATAGCGCTGCACACCGCGGACAACCAATTGGGCATACGGAAAGGAATAATCAAGCCTGCTCATCAGCCGACAGAGGCTCCACACGACACAAAGCCCCGGAAGAAAAATAACAAGGATAAACAAAACCATAATTATATTTTTTTAATTATTATACTCATGCTGCGAACCGATAAAAGCCACCAAAATCATAATCACGCCTTCCCAAAGCAGCGTCACAATCCAAGGGGCGATAAAACCGAAAAGGCAACATTTCCACCATTCCCAATCACAAAACAGCCAAAAATAAAAAGCCATAATGCACATAGCCACAGCCAAAACCGTTTGCAAAAGGTGCATAATCCTGTTCTCAATCCAATCCGTCCCGGTATTATAACACTTATGACAAAACAAACAGGCATAATGAAACCTGTAATGATAAATGCCCATAAGGATTAAAACCACAACCGCGACAATCCAGCTGACCACAAACAAACCGGTCATAAATATCTCAAACCCATTCATATAAATTAATTTTAGATGTTAATAATAAATACAAAAATAAATCTTCCTGTACAAATTACACCTTTTTGCGTTAATTGTCAAAAAACTTCCGCTTTCCTGCATGAAATTCTTGAAATTTAAATTTAAGTTGCTATTGTGGGAAAAAAATTATACCAAAATTTTCTTTCAGACATTTCCCGCCGGAATATCCCCGGCCGCATAAAGTCGTGCCTGAAAGATTAACTGTTTTAGGAAAGATAAAATCATGGAAATGCGCAATATTGCCATCATCGCCCACGTTGACCACGGCAAAACCACAATGGTTGACGGCTTGTTAAAACAAAGCGGCACATTCCGGGAAAATCAAAAAGTCGAAACCTGCGTCATGGACAGCAATGACCTTGAGCGGGAAAGAGGCATCACCATCCTTTCCAAATGCACTTCTGTCAATTGGAAAGGCACCCATATCAATATTGTAGACACGCCGGGTCACGCTGACTTTGGCGGTGAAGTTGAACGTATCCTGTCTATGGTTGACGGCGTCGTTCTGCTTGTCGATTCTTCCGAAGGCCCGATGCCGCAAACCAAGTTTGTTCTCGGCAAAGCTTTGAAACTCGGTCTCTGCCCGATTGTCGTCATCAACAAAGCCGACAAGGCCGATGCCCGGGTCGATGCCGTTTTGGATGAAATATTTGACCTGTTCGTCAGCCTGAATGCCAATGACAAACAACTTGATTTTCCGGTACTCTATGCTTCCGGCCGCAACGGTTGGGCCGTTAAGGAAATGACCGACGAGAAAAAAGACTTAACCCCGCTGTTTGAGCTGATTTGCTCTTATGTACCGGCTCCGTCTTGCGATCCGGATGCCCCGTTCTCCATGCTGGCCACCACTTTGGAATCAGACAAATTCATCGGACGATTGCTGACCGGAAAAGTTCAGTCGGGCACATTGCACGTTAACGATACCGTCAAGGTTTTAAACGGCGAAAGCAAAGAAATCGAGCGCGTCCGCATTAGCAAAATCCTGGCCTATCGCGGCCTGACCCGCGACAGCTTGGAAGAAGCTCATGCCGGAGACATCATTGCCGTAGCCGGCGTTGTCAAAGGAACGGTTGCCGATACAATCTGCGCCCTGGACGTTACTCAGGCCATTCATGCCCAGCCGATCGATCCGCCGACCTTGGCCATGACTTTTTCAATCAACGATTCTCCTTTGGCCGGTCGTGAAGGCGATAAAGTTACTTCTCGTATGATTTGGGACAGACTGTGCAAAGAAGCAGAAGGAAACATTGCTTTAAGAATTTCCCGCACTGATTCGACGGATTCATTTGAAGTTGCCGGCCGTGGCGAACTCCAGCTCGGCGTATTGATTGAAACCATGCGCCGCGAAGGTTTTGAGTTGTCTATCTCTCGTCCGCGCGTTCTGATGAAGCGTGATGCCGACGGTTCTCTGTTGGAACCGATCGAAGAAGTCGTTGTCGATGTTGATGAAGAATTCTCCGGCACCGTTGTTGAAAAACTCGGACGCCGCCGCAGCGAATTGGTAGAAATGATCCCATCGCAGGTTGGCAACAAAGTCCGCCTGATTTTCAATGCACCTTCCCGCGGATTAATCGGATATCACTCGGAATTTTTAACCGACACGCGCGGCACCGGCGTCATGAACCGTCTGTTCAAATGCTACGAACCCTATAAGGGCGAAATTGAAGGCCGCCGTAATGGTGTATTAATCTCCAGCGAAACAGGAACGGCTATTGCTTATTCTCTGTGGAAACTGCAAGACCGCGGTCCGATGTTTATCGACCCGGGCGTGCCGGTTTATACCGGTATGATTATCGGCGAACATACCAAGCCAAACGACTTGGAAGTCAACCCCTGCAAGGCCAAACAGCTGACCAATATCCGGGCAGCCGGCAAAGACGAGGCTATTGACCTGATCCCGCCGCGCAAACTGACTTTGGAACAGGGCCTTTCTTACATTCAGGAAGACGAACTTCTGGAAGTCACCCCCAAAACTCTGCGCCTGCGCAAACGGATTCTGGATCCGATTATGCGTAAACGGGCAAAACCTGATATTATCGAATAATTTGTAAATCCCTGCTCCCCACGGCAGGGATTTTTCTTTTCTTAGCCAAAATCCCTCCCCTATTTTTCATTAGTGCTTGACTATCTTGTTTTTTTATGTTATAGTACTTTTGTTGTCGTTCTTAAGCACACCCGGCGGGTGAGGCATCAATTTGTACAGTGCCCAGCAACCCGCGATGCTATGACGGAATTTGTGAATAACGAGGTGCTTTGAAGTTTATGTCATTCTCAGGCAACTTGTTCTTCAAGTCATTCATGGGCAGCCGTTTTTTAGTCATCCCCGGGCTGCTTGTTTTCTAAGTCATCCCCGGGCTGTGTTTTTTATTGTCATCCCCGGGCTTTGACCCGGGGATCTACAAAGAAACAGGCAAAGAGCTTGCTGTGAGATAGATTGCCGGATCAAGTCCGGCAATGACTAAAAAAAATAAGGTACCCGACAATGGCAAAGGAAAAGGACGACAAAAAGAAAAGAATTTTTATTAACCATTCTGAGCAGCATGCTGCTCAAGAAAAAGAAAAGAGCAACGCGTAAGCTTTGGCACATTGTCAACAATTGTTCGCCGAGACGCGCTCGCCTCTGGGGAGAAAGCCGATGAGAAACATTAACAGAAATATGCTACACATGAAACTTAATTCTGCGGTGTCAATTTTTGCTGTTGCCGCCGCTTTTGCGGTCTTTCTCCCACCTTCCAATGCTTCGGCCGGCGTTTGCTTTCTGCCCGACTGTCAGGATGATGAGGTTGTTCAGGGTGATATTAACATGAACATCAACTCTGATACCGAGTATTGTGAGGAGAAAGGCTATACCTATTATTCTTCCGGCGAATGTCCGCAATATCAGGCTAAAGTCGGTACTTGTTCCCGGGATGATCATTATCTGAAATGTGATGCCGTTACCTGGTGTAAAAATAACGGCTATAATACGCAGACCTGTTCTTTACCTTCCTTCGTAGACGGGCAATGTCCGAACGGACAGCCTTATTACAAACAATGTAAAGAAGACCGGCCAAGAGCTTGCCGAGAACAAGGTTATGTCAACTCTTGTTCTCCGGGACGGTTGTATAAATCGACAAACCGCTGTCCGTGGGATAATACTTATGGTACGTGTTGTACTGCTTCACCGTCGACAGGCTGTCCATCCAATTACAAAGTCACCTGTGATTCTTCCCGCGGATCGTCGGGAACGGATACCTGCGGTTATACTTGTTACCGCTGCTGTAATGACAACTGTCCGTCCGGTACTTCTAAAAATTATACCGGTTCTTATGCTTCTACAACTGAATGCGGGTCAAGATGTAACAGATGTAAAAACTGTACTTCAGGCAGTACCTCTTACACCGGCGCTTACATTGGATCTTCTGAATGCGGTTCTTGTTATAAATGTAATGACAACTGTAAATCCGGTCAGAAGTCCGTATCTTGTTCTTCTACTTATGTAAAAACCCGCGTATCAACAACCGAATGCGGAACAAGTTGTTATGAGTGCCGATATAATTCAGACTGTTCCGTTTCTTCAAAATCCTGTGATTACGGCTGTGCTTCTTACAACTCCTGCAATAAATGCACCCGTTGTAATTCAAACCCGCCGCACAGCCACAGCTACTCCTGCCCGAGCGGATATTCTTCTTCCTGCTCTAACGGATACACCAGTACCGCTTATAAAAAATGTTCCTGCGGAGTACAAAGCAGCACTAAATGTTATAAGTGCAAAAGCAGCAGTTCATCATCAACCACCCCATCAAAACCATCTAACCCCTGGAAATATATGTACAAAACCTGTTGGGGCTTGTCCTGCGGCAAATGTGTAAACTCAACCTACTGCAAAAGCGGTGATTATGCGCCTTTATATAATTGTATTATGGCCTGCAAAAACACAGAAACTGGAGCGGTAAAAGAGATATGTACTTTAAACGGATTTATTGTTGTATCCAAAAAAACTTCTTCTTCTGCAACTTGCAGCATCAGCGGAGTAACGCTTCCTTCGGGAACCGTAACCAGCAGATCTTGCAACAGCGACGGAACCTCCAGTTGCGTCTGGCCATAAAAAAACTAACAAAAAAACCGGAAATATTTCCGGTTTTTTTGTTTTTACTAAATCTCACAAAACGATTACGCTCTGGTCTTATCGCCTTTCAAACGTTCAGCCATCTGATCTTCCATAGCCAGCTTCATCTCAATCCTCTTCGCTTTTTCGTCATCACGAAAAACGCCGCCGGCAGACAAAACAGTTGCTTTCTTATGAGCCAGATTCAACTGATAAGACAAAGAGGCATCAGCTTCCGGCTCTTTTCCACCGCCCAGATAAACCATCTTACCTTTATGTTCCAAAGCATTGGCCATGGCCGTACGTTCTGCATCAGCTTTAGACAAACTTGCACTGGCTAATATTCCGGAAATTCCCTTATTCAACACAAACTGTTTCGTCTGGGCATTATTTCCTTTTCCCAGTGCTTTCACATTATTTAATTGTTCTTTGTCCATTAATTTTCTCCGTTACGAAACATCTTCTCTTTTGTCCATTATCACAAGTTAAAGAACTTTTGTCAACGGTTATTTTTATTTTTATCCTCAAAAAAAGCCGGATAATGCTATTTTTTATGCGCTTTTTTAACTTTTATGCCATATAGTAACAAAAAACAAGTAAATTAAGTCTTAAGAGAAAAAAATGTCGCTGTTCAAATCAATTGCCGCTTTTGGCGGAATCACGCTCATCAGCCGGATAACCGGTTTTGTCCGCGATATGTTTTTGGCAAATTTTTTGGGCGCCGGAATGGTTTCTGACGCATTTTTTGTCGCATTCAAACTGCCCAACCTTTTCCGCAACCTGTTTGCCGAAGGCGCTTTTACCAGCGCTTTTGTTCCGATGCTATCACATAAGTTAGTTTCCGAAGATAAAGAAAACGCTCTCCGTTTTGCCGCCCGCGCCATATCCATTCTGGCTTTTATATTGCTTTTGCTTGTTTTATTCATGGAAATCATTATGCCTTGGCTAATTCCGGTTTTAGCTCCTGGTTTCATCACCAAAGGCGGCGACATCAAACTTGCCACCGAACTGTCCCGCATTACTTTTCCGTTTTTATTTTTTGTTTCCATTGTTGCATTTCAATCCGGTGTTTTGAACTCTTTTGGCAGATTCGCTGCCCCGGCCGCGGCCTCAATCATCCTGAATCTGATGATGATTGCTGCTGTTTTTATATTCATCCCGTTCAATATCGCACCGGCATACAGCATGGCCTGGAGCGTTCTTTTGGCCGGAATTCTGGAGATCCTCTGGCTTAACTATTTTCTTCGCCGTGAAGGCATTCGTCTCCGCCCGGATTTTCATTTATTGCAAATTGTCCGCAACCCGGACATCAAAACCTTATTCCGCCGCATAACCCCGGGGATTCTCGGTGCCGGCGTATATCAGATCAACATGGTAGTTGATACGATTCTGGTATCTCTGGTAGGCGCCGGAGCCATCTCTTGGCTTTACTACGCCAACCGTTTGCAGCAACTTCCCCTTGGGGTTGTCGGCGCATCTATCAGCGTTGCTCTGCTTCCGATTCTCTCTCGCCAGATTAAAGCCGGAGATCAAACTCAGGCCACACACACGCAGAACAAAGCCGTGGAATATGGTACGCTGCTGTCCGTTCCTGCTGCCGTAGCCTTAATTGTTCTTGCTGAGCCGATTATCAATATTTTGTTCCAGCACGGACGTTTTGGCGCTTTTGAAACCCAAATGACCTCACAGGCCGTCATCGCCTATTCCGTCGGTCTGCCTTTTTATGTAATTGTCAAGGCGTTGACGCCGAACTTTTTTGCCCGTGGCGACACCCGCACACCGGTCAAATACAGCATTGTCGTTCTCATAACCAATCTTATATTTAGCCTTTTGCTCATCAAACCGTTTGGCCATGTCGGGATTGCCAGCGCCACCACGATTGCCGCCCTGGTTTCCCTGTACCAATATTGCCATGGTCTGAAGAAGCGCGGCTATTGGAGTTTCTCTCATCAATTAACGATTAAGATTGTCAAAATCATCATATCATCGTTAACAATGGGCGCTATTCTGATCTTTTGCCAATACGGCGCCGATGTTTATTTCGGAAACTGGCTGGCAACCCCTTATCTGATAAAAATTCCCGTTTTTGCAACTTTATGCTTTATCAGTCTGGCAAGCTTTGCTATAATGGCCAAGTTAACGGGAGCATTGGATATTATGGAAATTGCCGCGATTCTTTTAAAAAAGGGGAAAACAAATGCCTGATCAGCTAAAAAAATATTTCAAAACCTGCATCGGTTTTATCCGGGATCGGATAAAGAAAATAAATTTCCCTGTCATCCGGCACCGGGTCGGGCGTTTCCTCCGTTCCTGGTGGCAGCTGATTGCCCTGTTGTTTGCCGGCATAGTCTTTTTATATTACCCGGTCGGCGGAATGCTGGTAGAAGACATTGACGCCAACACAAACATTGAAATCGTCCAAAACCGCCCGGAACAATCCTCTGCCGTAGAAATGATGTCTTTCATCATCAACCGCGAAGTAAGCAAAAAAATGTGGACACCCAACCTGCCGTTTTTCTTCCCGTCCTATTTTTTGGATAACATGCCGAATTTTCAGCTCGGAATGATGTCTAGCGTCTCGACTTTGGCACAGGCCATGTCGCAAAGGCTGGCGCGGCCGATAGATGACAAACGGGAACAACACCTTATCGAAGCTGCCAAACTGCTGCAATATCCGGGAAACATCTGGATGTTCTCGCCGGAAAACCGTCTGATGCCGGCGCCATCTTCTAACAGCCAATACAAAAAAGCCCGCAAACAGCTGATAAAATACAGCTACAGTCTGAACGACGGTTCCGAAGTTTTTTATCGCAACCCGGGCGATCTGGCCTATTTTATGGACAAGCTTGCCACCAACCTCGCCAAAGGCCTTGAAAAAATAGAAACACAAGTCCGAGAATACAGTTCTAACTTTACCGACAACAAGGCCGACGATATATTTTATTATACCCGCGGACAGATTTATGCCGATTACCTGCTGCTTAAAGCGCTCGGTGCAGACTATAAACACATTATTTTGGATCACAATCTTTACCTGCCTTGGACGCAAATGCTCAGTGCTCTGGAACTCGGAGCACAAATATCACCGACAATTGTGCGTAACGGCGAACTCAATAGCATTACCGCGCCCAACCACCTGATTGCCATAGCCTTTTACACAACCCGGGCTCGTTCCCTGATGAGGGAAATATCCCAAACTTTAAAAAAACGTGCCCCCCGGCCGCAATAATATAAGGAAAAAAAATGATTATTGAAACCCAACATACTCCGGATGCCGACGTAATAAACTTTTTTCCACCGGAAAAACTCTTAAAATCCGGATCTGCCGAATTTTTTGATACAAAGTCCCTGCGAAAATCTCCGCTCGCCGAAAAAATCTTTGATCTCGGCGGCATTGTTTCAATTTTTATAACACCGGATATGCTCTCGGTCACCAAAAGCTCGGAAGCGGAATGGGAAGATTTAACACCGCAAATTCTGGCAGAGATAATGGATTATCTTTCCACCGGAGAAGAAATTATCGTCCAAACACCCGATTCTCCTGATGAAGAAGAAGTCATCAACCAAATCAAAGGGCTGATAAACGCTCGCATCCGCCCGGCATTAAAACAAGACGGCGGCGACATAGCTTTCCGCAAATATGAAAACGGTATTGTCTATGTTGAATTGCAAGGCAATTGCTCCGGATGTCCCTACGCTGCCGTCACACTGAAAGAAGGTGTTGAAAAAATCCTCAAAACCTACATTCCGCAAGTCAAAGCCGTTAAAAATTTTGACAAAGGAGCAAAATGATAAGAAGCTGTATTTACATATGTTTTGCACTGTTATTGCTGTTTCCGTCCGTCGGCCGGACTGCCGATGACGGTTTGTACATCAAAAACATTTCGGTACAACGGCTGCAAAACCTCTATAACAAATACGGCTACAAAAGCTACCTCTTTGTAAAAGACGGCAAAGTTCCCCCGATATTTCTGCAAAAATTTCCGCGGGATTTTGATAAAATCAAAAACAACGACACCCGCAACCGAATGTTCATAAAAATCCTCACCCCGCTGGCCTTAAAGATCAATGCCGAAATCTCAAAAGAACGGGAAGAGCTGCTGCACCTGAACGAAAGCTTCAAAAAAAACCGGGAACTTTCAGAGGCACAAACCAAACGGCTGGAAGAATTGGCCAAAAAATATGACGCTTTCACCCGGTTAAAAGGTTATCGGCGACAACAGCTCCAGATACAAATGCTGCGGGCGCGTATTGTGCCGGTTCCCGTTTCATTCCTGATCGCCGTTTCGGCCATGGAAACCAACTGGGGCTCCTCGCGTATTGTAAAAGAAGGAAACTCTTTATATAAAGAATTAAACTGGTATACCAATGAAGGCTTAAAACCTCTGGACGAAACCGAAGACAACTCCTATCGGATTCGCACATTTCCGAGTTTATACGATTCGATGGCATCTTATGCTTTGCACTTTAACTCAAGCGTCGATTTTGAACACACGCGCTATCTTCGCAGCTTAAGGTTGGCCGACGGCGCTGACTTCTCCGGCCAGGAGATGGCTCATTCCATGCTGTTTCAAAGCCCGCTGAAAAATTACATCGGCATTCTGAAATACACCATAACATTTTATCGCCTGATGTATTTAGACATAACGACTCTTTCTGACAGCCTGACAACTGCGCACACGGATAAAAATTAGAAGAAATTAGAAACAAAACACAACCTTTAAATAGTAAAAACATGCTTTTTTTAAAAAAATTCCACAAGAATTAACTTTTTTTCTGGTATTTTGTACAAAAAGTCGTTATGATGGCAACTGTGAGATCAAATCGCAACAGGACGACAAAATGGATAATGCTTTAACATCACAAGATGTCATAAAACTATCTAAGAATTTCACCGCCGACAACAAAATCATCACGGCGCAAAAAATCAGCGCTTATTACAACGGCAACTCCCTGACTGATGAAGGAATGAAAATTGCCGAAGACATTTTCCGGATAATGGTACACGATGTTGAAATCAAAGTCCGGGCGGTCTTATCAGAAAGCTTAAAAAGGGCTCGCAACATTCCGCAAGACATTGTCGAAGCCATCATCAATGACCACGACAGCGTCGCCATCCCTTTCATCAAATGGTATGAAGACTTTAGCAAAGAAGACCTGCTCCAGATTTTGGAATTTCAAAGCATCAACAAACAAAAAGCGGTCGCGGAGCGGGAAAACTTGACGGAAGACATCTCCCAGTACATTGTAGAAAGATGTCCCGAAGAAGTCATAAACACCCTAATCCAAAACCCGACGGCAAACATCAAAGAACAATCTTACTTCTCTATAATAAACAAATACCACGACAGCGACACCATAAAAGAAAGTTTGATTTCCCGACCCGAATTACCGATAACCGTCATAGAAAAAATCGTCAACTACCTGTCTCAAGAACTAAAGAGACGCCTGATTATCACTCACAAACTCCCCACCGACATCGCCAGCGACCTTATCGAACAGGTCAAAGAAAAAACCACCCTCAAAATTTCCGAAGAATACAGCTCAGACAAACAGATTGAAGAACTTGTCCATCAGCTTTACACCAACAACCGGCTGACACCGTCTTTGGTTGTTCGTTCCATCTGCCTTGGGGATCTGACATTTTTTGAATATGCATTGGTATATCTTTCCAACACGCCGATAACCGAAGTCCGCAAAATATTGTTTAACAGTTCTCTTGACTTTATGATCAGAAATCTGCTAAGAAAAGCATATATTCCTAAGTCAATGTTTCCGGCGGTATTCAGCGCTCTGAAAGTCATTCAGGAGATTCGTTTTGACGTCAAAGACAATGACCGCAACGCTTTTTCTCATCGCGTGATTGAACGGATCTTGTCATTTGGCAATGCCGCGGAAGAATTTAAAGAGGAAGATATTAATTATCTGATTTCTAAAATCAGTTAAACTTTGCGGGGGAAAATTTGGCGGTCAACATCAGCGCAGATACACTCCTTGAGCTGACCAATTCGCTCACTCAGGAACGCGATTCGATGGTTATCATCGAAAAAGTCATCCGCACGGCGCAAGATGTTTGCAATGCTGACGGTGCCACATTTTATACCGTCAATGATGACAATTTTCTTCGTCTTGTATTTTCGCACAGCAAAAGCCTGAAAATCCACAAAGTCGGCTCAGACAACAAATACTACACAATGCCGACCTATCTTCCGGATCAGCGGCGCGTCAATCCCAAAAGCATTATCATCACGGCGGCGCTCAATAAAGAAATCATCAACACGCCGGATATTTATGCCGAAAACTTTGACAACACGGTCTTTGATGTTTTTGACAAAGATTATGATTATCGTTCGGTTTCCATGTTGGTCATTCCGATCTTAAACCATAAAGGCAACATCATCGGCGTCGCCCAGTTCATTAATGCCATGGACACGGCCGGACGCTACATCAGCTTTACATCCGAAGTCCAAAAAAACACCCAGTCCGTATGCAATCTTCTGTCCCCGTTTTTGGAAAGCCACAAATTAAGCGAAGATTACGCCAGCCTTTTGGAATCTTTTATTGAGGTTCTGGGACGCGCCGTCGATGCCAAATCTCCTTTCACCGGGATTCACTGCAAACGCGTCCCTGTCATTGCCCGCATGCTGGCCATGGCGGCCGTTCAAACGGAACGCGGCCCGTTAAAAGATTTTGAAATGACCGATGATGACTGGTATGCTCTGCATATTGCCTCCTGGCTGCACGACTGCGGCAAAGTCACCACACCGGAATACATTGTTAATAAAGCCACAAAATTAGAAACCATCAACAATCGGATTCATGAGATTCGCAACCGTTTTGAGATTCTGCGCCGCGACGCACATATTGAATACTTAAAAAAGCGCCTGCAAAACACCGATACGCAGGAAAATCTGCAAAAAGAGTTTGTCACCCGGGTCAAACAGTTGGAAGACGATTATGAATTTATTGCCCGGTGCAACATCGGCGACATCCCGATGACGGAAGAAGACATTGAACGGCTGGAAAACATTGCCAAAATCCGTTTTATGCGCTATTTCAACCGGATGCTCGGCCTGTCTTGGGCGGAAAAGAACAGCATTACCGATACTGAGCTTTATTCCAACCCATCATTGGAAAACCTTATCCAAAACCGCGAAGACCAAGTCATGGCGCCATACAACCATGGTGAATTATACAATCTGCGCATTCGCAACGGCACCATCAACAAGCAGGAACGGGAAAAAATCAACGAACATATTGTCGTAACGATTGATATGTTAAAAGCGCTTCCTTTCCCCAAAGAGCTGTCCAATGTTGTTGAATACGCCGGCTCGCACCATGAACGCATTGACGGCAAAGGCTACCCGAACGGCTTAACCGGCGCTCAAATGTCCGTTCCGGCCAAAATCATGGCCATTGCCGATATTTTTGAGGCCTTAACTGCCGCTGACCGCCCGTATAAAGAACCCAAAACCCTGTCACAGGCTCTGGTCATTCTCAAAGAAATGTCAGAAAACGGACATATCGACCGCGATTTGTATGAAGTTTTTATCAACAGCAAGGTTTACGAAGACTACGCCCACCAATATATGAATCCCGAACAAATCGATAACGTAAACCCGGAGGATTACCTGTAATGTTGAAGATTCACACTGTTTTATGCCGCGCCGGCACAATGGATAACTATGCTTATATCATAATAGACGAGGCCACAGGAATTTCTGCCGTCATTGATCCGTCGGAACCGGCACCGATCATTGCCGAATGCACCAAACTCGGCATAACACCGGATTACATCTTAAATACCCATCATCATTTTGACCATACCGACGGCAACCTGGCCCTCAAAGAGCGGTACAATGCCAAAGTTGTTGCCAACATCAACGATTCTGCTCGCATTCCGGGCTTTGACATCGGGGTAGAACCGGGAAAAACCTTCGCACTCGGACAAAGCATTGCCCAAATTATTGATGTTTCTGCCCACACACAGGGACATATTTTATATTATTTTGCTAAAGACAAAGCCCTTTTTACCGGCGATACATTGTTCAACCTTTGCGTCGGCGGCCTGTTTGAAGGAACCGTGGACGAAATGTACGCCGCTCTGCAAAAAATCAAAGCCCTGCCCGACGACGTTAATTTTTATCCCGGACACGAATATACCATCCACGCCGCTGCCGCTGCTTTTCATGCTGCCCCGCACAACATGGATTTGCGGCGCTATCTGCAACATGCCGATGAACGCCTCAAACAAGGATTACCGGTCAGCCCGATTACACTGAAGGAAGAAAAAAATTGCAATCCGTACCTTCGTGCAAAAACCCTCGACCAATTAAAAAAGTTAATTTAATGACAAAAATATAGACAGAACTGTTTTTTTGTGTTATAGTGAAGTAAATTAAAACATTTGAGGCATAAAAATGGTTACTTTTAAAGAAATTCAAAAGCTTTTTCCTGCCAAACTTTCAAAAGAGGCTGCGAAAGAACTTGATACTATACGAAAAAAAATGAATTCTTTAAAAACAGAAGATGAGAAAAAAGCTTATTTTGAAGAACTCAAACTTAAATATGCCCAATCACCAACAACCGAAACCACACAAAAAGAAGCAAGCACGACTTCCCAAAAGCCGAAGGCTCTCAGCTCTTTTGCAGAGCTCGGACAATTTCGTGACGAATTAGCAGAACAAACGCATCCGACAACCGCCACAGAAAAGGAAGCGCAACCTAAGAAAAATAACCCAACAAAAACAAAGAAAAGAAAATCTAAATATAGTAAGAAAGATTTAAAAAATCTCTACCCGAGCCAAGAAGCCCTTGATAATGCATGGGAATATCTGCAGCACCAACCGGATAATGAAAAAGAAAAATTTATTACGGAAAGAAAAGAAAAAATAAGAATACAAGAAGAATTAACCCAAATCGCACTACCGCACTCCCCTAACGGCAAACTTTCCCGGGAAATTTATACTCAAATAGTAAACATTTCTTTCCTTCCGCCGGAAGAACGAGAAAAAGCCGTAAAAAAATTTTTACAAATGTGCCAAAACAAAGAGGATAAAGCAATGACAGAAGAAAATAAGCCCTATACCGAAGAGGAAAAACAAAAAGAAATAGAACTTAGAAAAAAAGCAAGAGAAAACCTTGGCATCACGGAAAGCGGTTTGTCTTCCGGCGTTGATGCTCTGGAAGAAAGGCTTATAAAAAACTGGGCGGCCGGACATAATATAACCTTAAATGACGAGCTGAAAAATGCTGCCCACGAACATTTAAAATCACATTCAAATCTTGATGAATTTATGGTAAACTTGTCAAAAAGACAGGAAAATGGAGAAAAAGAAAATAAAAGCGAAGAACAACAGAGAGCAGAATCAATAGTACGTTTTTTTATAGAAAAACACGAGCTCACACCAGATGATAAAACAAAAGAATCCATGATAGAATATTGTACAAAACATGGTAATCTCAACGGTTTTTTCCTTCCTCAGAAAAAAGACACCAAAAAACTCACGGTCTCCGAACAGGAAATCCCAGCAGAACCCGCTCAACCGCAGGACGAACAAGCCCCTTATGATGAGCGGTTGCAAAGCATAAAAGAACATTGGGAAAAATGGTGCGAAGAAACCAAAGACGAAAAAGATCAGCCCTTGCGCAATTTCAAAGAAATTCCGAACGAAGACGGTTTCTTAAAATTTGAGATTGAACCGACAGAAGCCCTGAAAGCTCAAAATCCGGAAGCCAAAGGCGCTGAAGTAACTTATTACAGCGAAACCGAAGCCACAATGCCGATGACGGATTATGCTTATTTTGATGAAATGATCAAAGCGGCAAAAGACGTTTCAAAGGCCGAGGTGATTGAATGCGGAAACATCCAAACGCCTGGTTATGCCACCAGATTGATAGCCGCGGCTTATGCGCATGACATGGAAGTCGAAATGGCACCGAACAAACTCGATTTAAGCCCGGAAATCATCAAAGACATCCCGGACGATGTTATGCTGAAAGTCCTGGATAAGCAAATATTCAACCGCGATTCCAATGCCGCTGAAAAAGTCGATTATGAAAGCATCAAAGAAGGTCTGGCCGCTTACAAAGCCATTCAGGAACGCCAGAAAGACGAAAATGGCAACACGAAAGGAGAAATGAAGACTTTGGATATCAGCAAAATGCAGTTTTCTGACGAGGCCGCCAAAAACAAAACAATTGCCGCCGCTTTGGAAATGGGCTTAAAAATTGAAAATAACGGCAAAGAACTTGAAATCGATCCCAAAGAAATCGAAGAAATTTCTCCTATTGCCTACGAAAAGCTTATCAAAAATCAAGAAACCAAAAATACTATTGAAAATTTAAAAGCCAGAAAAAAGGAAAACGAAGAAAACCGAAAAAATTTAAATACAGAAGAAACAATAACTCAAGACCACCAAAAAACAGAAGAAAATTCTTCAAACCAAACAAAAAACAATAACAATTATAATAACTATCAACAAAGAAACCGTGGTGGCAGAGATTGATTTCATATTTTCAAAAAATCCGGGAGATACTTCCCGGATTTTTTTTTGCTTAAAAGCCAGGTTTATCATATTATCATCATCCCCAGCACTTTCTTTTTTTATTAATCTCTAAGCATTTTTTATTATATCATTCCTTACATTTTCCTTTCTGTTATTTCCTGCCATTTTTTTATTATGTCATCCCCGGGCTCTATTTTTTATTATGTCATCCCCGGGCTCTATTTTTTATCGTCATCCCCGGCTCTATTTTTTATCGTCATCCCCGGGCTCCGACCCGGGGATCCACACTTCAAAGCACAATCTTGACCATAGAAAACAATGGAGCAACGCGGTCTCTGTGGCACAGTGCTGTCAACTTGCCGCGCGCCTACCGTGCAGGTCATCCCCGGGCTCCTTTTTTATAGTCATTGCCGGGCTTGACCCGGCAATCCAAATCAACAATAAAGCTAATTTATTAACGTGGATTGCCGGATCAAGTCCGGCAATGACGGTGCTTAAAAACAGTTTCCCCCTCTTTGCTAAGAGGGGGATAGGGGGCGTTAGAAATGCCCTTTAACGAGTACTTCTTAGTCTTTGTGAAAAAGAGGAAATTAAAAATACTATATACCTTCTTGCCGTCTTAGCCTTGCGCTTAGACGGCCTGAACTTTTTCACGAAGACTTAGAAAACGAGTTCAGGGCTAGTATTTTTGGTTACTTTTGTTACATGACAAAAGTAACAAAAGAAATATCTCAGAGAAAATTAAGAAAAAATAAAGGATGAATTCAGAGCGGAGGAAAAATAATAAAAAAATTCTTGAATTTCAATTTTTCTATGTTATAAATACACCATACCTTTCATAATACAATTTGAGAGTGGGGCCAAAAGCCCCGCTTTTTTGTTAAAGGAAAACGCCATGCAAACAAAACACCCGCTGCAAGCCCTGTTGGAACCGGTCATTACCGGCCTCGGATACGAGGTTGTCCGGATTCTGACCATCGGACAGAAAAATCCGACACTGCAGATTATGATTGACCGCCTGGACGGCAAAGACATCACCGTTGAAGACTGTGCCACGGTCAGCCGCGCCGTATCGACCGTTTTAGATGAAAAAGACCCAATAAAAGATCAATATTCTTTAGAAGTCAGCTCACCGGGCTTAGACCGTCCGCTGACAAAAATTGAGCATTTCAAACGTTTCTCCGGCTATGAAGTCCGGATTGAAACCGCTGTTGAAGTTGAAAAACGCAAACGTTTCAAAGGCGTTCTCGGCAACGTCGATGAACAAAACCGTGTTCATATTGATGTAGACGGCACGGATTACACCATTGCTTTTGACGACATCAGCAAAGCCAAACTGATTTTAACCGACGAGCTTCTGCAGGCTGCCGCCGAAGCTCAGGCCGTAGAACTTTAATTCCACTATTAACAAAGGATTCAAAATGCAAAATAACGAAAGTATGCCAAGACCAGAAATTATTGCCGTTGCCGACACCGTCGCGCGTGAAAAGAACATTGACCGCGAAGACGTCTTTACCGCAATGGAAATTGCCATTCAAAAGGCCGGACGCTCCAGATACGGATTCGAACACGATATCCGCGCTCATATTGACCGCAAAACCGGTGCAATTTCCCTGGCACGTTATCGCGAAGTCGTTGATGAAGTGGAAAACGAGGTTACCCAGCTGACGGTTGACCAGGCTCGCGATTATGATGAAAACGCCAAAGTCGGCGACTTCATCATCGACGCCCTGCCCCCGATTGATTTCGGCCGCATTGCCGCTCAAACCGCCAAACAGGTCATTGTTCAAAAAGTACGCGACGCCGAGCGCAACCGCCAGTTTGAAGAATACAAAGAAAAAATCGGCACCATTGTCAACGGTACCGTCAAACGGATTGAGTTTGGCAATGTAATTTTGGATATCGGCAAGACCGAAGCCGTTTTGCGCCGCGACGAGATTATTCCGCGGGAAAAATTCAAAAACGGCGACCGCGTCCGCGCTTATGTTCTGGACGTCCGCCGCGAAACCAAAGGCCCGCAGATTTTCTTGTCCCGCACCTGTCCGGAATTTATGGCCAAATTGTTTGCCTCTGAAGTTCCGGAAATTTATGACGGCATTGTCAAGATTGTTGCTGTTGCTCGCGATCCGGGTTCCAAAGCAAAAATCGCCGTCAAAACCGATGATATGACCATTGATGCCGTCGGTGCCTGCGTCGGTCTGCGCGGTATCCGCGTTCAAGCTGTTGTAACCGAACTTCAGGGCGAAAAAATTGATATCGTTCCTTACAGCGAGGACAAAGCTCAATACATCGTCAGCGCTCTGGCTCCGGCCGAAGTTACCAAAGTCGTTTTGGATGAAGAAAACAACCGCATTGAAGTCGTTGTCCCGCAAGAGCAGTTCTCGGTTGCCATCGGCCGCCGCGGTCAAAACGTCAAATTGGCATCTCAGCTGCTGGGCTGCGACATTGACGTTCTGACAGAAGAACAAGAACAGGAACGCCGCTCCAACGAGAACAAAGTCCGCTCCCAACGCTTTATGGAAGCTTTGGACGTCGACGAAATGATTGCCCACCTGCTGATTGCCGAAGGCTTCTCTACCGTTGATGAAATCGCTTTGGTTCCGCTGAACGAACTCTCCGAAATCGAAGGGTTTGATGAAGACCTGGCCGCAGAATTACAAAACCGTGCCAAGGCTTTTGTTGAAAAACGCAACCACGAATTTGAAGAAAAAAGCAAATCTCTGGGTCTGGACAAAGAAATTCAGGCAATCGAAGGCCTGGATCAGGATATGCTTTTGACATTAGCTTCAAAAGGTGTTAAAACCATTGACGACTTAGCCGATTTGGCTGCCGATGAACTGATTGAGATTTTGGGAGAAAATACTTTGACCGAAGTCGAAGCGGAAAAAATCATCATGGCTGCCCGTGCCCACTGGTTTGAAGAGGAATAATGGCAACCGCAAAAGAAATAAGAAAATGCATTGTCAGCGGCGAGGTGCTGGAGAAGGAACAACTTCTCCGCTTTGCCCTCACGCCTGACCGGCAGATTGTTCCGGATTTCAAAAAAAAGATTTCCGGAACCGGGATATATGTCAAAAACTCCCGAAAAGCCCTCACCGCTGCAATCGAAAAAAACTTATTTTCCAAAGCTTGCAAAAAGAAAGTCAACGTTGATACCCAGTTGATCAGCCTGGTAGAAAACCTGCTAAAAAAGCGCGGTTTGGAGCTGATCTCTCTTTCCCGCAAGGCCGGAATTTTGCTAACCGGATTTGAAAAAGTCAGCGAAGCGGTCAAAAAAGACAAAGCCGCTTTCATTCTGGAAGCAACAGATGCCGGAACCGACGGGCATAATAAGATTTTATCTTTATCTCAGGGATTAGAAATTTTTAACTTATACAGTGTTGAGGAGTTAGACAAGGCATTAGACAAGGTAAACACGGTTCACATAGCTTTCAAAAAAAGCGAAATGGCAAAATCCGTACATACGGAACTGGCCAGAATCAAAAATTTTCTAAATTCATAAGATAAAGACGCAAATACGGAGAAAAAATTATATGACAGAAACAGAAGATAATGCAAAAAGCAAACTCACATTATCCGGAAAACTCACGCTGAAATTGGGCGACAAAGCCCAGAACAAAAACGGGGAAGGCAAAAAGGTTATTCAGGTCGAAGTCCGCAAAAAAAGAATAATCTCCCCGGCAGGCACAACAACTGCCGAACCGAAAGTCAAAATTGACGAGGCAACTGCCGCCAAATTAAAACTGATTGCCGAGGCCAAAGAACACGAGGCACAAAAACGCCGCGAAGAAGAAGAACGCGAAGCCCGCCGCCGGCAGGAAGAAGAAGAAAAAAAGAAACAAGAACAAGCCGAAGCAGCCGCTAAAGCCGCCCGAGAAGCCTCCGCCCGTGCAGAAGAAGCCGAAAAGAAAAAAAACGCTCCGGCCGAAAATGCCAAACCGGCACCGTCAGAAGACAAGTCTTTCAAAAACAAAGAGAAAAAAGCCAAAGATTTTGATGACGATGATGATGAAGACGATGATGAGAATTATTATAAAAAAGGCAAAAAGTCTTCTTCCGAAAAAAACATGTCCCGCGAGAATATGTACGAGCAGGAACGCAAAAAAATCGTCAAACGCAGCTTTGAACCGCAACGCCGCAGCGGCAAACTCAGTTTAAACAGCATTGCCGACGAAGATGACGATGATTACGGATTCGGAGGCCCGCGCCGCCGCTTTAAGAAAAAGCAACCCAAACCGGTTGTCGTCCAACAGCCGCAGGAAAAAATCATCAAAGAAGTAACCATTCCGGAAATCATCACGGTTCAGGAACTGGCTAACCGTATGGCCGAAAAAAGCGCCGACGTCATCAAAAAACTAATGTCCTTAGGCGTTATGGCCACCATCAACCAGCCGATTGACGCCGACACGGCTCAAATTATCGTTGAAGAGTTCGGCCACAAGTTCAAACGCGTTGCCGAAAGCGATGTTGAAGTCGGACTGACCGGTCCGGAAGACAAGCCGGAAGATCTAAAACCGCGTCCGCCGGTCGTTACGGTTATGGGACACGTTGACCACGGTAAAACCTCCCTGCTCGATGCCTTGCGTGAAACCAACGTTGCTGCCAAAGAGGCCGGCGGTATTACGCAGCACATCGGCGCTTATCAGATTCAGGTAGAAACCGGCGACAAAATCACCTTTATTGATACCCCGGGACACGAAGCCTTTTCCGAAATGCGTGCCCGCGGTGCCAAAGTAACCGACATTGTTGTTTTGGTTGTTGCTGCCAACGACGGCATCATGCCGCAAACAGTTGAAGCCATCCGCCACGCACAAGCGGCCGAAGTTCCGATTGTCGTTGCCATCAACAAAATAGACCTGCCGGGCGCAGACCCGATGAAAGTAAAAACGGCATTGCTCAATCATGGAATTGCCGTTGAAGAACTCGGCGGCGAATGCCTTTGTGCCGAAGTTTCTGCCAAAAAACGCATTAACATTGACAAACTGGTAGAAGCCATCTTGCTGCAAGCCGAAATTCTGGATCTGAAAGCCAACCCGAACCGCAAAGCGGAAGGCACGGTCATTGAGGCAAAAATGGAAAAAGGCCGCGGCAGCGTTGCAACCGTTTTGGTTCAACGGGGGACCATGCATGTCGGCGATATCTGCATTGCCGGCAAAGAATGGGGACACGTCCGCGCCATGTTCAACGAAACCGGCCACAAGATATTTGAAGCCGGCCCTGCCACACCGGTTGAAGTGCTTGGCTTGCAGGGCACACCGTCTGCCGGTGATGACTTTATCATTGTCAATGATGAAACCCAGGCCAAAGAAGTTACCAATTACCGCATCCGCAAAGAACGCGAAGCCAAACTGGTAAAAAGCGCAAAATCGGCAATGGAACAAATGCTTGATAAAATTAAATCCGGCGAGGTCAAACACCTTCCGGTCATTATCAAAGCCGATGTTCAAGGTTCTATTGAGGCAATTGAAGGAACCATCAAAAAACTGTCCAATGATGAGGTTAGCGTCCAGATTCTGCACTCTGCCGTCGGCCCGATTTCAGAATCCGATATTTCTCTGGCCAAAGCGTCCAATGCCTTTATCATCGGGTTCAATGTCCGCGCCAACCCGCAGGCTCGCGATATGGCCCGCCGTGATGGTGTAGACATTCGTTACTACTCGATTATTTATGACGTTGCCGATGATGTTAAAAAAGGTCTGGAAGGCATGCTTTCTCCGGAACTCAAAGAAAAAATCCTGGGCTATGCCGAAATCCGCGAAGTCTACAACATTACCGGCGTTGGCAAGGTGGCCGGTTGTATGGTTACCGAGGGCATGGTACGCCGCGGCGCCAAAATCAGATTGCTGCGTGACAACGTTGTTATTCATGACGGCAATCTCGGCCAGCTCAAACGCTTCAAAGACGATGTCAAAGAAGTCAAAGAAGGGTATGAATGCGGTATGAGTTTTGAAAATTATAATGACATTCAAAAAGGCGACTTTATTGAATGTTATGAAATTGAAGAAATCGCCGCAACATTATAAAAGACCTCCATGTCACAAAAACCGGAAATTCAAAATTTCCGGTTTTTGTTTTATTCTCAACTTAAAATTTTTCATCAAATATTTTTTCACAGTCTCTCTAGCCAAAATCCCCACCCCCTTTTTCACAAAGTATTGACTCTTGCGCTTTCTTATGTTATAGTATCTTTATTGTCGTTCTCGGGCAGTTTGTTTTTCTACATCCTGTCCCCGGGCCGCTTGTTTTTCAAGTTACCCCCGGACTGCTTGTATTTTACTTGTCATCCCCGGGCGGCTTGTTTTTAAGTCATCCCCGGGCTGCGACCCGGGGATCCATAAAGAAACAGGCAAAGAGCTTGTTGTGAGATGGATTGCAGGAACAAGTCCGGCAATGACTAAAAAAATAAAGCGCCCGGCAAAGACAAAGGAAAAGGGACGACAATAGAGAAAAGAATTTTTATTAACCATTCTGAGCAGCATACTGCTCAAGAAAAAGAAAAGAGCAACGCGTAAGCTTTGGCACAATGATGACAAATGATCGGGTCAAGCACGCTTGCTTGGGGAGGAAGCCGATGAAAAATTATAACACTATGCTACACATGAAACTTAACTCTGCGGTGTCGGTTCTTGCTGTTGCCGCTGCTTTTGCGGTCTTTCTCCCGCCTTCCAATGCTTCAGCTGGCATTTGTTTTCTGCCGGACTGTCAGGATGATGAGATTGTTCAGGGCGATATTAATATGAACATCAACTCCGATACCGAGTATTGCGAGGAGAAAGGCTATACCTATTATTCTTCCGGTGAATGTCCGCAATATCAGGCTAAAGTCGGTACTTG
>CALXRP010000017.1 GCA_944390885.1 uncultured Alphaproteobacteria bacterium
CACAAACTCCGCCGGAGCAACGCGGTCTCTTGAGCACAGTGCTATCAACTTGCCGCGCGCCTGCCGTGCAGGTCATCCCCGGGCATCGACCCGGGGATCCATACCTGAAAGTTAAGCACAATGGTAGAGAGCGTAGCGAGTTTTATGACTGCCGGGCCTCCGGCCTTTGAGCTGCCAAAAAGTAACAAAGAAAAAATTTATAAAGAAGCAAAAAAAGAAAATATAGTAAGTTTTCTTTATATTTCTTGGTGTTTCTTAACGTTTCGACCGAAAAAAAACTCTCAAAATTTCGGAACATTCTTCTGCCAAAAATCCTGCTTCGACCTGAGGCCGGTGATGACAGGTCGGTTGGCCGTAGAAGCCCACGCCATTAAGCACGGCGCCGCCTTTCGGATCTTCTGCTCCGATGTAAAGATGTTCGATACGTGCAAAAGAGATTGCCGCGGCACACATTGTACACGGCTCCAGCGTCACATACATGTCAAATCCGCGCAAACGGTTGCTCCCCAGCTTGCGGCAAGCCTCTTGAATAGCCAAAATTTCGGCATGAGCCGTTGCATCCAGGGTGTGCTGGCTGAGGTTGTGAGCGGCTGAAACAATTTCGTCGCTCTGTGGATTGACAACCAGAGCACCGACCGGAATTTCGTCCGCTTCCGCGGCCAGTTGTGCTTGTTCCAAAGCTTTGCGCATATAAAATTCGTGATTCATCTTTGACCTTTGCAAAATTTATGTGTATTATACGAAAAATATCAAAAAAGGAAAGTAAATTATGTCAGAAAGAATTGCCAAATTTATCGCCCGTTCAGGCGTTTGCTCTCGCCGTGCCGCCGAGGAATTGATTGCCCAAAAGCGCGTTACCGTAAACGGTGAGGTGATTGACAGCCCGGCTTTGAATGTTGACGGAACGGAAAAAATCCTGATCGACGGTGAAAAACTTCCTGTCCGGGAAAGCAGCCGGTTATGGCTTTATTATAAACCGGTCGGCTTGGTAACAACCCATAAAGACAATCAGGACAGGCCGACGGTGTTTGACAATCTTCCGGCCGGAATGCCAAGGGTAATCTCTGTCGGACGCCTCGACTTAAATTCGGAAGGTCTGCTGCTGCTGACCAACAACGGCGAGCTGTCCAGAAAATTAGAGCTTCCGGGTAATGGCTGGATCAGAAGATACAAAGTCAAGGTCCATGGCTTTCTTGATGAAAAAAAACTGGCATCTCTGACAAACGGTATAACGGTTGACGGCGTGGAATACGGCGCAATTAAAGTCGAAATTGAGAATAAAACCGGCACCAATGCCTGGCTGATTGTTTCTTTGACCGAAGGCAAAAACCGTGAGATTCGTAAGGTGATGAAAGCGCTCGGATTAGACGTTGCAAGACTGATCCGCCTGTCTTACGGGCCGTTCCAGCTTGGTTCAATGAAAAAAGGCGAAGTACGGGAAGTTTCGGGAAAAGTATTGAGGGAACAACTCGGAAAAGATTTTGAGTTATGAGGATCATCTCCGGCAAATACCGCGGCAAAAAGCTCATCTCGCCGTTGACAAATAAGATTCGTCCGACATCTGATCGGGCGCGCGAAGCCGTATTTAATATTTTAAATTCCCGGCTGGAGCAAAATTGGGAGGCTTATTCTCTGCTGGAAGTCTTTGCCGGAACGGGAGCTTTCGGGTTGGAAGCCTTATCCCGCGGTATTAAGAAAATCTGCCAGATAGATATAGATACCAAAACAGCGGCTGCCAATGCCGCTTTGTTCCCAACCGAAAAAGAAAAAATCAGACTGCTCCGAGTGGATGCTGCAAATTTGGGAAAAGCGCCGGAAAAATATAATCTGTTGTTTATGGATGCCCCTTATAACCAAGGTCTGACTGAAAAAGCCTTAAAAGCCGTTGCTGCGGGCGGCTGGCTGGAAGAGGGGGCTTTGTGCCTGGCCGAGCTCGAAAAAAATGAACAAATCACAATTCCTGAAGAATATGAACTGCAGGAAGAACGAATATACGGACTTGCCAGAATTTTATTTTTACATTATCGCGGTTAGAATTTTGCCACGGTGATGTTTTCTATCTGAAATTTCCGATCTTTAAAGTCAATTGGTGCGGTAACGGTCAGATATTTGTCTTTGGGTGAAAGCTTAAAGGCCTTATTTCCGAGCAAAATTTTGCTGACAAACACGCCTTTGCTTTCCAGCCACTGATATTGCAACATACTGTCCATACTCTCAAGCAAACCTTTAGAAGAAGTATCCAAATGCAAATTTGGCTCAAGCTTCTCGTTAAAATGCAAACTGCCGCGCCCGACCATGGCCAAAGGCTTCCAGTTGAGCGAAACATATTTCAGATTGATAAAGCCGCCGGCTTCCAGCCATTCATAAATTGCGGAACGATAAGATCGGCTGCCGCTGACTTTTCCCATAACATCAGCATCTATAAAAATCATATCAATCTTATCAGCCAGGGCAATTTCATATTTCTTATCAAACTTCAATCCGCCGAGCAGCAAATCGCATCCCCAGGCCGGAACGGCACCGGAAGCCGTGGCCGGCGTTTTTCTGACGGCGGAAAATAAAATATCTCCGATCTGCATGGTATTGCGAACATTGATTTCTTTGGCGCTCACTAACAAATGAGCCATCCGATCATGATTATTGATGTCAATCAGAATTAACGGATTCGGAATATCAATATGATAAGTTTTTTTGCGAAGGGTGAGAGTCATTTCTGGTGCCGGTGCAATTGTAATCTTTTTCGGATTAAACAAATCGGCAGAAATTTCTACATACGGAATTTCAATTTTCAAATCCCGTCCCTGATACAAGCTGTAAAACTGAAAATCCTGAATCGTAACCAAATTTCCCGGATAAGAAGGTGAAAACTCAATATTGTTATAGGCCACATCCCAGCCGGCCTCGTTCAAAGATGTCTGAAGTTTTACAATTTCATTTTTGATAACGCCGATATAATATGCCCGGGACAACACAACCCACAGGCCGGCAAAGGTAAGCAGCGCCGTAAACAAAAAAGTGCCAAACCCAAGTCGCGAAATTCGAAAGCCGAATTTCCGTTTCGGCGCCGCTTTTTCGTCAATCGGTTTCAGCCCGTCAAAAATTGCCTTGGCTTCCAATGCGTCTTCGACGGATGCCTGTTGCGGGATATGCTCTTCCGTATCTGCCAATTTATTTTGTCCCTTTATATTTTTTCAGCAAGTTTACCGTATAAGGATATTTTTTAAAAGCCTCTTGATTAAGTTCTTCGCATTTATTTTCAATTTTTTGTTTCAAAACGTCCATAAATTCTTTCTTGTCCAACCCGGGATCAATCGGAGGAAGAAACTCAATAATCACTTTTCCCGGATGCCGAAGAAAAGAAGCTTTTTCCCAGAACAATCCGGTATTAAGCGCCACCGGCACAACAGGAAGTTTAAGATTCTGATAAAGAAAAGCCACACCCGGTTTATATTGGGTTGTCGTTTCTGGCTTTGTGCGCGTTCCTTCCGGAAAAATAATGATCGGACGTCCTTTAGCCACACGTTTTTGGGCCTCGGCCAGCATTTTCTTCATTGCTGCCGATCCGGCGGCACGGTTAATGGGAATCATTCCGTAAAAATGAGACGCCCAGCCGAAAAACGGGATAAAATGCAATTCTCTTTTCAAAATAAAAACGCCGGATTTGATAACGGTTGTCAAATAATAGGTTTCCATCGCAGATTGGTGTTTGCAGGCATAGATAACGCCGCTTTGCCGAATGTTTTCCTGTCCTCTGATTTCAATGTCAAGTCCGCAGATAAGTTTGAGAAGAAAGCGGTTGAGCGGTTGCATAAAGTCGTTCCAGAAATGAATGTATATTTTTTTCGGAAAAGGCATAAGCACGATTGAAAATATTGTTCCGGCCAGAATCAGCCCGTAACAAAAAATATTAAAAATCAAAGAACGAACAAAAATCATTTAATCCTCACTGTTAAAAATTTGTGGAATAACATAGGTCGTATAAACATAAAGAAATTTGTTATATTCTGTTGCAATCAGCCAAAAACTTCCGGGATTCTTCCACCATTTCGGATGGACCTTGTCAGAATAAACCGGACTGGGAACAATTGAGATCTTGGGATTCTGATGTCGAAATTCCAAAATGCTGCGCGGCAGATGATAGTTAGAGGTGACCAGTCGGATGGAACGAATATTGTTTTTCTTAATCCACTCATCAGCCTCAATGGCGTTTCCGATAGTATTCTGCGCTTCGTTTCCCATCTGAACCTTTTGTTTTTTGCTGACCCGGACATCGTTAAATTGCTCGATTTTGGCCAAAGAAGCCTCTTTTGACACCCCGGAAATAAAAAGTTTCTCTGCGGCTCCGTCGTTGAGCAGCGAAATCGCACTGCTGATTCTGTTGCGTCCGCCGGTCAGGGCTACAATGGCATCTGTCTTGATCCCGTCTGTATTTTCATAGGAATTAATCCGGTGATTAAACCACAAAAAACCGGCAAACCAAGCCAAAAGCAAAAACAAAACGGCAATAATAAAAAGTTTCTTCATATCATTTTTTCTAAAGTACGTTTAACGGTATAATAAGCGGTAAACATGGCGATCATAACGGCAAACAGCGGCAATATCAAGATTGTTACCCACGATTCTGCGGATAAATGAGCCCCGCTGATAATTCCGCCCTCAATTTGCTCGGCCAGAGAAGCAATCAAAAAAATTGTCGGGATTGACAACACAACGCCGATAACGCCGCCGACAAGCGCCAACCAGCCGGTACGACGCGCATATTGCTGAGCAATATAAGCATCTTTGGCTCCCATCGTGTGCAAAATCTCAATAATATAGCGATGCAACCCGAGACTCGTTTGTGTGCTGTAAAATATTGCGCCGGACGTAACCAAAATAACCAAAAACAAGATACTTAACGCCAGCATTTTCAGTCCGTCGGCAAAACGGATAAGCTTATTGAGCCAGAGTTTGTGATTATCAATGGAAGCCAGCGGTGAAACCTGAGCCAGATTCTCGGCCAAAACGCCAAAATCAAGCGTTTCACCTTTTTTGATCTTAACATCAATCAGGCGCGGAACGGGAAGATTCCCGATTTCAATACCGTCGCCGAGCCAGGGCTGAATAAGTTTTTCAAGCTGTTCATCAGACAACGGCGTTACTTTTTCAATTTCCGCCACCGATTCAAGATATTCAATAACTTTTTTCTGATTCTCAAGCGTATCGGCAGCGGCTTTGTCACGATCGCTGCTGTTAACCGGCATAATCTGTACCGTCAGCGATCCGAGAATACTGTCATTCCAGTTTCTGAGCATTGAGTTTATGGAAAGAACACCTGCCAACGTAATGGCAAAGATAAAGACCGAAATCGAAATCATAATTTGCAAAAAGAGACTCGAACTGTCATCATTGAGCGGAAGCTCCTGCTTGCGTGAGATAAAGTCCGTCGCATTATTATTACTCATGGGCGTCCTCCTTTCTCAAGCCGGTTACCGATATTGATGCCGGTAAAATCATAAGGTTCATAAACTTTCAGCCCGTGATTTTGCAAATGCAGGCGTGGAAAGGCAAAATCCGTAATAAGCTTTTCGCTGTGCGTGGCGATGACAACCGTTGTACCGAGTTTGTTGAGTTCGACAAACAGCTTCATCAGTTTGGGCGCAATATCATTATCAACGTTTCCGGTCGGTTCATCGGCCAGCAGCAAATCCGGCCGATTGATAACGGCGCGCGCAATAGCCGTACGTTGCTTTTCTCCGCCGGAAAGGGTAGAAGTCTTGGCATACATGTTACGGTCAAGCTCAACCCATTGCAAAAGCTCGGTCACTCTTTTTTTAACTTCTCTTTCGTTCATGCCGCAGATTCTGAGCGGCAGGGCAACGTTATCAAATGCGGAAAGGTGTTCCAGCAGACGAAAATCCTGAAAAACAACGCCAATCTTCCGCCGCAGCAAAGAAAGGCTGTCCCGGTTGGTAAAGTTGATGTTGCGGCCAAAAACCTGCACAATACCACGGCTTGGTTTTTGCGCCAGATACATCATGCTCAAAAGCGAAGTTTTTCCGGCACCGCTGCGCCCGGTCAAAAAATGGAAAGACCCTCTGGGCAGGCTTAGGGAAATGTCGCTCAGAACCTCAGGCCCCTGACCGTAACGGATTCCGACGTTCTGCATGACAATAATCGCATTATTGCTTTTGCTTTCGTTTTTTTGCAACTCGGATTCTCCTCAAATCATAACATGTTTCCTCTAAGATATAGCAATAAAACATTTAATAAAATATTTTTTTTCTTTGATTAAATGCTTTTTGTGCAATAAGGTGCAATATAAAGTAAAAAAGGTAAAACACAATGCGTATAAAATGTCCGAAATGCGGAAAAATATATGATGTCAGTGAAAATGAGCTCCCGGCAAAGGGGCGTCGTATGCGTTGTTCCGGCTGCGGAGAAGTCTTTTGGCGCCGTCCGGAAGATGCGGACGATTCTTTTTCAGCCTGGACGGATGAAAAAACAAATACTCCCGACGAGGAGCCTCAATGGAACGAGATAAAAAATGCCGTTCCGGAATCGGAAGAAAAAGACTGGGAAGAAATTAAAGTCGAAAAAAATACGCCCCCTGCTTTTGAAGAAACAAAAGAAATGCCGTCGGCCGTAACGCCGGACGACGCCCGGTCGGAAGAAAACGCGCCGGCATCGGACAATGCCGCGGAAGAGGAGGGATCTTCTGCAGATGAAGCAGAAAAAACAGAAGAAACCGCAACCAAACCGGACGGAGTAGATGATATTTTCAAACGCCTTTCCGAGCAGAGCGCGGCTCTCTCAAAAAAAGAAAACGAACAACCTGTGCAAAAAAAAATCTGGGGCAGCATTCGGAAAAATGCCGGACTGATGAATAAAACAACCCGCCGGTATGTTTATTTTCTATTGTTTTTTGTGGTATTGCTGCTGCTTTATTATTTCAGGTACGAAATCGTCCGGACTTTCCCTTTTATGGAACAGGTCTATAGTTCTCTGGATATTCAATCAAAAGTTCTCGGCGAGGGGTTGGAATTCAAAAACGTCAGCCGCCGGAATTATGAAGATGACTATGTAACCAAAATGGAGATTAAAGGCTTTATCGTCAACAATACCGAAAAAATACTCGAAATCCCGGATGTTAAACTTGAGGTAATGGATGAAAAAGGCCTGGTGCTTGATACGTTGATAACGCCGCCGCCTGCCAAATTTGTTAAGGAAAACGGACGAGTTGCCTTCAGCGTAACGGTCACCAAACCGTCTCCTTTAAGCAAATATATTTATCTGACATTTACGGAAAAGAAAAAATAAAAAAATCCCCGCCTTGCAAACAAGAGCGGGGATTTTTCTAAGCTGCGGCTTCCTGGCTTTTCAGCATCGCTTCCGGAGAGGCGATTCCCAAAAGATAAAGCTGCAGTTTCAAAATATCTCTGACCAGACGCGCCAGCTTCAGGCGTGAACCGGCCAAATCCGGCGTTTCGGCATTAACAATGGACGATGCATTGTAAAAGCTGCTGAAACTCTGAGCCAGCGTATAGGCATAGTCGGCAATAATGCTGGGCTCTTTGTCGTTGTGTGCCCGCATGACCGTTGCGTTCAGCTGCGCAATTTTCAAGGCCAGATTCCGTTCTTCTTCATTAGAAATAACAATCTTGCTTTCTTTAATGTTGCTTTCCTGTGCTTTGCGGATGATCGAATTAATCCGCGCAATGGCATATTGAATATAAGGCCCGGTTTTGCCGTCAAATTTTGCAAAGTCTTCCAAGTCAAAAACATAACCGGAAGCAATATTGTTTTTCATGTCCTGAAATTTGATGGCGCCGATGGTAATATCATCCACCAGTTTGGCAATATCTTCTTTGCTGTAGCCGGGCGCGCTTTCCGGTACGGATTTTCTGACTGTTTCCTTGGAAAGGGCAATCAAGTCGGCCAGGTTCATCACGCCGCCGTCGCGGGTTTTAAACGGTTTGCCGTCTTTTCCGTTAACCGTGCCGAAGCCGATATGCACCAGCTTTGTATCCGGACAAATGCCCAGCATTTTGGAGGCCTCAAACACCTGCTCAAAATGCAAAGACTGCCGCAGGTCGGTAACATATATAATCTCGTCAGCCTTAAGGTCATCACAGCGCATTTTAATAGTGGCAATATCTGTCGCGGCATAAGTAAAACCACCGTCCGATTTTTCCAGAATAACCGGCGGTTTCGGCTTGTTGGCTTCTTCCAGTCGGATAATCTCCGCCCCTTCGTCTTTTTCCAGAATACCTTTGTCTTTGGCAATTTTCATAATCTCTTTGCAGGTCTCATGCGCATCGCTTTCACCGAGCCAGAGGTCAAAGTTCACATCCAGCTCGCCGTAAATCTCTTTGACCGCATCAACCGAAACATCGCGCAAATGTCTCCACAAAGCCCGATACCCCGGATGCCCGTCCTGAAATTTTGCGGTAATAATGCGGGCTTTTTCGCGGGCAGCTTCGTCTTCTTTGCAATGCGCAGACGCTTTTTTGTAAAGTTCGGTAACTTCGTTAACGTCATAAGGATGTTCGCTCGGAAAACCATCGGTCTTGGCATCGTCAAAATAAGGCCAGTCGGGGTGCAGATTCTCAATTTCGGAAATAATCATTCCCATCGGCGTCCCCCAGTCACCGAAATGAACGTCGGAAATCACCTTGTTGCCGACAAATTTTTCAATCCTGCGGATGGATTCGCCGATAACGGCCGGACGCAAATGCCCGATATGCATCAATTTGGCCACATTCGGACCGCCGGAATCAATAACAATATTTTGCGTTTTGCTCACTTTTGCACAGCCAAAACGCTCATCGGCGGCAACCTCGTCCATGTTGCGGGCAATAAACTCGTTTTTAAGCGTAATGTTGATAAAACCCGGGCCGTCGACCGAGATTTTTTCAATGTCATTGTCCTGCTCAAGTTCTGCTGCAATTTTCTGGGCAATCTCGCGCGGATTTTTGCGTTCGCTCTTCGCCAGAGCCAAAGCGCCGTTACACTGAAAATCGCTCAAATCGGGGCGGTCGGAATTCTTGACGGCGGCAAATTTCTTATCAAGCCCCAGCTTGTCAAAAATAGCTTCAAATTTTTTGTTAATAATGTTTTCCACGGACAAATCCATCTTTTTCCCTCATCTTAATCTAAAAAATCTGCAATAGTTATAAATAAATTTCAGCAAAACTCAAGCGCTTATTTAACACATTTAAAATACATATGGTTAGGCAGCAGCAGCTTGCAGGTAAAAATGGTTTCCTTTACCATCACGGCACGGCTTCCGGTTTCTTGTTCCACACATTCGGCATCGGCCAGCTTTTGAATCTCTTCAAGTGTTGTCGTCAGCTTATTGTAGCAGATGGCCGGAGCATCGGGTTTTGACGCGCCCACATAAAGTTCAGCCGGCGTCTGGGCATAAACATTGCGCCTCCGGTCAACATAAGGCGAAAGAGCAGAGCAGGCGCTCGCACAAAAACAAACGGCCAAAATAAAACCGAATTTAAACCTAGACAATTTTAAAAACTCCATTAAATTAAAATAAATTTGCAATAACTATAAATGAAGATGTCAAAAATGAAAAGTCAAAATAA
The DNA here is from genome assembly GCA_944390885.1 of uncultured Alphaproteobacteria bacterium. Lineage (GTDB taxonomy): Bacteria > Pseudomonadota > Alphaproteobacteria > RF32 > CAG-239 > MGBC133411. The sequence goes on from CALXRP010000017.1 coordinate 9,579, forward strand.
ATATATTGGTGATGATAAATTAGCCAAGCTGCTTGAGCATTATAAATGTCCGACCCCGGTCGACGTTGTCAAGGCGCGTTTTATCGGCTCAATCTGCAGCCCTAATTTAGACCTCCGCCCGACGGATGTTATATCTTCCTTTTGGCCGGAAGGGCAGGAGCCCCGGTTGGAAACCAAAGACGAGGCCGATCTGTTTTTCAAATTTTTTATGGGTGCCTGGGATGACGCTTTTGAAAAGGTCAAAAACAACAATGTTAAGTTTCCACCGTTTAAAAAAGACATAGAAAGCCTGAAAGAAACCTGCCGCCGCCGTTTTGACGAGCTGGAATGGGGCTTTATCGAAGGCTTCTGGGGCGGCCGCCAGGATTTGAAAATCCCGGCCTACGTTGCGGAGATTATAGATTCCTTAAGTGATGTCGCCGGGTTATACCGTGTATTGTTAAAAAAACTTGACAAAAACCCCGAACAGGATGAAATTGCAAAGATAATAAGCCACAGCGACAGCATGGCCGAAAAAGCCATCAGCTTTATCATTGAAAATTCGGTTCTGCCGCGGATAGAGAGCTTAAAACGCGAGGTAAACTGACCTATCAAGACGTAATTGGAGATTTTTACAATGGATTTAATGGAAGGACTGCTGAGCCGCCGCTCAATTAGAAAATACGCCGATAAACCGGTTGAAAAAGATGTTGTAAGAAAAATCATCAAAGCCGCGCAATACGCCCCGAGCGCCCACAACACCCAGCCGTGGGAGTTTTTGATTATTGATAACAAAGAACAATTAAAACAACTGCGCCATATTCAGCGTTCGGCTTCTTTTGCCGAAAATGCTCCGATGGCAATTCTTGTTTGCGGAAATGAAGAAAAAGCTTTCAGCCGGGAAAAAGAGGGCTGGAGCTATGTGGATATTGACTGTTCCGCTGCAACCCAAAATCTGCTTTTGGCAGCCCATGCCGAGGGACTGGGAGCCTGCTGGTGCGGTGCAACACCGATGACCAAACCGATCGCCGGATTAAAAGAATATTTCAAACTTCCGGAAAACATCAAGCCGTTTTCAATTGTCGTGTTAGGCTATCCCGCCGAGGAATCCAAACTAACCGGCGAACGCTATAATGAAGAACGCATCCATTGGGGAAAATGGTAATTTTCTGAAAGAAACGCTGCTTAGACAGCGTTTTTTTGTTTGACCTTTTAATAACGAACTGTTATCTTCGCCTTCCATTAAAAATTATTAAAAATTATAATTATGAATAAAAATAAATTTATTTTAATGCCGCACAATGATTTTTCAACTCTGATAAGCGAAAGGGGATATTTTTCGGATGAGGAAGAAAACAATCTTTTAGACAGCGGACGCTGGGATTTGTTTCTGATTTATTTGGAAACAAGCAGCCTGGGCGATATTCCCTGCCGAAAATTTATCAAAACGGCTCCCAAAGAATATATCATACAGTATATAAAAAGATACAAACTGTATAGCGATTCTTTACGGGAACTGATTTTACTGGATGATTATGATTTGTTAAAAATGGTAATTGAACATCAAATATTTTGCGTCGGGGAACAAAGAAACTTGTTGCGAAACGGCAGTGATAAACTGTTGGAAACGTTTTTTCAGGAATATTGCTTTGCACCGTCGGTTGAAGCCGAGCTTTTGCAAAGCGGCCGGAAAAGAATAATAGCGGCTTATTTACGGCGCCATAAAGTATGGCCGGACAATCGGCATTTATTGCCGTCTAAAACAAAAGAAAATCCTGTCAAAAAACTTTGGCATCGGATAATTAATTTGTTTTCATAAAAAAAGCCCCGTCTTAAATTTTTTTAAGACGGGGTAATTGCAAAAATAAAAAATTAGAATTGTTCTTGCAATTCAAAGAAATAAGCCTGCGGATGGTCGCAAACCGGACATTTTTCCGGCGCTTTCGGAGATTCTACCCGATGTCCGCAGTTAGCGCATTCCCAAATAACTTTGGTCGGGCGTTCAAAAATTTTGCCTTCGCACAAAGAGTCGAGCAAAGCCTGATATCTTTCTTCATGGCCTTTTTCGATTTTGCCGACAGCCTCAAACAAGAAAGCGATTTTTTCAAAACCTTCTTCGCGAGCTTCTTTGGCCATACGGGCATACATATCGGTCCATTCATAATTTTCACCGGCAGCGGCATCTTTCAGATTGTCCATGGTAGAAGGAACTTCGCCGCCATGCAGGAGCTTGAACCAGATTTTTGCGTGTTCTTTTTCATTATTGGCGGTTTGCTCGAACTTGTCGGCAATAATGTTATAGCCTTCTTTTTTGGCTTTGGAAGCATAATAAGTATATTTGTTGCGGGCCTGAGATTCGCCGGCAAATGCTTCCATCAGGTTTTTTTCGGTTTTAGATCCTTTTAGTTCCATAGTACAAGACTCCTTAAATTTAATTTTTCTTGAGTTTCAAACATTCATGGCAAATACCCTGAAAGGTAAGGTCATGAGAGATAATATGACTCCCGCTCAGTTCTTCGGCTTTTTTTACCACATCCGGAGCAACATCGCAGGGAATATCATAAACTTTATTACAATTAATGCAAATGAAATGATAATGATTTCCGGTATTAAAATCAAAATGAGCCGTGCCGTCGAGCGATTCTATCTTGCGAATATCACCGTTTTCGGCCAGCAGGTTAAGATTCCGATACACTGTTGCCAAGCTCACGTTCGGAATTTCTTTGCGCAAAGCCTGATAAACGGCATCAACGGTCGGATGGCTCATATCCGATTGCACGATTTTGAGAATAAGCTCTCTTTGTCTGGAATAGTTCATAACATTTCACCAAAATCAATAATGATTACTATTATTGTTTATAATTAAAAAAATCCGTTGTCAATAAAGATTTTCGGTATTATTTAAAAGAAAATTGATAAATCTGTTAAGGAGAGAAATATGAACGCAGTAGAAATCAAAAAAGACATTTATTGGACAGGCGTGAAAGACTGGAATCTGAGCGAGTTCCACGGCTACAAGACCCCGCGCGGTTCAACTTATAATTCCTATCTGATTATGGATGAAAAAATCACATTGGTCGATGGCGCAAAACATTATCTGTCCGATGAACAGATTGCCCGCGTCAGAAGCGTTACCGATTTCTCAAAAATTGCTTATGTGGTAGTCAACCATGTTGAAATGGATCATTCGGGCAATATGCCGGAAATTATGAAACTGGCGCCCCAGGCGACGATTCTGACCAATGCCGCCGGCGAAAAAGCGTTGAATGACCATTATGACACTACCGGTTGGAAGTTTCAGATTATCAAAAGCGGCGACAGCGTTTCCATCGGCAAACGGACGCTGACTTTTGTAACCACGCCGATGCTGCACTGGCCGGATTCTATGGTAACTTACGTGGCAGAAGACAAGCTGTTGCTGCCGAACGACGGATTCGGACAACATTTCTGCACGGACGGCATTTTTGTAAAAGATCAGCCGTTTGACGTTGTATGCGAAGAGGCCAAAAAATATTATGCCAACATCCTGTTCCCGTTCGGTGCTCAGGCAGAAAAAGCCCTGAGCGGTTTGGATGGACTGGAAATCGATATGATTGCGCCGTCGCATGGCTGCATCTGGTCGGGCGAAAAAGAAGTTGGTACAATCTTGAAGCTTTATGACGAATGGGCTTCCGGCAGAAACAAGGGCAAAGCTGTTATTGTTTATGATACGATGTGGGGAGCAACCGCCACTCTGGCCAATGCAGTTATGGAAGTTTTCCAAGATGCGGGCATTCCGGTTGTCAAGCGTTGCCTGACCGAAACTCATATTTCGGAAGCAATTGTCGATTTTCTTGATGCCCGTTACGTTTGTATCGGCACGCCGACCCTGAACAATGAGATGTTCCCGCGCGTTGCCGCTTTTGTAACTTATATGAAAGGCCTGAAACCCAAGAACAAAAAAGCTTTTGCTTTTGGCTCTTATGGCTGGAAACCCGGCGTTGTCAACCAGATTCAAAAAGTTTATGAAGAACTCGGTTGGGAAACAATTCCGCCGTTTGAGGAGAAATACACGCCAAAATCAGACGTGGTCGCCAAATTAAAAGAACATGTCAAAACAATGATTGAAAAATAATCATAAAACCCCGGAAGTTTTTTCTTTCGGGGTTTTTGATTTGGGAATATTTAATTTTTTATTGGCTATTCAATAATGCTTTAAAATTTCGTGACTATATCAAAAATGGGTGGTTCGAAGCCATTACCAGGATTTGGTGCTGGGCCGCAATTACGATAGCAAATCATAGATATATTTCCCTCCATTGTGAATTGAAAAGCTTCACACTTTAGTCCTCTGGGTATCATTGAGATATATCCATAATCCTCACATGTATAAATACCTACGCTAACGTCGGAAGAACCACTGCCGCCTGAAGAAGACGAGCATGTAGAGCAACATTTTCTGGTACCGCCGCACCCGTCAGAACAGGAGTATGTACCGCAAGAGCAACCTGTCTCATTAGATTTTGGTGTACAGCAGGAAGAACATTTTGTACAAGTACCGCCACAGCCGTTGGAAACGGTATAAGTACCGCAGGAACAGCCATATTGACTGGTACAGCTTGGCGTACAGCAAGCTTTATAAGGATAATAACAAGTCTTTGTGCCACAGCCGTTTCGGGTTGAACCGCCGCAACCTCCGGGATTTGAAGTCGACGTACCGGATGGACAATTCATGTTGCAGGTATAATAACAGGTATATTCACAACCGTCTGTTCCGTTTGTTCCATAAGAAGATGAGGTCAAAGAAGTATAACTCGGACAACCGGTCGGCGTGCAACAGGTCCCGTAAGAGGAATCATAAGAACAGCGTCCGGAATTCTTCTTAAGCTTTTGCCCGGAAGGACAGGAGTTTGTATAACCGGTATCACGGCAAGCCCGCTGATTATCAGTTTTACATTGTTTATAATAAGGCTGTCCGTTCGGACATTGTCCATCAACATATTGCGGAATAGAACAGGTCTGAGTATTATACCCGTTGTCTTTACACCATTTAACGGCGTCACATTTCAGATAATGATCATCACGGGAACAAGTGCCGATTTTAGCATAATATTTCGGACACTCACCGGAAGAATAGTAGGTATATCCTTCTTTCTCACAATACTCAGTATCGGAGTTGATATTCATGTTAATATCACCTTGAACAACATCCTCATCTATACAATCCGGTAAGAAACATATTCCAGCTGAAGCATTGGAAGGTGGGAGAAAGACCGAGAAAGCAGCGGCAACAGCAAGAACCGACACCGCAGAGTTAAGTTTCATGTGTAGCATAGTGTTATAATTTTTCATCGGCTTCCTCCCTTATAAAAATTCTTTTCAAAGTCCTTTGTCATTCAAAAATTTCGTCATAGCAACGCGGCCTCTTTGGCACAATGTTGACAACTGATCGCTGCCGACGTTCGGCCGCGCCTGCCGTGCAGGTCATCCCCGGGCACTTTATTTTTTCTAGTCATCCCCGGGCTTGACCCGGGGATCCAGGTCAAATAAATCAGCTCTATTGTCATTCTGGATTCTCGGGTCAAGCCCGAGAATGACAAATTGAGTAACAAGCCTCATAAGAACGACAATAAAGATACTATAACACAAGAAAACACAAGAGTCAACACTGTGTGAAAAATGAGATAAGAATTTCGGATAAAGATAGTAGAGGTTTTTGTCAAATTTGTGCTTGATTTTTTCTAAAAAATATGTTTTTATAATAAAACTCAATAAATATTATCTGAATTATTAATCAGCAGCGGGCTTTGGTCCAAAGCACAAATCTGTAATATTATGTGTACAACAAAACTAACCATCGTAGACAGCGTAAGTGCAAACATTGAAGAAATCACGGTAAAAAACAAAAAGGAAACATCAAAGAAAAAAACAATTGATGTGTTTTTGACCGATGAGGCCACAATGTTTAACTTGGCAGAAAAATTTGCCAAGACGCAAAACATCACCTTAACCGGTGTCGGCGAGATCGGTATGGTAACATTAAAGACCAAAACGGAAAAAGAAAACGTTGAGGTTTTGTCTGAAGAACAAATTCATGAGCAGTTTGGCTGGGAAAATAAACCCGGAAAACAGGCTTATAAAGCAAAAAAATCTTCCTATACCGATAAAAATGAACTTCCTGCCGGAGTTCCGATTTTGTGCTGGAAGTTTTACGGACGTCAGGGAACGGAAAAGGTTGCGGTTATCTTTACTTTTAACAGCAACAAGAATCGAGCCGTCATTCCGCTGGAAAATATGCTGAACAATACAACAGCAAAAAAGTCAGTTGAGATTAACGGTGTAAAGTACAAAATCGAGCACGATGCCAAAAACAAAAAGGTGCTGGTGCTTGTTTGATTATAGACACGTTATTGATATAGAAAAGCCGGCTGTGAAGCCCGCTCTTCCCGTACTTTTAAACTAAACGCTCAGGCTTAGTCCTGGGCGTTTTTCTTTTTACAAAAACAATTGACATCTCGTTTAATCTGTGCTACATCGAATGCACTTTAAAATTATTGGCATTATTATTAGAAACGTTCAGATAAAGTGATTTATCATGGTATGTACAAAAATAAGACGGACTGTGAAGTTAGTCTTATTTGTCAAATAGAATTATGATCGCAAAAATACAATAATTTTTAAACTCTGAAATCCGGTTTGTTATAAAAACTTACCGTATTTTCTTAAATCAAAAATTGTTTTGCATTTGATAAAACGGTCCGCCGTGAGGTTCACCGTAGTTTTTCATAGGCCATGATATTTTTTATCATGTAACATAATAAGTTTTCTTTGCTTGTTCACGACGTTTCAGCAAAGGAATACTGACTTGACGGTCATCCCTGCAGCGATTGCCCGGATGCCGGCATAACAGATTGTTATGTCTGACTCAAAAATTTCTAAATGCCCTTGTTGTGAAACCCGGGCATTTTCTTGTTTAAATTTCTGCAAATAAATTTATGAGCAGATCTGGCATTCTGATTTGCAAATATTTTTCCATATATTTAGATAGACTTTTATGATCATTTGCCAAAACAATGGTAGGGACTATATTCCTATCATAGTACTTCATGGTTTTAGGCAATATTTTAATAAGACGGGCTGTGAAGTTCGTCTTATTTTTTTTGTAAAAAAAAACTGCCGAAATCCGGCAGTCTTTATATCCTTTATACGGCTTTGGCCAACTCATTTTTAACAGCCTCTATCGCCTCGGCAATCTTGGCACCGTCCGGGCCACCGGCTTGTGCCATATCCGGACGCCCGCCACCGCCTTGACCGCCGACCACGCCGGAAGCAATTTTGACCAAATCAATTGCTGAGAATTTGTTGGTCAGATCTTTAGTAACGCCAACGACAATACTGGCTTTGTCATCTTTGTTGGTAGCCAGAACAACCACCCCGGAACCGATAGTATTATTGATTTCGTCAATAAAGGCTTTTAACTCTTTCGGATGAATATTCGGCACCGCGCGCCCGACAAATTTGATACCATTAACAACTTCGACTTTATCCTGATTGTCGGCAGCTTTATGGCTGACAAAAGATTTTTTGAGTTCAAATATTTGTTGCTCGAGTTTTTTCTTCTCGTCAAGCAATTGCTGAACCCGCATTTCGATATCGTTAAAGCTGGCCTTCAGAGCATGACCGACGCGGTGTAGCTTGTCCTCAATGTCCTGCACAAATTTTTCGGCACCGTGACCGGTTACACATTCCAGACGACGAATACCGGCCGCAACCGCACCCTCGGAAACAATATTAAAGTAGCCGATATCTCCGGTATGTTTAACATGCGTACCGCCGCAAAGCTCCATAGAGAAGGGGGCGTTAATATCTTCGCCCATGCAAACAACACGAACTTCATCGCCGTATTTTTCACCGAATAATGCCATCGCACCGCAGGCAATCGCATCTTCCTGGCTCATCAGCTTGGTATTAACCGGAGCATTTTCTCTGATAAGACGGTTTACCTCGTCCTCAATCTCGCGCAATTCGTCTTCGCTAATCTGCTTCGGATAAGAAATGTCAAAACGCATACGGTCTGCCGCGACCAAAGAACCTTTCTGTGTAACGGTCGAGCCGAATTTTTCCTGCAAAACATGATGCAGAATATGCGTAACGGAGTGGTTTGCCGCAATAGCTTTCCGGTTTTGTTCGTCAACTTCAAAGCTGAGCATATCGCCGGTTTTAACGGTGCCTTTAATAAGCTTGCAGCAATGAACAAACATTCCGTCCAGTTTCTTTTTGACATCGGTAACTTCAATTTCAACATCTTTGCCGAAAATTTTGCCTTTGTCGCCGACCTGACCGCCCGATTCGCCGTAAAAAGGCGTCTGATTTGCCATCAGATAAAAATCGCCGCTGCTGACGGAAGAAACTTCCTGTCCGTTTTGAACCAGTCCGGTAACCTGACATTCGGAAGACAAAGTCGTGTAGCCCAGAAATTCGGTCTGGTCGAGTTTGTCTTTCATCTCGAACCAGATTTTTTCTGTTCCCGCATCGCCTGAACCTGCCCAGTTCTTGCGGGCTTCTTCTTTTTGACGGGCCATCGCGGCATCAAAACCGGCCGTATCAACGGCAATTTTTTTATTCTTGAGAGCATCCTGGGTTAAATCAAGCGGAAAACCGTAGGTATCATAAAGCTTGAATGCCGTCTCGCCGTCCAAGGTATCGCCTTCTTTAAGGTTTTCAGTCGCATCGTCAAGCAGGCGAAGTCCTTTGTCCAGGGTTTTTCTAAAACGGTTTTCTTCCAGTTTCAGCGTTTCAGTGATTAACGCACCGGCGCGGATAAGCTCGGGATAGGCTTCTCCCATTTCTTTTTGCAGAGCAGGAACCAGTTTATACATCATCGTGTCTTTCACGCCGAGCAGGCTGACATGGCGCATGGCACGACGCATAATCCGGCGCAAAACATAACCGCGGCCTTCATTGGACGGCAGAACACCGTCGGCAATCAGAAAAGCAGCCGAACGCAGATGGTCCGCAATAACGTTAAACGAAGGAATATATTTGCCTTCCGGATCAACCGGTGAAAGGTCGGCAATTGCTTTAATCAGATTTTTAAACAAATCGATGTCAAAATTGGAATGTACGCCTTGCAAAATGGCAGAAAAACGCTCCAATCCCATACCGGTATCAATGGACGGACGTTTCAACGGAATACGAGAGCCGTCCGGCAGGTCTTCAAACTGGTCAAACACCAGATTCCAAATTTCAATCCAGCGGTCTCCGTCTTCTTCCGGCGTACCGGGCAGACCACCCCAAACTTCCGGTCCGTGGTCAAAAAAGATTTCGGAGCAGGGGCCGCAGGGACCGGTATCGCCCATCTGCCAGAAATTGTCTTTTGTCGCAATACGGATAATACGGTCGTCAGGCAGTCCGGAAACTTTTTTCCAGATATTATAAGCCTCGTCGTCCGTATGATAAACCGTAACGGCCAGGCGGGATTTATCCATGTCAAATTCTTTGGTCAACAGTTCCCAAGCCCATAAAATGGCTTCTTCTTTAAAATAATCGCCGAAAGAAAAGTTGCCGAGCATTTCAAAGAAGGTATGATGACGCACGTCATAACCGACGCTGTCCAGGTCATTATGCTTGCCGCCTGCGCGAACGGATTTTTGGGAAGAAGTCGCTCGTGTATAATCACGGGTTTCGTTACCGGCCAGAATATTTTTAAATTGCACCATGCCCGAGTTTGTAAACATCAGGGTCGGGTCATTGTTCGGAACCAGAGAGCTGGAGGGAACAACTTTGTGCCCGTGATTTTCAAAAAAAGTTAAGAAAGTGTTTCTGATATCTTTTAATGTTGCAGTCATTTTTTCTTCCCAAAAAATATAAACTTTAATAACCTTGCCAATCTAAGGCAAAATTATATAATTGTCTAGCATTTTTTGGGAATTTATTGCTCAAAAACAACCATCCCGTTTGTCAGGATAAAGGAGAAGTTTAATATCGTGGCAAAAATGAGCCAGACAAAAAGCGGATACAAAAGATAAGCGGCCAGCGGATGAATATTTTTAAAGACCGCCAGCATGCGGAAAACAACATAATCCAGATAAAGAATGACCAGCAGCGCCAAAGCCGTATAACCTTTGAAAAAGAACGTAAAACTCCAGATAATCTGCAAAAGGAGCTGAGTCAGAAAATAGCTGTTGGCCTCCGCCGCTTCGGGTTTATAAGAATACCGCAGGACAAGGTAAAAAGAAATAATCATCAGGGCATAAAGAACGCTCCATATCGGAGCAAACCAGCCGTCCGGCGGCACAAAGGCCGGTTTCTGGCTGAGAATATACCAGCCGTTAACCCCTGTCATGGTAAAATAACTTGTAACATAAGCGCAAATTAATACAACAAGAGCGCTGTAGACCAATATCTTAAACTTTCTTATCATAATTTCCCCCTTTTGTATATGACATAATGCTTATAAAAGGGTTTTAAATGATTCATAAATTTTTTAGAACTATTGCATTATATATAAATAAAGTGTACAACAGGACAGTTTGTAAAGAAATTAAAGAGGCAAAAAGTGGCAATAAAAAGAAAAGACGGCATTATGATTTATGATAATGCCGATTTTGAAGGAATGCGCAAAGCCGGCAAACTTGCGGCCGAGTGCTTGGATTACATTACGCCGTATGTAAAAGTCGGCGTTTCAACCGGTGAGATTGACGACCTCGCGCGTGAATTTATTACATCGCACGGCGCCATACCGGCTTGTCTGGGATATCACGGTTATCCCAAAACGCTGTGTATTTCCATCAACCATGTCATCTGCCACGGTATCCCGAGCTATGAGCGCAAACTGGCCGACGGAGATATCCTGAACATTGACGTGACGGTTATTTTGGACGGTTGGTACGGCGATACCAGCCGGATGTATTATGCCGGAAAACCCAAACTGAAAGCCACCCGCTTATGCGAAGTAACATATGAATGCCTGATGCGTGGCATTGACGTTGTAAAACCCGGTGCCCGTTTCGGCGACATCGGCGCAGTAATCGAGGAGTATGCCCACAAATACGGCTATTCTGTTGTCGATATGTTCTGCGGACACGGTCTGGGAAAAGTGTTTCATGATGCACCGAATGTTATGCACTGCGGCCGCAAAGGAACCGGCCCGGTAATGGAAGAGGGCATGTTCTTTACCATTGAACCGATGATCAATATCGGCAAAAAAGATGCGATTATACTAAAAGACGGCTGGACATCGGTAACCCGGGACAAGTCTCTTTCCGCCCAGTTTGAGCATTCGCTCGGCGTAACAAAAGACGGATACGAGGTCTTTACCTATTCACCGAAAGGTTTGGACAAGCCGCCTTATAAGGTTGACTGACGGCAAAAGGACTGCAGATGACTAAAAACACCGAACAAACCCCGGATTATCTCGGACACCGCAAAAGGGTGAGAGACAAGTTTCTCGCCGGCGGCGGCAAAGATATGGCGGATTACGAATTTCTTGAGCTCCTGCTGATGATGTCCATTCCTCGGCGCGATGTTAAACCGATTGCCAAAAATTTGATCCGCAAATTCGGAAGCTTTGCCGATGTGATAAATGCAGAAAAAGAAGATCTTCTCTCTTGTGAGGGAATAAAGGAAACTTCCGTAGCTCTGTTAAAAGCCGTCAGGGAAGGTGCCGTCCGTATGCAGTATCAAACCCTGAAAGCCGCAGACCAGCCGATAATCAACTCAATGGATATTATGATTGATTATTTCCGTAGTTCTATGGCTTATGAGGGAATTGAACAGTTCCGCATTGTTTATCTTGATACAAAGCTGCGCCTGATAGGAGAAGAAATCCAGCAGCGCGGCACAATCAACAGCGTATCCCTGCACCCGCGGGAGGTTATCAAATCTGCCATCAACCATGGGGCAGGTGCCATCATTATGGTCCACAACCACCCGTCGGGAGATGTAACGCCGTCCCGGGCAGATATGGAAATTACCGATAAAATCGATGCAGCCTGCAAAGCCGTTAATATCCGCCTGATTGACCATTTAATCATCAGCCGGAACAGCATTTACAGTTTCAGCCAAAAAGGCACGGTTTTCTAGTAATAATAAGAATCTTTGCTGGGCAGAGGGATTCTGTCGCTACGCCGTTCTTTCATATAACGTTTCAGAGCCTCATAATCGCACCGCCTCGGCGAAAGCAGGTTAAATATCGCTTTGGATAACCGATATCCGGACAAATTGCTGTCAATTTTCAGCTGCGTGATGTTATTCATCTTGTGGCGGATATATTTGTTCTGCTCCGGCGGCAAATGGAGCGAAGCAAGATAATTTTGATATTTGTTGCCGCCGTTTCGCTGCTTTCTTGACAATTCATAAATTTTCCCGGCCGTACGTTTGGACAGAGCCTGATAAGCTTCTTCCATTTCAAAGTTTTTAATACTGTCAAAAAAGGCGTTAAATTCTTCTTTGTCAAACTTGGTTACCGAAGCGGAATTGGTCAACTCGTAAAACATAATGATATTTTTAAACCATTCATTTTTAAAAGCGCCAAGTTGATATCCGGCATCCATATTTTCCAGAATGTTAAAAGCCTTGCGCTCCGTCCACAAAATGGTATTAATCATATTGTGCGAAATACCGTATTTTTCCTGATCGATGGATTCAATCAGCTTGTTGTTGAAATATCCGAGATATTCGCCAAAGACCTGGTGAGCCAGAAACGGAAAGTCGTTATAACGGTTTATTTCTTCAAAATAAGCGTTCATCTTCGGGTCAGAAGATTTTGGAGTTGTGAGTGTTTTTGGTGTTGTATTAACTGTCAGCCGGTGCAAAACTTCAAAAGCCTGTTCGGTTTTTCCGTTTGTCTGGACTCTGCGGAGATAGTTTTGCGGGTCAATATATTTTTCTTTGTCAAAATTATATCCCCGGTCAGAATCGTTAATCTCATCAATAGCCAGTTCCAAACGCTCTTTACGATATTCCGGATTGTCTTCATCCGGGTGTTGCAGAGCGTTGCAATATGCATCCATCCGCTTCAAAATCCGATGAGCATATTTTCCCTGGTTATGAACATAAGAGCGCAAAGTCGGAAAAACATCGTCAATATAAATGGCATCCATTCTGATTTTTTCAAAACGTTCGTCATCAATTGACGGAATTTGTTCGGCAATGCGGCAAAGGCGGGTAATGTTGTAAGGCGTAAATTTTGTTGTCAAACATTTAAAAGAAAAGCCGCTGCTGCCATAGTCAACAAAATCGGCGCCAAACATATTGCCGACCGAACAAAGGTATTTGTTGCTGTTGTTTTGTATGGCCGGAACAACATTTTCTTCGCAAGCTTTCACAAAACTGGGCATAATTTTGGTCATATTTTCAATATACTTGTCAAAATGCAGAGCAAACAGCATAAATTTTGCCGGACCGAGTTTTTTCAGGGCCGTTTCCATGGCTCCCAGCCGGCGGGCCTCGTCCGATGCCGGTTTAAAATGCCGTTCGCAAAACATTTGCGTTTTGACTTGTCCCATAAAAGAGATACATACGCCGTAGGGAACGGAATAAAACTTATCAATAATTTCGCTGCGGGAAAAAGAAATGTTTTCACGACGAGGCTTGTCATAAAAAACGTTAATGCTGATATCTTCATCTGCAGCCATCTTCAAAACGCGCGGCAGAGTGTCAATAGTCTTGTTCAACATAACATTTTCCTGGTCGCGGAGCAAAAAATTGTCACAATAAGCGCTGAAAACCTGCCAAGTCAGTTCTTTATCGTCTTCATTTTGCCCTTCCGGCAGCAGAACGGAAAATTTTTCTGCTGCTTTTTGTGTGGCATATAATTCCTTAAAATCTTTTTGGCAGAGGGGATATAGAATCTTGGCAGCCTTTGCTTTGAATTTCTCGCCGATTTTCAGGTTTTTTGCTATATTCTCAATAAGTTCAAATTTCTTCCGCATGTTAATAACATCGGAAGAGGCTGCTTCCAACCGGGATAATACATCCTCTTGAAGCGCCTTGCACAATACATCGCTTTTCATTCGTTTTTATAACTCGGAAATTTGTAATAATTAAAATATGCCCATAAAATATCGTATTAGAGACACATCTTCAAGCTTTATTTATAAAATATCTACAAATTTCTTGCAATCATTAGCAAAATGCCTATGATTTGAAACAGGAGAAAAAAATGCCGCTGCAATTGGAAATAAACAATGAGTTTGCGCAGGCTGTCGACTTGGTGGAAAACAGCCGGCAGAATTTGTTTATTACCGGAAAAGCCGGCACCGGCAAATCTACTTTGTTGGATTACTGTTATAACCATTCTCAAAAAAATCTGGTTTTGCTGGCACCGACCGGCGTTGCAGCGCTAAACGTCAAAGGACAAACCATACACCGTTTTTTTGGTTTTCCGGTAAATATATCGGTACAGCAGATAGAAAACAAAGAGTTCAAACCCCGTGCGGTAAGAATTTTCAAAAATCTGGAAGCCGTGGTAATTGATGAAGTTTCAATGCTGAGGGCAGACCTGTTGGACTGCATTGATGCATTTTTGCGTCTGTACGGTCCGGAAACCGGCCGTCCTTTCGGCGGCGTCCAAATGATTTTCGTTGGTGATTTATATCAGCTTCCGCCGGTCATAAGCAGCCACGAACAAGAGTTTTTTGCTCTGAACTATGCCTCGCCGTATTTTTTCAGCGCGTCGGTATTTCGGCAAATTCCTTTGCAAGTCATAGAATTAAAAAAAGTTTATCGTCAAAAGGATCAAGATTTTATCACGCTGCTGAATCATATCCGCAATAATCGTGTAACCGGAGAAGATATTGCCAGGTTAAACAGTCGGGTAGGCACGAAACTTCAAGGCGGAGCCGAAGATTTTAAAATCAGCTTAACCACCACCAACCGCCTGGCCGATGAAATTAACGCCCAGTGTCTTGATGAGCTTGACGGGGCGGTTTATACGTCGGAAGCCGAGATAGAAGGTGATTTTAGCAAAGAAACTTATCCGACGGCCAAAGAGCTTGATTTTAAAATCGGCTCGCAGATTATGTTTTTGAACAATGATGCCAAAAACCGCTGGGTCAACGGCAGCGTCGGGCGGATTGTCGGATTAAAAGAGCGCGACGGCCGTATCCGCTATGTAGAAGTCCGTTTACAGGCCGGTCAGCGGCTTGTTGCCGTTTTTCCGTTTACCTGGGAGATGTTCAAATACAAGCTGGAAGGGACGGAAATCATCTCCGAAAGCATCGGTTCTTTCACGCAGTATCCGTTCAAACTGGCCTGGGCCGTGACTATTCATAAAAGCCAGGGCAAAACTTTTGACAATGTGGAGATTGATATCGGAACGGGCACTTTTGCCACCGGGCAGCTCTATGTTGCGCTCAGCCGTTGCACTTCTTTTGACGGCATAAGCCTTAAAAAGAAAATCCTGCCGCGCCATATTTTGGTAGACGAGCGAATAAACGAATTTATGAGCAGCTACAGCGATGACGTTGAATTATCGGAAATTTCCAAACGGCGCCGACTGGAAACAGCAATAAAAGAGAAAAAAGAGCTGGAAATCATCTATCGCAAAACGGACGGCAAACGCTATCGCCGCCGAATTCTGCCGCAAAAAATATTTCAGGACAAACTGCTGGCATTTTGTCAGGAACGGCAGGAACCGAGAACCTTTCTCATCGAGCGGATTTTGAATATCCGTCAGTCTTAGATTTTTTTTGCAGGACAGGGATTTTTACCAAGAAAATCAAGGCCTGCACATATCAACTTTAAGATTGTAAAATTAAAATTCAACATATAACAAAAAAATCCTTGCTAAAAGAGCTTATTTAATTTAGACTTCACGACAAGCATAAAGCTTCGGTTTTATGCCAGTGCCTGAGAAGGTGCGGAGCCGTCGAAAGCTCTCTTATGTTGTGCGGTGCAAGATATTGTGTCGTCAGTTGTTGTATGACAATAAACATATCCCCGGCGTCAAGGTCGGGGAGCTATGGTGTATGTTCAGAAACTATATCCCTGTCCTTGTGAAAATATAGTTTTAAAGACCATAGGATCATCTCACAACATATGATTTTCGAACTCTCCGACCACCTTAGCAGGTGGTTTTTTTATATTTTGCCGGAGAGGAGCAGCCGAAATCCATGTGTTTAAATCCCACGCATTTATTTTTGCTTATATTTTCTCTTGGGCAATCTGTTTTGTGCCGGAGGGCGCAGGTTTTTGTTTACACAAACCATTCTCAAAAGTTATGTCACGGCTTTTTGTGCGTTCCTCCGGCGCCTTTATTTGGCTGAAAAGACAGGCGGATGAAAAGATATTACATAGTGAGCGGCGGGTTTGACCCGATACATGAAGGGCATATAGCAATGATAAAAGCGAGCAGCGAAAGAAGCGACGGAGTGATTTTGCTGCTAAATTCCGATGAATGGCTTTGCCGGAAGAAAGGCAAAAATTTCATGACGTATCAAACCCGGTGCACAATCTGTGAAAATTTAAAAGGCGTGATTGATGTCTTGTCCTTTGATGACAGCGACAATTCTGCCAGTGACGGCATCCGGCGGGCAAGGGAACAGTACCCTGATGCCGAACTGGTTTTTGCCAATGGCGGAGATCGGACCAAAGAGAATATTCCGGAAGAACCGGCCTGCAAAAAATATAACGTCAGCCTTGAGTTCGGCGTCGGCGGAGAGAACAAGGCCAATTCCTCATCCTGGATTTTAGAAAAGTGGAAAAAGTGAAATGACAGAAGACAGGATTGATAAATTAAGAATTGCCGTCCAGTTTTTTGGGCATTTGAGAACTTTCGAAAAATGCGCCCAAAGCGTCCGAAAACATTTACTAGATAAATACGATTGTGATGTGTTTATGCATACCTGGGATAAGACAGAACATACTACCCGGACCTGGCATGAAAATAAAAGCAAAATCCGGGAAGTCGACGAGGAAATGCAGGCAAAGATCCAACATTTATATCAGCTTAAAGCTTTATTAGTCGAAAAGCAGGAACCGGCGGAAGACATTTCTATCGAAATGGAGCATGACAACGGACAAACAAAAATTTCGACAGCCGGCCTCCGCTATATGCTGACCTCATTAAAAAAGACTGATGAACTCCGCTGTCGGTACGCTGAAGAAAATAATGTTAAATACGATTATGTCATAACCCTGCGGCCGGATATCTTTTTGAAAGAAACGTTTGATTTCGGACTACTGAAGAGGGAAAGTCAAGTTTTGCCGGATTTACCCTGGCGTTTTTATGCTGTTAATCCGGATGCTTCCGTAAAAAATTTTGCCTTTGCCTCAGATTTGGCCAGTGACATTATCACCATTGCCAAACCCGGAATTATGACCAAAAGCATTGAGGTTTTAAATACGGTCGTGCATTCTCGGAACTTACCCCCAGTATGGTGTCCGGAAAACTTGTTTCTCAGCGCTTTGGCGCAAAACGGAATTATTTCCGTCCCGCTGGCGTATTATTGCCGGACAGACTGGCAGATTGAGCGTTCCGGCAATTACAAAAAAATGCCTTTTTATAAAAAGATTATCCGCCTCAGCCTGCATAAGGGAAAATTTAATTTTCACCTGTTCGCCGGATTAAACTTTTCCATATTCCGGTTGGGAGCTTCGATTGGCGGAAAAAATGTATTTGAAATCAAAGTGGGAAGAGACGATGGCTGACATTGAATTCATAAAAAATTTGTCGGGGCATTCCGGCTGCGGGTTAAAGCTTTATCGCAGTGAAAATATGTTATTTGTCAGAAAAGATTCCGGCAATCCGGGCTATAACCGCCGATTGAAAAAGCAATGCATCAAACAGCAGCGTTTTCGGCTGGGCGGCGTAAAAACGCCGGAAGTTTTAGGTTGCGGGCAAAAGAACGGATTGTTTTATTTTGATATGGAGTTTTTGAACGGCGTTACCCTTGCCGAATATATGAATTGTATAAAAATAAAAGAAATCAATCACTTGATCAGTCTGTTGTTCAAATCCTTGCCGCTTGCATCTTCTCAAAACAATCCGCGGGCGAATAAGATATTTCATAATAAAATAGCCGGGTTGCGGCAGAGCATCGGCAAAACAGACGCACTGGCGGCCAAAGCCTTGCAAAAGTTGGAAGAATACGACTACTCAAACATTCCGGCGAGCTATTGTTGCGGTGATTTGACCTTAGAGAACATTATTCTTTCCGAAGACAAGCAGGTTTATTTGATAGATTTTCTGGATTCTTTTTACAATTCCTGGATGATTGACGTTGCAAAATTATTGCAGGATCTGGAACTCCGCTGGTCATATCGCCATAGCAAAATAGATTTTAATTTGAATATGAGGCTGGCGGTTGCTCGCGAGGCTTTGATTGAGAATATATCCGAATTTTCGGACGGATGTCAAATGCTGCTGTCAATATATCATCTTTTGTTGTTAAACGTCCTCCGCATATACCCATATGCCAAAGATGCGGTAACGGCTGAATTTCTGCAAAATGCCGTTTTCCGGGTGTTGCAAATCATTGCAGATATGGAGAATCAAAAATGAATACGCTTCTGCTTCCCTGTGCCGGAAAGTCAAACCGCTTTCCGAATATGAAACCGAAATGGATGCTGACTCATCCTGACGGAAAATTGATGATTGAAAAAGCTTTGGAAGGCATTGACCTGAAAGTCTTTGACCGCATAATCATCACCATCGTCCGTCCTCATGATGAAAAATATGAAGCCAAACTGATCTTGGAACAGGTTTTTGCCCACAATCCCAAAATAGAAATTTGTATGTTGGACGATTTCACGGCAAGCGCCAGTGAAACAGTCGCCATGACTTTAGAAAAAATGAACGTCAGCGGCAGTTTTGTCATCAAAGATTCCGATAATATGGTTGCTGCGCCGATACCGTCTAAAATCCGCAATGCCATTGTCGGCTATGATTTGCAGGAACATAAAGATATCTCTAACATTCCGGGCAAAAGCTTTTTGATTGTCAATGAACAAAACATAATTTCAGACATCATCGAAAAAAGGATTGTATCAAACATAATCTGCCTGGGCGTTTATATGTTTGAAAATGCCGAAGATTTCAAAAAGGCCTATCGGGAACTCAAAAACAAGGAAATCAGCGGAGAAATGTATATCAGCCATGTTATCTCTTACATGCTGTCAAAAAACGACGCGGTTTTTGAGGCCGTTATGGCGAATGGATATAATGATTACGGAACTTTGCAAGAATGGAAAGAAGTCCAGAAAAAGTTCAGAACTTATTTTATCGATGTTGACGGCGTGATTATGAAAAATTCCGGAAAATACGGAAAAACCAACTGGAGCAATA
The DNA here is from genome assembly GCA_944390885.1 of uncultured Alphaproteobacteria bacterium. Lineage (GTDB taxonomy): Bacteria > Pseudomonadota > Alphaproteobacteria > RF32 > CAG-239 > MGBC133411. The sequence continues at coordinate 28,825 of CALXRP010000017.1, forward strand.
ACACAACGTTTTTAGAAGACAATGTCGCCGTAATAAAAAAACTTCAGGATGAAGGCGCCCAGATTGTCATCACGACATCGCGAACGGAAGAATACCGGCCGGCTTTAGAAGCGCTTTTATCTTCGGTAGGTATAAAACCTTATGCGATATTGATGGGATTAAATCATGCCGCCCGTGTCGTGATTAACGATTTTGCCCCGACCAATCCTTATCCTTCGGGCATAGCCATAACTCTTCCCCGCAACGGCTCAATCAAAGACTATCTGTTTTAGAAAAAAATATTTTAGGAGCAAAAATGAAAGTAGCAATTCAAATGTTTGGACATATGCGAACTTATTTGCAATGTTGTGAAACGTTAAGAAAAAATTTATTGGAAACTTATGATTGTGATGTCTTTGTTCACACTTGGGATGAAATAGAGCATAAAACTCAAACATGGCATAATGATAAAATGTCAGATATTCAAAAAATTACAGAAAAAGATGTGGAAGATGCATATCTCTGCAAAGCTGTAAAGGTTGAACATCAATATGTCCAAGAGAAAGGTTATATTGAGGCAAACGGACTAAAAATAAGCAAATTTGGCATAGAATCAATGCTATATTCAATGAATGAAGTAAATAGCTTAAGAAAAGAATATCAGCAACGCAATAACATCCATTATGATTTTATTGTTTTTATTCGACCAGATATATTTTTATATGATAAATTAGATTTGAACAAATATGCTAATGAATTAAAAAATGGCTTTTTTACTGCCGGAAATTATAAAAATGATGCAATCCTTAATGATTTTCGAAACATAGGAGCTTCAGATATTTTATTTTTTGCTCAACCGACAGTTATGGATAAAATTTTTGAAAATTTTAATCTTGTGAAATCGCAAATTTTAGAAAAAGAAACATCTCTTTATGGGCCGGAATATTCTTTTGTTTATGCAATTCAACAGATAGGAATAAATGTTTATCTGCTCAATTATCTGCATGGTATAAATTGGAAAATTTGCCGTAAATCTACTCCGGAAAAGATCATTAAAAAGAAACCAGAAAAGATAAAGTTGATTAAAAACTTTATAAAATCATATTTCCTTTTCCCTTGGTATATCTATAAAACTTACAAAATTGTAAAAGGAGGAAAATAATGCCTTTAATTTCTGTTATTATTCCTGTTTACAATGTTGAGGAATATTTAGAAGAATGTTTGGAAAGTGTTATAAATCAAACATTTTCAGATTTAGAAATTATCTGTGTAAACGATGGATCAACCGATAATTCTTTAAGTATACTTGAAAAATATTCTCAAAAGGACAAACGGATTAAAATCATCAACAAACCAAATGGAGGCTTGTCATCTGCTCGAAATGCTGGGCTAAAAGTAGCAACATCAGAATTTATATCATTTTTGGATAGTGATGATTATTTGGATACAAATACTTATGAAAAAATAGCTCCTCATTTAACAAAGGATATAGATTTACTATGCTTTGGATTGGAAACATTCAACGATTTTTCCGAAGAACAGCATTATATTGATAAACTTTATTATAGAATAAAGTTTTTAGGAAAGCATAAAATAAATAATAAAATTCGTTTCGATACAAATGTTTCTGTATGTTGTAAAGTCTTTCGGAAAAAGATAATTGACCAATATAAACTTCGTTTTAGAGAAGGGAGTCATTTTGAAGATTATCATTTTTACTGGTGTTATGTTTTTTTAATAAAAAATGTCTATTTTATAAAAGATCTTTTTTATAAGTATCGAAGAAGAAATGCTTCAATAATTTATGAAACTTATCATAAAAAAAATAACAACCTTATTTCAATGTTGTATAACGTTGAAGCTATTTATGTTTTCTGGAAAGAAAATAAAATAATTACAAAAAATAAAAATACATTTTTGAAAATATTTTTTGATGGAGTAGGTTTTATTATAAAACATTCTTCACCAAAAATGTTAAAGAAAAATGTTCGAGAGGTTTCTGCTTTTATTGAGAAAAGAGGAATAGATAAACTTTATCCTGAAGACAAAATATTGAAAGCCTTAAAGCGTGGAAATATTAAAATGTTTACACATAAAAACAGCTTTTGGGAAAATATTTTGGGAATTAAAAATTTCGGGATTTATAAATATTTGATTATCTTAGGAGTAAAGATCAGATTATGCAAAAGACGAAAAAGCAAAGATTAGTCAAGTTATTATCCTGTTTTATTCCAAGTGCCAAGTTACGGAAATCTTTTCGTACCCAGTACATATCGAAAAGATTTTACGGTAATAGAATATTTATTATCGAAAATGGAATAGAAAGAAGATTAAATAAAACTGAGAATTTTCCAGGAATTGATATAAATTTCGAGGGAAACAATAATATCGTAAAGTTGTACCCCCCCCCTAATTTCACGCAATTGTTTTATAAATATTTGCAATGATAATTGTGTAATTGAAATACAAGATTCTTGGAGTTTATGCAATTTAAGAATTGATTGCTGGGGAGGTGATGGTCAAAGGCTTTTGATTAAAAGAAATACGACTGTGGTTGAGGCGAATATTATCTTAGAAGAAAATGCATATTGCGAAATTGGTGAAGATTGTATGCTATCTAATAAAATTTTAATCCGCAGTTCGGATGGACATTCTGTTATAGATGCAAAAACAGGAAAGGTTGTTAATGAAACAGCAGAGAAAATTATAATTGGAAACCATGTCTGGATAGGAACAGAAGCGATGATACTAAAAAATTCACAAATAAGCAGCAATAGTATTGTTGCTGCTAAAAGTATCGTAAATAAAAAGTTTATTGAGGAAAACGTCATAATAGCAGGTATTCCGGCAAAAGTTGTAAAAAAAGGAATTAGTTGGAGACGAGAAAATCCTTGGATCTTAAGTAAAATATTCAGATAAAATAAAGCATTAAACAAAAATCATAGAAAAGGCGAAAGCCCTTTCTATGTATTTTCAAAACATAAGGAAAGAATTATGGTAAGTAAAAAGAGAAAAGAAAAAATGAGCTGGTCAGAACGATTGCTTTATAAATACAGCAAAACCTACCGGCAGATATGGAAAACTAAAGAAACCCTGGAAGACATGGAAAAATCTCTTCAGATTTTGGCAGGTAGGTCATCTGGAACGCCTTTAAGCGCTTCTGATTTTGTTTCTTTTCTCAATTATACGGTTGACATAACAAAACTTCCGCCGGCAAAGGGAAAAATGCGTGCGCTGCAGTTAGCCGATGCTGAAATTTTGAGGATATTTGATGAGGTCTGCCAAAAACACAATCTGCAATACTGGCTGGATTTCGGCACACTCCTGGGGGCAGTGCGTCATCAGGGTTTTGTTCCCTGGGATGATGACATGGATGTCGCCATGCCGCGGAAAAGCTACAATCAGCTTTTTGACATTCTGGAAGAGGAATTTAAAGGAACGGATTTATATGTCTTTGGTAAAGAAAAGTCCTATTTTGATTGGAATCCATTTGTCAGAATTGGTTATAAAGACACGTTTTTAAATTTAGATGTTTTTCCGTATGATTTTTATTATAAAAAAGTGCAAACTCAAGAAGATAAAGATATTTTACAACAAAAAATGACAGAAGGTCGGGAATTTTTTAATCAGCATTACCCTATACCGGATGAAAATGAAGAAAAATTAACAGAATTAAGAAAAATAATGTCAGATTACACAGCCAATACGGTTTGCGAAAATAAAATTGCAGAGAAACCATATGAACAAACCAAACCGACAATTTTTAAAGGTTTAGAGGATTGGGCGTACTTCCGGCCGTTCTATTATGATTATGACACAATTTTTCCACTCAGGAAATTATCATTTGAAGGAAGAGAATATTATGCGCCCGCTCAATATGATAAATATCTTACCTATATTTATGGAAACTATATGCAATTTCCTGAAAATTTAAAAAGGCACGGCGATATTTTGATAAGCCGTCTGCCAGACAACATTAATGAAATAATCACCAAATTACAAGCAATAAGGATAAAATAATATGGTAGACGATAAAGTTTATTGGGAAAATTTTTATGCTCAGGCCAAAATGCCGTTCAAACCGTCATTATTCTCGCGTTTTGTAAGGGATAATTACCTCCGCCGCAATGACCTGCTGATTGAGCTCGGCTGCGGAAACGGTCGCGATGCCTTTTATTTTGCCCAAAACGGAATTAATACCACCGCCGTTGACCAGTGCGAAGAGGAAATAAAGCACTTAAACGAGATAAAACAACAGGATAATCTGCGATTTGAATGCGGAGATTTCACAAATTTATCTGACGACAGAATGTTTAATGCGGTCTATTCGCGCTTTACGCTTCATTCCATTGCCGAAGAACAGGAGGACAAGGTTTTCAAATGGGCATCAAATGTTTTAAGCAAATCCGGCTATATGTGCATTGAAGTCCGCGGCATGCAAAATGAATTGTACATGAAAGGCAAACCGGTTGAAGGTCAGGAGAATGCTTTTATTTATGAGAATCATTACCGTCGTTTTCTCGATATGGTAAAGACCTGTAAAAAATTGGAAAGAAATGATTTAAAAGTCAAATTGTGCGTTGAGAAAAAAGGCTTTTCCCCGTTTAACGGCAAAGACGAAACCTTTATGAGAATCATTGCCCAAAAAGAAAAAAACAGGTTTTATTAAGCGTTAATCACATGCATAAAATTTTTCTTGCTTATTAAAATAAATACGATAAGCTGTCTGTAAATGTGAGGTAACCCTCATATTTACACCAAAAGGTGTAAAAAGCCGTGACAAGCTTTGATTTTAATAGGTACAATAGTATCAACTTTTTGCTATAGAGCAGTTTATAACGGATTCGTCCGGGTGTCGTCGTATATATTTTATATAAAAAACGACACCGGCATATCCGCAGTATAAGCGTATCTGAACTTGTCCGCTTTTCGCCTTTTGGAAAACAAAGGCGAATTTTTTTTATATTGGGGCAAGAATGAAATATTACATAGTAAGCGGCGGGTTTGACCCGATACACGAAGGGCATATAGCAATGATAAAAGCGAGCAGCGAAAGAAGCGACGGTGTGATTTTGCTGCTAAATTCCGATGAATGGCTTTGCCGGAAGAAGGGCAAAAATTTCATGACGTATCAGACCCGTTGCACAATCTGTGAGAATTTAAAAGGCGTGATTGATGTCTTGTCCTTTGATGACAGCGACAATTCTGCCAGTGACGGCATCCGGCGGGCAAGGGAACAGTACCCTGATGCCGAACTGGTTTTTGCCAATGGCGGAGATCGGACCAAAGAGAATATTCCGGAAGAACCGGCCTGCAAAAAATATAACGTCAGCCTTGAGTTCGGCGTCGGTGGAGAGAACAAGGCCAATTCCTCATCTTGGATTTTAGAAAAGTGGAAGAGGGTAGGATAATGTCAACGGAATTTGACGTCACCGTTATAACCGCGTCGTTTAATTTGCTGAAAAACGGCCGTAAAGAACGGATAATCAAGTGCCTGGAAACCGTGCATGCACAAACGGGCTGCAAACTGGAACATTTGATAATTGACGGTGCATCAACGGACGGAACGCTGGAATTTTTTAAGCCGTATGAAGAACAAGGCTGGATCAAGGTTTATTCTGAGCCGGATAAGGGCATTTACGATGCGTTTAACAAAGGCGTTTCCAAAGCTCGGGGAAAATATGTCTGCTTTATCAATTCAGATGATTTTTTCAACAATAACACGGGGCTGTCTTCTGCCGTTTCAATATTAAAGCAAAGCGGAGCAGATTTTTCATATTCTCCCGTAAGCTTTGAAAAAGACGGCAAAATAGTCGGTACGGATGAAAAAAGGCAGGATTTCCGCAATATCTTTGTGCATATGGCAGTCTGCCACCAGGGAATGCTGTTCAAAAAGGAGCTGTTTGATAAAGTCGGCCTGCACAATATTAAATATATCATTTCTGCAGATTATGATTTCGTTTTGCGTTGTCTCTTGAATAAAGCATCTTTTATAAAGGCCCCGCAGCCTTATGCCGTATTCAGCCTGAACGGCCTGTCCGGAAACAATCCGCAGCAAATTTTGCGAGAAAGTGCCGAGATAAAGGCTGAGCGCTACCATTGCTCTTTGGAAGAAGCGGAAAAAATTCAACAAACAAAGTTTATCCCCTGGAAATTGCTTAAAAATTTGCTGGCACAAACGTCCATAAAAAATACCGGCTCATATTTGGGAAAGAATTTTGCCCATTGGCTGGACTTGGCCGCTCATAAAATTCTCACATTAAGAACCAGAAAAGGCCGTAGAAAATTTGTTTTTCTCGGAATCACCGTTTATCAGGAACAAAAATAAGGAATAATCATGACAAAAGTAGCATTAATCACCGGTATCACCGGTCAGGACGGATCATATTTAACGGAATTATTGTTAGAAAAAGGATATGAAGTCCATGGCCTCAAACGGCGCTCGTCTTCATTCAACACGTCGCGGATTGATCATTTGCAAGACAATAAAAAGCTTCATTTGCATGACGGAGATTTGTCGGACAGCACCAATCTGATCCGCCTGGTAAAAGAAATCGAGCCGGATGAAATCTATAATCTCGCCGCGCAAAGCCATGTAAAAGTATCTTGGGATTGTCCGGAATACACGGCGGATACAGATGCTCTGGGCACGCTGCGCCTGCTGGAGGCAATCAGAATCAACGGCCTTGAAAAGAAAACAAAATTTTATCAGGCATCCACCTCCGAGTTATACGGTCTGATCCAAGAGCCGGTGCAATCTGAGAAAACGCCGTTCTATCCGCGGTCCCCGTATGCCGTTGCCAAGTTGTATGCTTATTGGATCTGCGTAAATTATCGCGAAAGTTTTGGCATTTTCGCCGCTAACGGCATTTTGTTCAACCATGAGAGCCCTCGCCGGGGAGAAACTTTTGTCACACGCAAAATCACCATGGCAGCTGCTCGCATTTCTTTGGGAACACAGGATTGTTTGTATTTGGGCAATTTGAATGCCAAACGCGACTGGGGACACGCTAAAGATTATGTCGAAGGCATGTGGCGGATTTTGCAACAGGACAAACCGGAAGATTTTGTATTGGCCACCGGCGTAACAACATCTATCCGCGATTTCTGCACTCTGGTTTTCAAAGAATTGGGAATGGAGATCGAATGGCAGGGCGAAGGTGTAAACGAAAAGGGCATTGATAAAAAGACAGGCAAAACCGTTATCGCCGTCAATCCCAAATATTTCCGCCCGGCAGAAGTCGAACTGTTGCTCGGCGACAGCACCAAAGCCCGTACCAAACTCGGCTGGAAACCGGAGTATGATTTGGCGTCTTTGGCAAAAGAAATGGTAGAAGAAGACCTAAAACTTGCCAAACGTGAAAAACTTTTGCTCCAAAACGGCTATCGTGAATTTGCTCCTCGTGAGGTATAAAATGGAAGATTTGATAGAATTTATCAAACCTGATTTTTCCTTTGCCGATGAGCGCGGATATTTGCACCAGCTGTGCCGCGACGGTTGGAAACAGGTTAATGTTTCTTTTTCAAAAGCCGGAGTTTTTCGCGGCGGGCATTATCATAAACAAAACCGCGAAGCCTTCTTTATTATAGACGGCGAAATTGAAATTGAGCTGAAGAAAGAGGGCAAAACAGAAAAAGTTGTTGTCAAAAGCGGAGATTTTTTCATCTTGCAGCCGTTTGCATTGCATTCTTTCAACTTTAAGAAAGATACGCTGATGGTTGCGCTTTATGACCATGGTGTTGAAAACGCCGATGGCACAAAAGACATCTTCACGGCAGAATAGGGAGGACATGGATGTATCTGGTTGTTGGAGCCAATGGCTACTTGGGCAGTTATCTGATAAAAAATATTCTGGAAAATACCGGAGAAAATATCATTGCTACCGATATCGGTTCAGATTTTCAAGCTGAAAACCCACGCATAAAATGGTTATCTTGCGATATCTCAAAAAAAGAAAATATTGAAGAACTCAATCAACTAACGCGTCAAGAAAAAGATTTGAAAATCATTTATCTGCCGGTTTTCTTTAATGTAAATAAAAATCCGGAAAATGATAAAAAGGCATGGAATATAAATGTAATAAGCTTTGCAAATTTTCTCAACGTTATGGAAAATGTTAAAAGCTTTTACAGCATCTCGACAGATATGCTCTTCAAAAAAGATTCAGACATTCCTTATAATGAGCACGTAGAAATTTCGCCAATGAATGATTATGCCCGCCATAAGGCAATAGAAGAAAGAATGGCCGAAGCCAAGGGGTACAATATTGTGCGTCTGCCGGTCATGATGGGGCCGAGCCTTTCTCCGGTAAAAAAACATTTCTATGATGATATCATCTCAACACTTCAAAGCGGAAAATCCATGGAATTTTTTATAGATTCCTGGCGTTCAATGATAGATTTTGATACGGTTGCAAAAACAATACTCCGGTTGATGGAAATACCGGACGCAAAAAAATATCCGATAGTCAATATTGCCGGTGATGAGGCGCTTTCCAAATATGATTTTGCATTAAGATTGGCAGAAAAATATGGCTTAGATAAAAGCCTGATTGTCCCGGTTTCCATGGATAATGACAATAAAATCTGGGTTGAAAAACGCCCCAAAAAAATCCTGCTTGATAATAAACTGGTAAAACAAATACTTGGCTTAAACGAATTAAAAATAAAAATTTAGGAGATAAAAATGACGACACAAACAATTCCTGTATATTTTGTTACTAATTGGGATATGGTTGGGTATACGGCAACAACAATGGCAAGTATTTTGAGCAACACAAAACATAATTGTGATTTTTATGTAATGGATTGTGGCCTATCCGATTTTGACCGGAAACAATTGTCTACAATGAAAGATAAATTTTCTAATCTAAAGTCATTGTCTTTTGCAACTGTAGATGTAAAACAATTCGAGGGAATGAATGTTTGGTATTACGGAATGTTGGACGCTTGGGCTATGTTACTCTTTCCCCAGGCGTTCCCCAATATAAAAAAAGTAGTTCATGTTGAAAGTGATACCATTTTAGTCAATGATATAGCCGATTTGTATAATCAAGATCTAGAATCTTATACAGTCGGAGCCTGTCCGGATATTGCTTTCGGAAATTTTTCCGAGTTATTCAACTCACCTAATCATAAATACTTTAATTTAGGAATGATGGTAATAAATTGTGAAAAATGGAGAAAAGAAAAAGTAACGGAGAAATGTTTGGAATTAGGTAAAAAATATGGTAAACAGTTTAACTGTTTACATCAAGATGCCCTGAATATGGTTTTTGAAAATAATTATAAAATATTACCTCATCGGTTTAATTTAGGAGAACGTGCCAATTTAATAAAAAACATTTTTCCTGATTTATCAGATGAATATTTTGCTAACGAATGGAAGCATCCTTATCTTATCCATTTTTCTCCGAATAAGCCATGGCGTTCTCAAAATAATTATTATTCAGGAAGAATCTCAAAGTATTTTAATGAATGGTGGTTTTATGCTTCTATGACACCATATATCGAAGGGTTAAAAAATTGTTTTATTGCTTCGCGCATTAGTGACGGATTTAAAGGTTTTCGGCTGGGAATGGATGACTATGGCAATAATCTGCTGGATACTTTAGGAAAAGACCATCCTTGGCAGAAATTTGTTGGCGGATGTGATTTTTCAATATCAGAAAAAAAAGCATTAACGGACCACTATAAATTATTAGGTCTGCCACTGCTAAAAATAAAAACAGATACAGCCGGGTCTAAACATATAAAGCTATTTAATCTGTTGCCGATTTTGAAAGTAAAAAAAGATATAAAGGGAAACAAAACTTACAAGCTTTTTTCTTTCTTGCCGATATTTAGAATTAAAAGAAAACAATGAGGACGTTAATGACATACGATTATATCATTCTCGGAGCCGGCATAACCGGTTTGACTTTGCTAAAAAAAATGCGCCAAAAGGGCATTGTTAATATTCTGGCTCTGGAAGCAGAAAAAGAGCCGGGCGGATTGTGCCGCAGCTTTTATGTTGACGGGCATGTCGTTGATATCGGCGGACATTTTTTTCAGACAAAATTTAAAGATGTAGAAGACTTTATTTTTGCATCTTTTCCTAAAGAAAAAATGTATAAAATAGATCCGCGGATTTCTAAAATAAGTATTGAAGGAATGGATGTCGATTATCCTTTGGAATCAAATCTTTGGCAACTTCCTGTTGAAAAACAAATTAAATATTTAATTTCAGTAATCCGCAACGGCGAGGCTTTAGGCAAGCCGGAACCGAAAAACTATGAAGAATGGATCCGCTGGAAACTCGGAGACATGATTTGTGACAATTATTTATTACCGTACAATATAAAGTTGTGGGGCGTAACGCCGGCCGAAATGGATGTTGACTGGATATATAAAATTCCTCGCGTCGAAGTGGAAGAAGTTTTGCGCTATTCATTGGAACGCCAACAGGATGTTGAGAAATATCCTTGTCACAATCGTCCATATTATCCGACTTCCGGCGGCTATGGACGTGTTATGGAAGCCGTAGCTAAAGATGAGCTGCCATATATCAAATTAAATACCAAAGTCACAGATTTAAAATACGATGAAACAACAAAAGAATGGATTGTCAATAACGAGTTCAGAGCAAAAAACATCATCAATACAACGCCATGGCCTGATTTATATGAGGCAATGGGAAAACCTGTCGAAATAAAAGAATATATTTCCAAGATAAAATACAATAAAGTCGTTGTCTCATTGTTTGAAACCGATGATAACCCGACCAATTATCATTGGCGTTACCGTCCGGAAATGACGGAACAGCATCATCGTGAACTTTATATCAGCAATTTTGTAAAAGACAGCAAAAATTATGGTGTCTTTACAGAAACAAACGCCAATCGCTTTGATGCCGACCGGGTAACTTTTAAAGGACGTAACCTGTTCAATTATACCACTCCGGCAGCATATCCGATACCTTTGGTCGGAAGAACGGCTGCCATTACCGCAATTTTAGACTTTTTCAAGCCCAAACATTTATACGGCATCGGTCGTTGGGGCGAACATCAACACCACAATCACGACGTGTGCATCAAACACGCCCTTGATTTTGTTGATGCTTTATAAAATATATTAGGAAAACCAATGAGCAATATAAATTTTCTAAAATTATATCTAACATGCGTAATTATTTGGGGACATTTACAAGAGCATTTTTTCCAGCCATTCAGGGGAGACTCTCCTGTATTGCAAAAAATTGGGGAACATTACTCGCCATTATATGCCTATGCGGTTGAAATGTTTTTTATTATGTCCGGATATTTTTTCTTCCATACGCTAAGAAACAACAAATTTAATACAATAAAAGATTTTTGCATATTGAAGATTAGCCGATTATGGCCGGCAGTTGCAATATGTGTTGCGGCTTTTGCCGTTATTGCAGCTTTTGATATCGTAAAATTTGATAAATATAGAAATTTCTTCTTACTTCTGTTCTTGGGGGATACAGCCGTTAGTCCTCAAAGCGGAAATGTAGGTGTCGCCTGGTATACAACCAATATGTTTTGGGCTATGCTATTTTATTACTTTTTAATTAAAAATTTTAATCGGGGGGGGGGGTAACACTAATAATTGCAAGTATAACTTTCCTTGCATATTCAATCATTTTTAATTTACCGGGAGATTTAAGAACTAACCAAGAATTATTTGCAGGGGTAATTTATATACGGTTTTTAAGAGCTCTTGCGGGTATTGGATTGGGATATTTGCTTGCTCAAAACACAATAAATATCTTACAAAAAGAAAGTGGGAAATTAACTTTTATGATTGTTGGATTTATAGAATTTAGTCTATTTCTTTTTTTGGCAAATACATTGAGTTTTTCTGCAGTTCATAGTCACGACTATTTTATTTATCCATTATGTTTTTCAATATTATTTATTTTATTTTTGAGACAGGGAGGATGGTTTTCAAAAATAATGTCGTGTAAAATATTTTCGAAAGCGTCAAAATATATTTATATGATATATATTATGCAGGGCTTCAATATGGTTTTGTTCAGTTCAACAATCTGGAAAAATGCTTCTTATGGAATAACAGAATATCCTATTGCTCATATCCTCATCTTTTTTATTTTTTCGTTTGTTGAAGCAATATTTTTATATAAATATGCGGAACTGCCTCTGCGAAATTGGGTTAAAACGATATTAGAGAAATAAAGGAAAAAATAAAATGACGATTTATGTTTTTGATATGGACGGAACATTGACGCCGGCGCGCAAGCCCATGGAAGATAGCTTTGCCGCACAATTTCTGCCGTGGCTGGAAGCAAACAGGGCATTTATCGCCACCGGATCAGACATTGCTAAGGTTAAAGAGCAAATGCCGGCAGAGGTTATGGCTGCTTTTTCGGGTATTTATTGTGCAATGGGCAATGACCTTTGGGAAAAAGGCGCTTTTGCCTATCGGCATGACTTTGAGCCCGAAGCCGAATTCCTCGCTGATCTGGAACAGTATCGAAAACAAACAAAATATCCTCATACCCTGTATCCGAATTATATTGAAAAACGCACGGGAATGCTTAATTTCAGCGTCCTCGGCCGCAACTGTCCGTATGAAGAACGCGAACGTTATTATGCCTGGGATCAAATGAGTGGTGAACGCCTGAAAATTCGGCAAGAACTCAGCAGCCGCTATCCGCAATATGATTTTTCGCTGGGCGGAACAATTTCAATAGACATTACCTTAAAAGGCTGTGGAAAAGGGCAGGTTGCCGGGCATTTGCGCCAACGGTTTCTCTCGGAGCAGATTATTTTTTTCGGGGATAAAACCTTTCCCGGCGGCAATGATTATGAGCTTGCCTCGGCCTTGGCAAAAATAGAAAATACACAGGTTATCCAGGTTGCAAACCCGCAAGACGTTTTAAACTTTTTAAAAATACGCACAAACCTTGCTGCCTGATTAGAAAAACGGCCTCGGCTTGTGGACTATCCGGGCAAATTCTTGCCAAACAATAAATTGCCTGCTATTATGCGCGCATAATAAGATTGAAGGTCAATATGTTTGCAAAAATAAAAAACAAAATCAACAACTTATATATTGTAAAAAATTACCGCAAGATGCTTCCTTACATCAAGCCCTATTGGGCAAGGGCGCTTCTGGCTGTTTTGATAACCATCCCGATCGGCTCGATGGATGCTGTTATCGCCTGGTCGCTCAAGCCTTATATGGATGTTGTTATGGTCGAAAAAAGCACTTCGGCAACATCATATATTCCGCTCCTGATCATTTTGTTCAGCACTTTGCAAAGCCTGCTTAATTATACCGCAACTTATATGAACACCTGGGTCGGCCGCAAAATCGCCAATGATGTAAAAATAGACTTGTTTGACAAGCTGATGACTTATGACGCCTCATATTTTGATAAGTCCAATTCCGGAGACATCCAGTTTCGCTTTAACCAGGATGTCGACTTAGCCTGCAACGGCTTGCTTTCGAATATGAAGCTTTTCACCACCCGGGTTTTCTCGTCACTTTCGCTGATTTGCGTCTTGTTTTACAATTCCTGGCAGTTGGCAATTGTCGCCGTTATCGTGCTGCTTGGCGCATTATATCCGCTGACGACGGTTCGCCGCCGCATAAAATCCGTCATGGACAAGACCATTTTTTCCGGCTCGGCCGTTATGACACATTATAATGAAACCTTTGCCGGCAACCGGATCATTACATCATATAATCTGTATGATTATCAAGGCAAACGCTTTAGACAAACTTTGCAAACCGTCTTTAAAATGGGCATAAAGATGATCCAGCGTACCGGCATGATGTCGCCGCTGATGCACTTGGTTATTTCTTTCGGCATTGCCGGCGTTATCTGGCTCGGCAGCTATCTGATCGTCCATCATGAAATCACGGCCGGAAACTTTGTGTCTTTCATTACGGCGCTGATTATGCTGTACAATCCGATCAAATCCATCGGCAACAACTATAATAATGTCCAAATGGCACTGATGGCAATGGAACGCGTATTTGACTTGATGGAACAACAGCCCGCCATTCATAACAAGCCCAATGCCCAAATTTTAAAAGAAATAAAAAAAGAAATCTTATACGACCATGTCTGCTTTGAATACATTCCGGGCAAACCCGTCTTAAAAGATGTCAGCCTAAAAGTCAGGGTAGGGGAAACAATAGCCTTCGTCGGCAATTCCGGCGGCGGAAAAACAACCATGGTCAACCTCCTTCCTCGTTTTTATGACGTGAAATCCGGTTCTGTAAAAATAGACGGCGTCGACGTACGAGACTTGGATCTAAATTCTCTGCGTGATAAAATTGCCATTGTTTTTCAGGACAATTTTCTCTTTGCCGGCACAATTCGCGATAATATTTTGCTGGGGGATGAGAATGCTTCGGAAGAACAAATCCGCCAAGCCGTTAAGAGCGCCTGCCTGGAGGAATTTATCTCCGGGCTGGAAAAGGGGCTCGATACCGAAATCGGCGAACGCGGTGTGTTGCTTTCCGGCGGACAAAAACAACGGATTGCCATTGCCCGCGCCTTTATTAAAAATGCTCCGATTGTCATTTTGGACGAGGCCACGTCTGCTTTGGATAACAAATCGGAAGCCGTGGTGCAGGAAGCCATTGACAATCTGATGAAAGACCGGACGGTATTTATTATCGCCCACCGCTTGTCTACGGTCAGAAATGCAGATAAAATCGTTGTTGTCAATTACGGAGAAATCGCCGAAATCGGCAGCCATGATGAACTTATGCAAAAAGAAGGAAGCATTTACGCTTCTTTGTATCGAACACAGCTAAAATAAAAAAAGCCTCTGAAAAGAGGCTTTTTTTAATCGTGAAGGATTTTTAATCAATCATTTGCGAGGCAAAAGTTGAAAGCAGTCCGCTCAACTCCTGATTATGCTTTTTGCTGAGATCCATCAGACACAACGACTGATGAAAAGCTTTGCTTTCTCCGGTTTCATAATGACCGGCCACACCGGACAGAGAACAAAAGCGATTGCGATAAGCCACCCAGGAATCATACATATCTTTAAGGTTGCCTTTAAACATCCCGTTTCCTTTGTTCCATTCCGAAGCCAACTTGTTGGCAGCCAGCTGTTCATATTTATCTTTTATCTCCGCACTCAAACGTTTGGCTTCATCCAACCAACAGCGGCTGTAAGCCTCATCCGATTTGTCGGAATTATTAATACAGTCATCAACCACATCGGCTCTGACAGACGCCGAAAAAGCTAACATGACCGACAAACAACAAGCTCCAAGTTTTTTATTCATATTCGTAATCCTAAGAAAATAAGCCGAAGTCTATCCCTTTCAAAAAAATATATCTGAAAATAGTTTAAGTTGGGTTAATAAAAAATTGATTATTAAATATGACATTTTTGTTAAAAATAGACAAATAAACAAAAAAGTCTTGCGCCCATGCTGATTTTATGATAAATATATATAGTAAATTAAAAATTATGTATATTATTAACTTTCAAAAATAAAAAAATATGAACAAAGGATTTGTAAAAAGAGTGGCTGAATTATCAGGTGTTTCACAGAATGAAATCGCAACAATGTTCCATAGCGATATCGTATATCAGGTTATCCTGCCTAAGATTTTGCATGAAGGCGGTCAAGATATTCGCGGCTGGCGCATTAGCGAAGATTTTATGATGCTGATGGCTGATTATGGCGAATATTTCTGGCAACAAGACTGGATGAGCGGAGAAATTCTGTTGGAAATAGCTATGCAGCGCATATCAAATGGTGCCGTTCTGCATGAACCGACAAAATATGATGTTTTGCCGCAGAGATATGATAAATATTCTGCTGCTTTGGATCAACCGGGATTGATGACAGAAGGATGCTGGCAATTTTTGAACAACCAGGCCAAAACCTGCTTGCAATCAAAAAATCTGAAAGGCCATATGTCTAAAATAATCTGTGGCTTGGCTGAACATCTTGATAAAAACGGAGAAACAAAAAACGGCTATATGCTGTCTTCATCTTGCCTGAAATCAGTAACGCCCAAAGAGCTTTTTAACTGGGCCTGGCAAATGATTTACGAGAATAAAGAAATAGATTCCAAAGAGCTTTATCATTACTTTGCCACGCCGAAAAGATGGCAGCTATACCCGGTATTGTTCAAAGAACGCTGGAGCAAGATTGATAAAAAAGACTTTTATCAAAGAATTGGAGTTAATGGCCTGTTCAACAAATGGAGAGCCAGAAAAACAATTTATGCTGCCACTGTTTAAGTTCTGAAATTTTTAAGAGGTAAGGAAAATCCCTTGCCTCTTTTTTTTATCTCCGTTAGGAAAATTCACCCCCGAAGATCAAAGTCAAACAAAATTCCTCTTAGCTATTGCCGGACACTCTTTTTTTTCTTGTCATCACTGGACACTTTATTTTCTATGTCATTCCCGAGCACTTTGTTTTTTATTATGTCATCCCCGGGCTTCGACCCGGGGATCCACCCTTCAAAGCACAAAGCCATTCACATCCCCGCCGGAGCAACGCGATCTCTGCAGCACAATGGTGCCGATTGAGCGCCGCCGGTCGCACCGGTCATTGCCGGACTTGATCCGGCAATCCAAGTCAATCATAAAGCCAATTTATTTATCTGGATTCTCGGGTCAAGCCCGAGAATGACATTGCCATTATGCTCTTCACAAATTCCACAGGAGCATCGTGGCCTCTGTGGCACAATACTGACAACCGACCGCTGCCGACGTTCGGCCGCCTGCCGTGCAGGTCCGGCAATGACGAAGTTCCCATCTTTGCTGAAAGTGTGCTAAGTAAAAACAACCGCTGCTCCGGTTGTTTTTATCTGCAAAATCTTAGAAAACCTTAGAGAGTGAAGGGCGCATGAGCGGCCTGAACGAGCTTAGGTTCCTAAGCAAAATCGTCTTGGCGCGCTTTTGAGAATTAAAAATTTCATTGTGCAGATACAACAAAACCCTGCTAAACAGCAGGGCTTTTGCTATATGGCGCGTATCTAGAATTGCTAAGTAAAAACAACCGCTGCTCCGGTTGTTTTTGTCTGCAAAATCTTAGAAAACCTTAGAGAGTGAAGGGCGCATGAGCGACCTGAACGAACTTAGGTTCCTAAGCAAAATCGTCTTGGCGCGCTTTTGAGAATTAAATATTTCATTGTGCAGATACAACAAAACCCCGCTAAACAGCAGGGCTTTTGTTATATGGCGCGTATCTAGAATTGCTAAGTAAAAACAACCGCTGCTCCGGTTGTTTT
>CALXRP010000018.1 GCA_944390885.1 uncultured Alphaproteobacteria bacterium
ACAAAAAAGCACTCTGAAAAAAACAGAGTGCTCGGAGCTAAAAAATGATTGGTACGCGCGCAGGGATTCGAACCCTGGACCCACTGATTAAGAGTCAGTTGCTCTACCAACTGAGCTACGCACGCATTGCGGGGTGTCAATTTCTGACAACGAACGCAATATAAAACGGATAAATAATATTTGCAAGCAAAAATTTTCGAAATCCGCTAAAAAGATTAATATTCTATTTTATCTTTCTTATTTTTCCATTTCTGCATAACGGCTTTGGCCTCCGGCAAGTCAATTCTGACCAAATTTACCGGATCGTCTTCATAAAAGACCCGGTCACGAAATCCGATATCTTCGGCATCATACCTGTCGGCAGCATAATAAATTTCGGTAATATTTGCCCACTTGCAGGCATTCAGACACATAGGGCAGGGCTCACAAGATGTATAAAGAATACAGCCGCTCAAATCAAAACTTCCCAAATTTTTGCACGCGTCTCTGATTGCCATGACTTCTCCGTGAGCTGTCGGATCATTATCCAATACCACACGATTATGCCCCTGTCCGACAATTTTCCCGTCTTGATTCACAATAACACAGCCAAACGGAGAACTCCCGTTGTCTACAGACTGATTGCTAAGCTCAATGGCTTTAAGCAGATTATCTTTATGATTCGTCATGGCTCCTCTTTTTTCGATATTTTTACATGTTTTGTCAAAATAAGTCTTGACAACTGACGTAATACATTATATAAACTATCCGTTAACTCATTATTAATTTCTACTACTATGCTTAATATAAGCCGAAAAAAAAGAAACTTTTCATCTAAATATAGTTTGTTGCTCAAAATGCTGAGAAGCAGATTTGCAAAAAAGCCAGAAGGAAACAGAATCTTGTTTTTTTCACGATTCATAATTGAATGTAAGTTTTTAATGTTATTATTTCTGCAAAAGCCTTTTGGCAAATTTTAGATATTACTAAGGAGCTTGCTCGTGAGAGTAGGTCTCCTTCTTTGAAAAAGAACATTTTTTTGAGGTTGAGATAGTTAAATCCAAAAGAATACAGCTTCTTTTGTGATTTAACACGAATAACGTCTGCTTTTTTAAGCAGGCGTTTTCGCTTTTTAAACAGTTGTTAAACAAATTATGTTTTGCTTAATTGTATTGCTTCAGGATAAAAAGATGAAAAAAGAACAAGCTGATTTAACCTTTTTGCACAAACATTATAAAAATTGCCGCAATTATGTTGCAGCTTCAAAAGAACTGTGCTTTTACGCCGATGAAAAATTCCGCCATTCAATGCAGGTTGTCGGCGCAGGAAATTATTTGCTGAAGCATGAAAAAACTTTTCAAAATTGGTCTCAGACAAACAAATACCTTGCTTGGCAAGGCTGCCTTTTCCATGATATCGGACGTTTTACGGAAATATACCAACGTTATGATAACCACGATCTTCATGGAGCTAATCTGCGTAAATATGATCATGGCGAATTTAGCTATGAGATTTTAAAAAATACCCCGCAATACAACAACCCCCTTCTTCTTTTTCCTATTCGCCATCATGGACACCTGGATGAAGATTTTTTTGGAGAAGAAGGATACATTTCAGCGGCTCCGACAGAAAAAGAAACAATGAAAAACATCTTTTTTTTAATAAAAGATGCCGATAAACTCGCCAATTTTTACTTTTTCCACCGCCATCCGGAATATTACGGAATGCTGATCTGCGGAACAGAAGAAATGAAATCTGCCGCCAGCCCAAAAATCATTGACAGCCTTTTAAAAGAAGAACTTTGCCGCAATGCCGATATTACCACTCCGCTTGACCAAATGCTGCGCATGCTGAGCTGGATATTCGACCTAAAATTCCCGTTTTCGTTCGTCTTCCTCCGACGTCTTGATTGTATTGAAAGCATGCTGCGGCAAATCAGAGAAAATAATACTGATAATAAAGTTCAGGAAAAGATTGAAAAAAAGATCAGAAGTTTTATAACTAAACACATAAACGAAACTAACATCAGAGGAAAAATATTATGAAAAAGAAATATATTGTCTTGGGTGTTCTGGTGGCTGCAATTGCCGGCGCCTGGTATTTCACACCGTCTTTGGAAAGCATAGTCAAAACCCTCGTCCACAAATATGGTTCTCAGGTAACCGGCACGGATGTCAATCTGGAAGGATTTGACCTTTCCCTGAAAAACGGAGAAGGAAAAATCAAAAAAATTACGGTAGCTAATCCTGAAGGCTATAAAAAGCCTTACCTTTTGAGCCTTGACGGCATTACCGTAAAAGTAGACCTCAAAAGTCTGACTTCCGATACAATTATCATTGAAAAAATCCAAATTGACAAACCTGTTGTGACTTATGAAATGTTGTCGTTAACCCAAAACAACATCAAACAAATTCAAAATAATATCAAACAATTTACCGATTCCGGAAAATCAACATCAGCCGAAGCTGCTGCAGACCAAAAACAAGATAAAAAATCTGAAACAGCAAAAGAAGGCGGCAAAAAAGTCATCATCAAATCACTGACAATCAACAACGGTGAGCTCCAGGCTGCAGCCAACGTAGCCGGACAAAATTCGGATATATCGGTTGCCTTGCCGACAATCCAGATGAACAACATCGGAGCCGCCAAAAACGGTGATAGCATTGCACAAACCATTACCAAAATTTTCAACCAAATTTTGAACACAGCTTCGGCAACTGCTGTCAGCAGCAATCTTTCAAATTTAAAAGATGTTGCAAAAGAAAACCTGGATAATGTTGTCGGCGGCGTAAAAGACCGTGTTAAGAGCATCGGAATCTTTGGCAAATAAGCGACAAATATGTTCCAACTCCAAGCCCCGCAACGCGGGGCTTTTTCATATTGACTTAACATCATATACCTGCTAGATTATGTCTAATAAAAAAATAATTATGTCTAATTTTATAATTTTTTAAATTATGGAAATAATAAATCTTAGTGAACAAGAAATTTGCCGGTATCTTGAAAAAAGCAATTATCAGCTGGTCGGAAAGCTGTTGCCCCGCCGGTTAAACTGCAAAAAAACTTATGAAGCCTGGCAAACAAAATTTGAAGCAGGAAAAGACTACTTATTATGGATCGGACAATGTTTTAATCCCAAAGAAAAACGTAATGTCTTTTACCACATTGTGGCATCTCCTCACCGTCGCATAGAAGGAAAACCGATATTCAGCATTGTTCCGCTGGATATCTTCGGCGACTACCCGAAAGAAGACCTTGATATGGTTGTCGATATTGAAGGAGAGGAATATAAATTAATAAAAGACTTCAATGGTTTTGCCAAATTGATCCCACGATGGACATTGGATAGAACTCAAATGAGGGAATACATAAAAAAAGAGTTCGGAGAAACACCATACTTAATATGTGCCCGCATTATGGGAACCAACATTGCGCCGAACGACATATTTGTCGGTTGGGAAATTCTGACCCGCGGCGGAAAATACAAAACGGTTGCCTATTATAACCTTTTTGAAAGCAAACTGGTAAAAAACCTCGGAACGTTAACCTATATACAACCGATGGGAAGCAACCAGAAAGCCTGCCAGATGGGCGGCTCTCTAATCAAATTTTATAAAAACAAAATCCGCATCAAAATCGGGCATTAACACACACTGTAAAAAAGGAGCCTCACGGCTCCTTTTTTATTTGTTTATATAGGTCTCAACCTGTTTATAAGTCAATAACTGCGGCAAAATAACATAACCGCTGTCTTTTCCGCTGTAATACACATAAAGCGGCACGCTGTTTCTTCCGAACGCAGCCAATGCTTCCGTTATTTCCGGATCATCATTTGTCCAATCAGCCTTAAACAAAAGCATTTTTTTGCTCTGAGCCAGTTTTTCAAACTCGGGACTGTGCAATACCAACGTTTCATTTGCCAGACAGGTAATGCACCATTTGGCCGTAAAATCCACAAAAACAGGATGTCCGTCAGCCACCAGCTTTTCAACTTTGGCCTTATTATATGCTTCCCATACCATAGTTCCGGCAGATGACGCGTTTCGAATAACCAACTGGCTGTGCAGCACCCATACAAGCCACAAACATGTCAAAAAAACGGGAACGGCAAAGATTTTTTTCAAAATCGCCATCCATTTTCCCGGTCTTGGCAAAATCCTATGAATGGTCTTCGGAAAAAATCCAACCAATGCAAAGGGCAGGGCATATCCCAGCGCCAAAGCCGTAAATACCGGAAAATACACATACGGCGGCTGCGTTAAGGTATACCCGACCGCAATTCCCATAAACGGTGCCGTACAGGGGCTTGCAATCAAAACGGCAAAAAAACCGGTTAAAAAAGCACTGACTTTCTTTTTGGAAGCAGTAACCCGTCCGAGTTTATCGGCAAATAACGGCGGCAAATGGATCCAATCCATAAGCAGTAAAAACACAACGATAAAAATTGCCAGCATCACTCCGACAAAAAGAGGCGACTGCAGCTGAAACCCCCAGCCGACTTGTTCTCCCTGCAACCGCAAAAGCAAAAGGATTCCGGCTGTAATGAGAAAAGACAAAACAACGCCCAGCATATACAAAAGTGCTTCCTGCCGCATTTCTTTCGGTCTGATACTGCCTTGCACCAGAGAAATTGCTTTAATGGTTAAAATCGGAAAAATGCATGGCATAAAGTTAAGAATAACACCGCCGGTAAATGCCATAATCATAATCAACAGAAGATTATATGCCTGAGCATTTGCCGGAATATCCGCTGTTTTAAAACTCCTGAGCGCCAGCTCTTCTTCATTTCTCCATTCCGTTCCCGGCAAAAGGTTTACATCAGTAACGGCAAATGAGAGCGTTCGGACCATTTTTTCCGGCACACATTCCTCACGGCAGGCCAGCCAACTGACCTCTACATCCAAATCCTGAACTTTTTCCGGCCGGTCAATCGGAACAATCGTCGCACTGTAATAAGCCGTTGTATCATATCCGTGTTGTATGATCTTGCCTTTTTTAAAATCCTTCGGTTTGCTCCACCGGATATTTTCCACCCGATACCCTTCCGGAAGCCGCCATTTAACTTCGGTCGGACGCCCGATACTCCCGGGATTCTCAGCAAAAATATGCCAATCGTTATGCATGGTAAACTTAACCAAAACATCCAAGGCTTGGGTTTCATTAATTTCATCCGTAGAAGTCAGCACTTTTACAGTTACTTTATCCGTTGTTCCTTCCACGGCCAAAGCCTGGCTTTCGCGGCAAGAAGCAAAAACCAGGCTTAAACCGGCCATAGCTATGGCAAAAAGCTTATACATAAAACAAAATCCTATTGTTTACGGCGGGAAATAACAAAGCTGTAATAAGCCGTAATCATAATACTCAAGGCCTTGATAAACGACAAAACGCCCAGAATAATTGCCAGCGGCATAAACCAATAAGGCAAAACACACATTGCCAACAAAACAATAAGCGTTTCAAACCCTTGCGCCAAACCGCCAAGATAAAACGGAGACATCCCGAGCTTGATCTCCTGAGAACTTTTTGTCTTATAAGCCACAACGGCATAAGCAAGCATTGCACAAGCCGAAGCCGTAAATGCCAAAAGCAAGAATGCAGCCGCAACGGCATTTTCTGCCGGATTGGCCAGCGCAAAACCAAAGATAACACCGGCATAAAAAATATAGTCAAGTGTTGCATCCAGAAAAACACCAAAATCTGTTACCTGCGAATTACGGGCAATTGCACCGTCCAAAGCATCACAAACACGGTTGAGAATAATGCATAAAATTGCCGTTGCATACATTTCCATTGCCAGAAAATTAATCGTAAATATGCCGATAACAAACCCGATAAGAGACATCAAATTGGCAGAAATCCCCATCTTAGCCAAAGTCTTTCCGGCATCATTAAAAAATGAGCGCATTATCAACCGCAAATTGTTTACCTCCTGCCCGATTTTTTTTATCCCTTTGCGGATTTTTGTCGTTACCGGATGGTTATAAATATTATTAGATATTGATTTTATTTTCTGAAACATAGTATACTGCCTTCCAAGATTGCCAACAATTGTTACCTGTATATGATAAACATTTTTTGTAAAAAATAAAGGTATAAAGCAGGAGTGTGAAAAAATAATGCGCATTTTAAAATATTTTTTTCTGGCCACTGCCGCCATCATATTAATTTATCTGATATTTTTCCGGGAAACCCTTTTTCAGGAAATCCGGGGCAAAGCATTTAATACAACTTACAGCATAAAGATAAAAACACCACACAAAAATGCCGCTCTCAGCCGCAAAATCCAAACAGAACTGGAAAAAGTCAACGAGCAGATGTCCGTATTTGAACCGGGCTCCGAGATTAATATCATCAATGAAACACCTGCACAACAGATTGTGGAACTTTCCGATGAAATGAGCAAAATTCTGCAACAATCTTACAATATTTATAAAATGAGCAACGGCAGTTTTGATCCCACCGTTGGAAAATTAATTGATTTATGGGGCTTTGGAACCAAAAAAACTATAGAATTTCCTAAAGATGACGAAATCAAAGCAGCTCTGAAACAAACCGGCTTCAATAAAATCCATTTCAGCAGCGACTATAAAAATCTGAAAAAAGACATCGGCGAAGTCAATATCAATCTGTCTGCCATTGCCAAAGGTTACGCGGTCGACAAGGTTGCAGAACTTCTGCGACAGGAAGGATACAAAGACTTTGTCATTGAGATTGGAGGAGAAGTCACGGCAGAAGGAGAAAAATCAGAGCAGACCAAAGGCTGGAACGTCGGGATAAAATCTCCCGATAGTGAAGAAAACGCCGCTGTTGTCACTTTGCACAATCTGAGTGTTGCAACTTCAGGAGATTATCGGAATTATTTCTATTATCATGATAAGCGTTACTCTCATACCATCATTCCGCAAACCGGATACCCGGTCGAACATAAACTTGCCTCTGTCAGCGTATTTAACAAAAGCTGCATGATGGCCGACGGACTGGCGACGGCAATCATGGTTTTGGGCGAAGAACAAGGGATGAAATTTGCCGATCGTCACAAAATACCGGCCGTTTTCTTTGTCAGAACAGAAGGAAGTGACTATGAAATGCTTCTTTCGCAAAGTGCCCAAAAGCTGTTAGGAAAATAATGCTTCCAATACGCCACGAGGCCAAAATCATCAGCTTCACCTCCCGAAAACTTACTCTAAAAATAGAGCGCCGGGCAGCATGCAGTGCATGCCCGGCAGCAACGCTTTGCGGAATGGGAGAGAACAGAGTTCAAACATTTTCCGTAACCGTTCCGGATTCCCAATGCTATCACATCGGAGATTCCGTCAATGTAGAACTAAATCCGTATCTCGGCTGGCTTGCCGTCATATTTTGTTATGTTTTGCCTTTGCTGATTATGCTTCTTACCCTTTTTTTATGCATTTTCTTTAAACAATCTGAAATATTTAGTGGTATTACTGCCATAATTATCTTGATTCCTTACTTTTTTCTCTTATTCTTAGGAAGAAAGCATTTTAAGAAAAAATTTACTTTTAACATAACCCAAAAATAATTCCGTTTACTAAAACAATATTTGAACAATATGATGGACAACCTTATATTAACCGATTTTCTGACTCTTACGGGCATTGCTTTTACCGCCGCCTTGATTCTGTATTTTATCCTGCAAAAATTCCATACGGAAGAAGATCCGCGCATAAAAGACATTGAGGCCATGCTTCCTCAGGCCAACTGTGGGGCCTGCGGACGAGCAGGGTGCCATGATTTTGCCGTGGCCTGCACCAAATGCACCCCTCAGGGATTCGCCAAATTATATTGTCCGGTCGGAGGTTCAAAGGTTATGAAAGAAATTGCCGGATACCTGGGAATGAAAGCAGCCGACCGGGAAGGAACGGTTGCTGTATTGCGCTGTAACGGCAGCTGTCAAAATGCTCCGATAAAAACCAACTATAACGGAATACAATTCTGCCGGATCGCACATAATATCTCAAGCGGACAAAGCGGCTGCCCTGATGGATGCCTGCGTTTGGGCGACTGCATAAAAGTCTGTAAATTCGGTGCATTAAGCCTAAATCCGCAAACCGGGCTGCCTCAGGTAGATTCTGAAAAATGCACATCTTGCGGTGCCTGCGTCAATATCTGCCCGCGCCAACTGTTTGAAATTCGCCCCAAAGGACAAAACAACCAACGTGTCTACGTTGCCTGCCGCAACCGCCAAAAAGGATCAATAGCCCGCAAAAACTGTAAAACTGCCTGCATCGGCTGTATGAAATGTGCAAAAATCTGTCCGGAAATCAAAATAGAAGAAAATCTTTCATACATTCCATGTTCCGTAAATGCCGCAAAATACGGCCGGCAATTAGCACAAACTTGCCCGACCGGCGCAATTGTTCATATTGAGGAGAAAGATAAAAATAATGACTAAAACCTTTCCGATAGGAGGGCTTCACCCTCAAAAACATAAACTAGCCTCAGAACTTGCAATTATTGATGCCGGACTGCCTGAATATGTTTCCATTCCGGTAAAGCAGCATAGCGGAGCCCCGGCCAAAATAGTCGTCGCCAAAGGAGAGAAGGTAAAAGCAGGCACTTTGCTTGCCGCTGCCGATGGAATTGTTTCTGCCCCAATTCATTCCTCCGTATCAGGGGAGATTGTCAATATAGGCCTTCAGGAAGGTCTGTTCGGATATGATGAAGAACAAATTACCATCAAAGTTGAAGGCAATGAATATGCCCAAGGGATTGACACTTCCGATAAAATCATAACAGAAATTCCTGATGACACGGAAGAAATCATGCAGCGCATTCGCAATGCCGGTGTTGTGGGCATGGGCGGAGCAGGGTATCCTACGCCAATAAAAACAACTGTTCCGGAAGGAAAAAAGGCCGAGTATCTGATTGTCAACGGCATAGAATGCGAGCCCTATCTCTGTGCTGATGACCGCCTGATGCAGGAAA
The DNA here is from genome assembly GCA_944390885.1 of uncultured Alphaproteobacteria bacterium. Taxonomy (GTDB): domain Bacteria; phylum Pseudomonadota; class Alphaproteobacteria; order RF32; family CAG-239; genus MGBC133411. The sequence continues at coordinate 8,926 of CALXRP010000018.1, forward strand.
AAGCGGAAGAAATTATCATTGGTGCCAAAATCATCAACAAGCTCTTAGGAATCCAAAAAGCCATTATTGCCATTGACGAAAACAAACCCCAGGCAATCGAAATCATGTCCCGACTGACCAAACGCTATATCGGGGTTAATGTCCGTACCTGTAAAAGCAAATACCCCCAAGGCAGTGAAAAACAATTAATCACGGCCATCACCGGACGCGAGGTTCCTGCGGCAAAACGCCCGATCGACATAGGCTGTATTGTTCAAAACGTCGGAACGGTATTTGCCGTATATGAAGCTGTTATGAAGAAAAAGCCGTTATTTGAACGAATTGTAACCGTCAGCGGAGACACTGCCGAAAAGTCAGCCAATTTCAGAGTCCGTGTCGGAACACCGGCAGAATTTCTGATAAACAAAATCGGCGGTATGACCGACAAAACGGCAGAAATCATTTTCGGAGGCCCGTTTATGGGCACGGCAACGGTTAATCTAAATACTCCGGTCACAAAATTAACTTCCGGCATTTTGCTTCTTTCAAAAAAGAGTACGGCCAAAGAACCGGAAACAGCCTGTATCCGCTGCGGAAAATGTGTTGATGTCTGTCCACAGGGGCTGTTACCGTTCGAAATTGCCCGCCGTGCCCGCAATAACGATTTTTCACAACTTATGCAGCTTCATGCTCGTGACTGCATTGAATGCGGTTCTTGCGCCTATACCTGTCCGGCACGCATTCCTCTGTTGGATTATTGTAAAATAAGCAAAGCAGAAGCAAAAAAAATATTGAAAAAACAATAAGGTCAAAAACTATGTTAAAGATATCTTCCGCTCCGCACATTTTTTCCCCCGTCAACACCCGGACTTTGATGGGAAATGTTATCATTGCTCTAATACCGGCAATTTTGGCCGCTTTGCTTATTTTTGGCTTTTCTGCCCTAAAAGTGCTGCTGACCTCAATTGCTGCCTGCGTTGCCTGCGAATATCTGATTTGCCGCTACCTTTTAAAAATACCGCCGACAACCGGGGACTATTCCGCCGTCATCACCGGAATCCTGCTGGGGTTCAATCTACCGGCCTCCATTCCTTTATGGATGATTCTCATCGGCGCATTCGTGGCCATAGGCATAACTAAAATGGCCTACGGCGGACTGGGCAAAAACTTGTTTAACCCGGCATTGGTTGGACGTGTCTTTTTGTTCGTATCTTTTCCGCAGCAAATGACAACCTGGCCGCTGCCGCACCCCGGAGACTTTTTTGCTCCGGATGTCCAAACCGGAGCCACGGCTTTGGGAATTTTAAAACACTTGGATGGGAATTCTTCAAGTGAAGCATTAACAAAATATAGCTACTCAATTGATAATATGCCAAATTATCTTGATATGTTTTTGGGAAATGTTGGGGGCAGCCTGGGAGAAGTTTCCGCCGTTGCTCTTATTCTCGGACTTTTTTACATGTTATACAAAAAGGTAATCACCTGGCACATTCCGTTTTATTACCTGTCAACTGTTTTTATTTTAACATCAATCATGTGGTTTTATAAAGAAACACCCGATCTGGATCCGGTAGCACACCTTCTATCAGGCGGATTGCTTTTGGGGGCGATTTTTATGGCAACTGACTATGTAACCACACCTATGACAACAAAAGGAAAAATTCTTTTTGCCATCGGTTGCGGAATTCTGACTGTTATCATCAGAATATTCAGCGCTTATCCCGAAGGGGTGTCTTTTGCCATTCTGATAATGAATGCTTTTGTTCCGCTGATTGACCGTTGGTGCATTCCGCGAGTTTATGGTACGGGGAGAAAATAAATGAAAAAGCCCGCAAATACATTAAGAAACATGATTTTGGCAATGGTCATAACAGCCGGATTTTCGGCAATAATATTAAGCCTGAGCCATATAATAACGGAAGAACCGATAAAAAAAGCGCAAGATGCCAAAAAACTTGAAGCCATTCAGGCCGTTTTGCCTCCGGATTATGATAACAATCCCTATCAAGATAGAATAACACTGTCCGGAAGCAACATAGAACTTTACCCGGCCAGACAAGGTTCAAAAATCACATCCGTCGCCATGAAAACATATAGTGACAACGCATTTAGCGGCAGACTGGAGTTGATTGTCGGTTTTTTACTCAATGGCACCATTACCGACTATAAAGTCATCAGCCATAAAGAAACACCGGGCTTAGGCTCTAAAATCACGGAAGAAAAATTCGCCCGCCAACTCAGAGGCTTTAATATTGAAAAACAAAATCTTAAGGTCAGACAAGACAACGGCGATATTGATGCGGTAACTTCCGCTACCATCAGCTCCCGTGCCGTTCTAGACGCAATCCGACGGGCTTATGACAGTTATAACAAATTCAATACGCTGGGGAATTAAGAAAATGAGCAGTCAAAGCTACAATAATCTGACACGGGGCATCATCCGGGAAAACCCAACCTTTGTAATGCTTCTGGGCATGTGCCCGACTTTAGGCGTTACGACTTCGGCCGCAAACGGTTTGGGAATGGGCGTGGCCACATTACTGGTGCTCATTCTTTCAAATTTTGCCATATCCGCCGTCAAAAACCTAATTCCGGATATGGTTCGTATTCCTTGCTATATCGTAATAATTGCCTCTTTTGTCACGGTAGCTGAAATGCTGATGGCAGCATATCTTCCGGCATTGCATTCCCGCTTGGGAATCTTTATTCCGTTAATCGTTGTCAATTGCATTATTTTGGGCAGAGCAGAGGCTTTTGCCTCTAAAAACGGCATTTGGCAATCGATTTTAGATGCTGTCGGAATGGGAATAGGGTTCACCGGAGCCTTAACACTCTTAGGTATTGTCAGAGAAATATTAGGCACGGGCTCAGTTTTCGGCTGGAAATTCGTTGCCGAAGATTTTGATACGATGATGTTATTTATCATGCCGCCCGGTGCTTTTTTGGCATTAGCCGGACTAATTATTGTCTTTAACAAAATAACGGGAGCTTGCAAATGAGTTATCTGGCAATTTTCCTTAGCGCTATTTTTGTAAACAACATTGTTTTGTCGCAATTTCTGGGTATATGCCCGTTTTTGGGTGTTTCTAAAAACAGTTCTACGGCTGCCGGAATGGGAATGGCGGTTATATTCGTAATGACGCTGTCAACAATCGCCACCTATCTGGTATATCATCACCTTTTGGTGCCACATCATCTGGAATTTATGATAACCGTTGTCTTTATATTGATTATTGCCTCTTTGGTCCAAATGGTCGAGATAATTTTAAAAAAGGTTTCTCCGATATTATACCAGGCATTAGGAATATTTTTGCCGCTTATTACAACCAACTGCGCTGTTTTGGGCATTGCAATTCTTGCTGCTCAAAAAGACTATGACCTGCTGCACTCCGTCTGCTTTGCCTTGGCCAATGCCCTGGGCTTTACATTGGCTATAGTTATTTTTGCCGGACTAAGAGAGCGGATTAATGTCAACGCCTTACCTCAGTCCATGCGCGGCACGCCGATCACCTTAATTACGGCAGGCCTTTTGTCTTTGGCCTTTATGGGATTTGCCGGGATAGGCAACTAAACCTAAACTAAAAAAAAGCCTGCTTCTTTTAAAACAGGCTTTTCTTAATCAACGGACAACAAAGCTGATTTTTCTGTCCGGTAAAATTTTAAACAAGCGCTTTCCGTTAAGAGAGTGAACCAAGATAAAAAATTCCTTGGCATATCCTTTTAACCAATCATCAAACCCCGGTGTCTGAGAAAAATGATCAAATACATACTCTTTGTCAACCAACCGCCCGAAGAAAAAATAGTGAAAAAGAGACTTGACTGAACCATCAGCAAACAAAACCTTTTTCTCTGTTACATAACCACAAGCGTTCAAATCTTCTTTAGCCAACAGAAGTTGCTGATCAAAATTATTTTCCGTCCAACAAATCGCGCCGTTTGAAACAATAACACCGCATCGTTTCCATAACTTTTTTATTTTCATAATGACAAAATTTAATTATTAAAATTAATAATCCGATTTAATGTTATAAACATAGCATATTTTAGACACAAATCAACATATTTCTTTTAATTTTCGCACAATATCACGAAACATATCATAGCTCAAAACACCTGTATTGATGTTATAGCGGGAAGTATGATACGAGTTAAGCATCAGAAGATTATGTTTGTCCAGTTTATGAAGAGCGCCATGCGCAAATTTAAACGCCGTTTTTTTATATCCCAAAACCCCGAGTAGGGCATTATGCGCAACTGCCCCTAAAGTTAAAACAACCTTCAGATTTGGCATTGATTGAATTTCTTCAATCAGATATTTTCCGCAATTACAGACTTCTTCTCCCGTTACCTTGTTTTGCGGCGGGACACAGCGGACCGAATTGGTAACCCGCACATTAATCAGTTCAAACCCGTCATCTTTTCTTTTTTGGTACTCACCTTTGGCAAAGCCGAATTCTTTCAAAATCGGATAAAGCACATCTCCGGCATAATCATTTGTAAAAGGGCGGGCGGTCTGATTAGCGCCGTTAAGTCCCGGAGCAAGACCGATAATCAAAATTTCGGCATCCAAACTGCCAAAAGACGGAACCGGACCATTATAATAAGTCGGAAACTTTTTTTCATTTTCATGCCGAAAAGCAATCAGACGGCTGCATTTTTCACAAGTCTTGTCCGGACATACAAAAGACATAAATTTTAACTCCTGAAAATTGATTCAATCAAAAAGGTTCATATACTTTAGCATAATTTTTTTAACCATAACCTCTTTAAATCTTTTTTTCCAGTACTAAATCACTTGCAACCAACAGCGTGTAGCCTGAAAATAAAAATTTTATATGCTGTTGCTTAACACAAGTATTACAACCGCCTTTTGATTGTAAGTTTATACTCAAAAACCTATTTAAATGGAGTTTATGAATATGAAGAAAACATTATTGTTAGCAGGAGTTGCTTGCCTTATTTCCTTTGGTGCCACCGCCAAAGAATTCAATCCTTATATCGGATTGGATTATGCTTATTCTAAATTTGATTTGAAAAAACAGTTAAAAAAAGTTGATGACGGATATAACACAGGCGTCATCAATGCCGGTATCAGAGTTGGTGACTATGCTGGCCTTGAGGCTTTCTACCAACATGCTTGGGACAGAAAAACCCATGACGCCGATGGTACCGTAAAAAGCAAATTCTACGCCTACGGCTTGGATCTGATGGGATATTTGCCGATTCCGGCCTGCAATGAAAAATTCAACCTGCTTGGCTCCGTTGGTCTTGGCAATTACAAATTCTCTGCCAAATACAGCGGCAACAACAAACCGAAATATAACAAAGACCGCACAGGTTATCGTTTCGGTATCGGTGCTCAATATCACCTAACACAAAACTGGTCTGCCCGTGTAATGGGACGTTATACTTTCCTGGGTGCTCGTGATATTGATAACCTTGCAGAAGTAACAGCCGGTATCCGATACACCTTCTAATCAAAGTATCTCTCATCATACACTGCTAAAAAAGCCGTTTCCGTCTTATCCGGAAGCGGTTTTTTTATAATCTGACAAAGGGCAGGGTAAAAACATAAAAAAAACATTGCCCGTATACGGCAGAAATGATAATTTCATGATGTTTATAACCATAAAATGAGGTAAAAATGAGCAATTCAAGATATTACTTTTGGGTTCTGGCTGCTGCCATCATTATCTTAGGCATCGGTTTTGCAATGAAAATTCCCGAAATCACTAATGTTTCCCACGCCGTTGCAGCTCATGCCTCCAACCCGTGGATATTGGTTGTTGCGGCGATTAGCGCTTTTTTACTGGGAAATTACCGCCATTACTGGATTGCCGTCACAATAACCGGTATAATTACGGCCGTCTGCATCCACCTTTTTGTAAATAACGGCGCTTTCAATACGTTAGATACGTTCACAACACTTTATAGAACGCTGGCTTTCATCTGCATTGTTTATCTGCTCAATCTGGTACGCCTGATCTTCAGCCGGTTCTAATTTTTCAAACCCCTGCATCTCATAAAGAGCAGGGGTTTTTCATATCCTAAAAATATCAGCCCGAACACCTCAAAAAGCACATTTCTGAGAAATTTGCCTCTAACGACACAATAAAAACAGCCGCAATTACCGTATAACCCATACTCAAATTCCCAAACAATATTTGAAATTTCGCTCTGAAAATTAAAACGTAAAAAAATCAAATAATAAAAAGACAATCACTCAAAAATTAAAAAGCATTAACCTTTGACAAATTTCTAACCGATTGAAACTAAATAACAAAAGGGTAACACACTAATTTTTACTTGATATATTTTGTCGCATAATATATATTATGATGATATAAAACAATAAAATAAACAAACAATACTTCAAAATGCAAAATAATATATACAAGCGCTCAGAACGAGCTAAAGAAAAATTTCTGTATAAAATTACTTTTGCTTTATATAAATGACACCCACATAAAAGAAAACATTGAAAATATTTTCAATGACAAAAGAAATTTTCACGTCCGCTCAACATTACGCACAAATTACAAAATAATTTCACCGCTAAAACTTTTTTCAAACTTTCTACTTAATCAAACTAAAGTTAATCTCACTTACAATGCAGCCGATATCAATTCCTTAGTATATTCTTGTTGCGGATGATTAAAAATTTCTTCACATTCGCCCATTTCCACAATACGTCCGTCACGCATTACCGCAACTTGGTCTGCAATCGCCCGGACTGCAGCCATATCATGAGAAATAAAAATATAAGAAATCTTTCTTTTCTCCTGAATTTCCTGCAACAATTTCATAACCTGTTTCTGAATTGTCACATCCAAGGCTGACGTAGGCTCATCCAGAATAACAATTTCCGGCTCCAAAACCAAAGCCCGAGCAATAGCAATTCTTTGCCTCTGCCCGCCGGAAAACTCATGAGGGTACTTCTCCAGCATTTCTTTACCAAGCCCAACCTCTTGTAATACCTTAACAATACGCCTTTTTCTTTCATCTTTTGATAGTTTCGGGAAATGAACATCCAATCCCTCCCCCACGATATCTTCCACATTCATCCTGGGATTCAATGAATTATAAGGGTCTTGAAAAACAATTTGAACCGTTTTTCTAAACAGCTGCCCAGAAACATTTCCTTCAACACCTTCCAGGCAAACCTGCCCCTTATAAGGAATAAGTCTGGCAAGCGCAAGCCCCAGCGTTGTCTTTCCTGAACCGGATTCACCCACAATTCCCAGAGTTTTCCCTTGTTTCAGACTTAAAGAAACATTATTAACAGCCTTTAACACCTCTTTCGGACGCCCCCAAAAACTTTTCTTCAGAACAAATTCAACCAAAATATTTTTAGCGTTCAGCACCGTTTCATGTTTTTTAACATTATTATGTTTTTTCAAAGAGAAAAACGAGCTTATTAATTCTTTGGTATAGTTTTCTTGCGGATGAGAAAACAATTCTTCCGCCGTATTGGCTTCAACAATTTTTCCGTCTTTCATAACGCAGATATAATCGGCAATTTTTTTCACCAGCCGCAAATCATGGCTGATAAAAATAATTGCCATGCCTGTTTTTTCCTTTAGCTTGAGCAGCAAATCAATAATTTGTTTTTGTACCGTCACATCAAGAGCCGTCGTCGGCTCGTCCGCAATTAATATTTCCGGATTATTAGCCATTGCCATTGCTATCATAACCCTTTGCCGCTGTCCGCCGGAAAGCTCAAACGGATAAGTCTCCATCCGCCGGCGGGCATTTTTGATTCCTGTCATCTTCAAAAGCCTTAACGCTTCTTTTCGCGCCTGCATATCATTATAACCGCGGTGCAAAATCAACGTTTCGGCAATTTGCCGGCCAATCTTATGCAAAGGATTCAACGATGACATGGGTTCTTGAAATATAAGCGAGATCTTATCGCCCCTAACTTTTTGAATATCTTTTGTTTTTAAAAGATTCATACCTCCAAAAAGAATCTCGGAACGAGCATCATATTTAAATTTTTCTAAAGCAAGAAGATTCAAAACGGATAAAGCTGTCAATGTTTTTCCGGATCCGGATTCACCGACAATACCAAGGATTTCTCCTTTTTCCAAAGACAAAGAAACGTCATCAAGCAAACGACGGCCGTCTGAAAGTTTCAATCCCAAATGTCTGATCTCCAACAATGCCATCAGCGATTTTTCCTTGCATCAAAAGCATCTCGCACCCCTTCACCGATAAAAATAAGCAAAGTCAGCAAAACAGACAGTACGATAAAAATAGAAATTCCGATCCATGGTGCCTGCAAATTATCTTTTCCTTGCCGCACCAAATCTCCTAAAGACGGATAATCATAAGGCAGTCCGAACCCCAGAAAATCCAACGCTGTCAAAGAAACAATCGCCCCTGACATAATAAACGGAACAAATGTAATTGTTGCAATAATGGCATTAGGAAGAATATGGCGATACATAATCCGCCAATTACTGACACCCAAGGCCCTGGCCGCCTGAACAAACTCAAAATTACGCGTTCTCAAAAACTCTGCCCGCACCACACCAGTCAAACTCATCCAGGAAAAAAAGATCAAAATGACCAAGAGACTAAAAAAAGTCGGCGTAAAAATACTGGCCACAATAATCAAAACAAAAAGCTGGGGCAAAGCTTCCCAAATTTCAAGTATTCTTTGCATAAACAAATCTGTTTTTCCGCCAAAATACCCTTGTATGGCTCCGGCGGCAATCCCGATTGCAGAAGAAATCACGGTCAACAAAAAAGCAAAAATCACAGAAAGTCTGATACCGTATAAAATTCTGGCAATAATATCCCTGCCCTCATCATCCGTTCCGAGCCAATGCCGACGAGATGGAGCAGACGGTGTCGGCGTAGTCAAACCATAATCAACGGTATTAAAAGAAAACGGCAGCAAAGGCCAAATCATCCAGCCGTTTTTCTCAATATTATCAATCAGATATTTGTCTTTATAATCAGCAGGAGTCGGAAAATCCCCACCAAAATCCGCATCGGTATAAGTTTTCAAAACCGGAAAATAAATTTCATTATTGTACTTTAGAATCAATGGTTTATCGTTACAAATTAATTCAGAAAATAAAGAAAGCCCAAAAACAATAAGAAAAAGCTTAAGAGAAATAACTGCGCGCCGGTTGCGCTGAAAAGCTTTCACTCTCCGCTGATTAACGGGAGAAACTTTTACAGAAAGAAAGCTTTTCAACTTTTGCAACACGGAACCGTCCCTTATTTCTGCGCTTTACCAGCAACATCGGTTTTCTTTTTTTCGTCTGCGGTTTCAGAAACTTTAACATCTTCCGGTGGAGTACTGCCGGAAACCTCTTCCGTTACCGACTTTTTGTCTTCAACTTTTTGCTCTGGAACAGTAGAATTTTCTGTCTTTTCATCAATCTTCATCAAAGTTCCGACACTTTTACCATCTTGTGCCGGTATATTGACTTCTTCGTGAGGCACAGTTTTCATTTCCTGAACCTCTGGCTGATCATCCGAAGGAAGACCGAGTTCATCTCCCAATTCATCAAACTCAGAAACCTGCTCCGAAGACAAAAGCTCAGTTTCTTCCGTTTCTGTTTTTTCAACAGCTTCTTCTATCGGCTGTTTTTCCTCAGTATTTTCTTCTGATGAGGCTTTATTGATCTCTTTGTCTGTCGCCGCTACATCACCCGACGAACTATTTTCAGCATCAGAAGTTTTTTCGGAATCATCAGAAACCTCAGTCGGCTTATCTTCTTTTACCGAATTTTCATCAACATCTTTAGACGGTTCGACTTTATTTTCTTCCGGCTGCACACTGGCGGCCTCTGGCTTGCTCTGCTCTGTTTTCTGTTCTGTCGGAACAGATTTTTTCTCTGCAGGAACAATAGCTTCCGGCTCTTTCTTCACATTGTTTTCTGCAGGTTTTTCAGCCACTTTTTCTGTTTTAGGCTGAATTTTTGCCTTTTCGCTCACACCTTCTTTTTCTGCCTTGACCTGAGCAGGAGCGGGAACAGTACCGGCCTTGGGCAAAACCGCCGACTTTTCTTTGCCGGAAACACCTGTGGCCTTTTGAGCTGCTTTCCAATCTTTATACCAGGCAACAAATTTTTCCGAAGCAGCGTTAATATCCTCTTTGGTAATTTTATGTTCTTCCAAAGCCTTAACCAGATTCTTATAAACTTCGGCATGAACGCCTAAAGTTTTTTCTGGACGACAGTCACCTTTTTTGAACAAATACTTTTGCAAAATTTCCGGCGCCATACAAATCTCTTTTTTAACGCCGAAACCATGACGCAGCGGATCTCTGATAGCCATAGACACACTTTGTTTATTTTGCAGATTTTCAGCGGCGACTGTCGTTACATTATCATCCAGACCATTCAACCCCTGAATAATCAAAACAGTTTTCTTTGCCTGACCATTTTTCTGCAGTTCATCCATAAATGCCTGCAAGCTCCCATAAGTACAGGCCAACTGATCAAAATACGCATCACGTTTTTTGGTCAGTGGGGCAGCCTGACCAAACTCCAGATCATCTTTGCGAACCCATTGATTAAGAGGTTTCATCCGGCAAAATTCATCATAAACATACATATCGGCCGGCAAATCCATCTTAACAAAATAAGCTGCATCACCTTTTGCCTTAGTCATATCAACGGCGACCCGTTTCAAAACATCAAACGAATCAACCACATAAAGTTTATCATACGATGTCCCGATAAACGGCACGTTATTTACATTCAAAAATGTATCCAATACCGAATACAACATGGAAGACCCTTTGGCCAATCCCGTACTTTCCAGCCATTCGCCGGCCAGAATCAAAACCTTGTCCGCCGTTGACAAACTGCCATCTCCGAGGTTGAGCGGAAAATTGTTTTTTTCCACACAATGGTTAACAGCCGGTCCGTTATTTTTCAAACACAGTTCCAGACCTTGTGTTTGATAAGCATTAATCTCATAGCCCGAGCGGGACAAAACATCAAATATCCGGTTATCTCTCAAATAAAGCTTGTCGGAATTAACCCGGCTGAAATTCCAATTTCCAAAATGCCATGGAGTCTTCAACACAAAATCTTCAGTCTTTTTGTGGCTTCCGGCATTTAAGGTGCTGATCAGATTATTTACGGCATTTTTATCAGCCACCATTGCATTGGTATACATGGTAAAATCGTTATTATTATAAAAACCGAGCATTGCGGCCAAAGCCTTCCGAGCTTTCGGATTATCTTTTGCTACCGATTGCAGATAAGAATACGAAGCCAGATTCGGCATGGCAATATACACAAATTTTTTGCCTTTTCCGCGGGGTTTGTCGGCAGGATTCTCATAAACAACGCGAAAATCATGGTTTTTATGACGTTCAATATAAGAATCAAAACCAATACCGGCAAAGATCAGCAACAAAATTCCAATAAAATAAGTTACGGTAGATTTTCTTGCCGTTTTTCCGAAAACAAACATAACCAGGGCAACAAGCGCTGCCAATATATAGTGAGAATATTCGGCAAAATAGGAAGAGTCGTTTCCGGCATAAAGTTTCGCCCAGTCATACAAAACAGCCCCTTTGTCAAATAAGGCAAACTGATTTACTGATGCCAGAAAAACGGCTGCTGCCACGGCCGCCAAAAACAGATTCTGTAAAAACTCCGAAAAAGAAAGCAGAAAAATAAAGGCAAAACAAATTGCCGCTATTCCGGCCAAGATCATCCAAACTTCATCAACCGGCAGTGCCTGCGTACCAAAAACGCCCATACTTCCGGCTCCGCAAAACAGCATAAAATTAATGCCGATCAACAAAGAGGCAATAAGCGTTTTTTGCAGCAAATCCAAAAGATAAACAAAAAACTTACGTTTTTTCTTAGGTTTCTGAACATTTTGTTTTTTGGCAGGAGCCTTAACCTGTTGCGGTTTTGGCTGAGGTTGAGGTTCGGGTCTTTGTTCGGAACTAATAATTACATCATCCATTTCTGTGACTTTCCAAAGTTATTCAACTTAAACAATTGGAAATATAATAACCGATTTTGCTGATATTTAAAGCAAAAAACCTCAGGGCTTGCATAACTCCTGAGGTTTTTGATTTTCCTACCGGATTGATTATCTGGAGTAGAACTCGATAACCAGATTCGGTTCCTGTTGGCAGGCATAAGGAATGTCGTCAAATTTCGGAACAAAAGTATATTTGGCAGTCAGCTTTTTGCTGTCAACTTCCAAATATCCCGGAAAATCGCGGCTGGTCGATTCAACTGCAGCAATAACGATCGGCAGCTGTTTAGATTTTTCGCGAACTTCAATAACATCCCCTGCTTTAACCATATAAGAAGGAATGTTTACTTTTTTGCCGTTAACCAGAATATGACCGTGGTTAACAAACTGGCGGGCAGCAAAAATCGTCGGAACAAATTTAGCTTTGTAAACCAGGTTGTCCAAACGAGATTCCAGAATACCGACCAGGTTTTCGGCGGCATCACCGGTTCTGCGAATGGCTTCAACATAATATTTGTGGAACTGTTTTTCAGAAACGTTGCCGTAATATGTTTTCAATTTCTGTTTGGCATAAAGCTGTTCACCGTAGTCAGTCTGTTTTTTTCTTCTCTGACCGTGCTGACCCGGAGCATATTCTCTTTTTGCAAAAGAGCTGTTCGGGTTGCCCCACAGGCTGCTCAGATATGTACGTTCAACTTTTTTCTTTGCAGAAACAATACTTTTCATAAATTTTTCCTTTTTTTAATTCATTAACATTATTGTCCCGATAGTTTTACGCTGCGATCCCCAAGCCCGAAGCCTTGTTTCCGCCCGCAAAACGGGGTTTTTGTTCAACCCGCATTCTCGGAAGTGAGCGTAATTTACAACAAATAATCGGATATTTCAAGAAAAATATTCAAAAACATCTGGATTTTTCACACAAATAACCTAATATTAAGGCAACAAAGGAGTTTCTTGTACAAATGTCTTACAATCTGCTTTTTCAACGCGCATTAGCCTTGCACGATGCCGGAAATCTTGCAGCCGCGGAGCAAATATACCGGCAAATCCTGGAAACCTCGCCCCGCCAACCTGACGTACTGAACCTGCTGGGGCTCATTGCCCAGGAACGGGGAATAGAACAGGAAGCCGTAAATCTGTTTTATCAGGCCATCCGTTATGCACCGGAAGAAAAAGCGCCTTATTTTTTTAACTTGGGCGTTTCCCTGGCAAATTGGCACAAACCACACGAAGCAGCCGAAGCTTTTCAAAAAGTCATCTCTCTGGCACCGGAAATCAAAGAAACATACCTGCACCTCGGAAACCTGTATCGGGACGAGGGAGAAGAAGAAAAAGCCCGCAGTTACTATGAACAGGCACTCTTAAAAGATCCACAATATTACGAGGCAAAAGTCCGCCTTGCCCTGCTCGGCCGTGAAGAAGAAACCCTGCCGACATTAGAAGCTCTTTCCCATCAAAATCCGCAAGAACCTTTGGCCTTTTATCACCTGGCCGAAATCTCCCGTCGCCGGAAAGATTTTCAAAAAGCGGAAGACTATGCCCAAAAAGCCTTACAGCTTGTGCCGCAAAATGCCGACATCAATCTTTTGCTCGGAGAAATCTGCCTGCAGAGCGGTCAAGAAGAACAAGCCCGGCAGTTTTTTTTCCGCACGCTTGAGCTGGCACCGAACAATATTCCCGCCCTTGTCAACTGCGCGGGCTTTCTGGCAGAAACCAATCCGGAAGAAGCCGAAAAGCTTTATCTCCGGGCCATTGAACTGGATAAGAAAAATTTTGATGCTTATCTTAATTACGCCGTTTTGCTGCAAAAGCAAAAACGCCTTCCCGAGGCTTTGGAAACCTACCGCAGCGCTATTCTGATAAACCCGGAATCTGCCGAAGCCTCCAACAACCTCGGACTGATATTAAAAGATACCGGCGATTGTACTGAAGCACTGGGCTTGCTGTTCAATGCCCTAAAGCATGCCTCGGAAAAAGAAGAAATATCGTTAAACATCATGGAAACTCTTGTTTCCTTTTACCGTTCGGGCAAAAGCGAAGATGCAAAAAAAATCGCCGCCAACTGGGCCGCCCAATACCCGGCCAATATCTACGCCCGGCATATCGACGCCGTTTTTAAAGGAGAAAACATTGCGCTTGATAAAGTTTTTATTCAAAAGTTTTTTAACCATTTCGCTGATACTTACGAGCTGGTTCTCCAAAATGTTGGTTACCAGCTTCCGCGAAACTTTAGAAGCCTTGCAGGAGATGTTAAAGGTACCATTGTGGATCTGGGGTGTGGTTCGGGGCTTATCGGAGAAGCTCTTAAAACGCCGCAAAACCAAATAATCGGCATAGACCTCTCTCCCAAAATGCTTGCGCTGGCAAAAAGCAAAAATATTTATGCCGCTTTAATCGAAAGCGACATTACGGATTATCTGCAAAACAAACTGCCCCCGGAAACGGCACTGATTACCGCTGCCGACGTATTTTGCTATCTTGACAATCCGGAAGAAATCATCAGGCTCTGCACCCCGCACCGGCTGATATTCTCAATCGAAACTTCTGCCGAAACCCCGGACTTCAAACTCTCCGAAACCGGAAGATATAAACATAATCCTTTGTATATTAACAACATTTTAACCAAACACGGCTACACTTCAATAAAGCAGACGCCTTTAACGCTCAGAACCGAAAACGGCAAACCGGTTGAAGGAGTCATTTTTACCGTGCAGCAAAAGGAGGCCGGAAATGACTGAAATGCAGATAGACATTTATGATGAGATGATGAATCCTCTGGGAACGGCATCCATTCTTCAAGCTCATCAGGAAGGCTTATGGCATAAGTCTTTTCATTGCTGGATCGTTAAACGGGGAGCCAATCACGACCATAAAGTCTGGATTCAGCTCCGCAGCAAAGACAAATACAACAGTCCGCAAAAACTCGATGTTTCCGCTGCCGGGCATCTCAAAGCCGGAGAAGAGCCCAAAGCCGGCATCCGTAAAGCCGAAGAAGAACTCGGCTTAAAAATCCCGCAGCAGGAAATCAACAAACTTTTTACCGCACGTCATATCACCACGCGGCGCAATTATAAAAACTACGAATTCAACCCGACCTATTTGTATGAAACCGACAAAGAACTGAGCGACCTGTCGTTGAAAAAAGACCAGGTCGACGGCATATTCGAAGCCGGGCTAAAAGACCTGCAAAACCTGTTTAACAAAAAGGTTTCAAAAATCTTCATCGGCGGACTGAAGGCTGATGATGAAGGCCGCTTGCAGCCGCACACCGGTTCCGTTGGTATCAATGACTTTGTCGCTCATGATATCAAATATTATCAAAAAGCCCTCAAAACGATTGAAAACTATTTTGAAGGAAAATCTCTTGCCTGAGATTCAGATGCTAACCGCCGCCGATTATCCCGAAATTCTGAATGTATGGGAGGCTTCTGTCCGGGCAACACATCATTTTTTAAAACCCGGAGAAATAGAATTCTACAAACCGCTGATATTAAAATATGCCCTGCCGGAACTGGCGCATTTGTTCGGCATTCGACAAGATAACAAACTCTGCGGCTTTATCGGGCTGTCAGAACAAAAAATCGAAATGCTTTTTATCGCGCCGGAATATTTTTGCCGCGGTTTAGGCTCCCTGCTCCTCAATCATGCCGTAATGCTCGGTTACAAACTGGTTGACGTAAACGAAGAAAACCCCGGAGCGCTCAAATTTTATCAGCGCCGGGACTTTCATGTCGTTTCACGGGATGAGTTTGACGATAACGGCAAGCCCCACCCCATTTTGCATCTGAGTCTTTAGCTACTTTCCGCCGATGGTCAGACCGTTGACCCAAACCGTCGGAGAACCGAAACCGGAAGTTTTAAACTCCAAATCATCAGCAACCATTTTAATATCTTTCAGCAACTGATAATAATTTCCGGCAACGGTAAACTGCTCCAACGGCCGGGTAATTTTTCCGCCTTCAATCAGATACCCTCTGGCACCGAACGAAAAATCACCAGTCACTATATGAAAACCGGCATGAAGCCCGTTCAGACGATCAATATAAACACCGTCTTTAACCTGTTCTAACAACTCTTGCTTAGAAACATTTCCCGGTTGCAGATACAAATTCATCGCCTCGACGATACCATTACGTCCGGCACCGTTTCCGGTTGGTTCCACCCCGTCTTTGTGCGCCGTTTTCAGGCTGTGCAGATAAGTCTGCAAAACCCCGCCGGCAATAATATCTTTTTTCCGCGTCGGCACACCCTCCCCGTCAAACGGCGTTGTGGCATACCCGCCTTTCAACAAAGGATCATCTGTTATCGTCACGATCGGTGCGGCCACAATCTGTCCGATTTTTCCGGCAAATTGCGACTTTTGTTTCTGAATGTTTAACGCCGAAGCAATACCTTCCAGAAAGGCTAAAATATCGGTAAAGCGTTTATTTTCAAAAACAACTTTTGTCACACCGCTTTCCGGCTTTATACCATTCAGGCGACTGAGCGCATCTTCCGTCGCTTTTTCGGCAATAAAGGCTGCGTCAAAATCTTCCTCTTTGTCAAAGGCCACACCTTTATACCCCCATTCCTTACAATTGCCGTCTTCTGCCGTTACCATAACCGAGCAGCCGGCACTTTCATCTTCCCGGCTAAGATCAAGCCCTAGCGAATTACGCATAATCCGGCGGATTTTACCCTGAGCAAAAACCACCTTTTGAACCTGCGTAATTCTTTTGTCGGCAGCATAAGCTTTTTTCTCAATCTCCAGCATAAAAGCAACCGGATCCAAAGCCGACAAACGGCCGGACATCGGACGATACGATTCCGCCTTGGCATACGCGCCTTTGCCGTCATAAAAAAAGTTTTCTTCCCCTTCACCGATAAGCCGGGCGTTTTCCATCGCCGACTTAACAATCTCCGGAATTGCCGCCTCATCAAAATTTCCGCTGCTGCAATAACCGACTTTTCCGTCTTTTTTAACCGCCAACAACAAACTTTGATCTTCCGTTGCCGATTGTTTCTCTATTTTTCCTTCAAAAAGCTCCAGTCTTTGCCTGTCGGCATAAGCATATTCAATCTGAAACTCGTCCGCGCCGGATTTCTGCGCCTCGGCATAAACCGCTTCAACAAACTTCTGCACATTCATTATTTCTGCCCTCCGACCGTTAATTCTTTCACCCTGATTGCCGGTTGCCCGACCGTTGTCGGAATATGCCCGGAAATCGAACCGCACATTCCGCAAGCATAAGCCATATTATTCCCGACCATATCAATATTCGGCAGAATATCCGCCCCGCGTCCGATAAGCTTGGCACCTTTTACCTGTTTGCCGATTTTACCGTTCTCAATCAAATACGCCTCGTCTACCGAAAAGTTAAACTCCCCGGTCGTCGGATGAACCGACCCGCCGCTCATTTTTTTGGCATAGAGTCCGTACGGCGTTGCAGCAATAATCTCTTCTTCAGTCGCTTTTCCGTTCAAAATAAGCGTATTGCTCATACGCGATGTCGGAATAAATTTATAATTTTCTCGCCGCGACGCGCCGTTGGACGACATTCCCATCCGCCGTCCGCCAAACTTGTCCACCATATAATTTTTCAAAACGCCGTTTTCGATAAGCACCTTGCGCTGCGTCGGCGTTCCCTCATCGTCAATGTTAATTGACCCCCAGGCATTCGGTATCGTTGCATCGTCAACCGCCGTAACCAGCTCAGACGCTATTCTCTGTCCCAGTTTTCCGGAAAATTCGGAAGTCCCGGGTGCCACCGATGTTGCTTCCAGACTATGCCCGCAAGCTTCGTGGAAAATCACGCCGCCGAATTCATTGCCGATAACCACCGGCATTACCCCGGTCGGACAATCTCCGGCATCCAGCTTGTTAACCGCCCGCCGGACAACATCTTCGGCAATCTCTTCCAGGTTATAAAGGTCAAAAATCTCCGCTCCGATTAAGCCGCCGATATTGCTCTCACCGGCCTGCTCTGTCTGATTATCCCGGCCGACGACGGCGCTCATCACAATCCGCATTCGGTTTTGCTCATCTTCCGCCCAGACACCGTCCGAATTTGCCACCAGAATCTTGCGGCTCTTATAAGCCCCACTGATATCCGTCCGTAAAACCAGAGAACTGGCTGCCGCCATATGCTCTGCCACACCGCAATAAATTTCGGCCTCCCGACTGCGTTCCAATTCAAACGGAGATTTTCTGATTTTATGCTTGTCCTCAAACGCAACGTCAACCAAACCAATAATTCTTTTTTCGCTTTTCCCGGCAATAGCCGCCGCAGCTTTATCCGCCGTTTTCAACAGGTTTTCCCTGTCAAGCAGATTAGTATAGGCATAAGCCTGAAACACTCCCTTAAAAACCCTGATGCCAACGCCGCGCATCAGATTTGTTCCTGCACTTTCAACCTTTCCGTTCCCGACCTGCAGATGTTTCGTCTTGTTATCTTCGGCAAAAACTTCGGCAAAATCGCCGCCCGTCGACAACGCCTCGTCCAATATTTCCGCAACCAGTTTTTTATCCAGCATAAAAACACTCCTTTCACAATCGCAAAAGGAGTGTAACATACCTGTCATCCGATTTCTACAAAATTATGCAGAAATATTTTTCAAAAAGTCCTTTATCTCATTACGGATAGTCTGGTGCAAAAGCATCCCGACATGGCCTTTTTCCGGCACAATGATCAGCTTGGAATTTTTCATTGCCTTGTGCAGACGATAAGCCCCTTTCAACGGACAGACAAAATCCAGCCGGTTATGCACGATAAGCGTCGGAATCCATGAAATTTTCTTAATATTCTTCATCAGTTCGTCATCTTTAAGATAAAAGCGCTTATTGGCATAATTCATATAAATGCGGGCCGAAGCCACATTTTTCTCATCCGCCTCTTTGGGCGCAATTCTAGGATTCAAACTGCCCAAAAGCCGCTCATACGCGCCATAATATGTCAGCGCTGTTTCTTGCTTTTCCTTTTCTCCGGAATTAATCAGCCCGGCATAATAGCTGAGCAGCAAATCATTATCCGGCACCTGTTCTTCAATCTGTTCCCAAATATCCGGATAAAAATTCTGTGTTCCCTCTTCTTCCCATTCGCGGCTTCCGTTATTGGCCAGAAAAATCTGAGAAAGCAAAAGCGCCTCAACTTTTTCGGGATAAGTTTCGGCAAATTTTAGCGCCAATGTCGAGCCCCACGAACCGCCGCGGATAATCACCTTGTCTTTAACGCCGCAGGCATCAAGAATCCGCTTGGCATCGTCAATCAAATCCGCCGTCGTGTTTTTATTCCACTGTCCCTCCGGCTGGCTCATGCCGCAACCGCGCTGGTCAAACATAATCACCCGGTATTTGCGCAGATTAAAAGCCTTGGCATGACGGGGCTTGCAAAAACCGCCCGGTCCGCCGTGAAAGATTAAAATCGTCTTGCCTTTCTTGTTGCCAAACTCCCGAAAAAACACGCGATGTCCGTCTTTTTCCGGCAGATATCCTTCATGAAAGGCTTTTGGCTCAAACCAACTTTTCCAAAACATTTCTTTTCCTCAATAAAAATTTTGCTTTTGTCATTAGAAACAAAAAAGCATAAAAAAGCAAATAACATTTTTACAATGAATATTTCAAAAGATTACCATTTTTTTACAATTAGAAAGATAAAATCACTCAAAGAGGCAAAAAAATGAAAAAAACATACAAAAACATTGTTGTTTTGACCGGCGCCGGTATTTCGGCAGAATCCGGGCTTGCAACTTTCCGCGCCGCCAACGGCTTATGGAACAATCATCCGGTAGAAGACGTTGCCACGGTCGAGGCTTTTGCCCGCAATCCGGCTTATGTGCATGAATTTTATAATGAACTGAAAACCGAATTGCAAAAAGCCAAACCCAATCCGGCACATCAGGCATTAACCCGGCTTCAGGAAGAATACCCCGCCCCGGTCAGCATCATCACCCAGAATGTTGATACCCTGCACGAAAAGGCCGGCAGCAAAAACATTTACCACATTCATGGTCAAATCAACCAGGCCGTCTGTTTGAACTGCGGACAGGTCATGGAAAGCTGGGGCGATGTTGATACCGAAACAACCTGTCCGCATTGCGGTGTTCAGGGAATGATGAAACCGAATATTGTCTTCTTTGGCGAAAACCTGCTTTGCATGGACAAAGTCGACCGCCTGCTGGCTGAATGCGACTTGTTTCTTTCCGTCGGCACTTCGGGCGTTGTATTTCCCGCCGCGGCTTTTGTGCAAATAGCCAAACTGCACGGCGCCGAAACCTACGAATTCAATTTGGAAGAAACATCCAACAATTTTTACTTTGACCGCCATATCTACGGCAAAGCCGGAGAAACGCTTCCGCCTTTTGTCAACAATTTGTTGAAAAACATCGAGAAATAAAAAAACAGCCTGTTTACAAAAACAGGCTGCTCTTTTTTTTAATCGATATACAAGACTTTATAAATATCATCCTGATTAAAATCATCGGTTATATCAACACAACGTTTTACGGCTTTGTTTGTCTTTTTGGAAACCAGTAGAAAACATTGTGTATCACGCACCGGAGCAGTATTGTAAAGCGGATGATGATAAGTATCCGTTACAATATAGCTGCCAATCGTCGCTCCGACCAGCCCTGCAAAAAAGCTGTCAAGTTCACTATGATGATGACCATGTCTTACATAAACCGGACGGGGATGATGAACCTCGACCACCGGCGGGCTGGGACGATGATGTCCGCCCCAGCCGTGCCAAGGCCAGGCATAAGCAGTGGAAATTGAAAAGCCCAATATTGCTAAAACAGTCAAAAACTTTTTCATCTGCTGTCTGCCTTTCCTGATTAATCTTCAGGCGCCGGTCTGGGCATATCGTCATCGGGAGCCGGAGGCGGCGGCGGAAAATCTCCGATATGGTCGGGACGCGAACCTTTATGCATTCTTCTGCCTCTGTTCTTATCAAATTTTTCTTTCATCTTCTTCCATTTTTCATGCCGCTCGGCCTTGATTTTTTCAAATTTTGTTTTTTGTTCCGCCGTCAGAATATCTTCAAATTCCTTCATATTTTCCTGACGCAGTTTATCCATCTTCTCCCGCAGATTTTTCATATCTTCCATCAGCGGTTTCACCTGAGCGCGCCCTTCTTCATGAATCTTTTTGGCCTGTTCTCTTTGTTGTTCGGTCAAGCCCAGCTCATCTGCCAGTTTGTTTTCCATTTTCTCCATTCTTTGTTCATGACGCAAACCGTCTGCCGGCGGCATAGGCTTTTTCTCCTGAGCATATACGTTGGCAGCACCAAGCATAACCGCTGCGGCACAAACTGAATACAACCATTTTTTCATACTCATTCTCCTTTTAAACATTGTAATTTTTCACTAAGTATCTTCCTGGCATTATGCAGCCGGGACTTAATTGTTCCGACCGGTTCGCCGGTCTTTTTTGCAATCTGTTCGTAGCTCATTTCTTCAAATTCAAACCAAACCACGACCTGGCGAAGCTTTCTCGGCAACGAATCAACCGCTTTCAAAATAATTTTCTGACGCTTTTTGGCATCAACAATCTCCTCGGGCATTGAAGCACTGCTGCAGCATTTCTCCAAAACCTCTTCATCGCCGTCCTGCGTTGCATTCTGCCGATATTGCTTTGATTTGAAATAATCTCTGCAAACATTGGCCGTAAGGGTGGAAATCCATTGGACAAACTTCCCCTGCTCCTGATACTTGTCAAGATTTTGCCATGTCTTGATATAAACTTCCTGTTCAATATCTTCATTGTTTGAACCGGTCAGCCTGCGGATAATCGCTCTGATACGGTTGCGGTTTTCCAATATAATCTGTTTCATCTATCCAACCATCAACAAACCAAATTCATCAGTGGGCAATCCCAGTTCTTCAATCACGGATCCGGTTTCGGTCAAATAGATCTCGCGTCCCAGATCACCGAAATTATATTCAGTATAAACATAATCTCTGGGATACAAACCGCCGAACATCAAAACAAGCGCAAACACGCCCGCAAAAGCCTTAATCCGGTTATTCCGCCGTTTTCTGGCAAAATAAAGCGGTTTTGCTTCTTTCAACAATGCAGAAATATCATCCATGTTTACCTCCTTACATAAGGTATAACGAGCTATTTTTTTAAAAGGTTCAAAAAAATATTTCCTCTCCGCAACCACCTCAAATCCGGCGGAAAATATTACCTTTGCGGCAGAGCGACACATCACGCCCGCTCATCACGCTGTCCCAAATGGCTTTAACTTCCGTCGGAGAATAGTCTTTATAACAAAAATCGGCACGATAAAAATCCGCTCTGACGGAAGCCGCTTCGGCAGCAGCACAAAACGGTTTCTCCGCAAACAACATAATCTGGCAGTTTTCCGACAAAGCCATATATTTTTCTCCGTTTTTCTGCAATTCCATCCATTTTTTTCCGCGCGGACAATTTTTGCAGTCATTATCTCTTATACAGGCTGCACTGGTAAAAAGCGGCACATCCTGATACACAACCAAAACCACCGGCAAAGGCGAAACCTGTGCCAGCTCCTGCCAGTTCTGCAAAGTATCTTCAAGCGCCAGAGTTACCCTTCCGGATCCCATAGTCTTAGCTTCCTGAACGGCCTGACTGTTCATGGCATAAAGCGGTGTATCAAAGCTCAAATCAATCCCGTGCCGGGGCAAAACCGACAAGCCCCAATAATTTCCGATTTCCCATTTTTTATACCCCTGCCCCAAAAGCCCGGCAATCAGCGGCTCAAATTGTTTCGGACGGCGGCATACGGCCGGCAGAGCCAGACGCACTTTGTTTTTGGGAAGTTTTTTCAAATCCGCCGGGTCAAAATCCGGCGACAATAAAATAACCAGCTCATCAATCTCGCTAAAATCCAAAAGTCCGAGATTAGAAACCTTATCCGTTTTAATGATTTTTCCGCTCTTGCGCGGCAAAACCCTGGCCTCCGTTTCCGGTAACACAGCTTGTTTTTCCGGCAAAACAATCTGTCCGTACAAAGCGCGGCGCAAATCGTTCAACTGAGAAACCGGCACAAAAAGCCCGTTCGGATTTTCAACGGTAATCCCGACCAGTTCAAATGGTGTATCTCCCGTTTTTCCAAAAGCTTTTTTAACGGCCTCGGCAACCTTGCCGGAAACTTCAGCCGGAGGGAAATTTCCTTCAAGCATTGCCTCAAAGCCTTCCGCCCGCGCCGTCAGTTTACCCGGCGTTATTTCCACCGAAACTTCCAAAGAATGCCGCGGTTTATATGCGCCGGCTTTCGGATGTTCATACGGATAAGCACCTTTAACCGCCGTTGAAGAAGCCAGATAAACGTTATATCCTTTTTTTAAGACCGGAGCCTTGGGCGGCAGATGAATTTCCACAACCGTTCCGGCCTCTGCCTCAAAAACGTTTTTTCCGCCGACCCGTAAATTTTGCAAAGAAAAACCAAACGGCCTTTCCTCTCCCGGAACATCAATCTGAATACCGTCAAACCGGGAAATTTTATGTGTGGGAACAAGCATAAGCTTCCCATTCTGAACCGAGGCAATTTTACCAATGAAAAGCCCCCTGTGCCCGACGAAATTCCGATCAATAACCTCTTTGTTTTTGCCGTTAAAATGAAATTTGCACCACGGGCGGGAAAAAATCTGCCGGATATGTTCCTCTTTCCGCACATCGGCGCCGTCTCCGTCCAGAATATGACGATAATAATCGGTAACGGCCGCCACATACAAAGCCGTTTTCTTGCGCCCTTCAATCTTCAAAGACGTTACCGGCATTTTCAAAACGTCTTCCTGCAAGGCCATATCTTTCATCGAAAAATAATGCCGCTCTCCGCTCTCTCCGGCAAACGCCGCCCGGCAGGGATACAAACATTTTCCGCGATTGGCGCTTTTACCGCTCTCCATAGAGGAAAACAGGCACAAACCGCTGTAAGAATAGCATAAGGCGCCATGAATAAAAGCCTCGGTTTCCAGTCCCGGAATAGCGGCAATTTCCTTAATTTCCGGCAAAGAAAGCTCACGCGCCACCACCACGCGGGAAAAGCCCAAGCGCTGCAGTGCCAAGGCCCCTTCTTTATTATGTACGGCCATCTGCGTGCTGGCATGCATCTCCAGTTCCGGATACTGCTCCCGGATAATCCGCGCCGTTCCCAAATCCTGAATAATAACTGCATCTACCCGGCAGCGTGAACAGATGTCAAGCGTCTTAAGCAAATCCGAAAGCTCATTTTCCTGCACCAGCGTATTAACCGCGGCAAAAACTTTCCGCCCCAGATGATGAGCATAGCCGACAAAATCCCGTAAATTTTCTTCATTAAAATTTGCGGCCGTCGCCCGGGCCGAAAACTGCTGCAGCCCGAGATAAACCGCGTCGGCTCCGTAATACAGGGCGGCATACCCCGCTTCAATATCCCCGGCCGGTGCCAGAAGTTCTTTTTTCATATTCCCCTCAATCTTCTTTACTAACAATAGGTTAACTTCAAATTTTAAATTATTTACTAATAAAAAACAAAAAAGTTCCAAAGTTCATTTTTGATAAATTATAATAAAAATTTATAAGTTTTTAACTAAAAAAAGCTATAAAGGAAACTATATTTTCCCCAAAGGAGCAAAAAATGAAGAATATCGCCGTTATTTTTACCGCCATCCTGCTCTGCAGCTGTTCTCCAGATAAAGAAATCTGCGGAACCTATCAGGGGACACTTCCGGCAGCCAGCGGCCCCGGAATAAAAACCACTGTCACCTTTGACAAAGGGGGATTTTATACTGAAGAAATGATTTATATTGACGAAGACGACGGAACATTTTTAGAAACCGGAAACTACAAAATAAACCGGGACATTGTCGAGCTTACCCCTGCCAACGGAGAAAAATCGTTCTACAAAATAGAAACCGGGCAAATTCGCCGACTTGATGCCGAACAAAAAGAAATCACCGGCACCATAGCCGACTTATACATTCTCAAACAAAGCCAATCCTGCAATTAGGCCTGATAATCGTCCAGCTTAAAGTTTTTCAGCTTAACTAAGTAGCGATATGCATTATAATCAACCTGCCCGCACTTTTGCTCATTCTTATAAAAATGTTCCAAAGTATAGCTGTTCTGGGCACTATAAACATCGCCACCCGGAATTTTTTTGCTGACATAATAGTCAAAGCTCTTGCTGTGATAATGGTTAAACTGAAAACTTATCTTCTTCGGCTGCTTATGCCACCGACAGAAAAAGCCGGCATTCTCCGGACAAACTTTATTAAAGAATTTAAAACGGCAAAAATGCGAAATTCTGTATTCCTTAATACAATCTGCCCAGGAAGTATTTAAAAACATTGACGGAGAAGTAAAATCAGAACATACAACAAACTGCTCAATCACCGGCTTATGTTCATCATCGTTCAAACGCCCTGATGATGAAAAATCTCTGTAAAATCCAAGAACACAAGGAAATTTTTCATAATTTTTCAACCAATCGCGCACATTGCTATATTTCACGGGAACGGCAAACTCGTCTAAATCCATAAAAGCAATCCAATTGCTTTCTTCTTGAAACCGTTTGATACAATCATTATATGCTGCCATCTGTCCGTGTTGATAAGGCCAGTCAATCAGAGTAACAATCCCTTTTTCAATATACGGCTTCAAAACCTTCTGATAATTATCGGAAGAAAAATTATTATAAAGATAAAAATGCTCAAACCCGACAATCAAATGAAAGTCAAGCCATTCTTTCATATATTTTCCTTCATTTTTAAAAATAGAGCACAAAGAAAGATAATATTTTTTCTTTTCCATTTTTCGGATAGGCAACAGCCGAATAATACAATTATTAGCCAACAAACGAAAATATTTACAAAATGTCAAAAAATTTTTCATCAGATATATCCTATCCGCCATTATCAAAAGATAGAAAAAAAATACAAGACTCTTAAGAGATAGTCAAACACTTCTTAAATTTTCAACACCTTGGCAACGAAACATTCACAACAAGGCAATTACAAAAATCTATATTGTTAATTGTTAGAAATGAAGAAAGAAAAATAATTTTAAACGCTTATGAAAAGAAAAACCTTCCGTCCCGATAATCCCGTCTTTTATAAAACGATTAACCAATGGCACCCATCGACTTTTCAATTCGTTCCTTTTCTTCGAATCTTTTATTTTAGAAACTTCCTTTACAAAATCATAAAAACTGCGATTAATAATACTTTGTTTTACCTTTTTCCACAGCCGGACATCATCACTCAATTTTTTCTTTATCTCCAAATAAAAATCCATATGAGTTTGAAGCCGTTCATATTTAAAATCACTTCTGGTAATTGACACCGACGATAAAACATAATAATACAACGGCAAAGGAACAAAAACCCCTTTTGAAAAATTTTTCAACGCCAAAATATTAAAATACAAATCCTCAACCCCCTGATTATCAAAAAAAAGCAACTCTCCCAAAGCATTTCTGTTATACAATTTGGTCCAGACATTATTGCTGACTTTTTTGCGGTTGGCACACATATACTCCAAAGGATTGTCAAAAGCAAAAAATTGCTCTGGTTCATCAAAATAAGAAATTTCAGGAAGTTTTCCTTCTTTAACAGCCACAAAATTGCAACAAGCAAAATCGGCTTGTTCTTTCTCACAGGCCTGATATAAAAACGCTAAAAGCTGCGGATGAAGAATATCATCGGCATCGGCAAAATAAAGATATTTCCCTTTGGCAACTTTCATCCCTGAATTTCTTGCTCCCGGGAGCTTTTTGTTCTCCTGATTAATAACCGTTATCCGTTTATCTTCCTGAGCCAAGGCGTTCATTATATCTGGAGTTTTGTCCAAGCTACCGTCATTGACTAAAATAAGCTCAAAATCGCTAAAAGTCTGTTTTAAGATACTTTTTACAGTATTTTCCAAATATTTTTCAGCATTATATGCCGGGACGATAACCGAAATTTCCACCATGCTTGTCTCCATTAATAATAATTAAGTCTAATAAAACACAAGCATCAAAGCAATACAATTATCGCTTTACGCACAAAAAAGCCCGCTTTCTGCGGGCGTAAAAAAATATAAAACATTATTTTTTCTGAAGCTCTTTCAATTCGGCAGCCTCGCCAAAAACAAAAGAGTGGCTGTACCCGTTATCTACCATGGCATCAAGCTGTTTGCCGAGTTTCTTGGAGCGTTTCAGCATATTCACAGTCCAACCGTCTGCCCGAAATTCCGCTGTTTTTTTCAAAACTTCAGAAAAATCATCCGTATCGGAATAAACCAAAACCAGCTTTTTGCCTTCCGGTACCACAACCGATCCGCTTTCTTTCAAAATCTCGCAAATACGCTCAAACCCGATAGAAAAACCAACGGCAGGAACGGTTTCGCCCAAAAACTTTCCGATCATCTTATCATATCTTCCGCCGCCGGCAACCGAAGAACCAAACTTGGCGCTGACAATCTCAAATACCATCCCGGTATAATATCCCATACCGCGCACCAGAGATTTGTCATAAACAATATCAAATTTTCCGCCCGACAAGGCTTTGATTGTTTCAGTTACTTTTTTCAAATTTGCCGGTACCGACGCATCCGAGCAGAATTTTTCAAGAGCAGAAAGGTCAGACAAATCATTGCCGCCAATAATCTCCATAAACTTTTCAACCACAGCCGGAGCATATTCTTTTTCCAACAGCTCGGCTTTCACACCGTCCGGCCCAATCTTATCAAGCTTGTCAAAACTAATACAGACAGACGGAACATCTTCGTCGGCAAAACCGGCCGCTTTGATTAAATCCGTCAAAATCCGACGATCGTTCACCCGAACGGTAAAATCATCAAATCCGATATTCAGCAAAGCCTGCGTCGTAACATAAATCAACTCGGCTTCCGCATTACAGGAGGCATCTCCGATAATATCAATATCACATTGAAAAAACTCGCGCAGCCGCCCCTTTTGCGGACGTTCGGCTCTAAACACCTTGTCAACCTGAATACATTTGAAAGGCAGTGTCAAATTCTGCCGATTATTGGCAAAATAGCGCGACAACGGCATGGTCAGATCATAACGCAGCCCGCTGTCAACCAAATCATCTTCCGTCAGATTTTCTTTTGTCAAATCAAGTTTCTGACCGCGTTTAAGGATTTTAAAAATCATGCTGAGGTTTTCACCGCCGTCACTCTTGTTCAAACGTTCAATATCTTCCATTATCGGCGTATTAATCCGCTGAAAACCAAACTTTCTGTATGTATCAAGAATAATCCCCTGAATATAATCCCGCAGCAAAACTTCTTTCGGCAGATAATCCCTGGTGCCTCTGACCGGCAATGCACTAATTCCCATAATTTCCTCGCTGTTATAAATCTTTTCAATTTTCCCTAAAACTATTACATTTTTTTCTAAAAATCAAATTAAAATTCTTACCCTCAAAAATAAAGCGGAAACCTTTCAGTTCCCGCTTTCGGACTCTTCTGCCGCCTGGTTAAACATTACAGGCTGTAACCGACGGCCCGTCTAAAAAAATTTCCGCCGGCTGCCATCCTCCTTGCTTTGTCTCTTTGTTGAATAACATCGCGGATAAGCATATTTTTCTTATTAGCAATCTGTTGCCATGTCAGATTTTTGGAAACAAAATCATAACCGTTCTGGGCAACCTGCTCTCTGAGCTCATCATTGTTCAAAAGCAAAGAGATTGCTTTAACCTGGCGCTGGCGGTCAACTTCCTGTGACGGAGCATAAAAACCGATAGCCTTGCTAAAGTCTTCGTTATCATTTCTGATATCTGCACAATGAGCATAATCATTAAAACCGCTGCGTCCGACAACAACCGCCGTCTTGCAGCCCATGGCCTCAATCGGCACCATACCAAAGGCTTCATTCAGGCTGGACATAACAAAAATCGATGATGCATTGTAAACCTGAGCCATTTGTCCTTGGTTCAAAGAAGGCAGGAACACAACATTATCCATTACGCCGACCAACTCTTTTTTACATTCTTCGGTAACCGGATTTCCTTTTTCGCCGCTGACCATATAAATCACGTTGCGATCTTTTGAAATAATCTCTTTCATTGTTCTGGAAAGTTCAACAAACCCCTTATCAGGAACAACACGCCCCAGAGAAGAAACAACTTTTCTGCCGCTCAGATTGATATGACGCTCATTACCGTCAAGGTCACGATACACAAAATCAGAAAGCAAAGCCTGTTTTGCCGCAACATCCATCGGCTTAAACAACATACTGTTGTAACCCGGCGGAATAACCGTTACTTTATTGGTATCAACCAAATAAGGAGCTGCTGCCAAACGGCGTTCCTCATCCGGAGAAGTGGCAATAATAATATCAGCCTGATCAAAACCATATTTCTCATGCTTAATACGATCTTCAAAATTATGCCAATTCCAAACATCTTCCGAAATCTCACCGTTTTCATACTTCGGCAGATTGCGTTCATATTTCTTATGCCCGAGCGAATGACTTGTAACCAACATAACCGGACGTTTTCCGGTATCATGCTCAACCCGGTCGCACAACATGGCCGCGGCCAGCATTCCGTCGCGATAATGTCCTTCGACAACGGTAATATCTTCATAAGTTCCTTCTTTTTTATAATAATCAACCAGATTATCCATCAGCTCACCGAGCAAAGGAACAATCTCCTCTTTCGGAACAAAAGCAAAGTTTCCGCCGGCAGGAACACGCAAAACATTGCTCTTAATCCGCCCGCGCAGTCCGGCATCAACTTCATGCCATTGTTTTTCAACGGTATAATTAATATCCGACCCTAAATCTTTGAACGTACCGCCGAACTGAGGGCAAATTCTCGGATCAACTCTTCTGGTCACCAAATCAACATCATAATCTTTGTCATAAATGGAAGCCAGCGCCTTCACATAATAAACCTGCCCGCCGGTATCTTGTCCGGTAATAACTTTTTTAGAAACGACCTCATCTGTCGGAAAACCTAATTCATCAAGTTTATAGGCAAAATCACCTTCAACCAGGCCGTGGGTTGAAAACATAACTTTTTTACTCATTTCTTCAATATCCTAATAATGAAAATTTTATTATGCCGTACAAAATAATACGCCTTTTATTCCGAGTCAAGGCTAATAAAAAACTAAAAAGACATTTGTAGATAATTCTTTGAAAAGCGCGGTTTATATGGGCTTATGCTAAAAATGCGACAAAAAAAGAATCTCCCGGAAACAGCTTGGGAGATTCAATATGTTAATCAAAAAGAAACGGCTTTTTACAACCGAAAATCACGTTGCCCGTTGACGATATTTCCCAAATTTGACTTAACCAGATTTCTGACTTTCTCATTCGGAATATTATTCATTTCAGTTGCAATCAAAGCCTCACCGATACGTTTGGTTTCAGGCGACGCATAGTCTTCCAGATACTCTTTCAGTGTCATTAATGCATTCGGCAGACAACAGTTATGAATCTGCATATTCTTGCATAAAGCCATAAAACGGTCGCCGGTCCGCCCTTCGCGATAACAAGCCGTGCAAAAACTCGGCACATAGCCAATCTCCATCAACCAGCGGACAACCTCATCCAGCGTTCTTTTATCACTGACGTCAAATTGTTCCGACTTATTATCATCAGGTTCTTCTTCGGCATATCCGCCGACACTGGTTTTGGAACCGCCGCTAATCTGAGAAATGCCGTAATGCAGAACTCTCTCTCGACAAGCTTTGCTCTCACGGGTAGAAATAATCATTCCGGTATACGGCACGGAAATCCTGATACAAGCAACGATTTTGGCAAAAATATCATCATTAATGCCGTTGTCAAAAACGTTCGGATCAATATCATCGGCATGTTTAATCCGCGGCACACTGATTGTATGCGGCCCCACACCGTGAACGGCTTCCAGATGCTCGGCGTGCATCAAAAGAGCGGCAAACTCATAACGATACAATTCCAGCCCGAACAAAACCCCGAGCCCGACATCATCAATACCGCCTTCCATTGCCCGATCCATCGCTTCGGTATGATAGGCATAATTATGTTTCGGCCCTTTCGGATGAAGCTTTTCATAGCTTTCTTTATGATAAGTTTCCTGAAAAAGGATATAAGTTCCGATGCCGGCTTCTTTCAACTTGCGGTAATTCTCGACTGTTGTCGCGGCAATATTAACATTCACCCGGCGGATTGCCCCGTTTTTATGCTTAATCGAATAAATCGTTTTGATACTTTCCAAAATATACTCAATCGGGTTATTGACCGGATCTTCGCCGGCTTCCAGGGCCAGACGCTTATGCCCCATATCCTGCAGAGCAATCACTTCACGGGCAATTTCTTCCTGCGTCAGCTTTTTGCGGGCAATATGCTTGTTTTTGGCATGATAAGGACAATAGACACAGCCGTTAACACAATAGTTGGACAGATACAACGGTGCAAACATTACAATACGGTTGCCGTAATAATCCTTTTTAATCTGTTCGGCCAACGCAAAAATCTCCTGATTTTTATCCTCCAGCTCACAGTCCAGCAGCAAAATGGCTTCCCTGTGGCTCAAGCCCTTGCGTTGACGGGCTTTTTCCAGAACCTGGTCAATCAACTCGCGATTATTCTTGTTTTTGTCGGCAAACGCCAGTGTATCCAAGACTTCCTGATGGCAGATAAACTCTTCTGCTTTTAACGATTTCGGATCATACATATATAAGGCCTTTCTCTTTCGGGGCAGAATATTCTTTCCCGTTAGTTAAAATTCACAGCCGGACTATACAGATTAAAATATAAAGTTGCAAGGAAGAATTCAGTTTTCCGCACCGACAGCCGAATAAACCGTCTTGGCAGAAACACCGGACAACCGCCCTATTCTTCCGGCCATAGCGCTGATAATGTCTTGCGGAGCGTCAACGGCAATACTGATAATGCTGAGCTTTCTTTCCCGATACGGAATACCCATTCTCCCGACAATATACCCGGCATATTCATGCAAAATCGCATTAAGTTTTTCTACGGCTTCCGGATTTTCAACAATAATCCCGACAATTGCCACTCTTGACGCCATTTTTCCTCCCATCACACATTTTCTGTTATTATTGCGAAAAAAAACAAGATGTAAAGACGATTTTATTTATGTTTCTAAAAAAGTTTCAAAATCAGAACTAAAAGCAACTAGATACACTGCTTTTCTGCAGCAGCTTTCTGATCTTCCTTATTTGTAATATTTTCCCGGAAAGATATACTTATTTATTCTCGCTTACAGATTGATATTGATACTGCATAAAATTATAAAGCGTTCGCCGGCTCACACGAAAAGACTTGGCAATTTTTTCTTTTGCTACATTATCCTGAAGCATTTTTTCAATTTCTTTTTCTTTCCCTGTTAATTTATTAAACTTATTACGGCTGCCTTTCGGACGCCCGAGCTTTTTACCTTCTGCTTTCAAACGCGCCAAGGCCTCTCTGGTACGCTGGCTGATAAGGTTTCTTTCAATTTCCGCTGACAAACCGAAAGCAAAAGCCAAAACCTTCGACTGTATATCCGCCCCCAGACGATAGTTGTCTTTAATCGTCCAGACCTGAACGTCTTTTTTCATGCAATGGTGCAAAATACTCATCACTTGCAGCAGATTTCTTCCCAATCGAGACAATTCAGAAGCAATAACAATATCCCCTCTTTTCAAAATCTTAAGCAGTTGGCCTAATTTTCTTTCTTCCAAATCTTTCACAGCGCTGATCGTTTCGTTCATCCATTTTTCTACCACAATTCCGTTTTCTTTTGCAAAACGCTCAATCTCAAACCGCTGATTCTCTGTTGTCTGCTTATCGCTGCTCACTCGAATATATCCGTAAATCAATTTTTTCTCCTAAAATAAAAAAATCCTGCTGATTCTGGCAGGATGATATAATATATTATGCAACAATTATATATTTGCAGAAATAACAAGAAGATTATATAATAAATAAAAGCAAAGGAGGAAGAAATGGCCAACGGATGGGCTGGTGACGGAGCTGTTCAGGAACAAATACAAGATTCGATAAACGATGAAATTCGGCGGGCAAGAAAAAACGTCCCCTCTGGAGAGAGTCTGGAATTTTGTGAAGAATGCGGAGAAGAAATCCCCCTCGCCCGTAGAAAGGCTTTGCCCGGCGTCCGGCTTTGCATCCATTGCCAGGAAGAAGCCGACAAAGAACAAAAAGCCGTCAACCTCTACAATCGCCGCGGCAACAAAGACAGTCAGCTGCGTTAAAAGGCATAATCAAAATTAATCGTTCCCTGACATCCGTCAAGACATTTCTTTTTCAGCTCTTTGACCAAAACATATTTATCGGGCAAACCGTTCAGATTTTTAATCCCTTTCTTGATTGTTTCATCAAAGCCGAAACGATTGTAAAAATCCGGATTTCCTACCAGAAAAACAACATCAAACCCCATTTTTTTCGCTTTTTTTAGAGCCGTATCAATCAGGCGCGACGCAACTTTTCGCTTACGAAAATCCAACGCCACGCAAACCGGCGCCAAAAGCAGCGCATTCAAAAATTTTCCGTCCAAATCAATCGGTTGACGGCTTAACATAATATGCCCGATTATCTTTTTTCCTTCTTCCGCCACTAACGCCAGCTCCGGAATATAATTCTCG
Organism: uncultured Alphaproteobacteria bacterium; assembly: GCA_944390885.1. GTDB lineage: Bacteria > Pseudomonadota > Alphaproteobacteria > RF32 > CAG-239 > MGBC133411. The sequence goes on from CALXRP010000018.1 coordinate 42,419, forward strand.
GATTTCCGCAATAACACGGCAAAATCCTGTTCATGCCCGTCGCTCACATCTGCGGTTTCAAACGCTGTTTTTATCAAAGCATAAACGGTATCAAAATCTTCCGGTCTTTCCGGCCTTATCTTCATCTGTCCGCTCCTTTTCTCTCAAAGTCGTTGCACAAATCCTGCAATTCGTTAATCAGCAGCGCCGCATGATAACCGTCACAAACGGCATGATGCATCTGCACGGCCAGCGGGGTATAAATTTTTTCGCTTTTCTCAACAAACTTACCCAAAGTAAAAATCGGCAGCAAATATTTCTGTTCCAAAGGAAATTGCAGATTAAACGCCGTAAAATTCACCCACGGCAAACAGGAAATATTAAAAACATTTTCCGGCATATCCGGCTTTGGCGAAAAGGCCTCAATTTCGCCGTATTTTTCCCAATCTCTGATATAATCCAGATAAAAAGCATCAAAATCGGCATCAAACGGCGTCCATAACGTTGAAAAACTTTTGCTTTGATTATGAAAAACCGTATAACAGGGCCAGATTACGCGCCAATAGCCAAGCTCACCGTTTTTGTTATAACAGGTCCGGAATTCCGTATGCCGGTTGATAACCTGGCTCAACAAATGCACAAAGACCGGAAAAAACATCAGATTCCGTTTTTTAACATTCTGTACCAACAGCGTAACATCAAGTTCCGCTGTCAGACTGAAACTGCACGGCACGTCGGAAGTATAATGCTCAAAATATTCGTTTCTTTTCCAATTCTGCCGGTCAATAAGCACAAATTCCATCATCTTTTCCTATCATAAAAAAACAAGTCTAATCAACCGGCGCATCTTTCATCCCTATTCTTCCGATCAAAGGCAATTTTATTGCCGGACGTAAAAAATCTATACCAAAAACAAGCCCGAGAACATCAATTTCCACGCCCTCGCCTTTTCCGACGGTCAGTCCTAACAAACCAAAAAGCGAAAACTGATATCCCTTTTTGCTTTCAGCAATGTCAAAAAACTTATCATAGCCAAAAAAATCTTTTCCGATGGCAACCGGAGGCAATTCAACTGTCAACTCCGGCACCCGCCGGATAACATATGATACAAAAGTATTGCTGTTCGGCCCCGGATACAAAACATACTCCGAGACAAACGGATAAGCCGCAACCGCTTTTTTAATTCCGGCAATTGCTTTTTCGGCCTCCTCACCGCGCAAATCCTGCAATAACTCCGGCTTCATTCCAAACCACATCCTGTCCGGAATATCCCGCGAAACATCTACGGCCTTGCCTGTCCGCCAGAGTTTCCAACCCAAGACCTGATAAACGGTATAATGGGCAGCCCCTTTTTCCTTGGTAGCGATCCAAGGATGTACGGCAAAATACTTGCGCCAGTTATAAACTCTTGCCGTATAAACCTGAACAACAGCCCGCTTCTCGTCTTTGGGCAACGGCGCAATTCCGGCACTGCTGCGGTCAGCCGTCCGCCAGTCCACATAATTGTACTTAACGTCATAAGCCAACAAGGCAATCCCGATAAAAAATAAGATTATTACAATATATTTTTTCATAATCCTGCTTTTACTTTTACATACACACATTAGTTAAGTATAACAAAAACAAACTTCAAAATCAAACAATAACGCTTCAAAATTCATTCCAATTTTGAAGCGTTATTTATACTTGCCTAACCAATTTCAAAAGGGCTGCGTTGTTTCAAGAACCTGGCATTTTGTATTCCATATTCCTTGGCTTTTTTCTGCAGACGATACTGCTCTTTCTTCATCTTCAAATCAGCCTTAATTAATAACATCCGAACTTTCAAATAGTCTTTATCCTCATCATTTTGACCTTTTTCTCGCGCCCAATCCAAGGCCGTATTGCCAAAATCATCCTTACGCTGAAAATCCGCACCGGCTTCAAGCAGCCAATCAACGGTTTCTGGTTTTCCGGCACTTGCAGCCTCCATCAACGGCGTTACACCATCCTTGGTTGTTGCATCTATATTTGCCCCATGTTCAATTAACAAATCTGCAATTTTGGCATCCCCGTTGGCTGCAGCACAATGCAAAGCTGAATAACCTCGCTGACCGGCAAAATTAACCGCCGCTTTTTCTGAAAGCAAAAATTCGACAGCATCATATTTTCCCGCAGAAGAAGCATGAATTAAAGCAGTATTATTATTGGCATCCAAAGTATTAACATCAAACCCGTGAGCAATTAAGAACTTAAGCCAAGATAAATCTCCTTTATCCGCAGCTTGAAAAAAGGCTGCCTTTTCCAACTGTTTTCGAATATCATCACATTCGGCGTAGCATATTGCTGTCAATCCCAATTGATCTTCCAATAAAACATTAGCATTCTCACTAAGTAAAGCCTCAACTTGCTTCTTGTCACCGTTTTCCGCAAAATACATCAAAGCAGTCTCTCCGTCATTATTTTGCAAATCAACATTTATTCCGTATGCGAGTAAAGATTCGATAACTTTTTCATATTGTATGCCTCCTTTACCCTTCGCCTGTGCGGCCAACATCAAAAGAGAATTTCCACAGATATCCTGATAATTAACATCTGCACCTTTTTCCAACAGCAGCTTTACTATATCAGAATTAAAATCAGCTTCTCTTCTATCCACCGCCGATTCCAAAGGATGATATAAAAGGTAGTCTCTGTTAAGATTAGATACATTATAATCCAACAATAATTTTACCATTGATGTATTATTGTTTAAAATAGCACAATTTAACACACTGTTCATATCATAGTTATTGTCAGGGCCAATGGTATCAGGATCAGCTCCGTTTTTTAATAATAATTCGGCTATTTCAAGTTGATTATACATAACTGCCGTAGACAATGGACTATACAACAGATACCGACCCTCATCATAGTTGCTATAGAACTTTATGACTGAATTAATATCTTCTTTGCTGGCCTTAGCCACAAAATTCTCAACTTCTTTAATATCTCCTTTTCTAATTGCCTCATACATATATTCATATTCTTCCATCTTAAATTCTCCATATTTAAATTCCACAAAATTTTATAAATGAGAATCAGTATACATTTTCCAAAAATTTTGTCAATAAAAAATTAAAAAAAAATATTTTATCACTTATTTTCAAATAAATATCATGTATCATATCAAAAAAAATAAACATTAATTATTGACAGAATATTGCAATTTTCCTCAAAATGAATCTTTTACTAAACACAAAAAAACCCGCCATTAAGACGGGTTTTTTAATTGGTGGGAGTTGAGAGGCTGGAGAAAAGAAAATAACCGCTGCTCCGGTTATTTTCTGACGACAGGCGAAAGTTTGTTAGCTTATAAGCAAACGTAAGTGCCGCAGAATAAGCGTTACAAACTGAGTGCCCGAAACGAGTTAGTGAAGCCGTAAGGCTGAACTTACGAGTAAGAAGAACTCCC
>CALXRP010000019.1 GCA_944390885.1 uncultured Alphaproteobacteria bacterium
AATGAGCTAGGGAAATGAAAATAACCGCAGCGAATGTTACATCTTTGACGGCATAGTCTTTCACAAGTTCAGCTTTCACCAAAGCTGAACGCCGTGTTCAGGCACAAAAAAAATCTCTCTGCTCAGAGAGATTTTTGGTGCCCTGGAGAATTGGGAAGAAAAAAACAACCTTCGTTGATTTTTTCTGAACCAATCGTTGAGATGTTAATGAGCTAGGGAAATGAAAATAACCGCAGCGAATGTTACATCTTTGACGGCATAGTCTTTCACAAGTTCAGCTTTCGCCAAAGCTGAACGCCGTGTTCAGGCACAAAAAAAAATCTCTCTGTTCAGAGAGATTTTTGGTGCCCTGGAGAAGACTCGAACTTCCACTGGCTGAGCCAACATGCACCTGAAGCATGCGCGTCTACCAATTCCGCCACCAGGGCTCAATCATAATTCGGGGATACTTATATCCTTAATTTTTTAATAAGTCAATATATCCGTACGAATTTAATAACAAAATTGTCCCCAAAATGACACGATAAATTACAAACGGCAGAAAAGTTGACTTCTGCAGCCACCACATAATAACATAAATAGCAATAATCGAAGCAATAAATGAATAAGTTATCCCGTCAACGGCAGAAATCATCTCCTGAAAATTATGCGATTCGTACAGTTCGAATCCAACCAGGCTTGCCGCACCGACAATAGCGGGAATCGCCAGCAGCATCGAAAACTTTGCCGCCTCTTTTCTCTCCATTCCCAAAAAACGAGCCATTGTAATTGTAATACCGGAACGGCTTGTTCCCGGAATCAACGCCACACATTGTGCAAGCCCGATCAAAAGTGCATCAATGATCCCCAAATGTTCGACTTTGCGGATAGTCATTCCGACCCTGTCCGCAACAAACAGCAACAGGCCAAACCCCAAAATCGTCCACCCGATAATTTTTGAGCCCTCATCATCGCGAAATTCAATATCCATGCTGCGCAAAAACAATCCAAACAACACAACCGGAATCGTACCGATAAAAATCAGCCAAAAAAGCTTATTACCCTGATTTTTAAAATTCGGAACAAAAAAGCTTTTCAGTGTCCCTTTAACAACCATCCAGACATCCGACCAGAAATAAATAACAACGGCAATAATCGATCCCAGATGCACAGCCACATCCAAAGCCAACCCCTGATCCGGAAAAGTTGTAAATTTAGAAAACAAAATCAGATGTCCGGAAGAACTTACCGGCAAAAACTCAGTCAACCCCTGAAGGATAGACAACAGCATAATATGTAAATCAGTCACGTTAAACTCTCTCTTGTTTGATTCCAAAAGCCGTACACAAACGCTTCTTTAATGCCGACGGTGAAATCGGCTTAACCAGATACTCCTGAATACCGATATTTTTGGCATCCAAAACCGTTTTTTCTTTTGTATCGACAGTCACCATGATTATCGGAATTTCCTTAGCCTTATCTTGGGCATGAAGCTTCAATTCCCTGGCAAAATCCAACCCTGTTTTTCCGGGCATCTGCTGATCCAGCAAAATAACATCAATTTTAAAATCAGCCAAAATTTCCCGAGCTTCATCCACATCAACGGCTTCCCGCACATTCTTAATCCCAATCTGATACAAGGCCGTTTTCATAAAAGTCCGGGAAAATTTATCATCATCCACCACCAGGCAGTTAATTGCCTCCCACGACACATTTTTATTTGAAAATTCAGTCATCTGAGTGCCTCCCGTAAAAAATAAACTGGCTTTGACTGTTTATAAAATAAAACAAAAATCATTATTATTCGTTAACGACAACAAAGACTCCGGATTAAATTTCACACCTTTCAAACTTGCGCCCCAATGCAAATGCGGACCGGTTACCCTTCCCGTCTTACCGACTTTTCCGATAACCTCACCTTTTTTAACCTTTTGCCCCGGCGTCACGTCCATTTTGCTCAAATGGGCATAAATCGTCTGCAAACCGGCACCATGATCCAGAATAACAACATTTCCCGAATAAAACAAGTTATCCGCTGTCAATGTTACAATTGCGTCTCCCGCTGCTTTTACATCAGTTCCTTCCGGGGCTGCAATATCCATTCCGGCATGAGGATTCATTTTCTTACCGTTCATAATCCTTTGCCCACCGAATTTTCCGCTGATTCTCCCCTCCACCGGACGAATAAATCCGCGTTTCCAATAAGATTTTTCAATATCTTTTCCCAATGCCTCACTGATCTTTTTCCGTTCATCCAAAATAGCCGCTTCGTCAGCCTTTGACGGCGTGACCTTTCTCTGCTGCACACCTTTCAAATTTTGAATATCCCACGCTGTTTTTGCCAATTTCAGATTAAACTTGACAGACCGGCCGTTTTCACCCTTTATGACAATCTCTTGATTCTCTGCATCGTCCCGCCCGAAAGCCAAAATAAATTCTCCGAACGGCGAAACTCTGTGCGTTTTGCCATTGCTGATAACTTTGGTAAAATAATCCGTATGTCCGCGCAAGATCTCTCCTTGTGCCGGCTTTCCGCAAAGCTCAACGGCCTGAACCGTACCGCTCCACAACATTCCCAAACTAATCAAACAAATCCATTTGCAATTCATTTTTACTAACCACTACCTTTGTTTTGACTTTTCCATCCACAAAATTAATTTCCAAACCGGAAGCTTTTTTTGCCTGCTCGGCCGAATATACTGTTTTCTGACGATTATCCTGCACCCAGACAAATCCCCGTCTTAGCACGGATTCTATTGATACTGCCTCTAATCTAACAGTTAAATTCTTTAAATTTTCTTGCTTTTTTTCAAAAATATTCAAAATATGATATGGACGCAGCGCCGTCTGAGCCACTTGAGACTTTTTGGCCTCAACAACACGACGAAAAGCCGCTTTCAAACGGTCAAACCGCTCGTCGAGCCGCTGCTGTTGTTCCAAAACAATCTGAGAAAGCTTGGGAATTCCCCTTGCCAACCCGTCCACCTTGTTCTTATTTTCCTGCAAAAAGCGAAACATTCCGTTTTTCAGGCGGTTTTGCAAATTTTCCACCTGCATGGTCAATTCGGCACGAACCGGCACGGCAAACTCCGCTGCTCCGGTCGGCGTCGGTGCCCTCAAATCAGATACATAATCTATCAGCATCGTATCCGTCTCATGTCCGACGGCAGAAATCAACGGAATTTTTGAAGCATAAACCGCCCTGATGACCACTTCTTCGTTAAACGGCCACAAATCTTCCAAACTGCCGCCGCCGCGTGCAACAATCAAAACATCCGGCCGGTGAATGGCGCCTTTTTCCGGCAGGGCATTAAATCCGGCAATCGCCGCTGCAATTTTTTCGGCAGCTCCCTCTCCTTGCACCGGTGTCGGCCAGAGCAAAATATGCCGGGGAAAACGGTCTCGGATTCGATGGATAATATCACGGATCACCGCCCCGCTCGCCGATGTCACAACCCCGATGGTCTGCGGCAAATACGGAATTTTTTGTTTATGTGCGGCATCAAACAAACCTTCGGCAGCAAATTTCTGTTTTCGTTCTTCCAAAAGTTTCAACAAAGCGCCCGTTCCGGCAACTTCCATCTGCTCAATCACCAGCTGATAAGATGACTTTCCGGAAAAGGTTGTTATTTTCCCGGTTGCCACCACTTCCAAACCGTCCTCAGGCTTCAGCGGCAAACGCATTGCCACCCCTTTCCAGACAACCGCCGACAACACGGCATTTTCGTCTTTCAGCGAAAGGTAATAATGCCCGGAATCAGCCCTTTTGCAGCCAAAAATTTCTCCGCGCACCCGGACTTTGCTAAAATTTGTTTCCACAAAGCGCTTAATTTCAAAAGAAATCTCACTGACCGTAAACTCCGGCAGTTCTGCCTTCTGAACAGACTCAATATAATCAATCAAATCATCCATAACTATTCCACATCCAACAGATTACGAGCATAATCGGCCGCATTAAATTCATCCAGGTCCTCAATTCCTTCACCAACACCGATAAAGTGCACCGGCGTTCCGCATTCTTCGGAAATTGCCGTCAAAATACCGCCTTTGGCCGAACCGTCCAGCTTGGTTACAATTAAACCGCTGACTTCAATGATTTCCTTAAAAGCCTGTACCTGCGCCAAAGCATTTTGCCCGGTTGTCGCGTCAATCGTTAGCAAAATGGCATGCGGCGCCTCCGGCAGAATTTTTTTAATAACGCGAACCACTTTTTTTAACTCTTCCATCAACCCGGCTTTGTTTTGCAGCCGACCCGCCGTATCAATAAAAACAACATCATCCCCGCATTTAACGGCTTCTTGCAAGCCTTCATAAGCCACACTGGCCGCATCGGCGCCGGTCTCCTTGGCAAACACCCGCACGCCGCAACGCTTGCCCCAGACCTGCAGCTGCTCTACCGCCGCCGCCCGAAAAGTATCACCGGCAATCATCGAAACTTTTTTGCCCTGAGCCGACAATTTTGACGTCAGTTTGCCGATTGTTGTTGTTTTTCCGGCTCCATTCACGCCAACCATCAAAACAACAAACGGTTTCTTTTCCGCCCCGATAATCAGAGATTTCTCCCACGGCTTTAATATCTTTTCGATTTCCGCAGCCAACTCGCGCCGGATGTCTTTTTCATCAAGCTCTTTGTCAAAACGTTTTTTACCGAAAGCCGCCGCTATCTTTGCCGAAGCCTTCACGCCCATATCGGCGGAAATCAGCAAATCTTCAAGCTCTGCCAAAGTTTCGGCATCGATTCTCTTTTTGGTAAAAATATCACTGATGCCGCCCGAAATTTTTTGGGAAGATTTTTTTAGTCCCAATCCGAGCTTTGCCAGCCATCCGCTCATTATTTATTTCCTTTCCCGTTACATTTCCGCTCGGCCGCTTCGCCTTTCTCCCGCAGTCTTTTAGCCCGTTCCCGGCGAATTTCTACTGGAACCTGCGGCATAAGCGCTGCCGGCGTTCCGGCTCGTTCCGAATACGGAAAAACGTGCAGCTTGGACAATCCGGCCTCATCAACCAATTTCAGCGTATTCTCAAACTGCTCTTCCGTTTCGGTCGGAAAACCGCAAATAAAATCAGCACCAAACACGGCATCCGGCCGCGCATTTCTGATTTTCCGACACAAAGCAATAACATCTTCCCGGCTGTGGCGACGTTTCATCCTTTTCAAAATCATATTATCGCCCGACTGTACCGACAAATGAAAATACGGATAAAGATTACCATACTCGGCAGCCAGAGTAATAAAATCGTCATCAACCGCCGCCGGATCAAGCGAACCGAATTGCAGTGACGGCAAATCGGGAAAAGTCTCCAGAATTTTTTTCACCAAACCGCTGAATGACGGACAATAAGAACAGGCATCAACACCGGTCAGACAAATCTCGTCAAAACCCTGCCGGCGCAGTTCGGCAATCTGCTTCAAAATATCTTCCTCCGCCACAGAACGATTATTACCGCGGGCATAAGGAACGATACAATAAGTGCAACGATGGTCACAGCCCTGCTGAATTTGCACAAAAGCCCGCTGCCTACCCTCAAACCCGGTAATAAGATACCTGTCATAACCGTCATAATCAAAAATATCTCCGACGATTGACTTTTCCGTCAAATCCCCGTTGATATATTTTTCAATCTCGGTCTTCTCCCGATTTCCAAGCACCAAATCAACTTCCGGCATCCGGGCATATTTTTGCGGCGCAATCTGGGCGGCACATCCGGTTACGATAATCCTGGCCTGCGGATTTTCTTTGCGCAGTTTACGGATAGCCTGCCGGCATTGGCGCTCGGCTTCTCCGGTCACGGCACAGGTATTGACAACAATCACATTTTCTAGTTCGGCCAGTTTTTCCTTTAAGATTTCGGATTCAAACGAATTCATCCGACAGCCGAAAGTCACGATTTCTACCATAAAAAAATTCCTCTTCTCCGGCAATATAAGCCAAAAGAAGAGGAATTGCAAATATAACCGCTTAGTTTTTAAGCATTTTTAGCAATAATATCCAAAGCCTGGTCGGAATATTCCTTAATTTTTTCGGCACTGAGCTTCAAATCATGATGCTCACTCTCCGAAAGCTTCGGATAAATCACGCTGTGAATACCGCGCTTACCAACAACCGTCGGCAAAGACAAACAAACGCCTTTAACGCCTTCAACCTCATCATGATGAGAAGATACCGTCAAAATGGCATATTCATTGGTTGTAATAGCCTGGCAAATCCGGCACAAAGCCCCGGCAATACCATAAAAAGTCGCGCCTTTACCTTCAATAATCTTGTAAGCGGCATTACGGACACAATCATCAATTTCGGCTTTTACTTCCGGCGTAAAAGGTTTACCGACCATCTGAGCCAGCTCTTCAATCTGAACAGTACCGGCATCGCCGTTTGACCAAATCAAAACCTCGCTGTCGCCGTGCTCACCCAAAACATTGGCATGAATAGACTTTGGAGAAACACCGAGATGATACCCCAACAGCGTTCTGAAACGGGAAGTATCCAAAACCGTACCGCTGCCGATAACCCGCTCTCTCGGAAAACCGGAAAGCTTAAGCGCAACCTCAGTCATAATATCCGCCGGATTGGCGGCAATCAGCAAAGTCGTATTCGGAGCAACGGCCACAATCTGGGGAATAATGCTTTCAAAAATTTTAACATTGCGGCCCAACAGGTCAATCCGCGTTTCACCGGGTTTTTGATTAGCTCCGGCCGTAACGATAACGACTTCTGCCCCTTCCAAATCTTTATAAGTTCCGTATTTCACCTTATTGGCATAGGCAAACGGCGTTGCATGAGCAATATCCATCGCCTCGGCAATTGCCCGTTTTTCGTTAGCATCAATCAAAACAACCTTGCGGGCCACACCACGCATAATCAAGGCAAAAGCCGTTGCACTTCCAACGCTTCCGGCGCCGATAATTCCTACTTTCATACTTTTTCTCCTACATTGTGCCTCTTTTCACAAAGGCGCTGACAACAAAAACTGCACGCAAAATACTCTTCCCCGAGAGTAAATCGGCTCATATGCATATATATAAGCATTATCCGTGCATTAATAAACAATTCGCCGCTAATATATTATATTTTTTTTGCCTCGCAACAAAAAAATGATGACCGGATAACGCTAAATGTTCAAATAATATTACAATATATAACAACATCCGTTTTTCTTCAAAACTACATCATTCTAGCCAAAATCCCCACCCTATTTTCCAATTATAGTTGACTCTTGCGTTTTCTTGTGCTATAGTATCTTTATTGTCGTTCTCGGGCAGTTTGTTTTTTTACACCCTGTCCCCGGGCTGCTTGTTTTTCAAGTTACCCCCGGACTGCTTATATTTTACTTGTCATCCCCGGACGGCTTGTTTTTAAGTCATCCCCGGGCTGCGACCCGGGGATCCACAAAGAAACAAGCAAAATGCTTATTGTGAGATGGATTGCCGGATCAAGTCCGGCAATGACTAAAAAAATAAAAAGCCCGGCAATGACAAAGGAAAAAGGACGACAATAGAAAAAAGAATTTTTATTAACCACTCTGAGCACAATGCTGCTCAAGAAAAAGAAAAGAGCAACGCGTAAGCTTTGGCGCAATGTCAACAATTGTTCGCCGAGGCGCGCTTGCCTCTCTGGGAGGAGACCGAAAATGAATAACACTATGCTACACATGAAACTTAACTCTGCGGTGTCGGTTCTTGCTGTTGCCGCTGTTTTCTCGGTCTTCCTTCCATCTCCCGCATATAGTGGCATTTGCTTTCTGCCAGACTGTATGGATGACGGTATTGTTCAAGGTGATATTAACATGAATATCAATATTGATACCGAATTTTGTGAAAGCAAAGGTTTTACCTATTATGCTTCCGGTGAATGTCCGCAATATTATGCCAAAGTCGGACAATGTAACCGCGACGATCATTACCTGAAATGTGACGCTAAAACATGGTGTGAACAAAACGGGTATAACACAACCTCTTGTTCTATTCCAAAATATGTGGATCAACCTTGCCCGAGTTACGGCTCTTTGTATAAACAATGCAAGACCGATAATCAACGGGCCTGTCGTGATACCGGTTATACAAACTCTTGTCCTTCCGGGCAGAAGCTCAAAAAGAACTCCGGGCGTTGTGCTTATGATTCTTCTTACGGGACCTGCTGTACCCCGACCGGATGTCCGAGTTATACGTCCTTAACTTATTCGTCTTACGGCACTAACGGCACAGACGGCTGTGAATATACCTGTTATTATACCTGTAACATGAACTGTCCATCCGGCACGTCGACTTCCAACCCCGGAGGCTGCGGCGGTTCTACCCGAAACGGCTGCGGAACAAAGACTTGTTATTATCCTTATGAGCCTTGTTGTACGCCAAGCTGTACAAACGAAACCGGATGTTCCTGCGGATCTTATACCATTTCGGATGGCTGCGGCGGTACTTGTACACGATGTGAATCTTGTTGTAACTCATCTTCTTCAAACTGGTGTTCTGTTCACTCAACCTGTCACGGCGATTGTTGTCGTGACGGAACTTTGAAATCATGCGATACTCAATGTGGTGGTTCCGGCTGTTCGTCTTCTTCTGGCGGCGGAAGTAGCGGCGGAAGTTCTTCAGGTTCAGGCGGAAGCAGCGGAGGAAGTTCCGGAGGTGGTAGCTCTGGCGGGGGACATTACAGTTGTACTCTGAAAAGAGAAGGAACAATTGGAATTAACGCTTCTGTAACTTGTGGTGAAGAATTTATGGACTCCGGAATTATGGTACCAACATGTAATTCAAAAACAGAATGTTGTAACGCTGCTATGGGATTATCATTCTTACTTACTGGTGGTATAGCCGGCTTTTTACCAGGAGGTTGGAGCTGTGAATAAACAGATGAATAACTAAAAAAATATCCCTCCCGTTTTCTCAAACGGGAGGGTGATTTTATATTACTCTATATTTATAGTCCACAAATAACGGAGTGGCATCATAGGTTGTGCCAAAGAAAAACATGTCAGTAAATCAGCCAGATCCAAGTTCTGTAACCTGTTATATTTGTTAAACGGTCACAACCTGATGATCGAGGCCTGGCAGGGAAAATCTTTCGGATTCTCTGCCAGCCCCTGATGACAATTCCGACGATAGCTGAAATAATGCTTTTCCTCTCGATAGGTATCAATCCCTGACACCGTAATATTTTTAATGCTGTATTGTTCCAAACGAAATTTAACCAACCCTTCCAAATCAAATTGAAAATGAACGTCATCTTTTCCGGGAGCAAAAAAGCGGACATATTGTGCATTAACGGCAGCACATTCCTCTTTTACCTCTGCTCCGACTTCAAAGGAGGACTGCTGAATACACGGGCCGAGCGCTGCCGCAATACATTCCGGTACGGCTCCTTTCTTAAGCATCAAATCCAGCGTATTTTCCAGCACACCGCGAACAGCACCGCGCCAGCCGGCATGAGCCGCCGCAATCACGCCATGTTCATAATCCGCCAACAACACCGGCGTACAATCGGCCGTAAACAGAGCGAGCGCCATCCCCGGCGTTTTTGTCACAACACCGTCTGCCGCAATTTTTCCGATTGACGCTTCTTCGGCAAAATAAACATCTGTTCCTGACTGCTGTGCCAACACCATCAGATTCTCAATTTTACCGCCGACGGCTTCAACCGCTATCTTTCGGTTTTCATCAACCCGCGCAGCAATATCCCCGCACATTTTTCGCACATTCAGACTGGCATATTTTCCTTCCGAAACGCCACCCTCGCGCCCGAAAAAACAATGCCGTTCCGCCGGCAGATTCGCTGCCCGATAGCTCATTTACCCTCCCACGTCAAAAAAGATGTCCCATACTTCATTTTCTCCAACCCGAAATATTCGGCAATCGTCTGCGCAATATCGGCAAATGTCCGGCGATGTCCGACAAATTCGGATTTTATCTTTTTGCCGAACAGAATAACCGGCACAAACTCACGCGTATGATCCGTTCCGGTATAGGTCGGGTCATTGCCGTGATCGGCCGTAATAAAAACAATATCATCATCTTGCAAAACCTGTTCAATTTCCGGCAAACGACTGTCAAAATATTCCAATCCGCCGGCATAACCGGCCACGTCGCGGCGATGCCCCCACAACATATCAAAATCCACAAAATTGGTAAAAACAATACTGCCGCCCGGAGCTTGTTTAACCGCATCAAGCGTCACATTCCACAGCTCTTCCAGTCCGCTGGCTTTCAGCTCTTTCGTCGTTCCCTGATGCGCGTAAATATCACCGATTTTACCAATGGCAACCACATTACCGCCGGCATTTTTTACCTTGTCCAATATCGTTTCATCCGGCGGCGTTACCGAATAATCATGGCGGTTTTTGGTCCGAACAAATTCGCCGGCTTTTTCTCCGACAAACGGGCGGGCGATAATCCGGGCAATCCGATAAGGCTTGACCGCCTCAAAAGCTGTTTCGCAAAGTTTATACAAGCGTTCCAGCCCAAAATATTTTTCATGCGCGGCAATCTGCAGACAGCTGTCGGCCGAAGTATAAAAAATCGGTTTTCCGGTCTGAATATGTTCCTCTCCCAGTTCTTGGATAATGACCGTACCCGAAGCCGCTTTATTGCCGAGAATCCCTTCTATACCGGCTTTTTGGCAAATCTCAGACACCAGCTCTGGCGGAAAAGACGGATAATCGGGTTTAAAATATCCCCATTCAAACAAAACCGGCACACCGGCCATCTCCCAATGTCCGGAAGATGTATCTTTGGCATGGCTGATCTCCTGCATAAAACCAAACTTTGCTTCCATCGACATTTTTGCCGGCGGCTGCACACCGAGCGGCGGAAAATATCCGCAGGCGGCTTTGGAAATCTCCGCCAAACCAAGATGCACCAGGTTAGGAATTTTCAGCCCCTGATTTACTGTTGCAATATGGGTAAAAGTATTGGCTCCGACATTGTCAAACTTATCTGCATCCGGCGCCTCTCCCACCCCGAATGAATCCATCATCAAAATGATCACTCTTCCGTTTTTCTTCATAAATTCCGCCTTTCAACATTACCTTACCGGATTATATGCTCCCGAACCGTTCCGGTCAACCTCAGCCATAAAAAAATCCCCGCAGCAAAAACCGCGGAGATTTCAAACAGGAAAATTTTAACGGTTCAACAGCGCAAGCCTGTCAATAATCATCTGATAAAAATCTTTATCATCCTGATGAATGGCGGCATCTCTTTTTTCCGCTGCCCGATCAATATCAATCTTGTCAAACAAGACCACTTTTTCGGCAGAAACCGCACACCGATTGCGCGCCACATCAGCCACACCGCCTTTAATAAAATAACGCTCCTGTGGTTTATTGTCTTTATCCAATACTTGAAGCAAACCGCTTTTTAGCAAAATGAGCGTCGGCGCCCGATCAGGAAGAATGGTAATATCCCCGTTTGCCGCCGGCAATACAACCTTGGACACAGCTGCCGTCATTGATATTTTATATGGCCGCGACAAGCGGAAAATAATCTCATTTTTCATATTCTCTTTCCCTTTTTTACTGCTCAGATCAAATCTGCTTTTTTCAGCCGGTTTTTGTATCTGTTACTCCGCAGCTTCAAGTTTCTTAGCCTTTTCCAACGCATCCTCTATCGTCCCGACCATATAGAATGCCTGCTCGGGAATATCATCATACAAGCCTTCGATAATCCCTTTAAAGCCTTTAATCGTATCCTCAAGCTTAACAAATACGCCCGGCGTACCGGTAAAGACTTCGGCAACATGGAACGGCTGAGACAGAAAACGCTGAACTTTACGTGCCCGGGCAACCGTGAGCTTGTCTTCTTCCGAAAGCTCATCCATACCCAAAATGGCAATAATATCCTGCAGAGATTTATATTTCTGCAAAATCTCCTGAACCTGACGGGCAACGGTATAATGTTCCTCACCCAAGACATCGGCCGACAAAATCCGCGATGTGGAATCAAGCGGATCCACGGCTGGGAAAATACCGAGCTCAGAAATAGAACGCGACAACACAGTCGTGGCATCCAAGTGAGCAAAAGTTGTTGCCGGTGCAGGGTCAGTCAAGTCATCGGCCGGAACATATACTGCCTGTACGGATGTAATTGAACCATTCTTCGTTGAAGTAATCCGCTCCTGCATGGCGCCCATATCGGTTCCCAATGTCGGCTGATACCCCACGGCTGACGGAATACGACCAAGCAATGCAGATACCTCGGAACCGGCCTGCGTAAAGCGGAAAATATTGTCAACAAAGAACAAAACGTCTTGATGTTCCTCATCACGGAAATATTCCGCTTGGGTCAACCCGGATAAAGCCACACGAGCACGTGCTCCCGGAGGTTCATTCATCTGACCGTAAACCAACACGGTTTTCGATTTATCACCTTTCAGGTCAATAACGCCGGATTCAATCATTTCATGATAAAGGTCGTTACCCTCACGTGTTCTTTCGCCCACACCGGCAAAAACCGAATAGCCGCCATGCCCCTTGGCAATATTATTAATCAGTTCCATAATCAACACGGTCTTGCCCACACCGGCACCACCAAACAATCCGATTTTACCGCCTTTAACATACGGTTCCAGCAGATCAATAACCTTAATACCGGTTGTCAAAATTTTTGTTTCGGTAGACTGGTCAACAAAAGACGGAGCCGGACGGTGAATAGGATAATAAGCACTGGCCTGAACATCGCCGCGGCCGTCAACCGGCTCCCCGACAACATTGATAATGCGCCCGAGCATTCCCGGCCCGACCGGAACTTCAATCGGCTTGCCGGTATTGACAACTTCCTGTCCGCGCACCAAACCATCTGTTGTATCCATGGCAATCGTCCGCACAACGTTCTCACCCAGGTGCTGCGCAACTTCCAAAACCAACGGCTTACCGTGATTATCACATTCCAAAGCCGTCATAATATTTGGCAAATCTTCCAGCTTGTCAAAGCGAACGTCAACAACCGCACCGGTTACTTGGGAAATATGCCCGATACTGTGAACCTTGCGTTCTTTCTTAGCCAGTTTTTTAATTTTTTTCACATCTTTTTCGGCATTTTCATCAATCTGTTTAATGGCCTTTTCTTCCTGAGCAACATTTGCCGAAGCATATTTTTTATCAAGTTTATTGATAACTTTTTGCGCCGTTTTTGCCGGGGATTTTTTTACCGCGGTCTTTTTAGCGGCAGATGCCTTTGCAGCGGATGTTTTCTTGACCGCCGGCTTTTTTGCTGCTT
Organism: uncultured Alphaproteobacteria bacterium; assembly: GCA_944390885.1. GTDB lineage: Bacteria > Pseudomonadota > Alphaproteobacteria > RF32 > CAG-239 > MGBC133411. The sequence continues at coordinate 13,190 of CALXRP010000019.1, forward strand.
TTGTTTTTTCAACCATCTTACTCTCCTATAAACCGTTTGTTGTTTATAATAATTATATTTCGAACCATCGTAAAACCGCTTTAGATACTCTATAAAAGCGAGCCAATAATTTTGTTTTAGAGGTGCAGATAGAGTGATTTTGGAGGCGAGAAAAATTTTAGTGTACACAAAAGTACATGAATTTTTCGAGACCGAACAAAATTGCTCTAGATGCCCTATAAAACAGAATTATATTGCCTCTGCACCTGAAATAATCTCAGTCAATTCCGTCGTAATTGCAGTTTGACGGATTCTGTTATATTTCAGGGTCAGACGAGAAATCATATCTTTGGCATTGCGCGTCGCATTATCCATAGAGGTCATCCGCGCGCCATGCTCCGAAGCCTGTGAATGGACGATTGCCTGAAACAGACTGGCTCTGAACATCAACGGCAAAAGCCCCGCCAACAGTTCCATCTTATCAGGTTCATAATCATAAAACGCTCCATGAATGACATTCGTCGGCAGATTAAGCTTATTATACTCAAACTCCTCAATCTTAACCGGCAAAATCGGCCCGATTTTTACCTGACGACTGATTGCCGAAACAAAATGGCTGACCACCACTTCACAGCGGTCAATTTCACCTTTGTCATAAGCCTCCAGAATCCTCTGAGCAATATCAACTGCCTCATAATATTTAGCACCTTTACTGCCCAAACCTTCCACGGTTTCAACAATCAGCCCGGCATATTTGCGTTTCAGAATATCCCGTCCTTTTTTACCGACACAAAAAACCTTAACTTCTTTGCCTTCCGCTAACAGCTCTTCAATCCGCTTTGCGGCAGCTCTGGCCACATTGCTGTTAAAACCGCCGCACAAACCGCGATCAGACGTGAAAACAATCAAAAGACAGGTTTGATCTTTGCCGGTTCCGCGCAAGAGTTTGGGATAAATATAGTTGATACCCTTTGCCGCCTCTTCCTGTTTGAGCTCAAAATAAACCCGGTTGGCGGAAGAAACGAGGTTATTGTTGTAGAAAGACGACTTCTCTATCAAACCCTGTGCCCGGCGCAGGCGAGAAGCTGCAACCAGCTTCATCGCCGAAGTAATCTTCTGCGTCGATTTGATGGATTCAATCCGAGTGCGTAACTCTTTCAAACCTGCCATAACCTGCCTCTCTTACGCTGCCTTTTCTTCACCGAGATATTCTGCCAAAAAGCCGTCATAAAAAGCTTTAAGCCCATTCTCGGTATCTTCGGAAATAATCTTGTCTTTTCTGATATTTTCCAAAAGCTTCGGCTGGTTTGCCTTCAAAGAAGTAATGGCTTTTTTCTCAAAATCCTGCACTTCTTTAACGGCAATCTTATCCAGATATCCCCTAACACCGGCAAAAATTGCCACAACTTCTTCTTCAACCGGCATCGGATGGTTAACCGGCTGTTTCAAAAGTTCGGTCAGACGGGCGCCTCGAGCCAACAAATTCTGCGTAGATGCGTCCAAATCGGAAGCAAACTGCGCAAAAGCTGCCATCTCACGATACTGAGCCAATTCCAGCTTAATAGAACCAGCCACCTGCTTCATCGCCTTAATCTGCGCAGCAGATCCCACACGGCTGACAGAAATACCAACATTCACGGCCGGACGTACACCTTGGAAGAACAACCCCGTCTCCAAAAAGATCTGTCCGTCGGTAATAGAAATCACGTTTGTCGGAATGTAAGCCGAAACATCCCCTGCTTGTGTTTCAATAACCGGCAGCGCTGTCAAAGAACCGGCACCTTCTTCGTCACTCATTTTAGCCGCACGCTCCAACAAACGAGAATGCAGATAAAAAACATCGCCCGGATAAGCCTCACGCCCTGGCGGACGACGAAGCAGCAAAGACATCTGACGATAAGCCGTTGCCTGTTTGGACAAGTCATCATAAAAGATAACGGCATGCATACCGTTGTCACGGAAATATTCTCCCATTGCACATCCGGAATATGGCGCCAGATATTGCATCGGGGCTGGATCAGATGCTGTTGCAGCAACAACAATAGTATAATCCATTGCACCATGATCTTTCAGCGTCTTAACAACCTGGGCAACAGTGGAACGTTTTTGTCCTACCGCCACATAAATGCAATATAGTTTATCTTTTTCAGATTTCGCTTTATCATTAATCAATTTCTGATTCAAAATCGTATCGATGATAATAGACGTTTTTCCGGTTTGGCGGTCACCAATGATAAGTTCTCGCTGACCACGGCCGATCGGAATAAGACTATCTATAATCTTCAAACCGGTCTGCATCGGTTCATGAACACTGCGTCGGGCAATAATACCGGGAGCCTTAACCTCAGACATGCTGTGCTCGGCGGCTTTAATTTCGCCTTTGCCGTCAATCGGTTTTCCGAGAGCATCAACAACGCGCCCGAGCAACTCTTTGCCGACCGGAACGCTGACGATGCTGTCCGTCCTTTTGACCATATCGCCTTCGCGGATAGATTCGTCCGAACCGAAAATAACCACACCGACATTGTCTTCTTCCAAGTTCAGAGCCATCCCTTTAACACCGCTGGAAAATTCTACCAGCTCGCCGGCCTGAACTTTTTCCAAACCATAAACTCGTGCAATACCATCACCGACAGACAAAACCTGTCCGACTTCGGCCACATCGGCCATAATATCGGACCCTTCGATTTTTTCTTTGATAATGGAAGATATCTCGCTGACGTTTACAGACATTATTGTCCACCTTTCATTATTTGTTCAAGACGATTCAGTTTTGCCAGGATAGTATCATCTATCATGTTTGAACCGAATTTAATCTGCAATCCGCCCAAAATTTCCGGACAGATCTGATAATTAATCAAAACTTTCTGATCAAGCATATTTTCCAAAGCTGCTTGCAATTTCTTATTCTGAGCTGAATTAAGCGGCTTTACGGCCTTAACCTGTACCTCGGCAATTCCGTCACGTTTATTGGCATAATGCACAAACTCTTCCAAAGTTGGAACAAATTCAGAAAAGCGTCCGTTTTCAGCAAGAATATACAAACAACTCAATGTCTCCCGATCAAGCTTTAACTTGCCGGCAATCTGCTTTAAGGTATCTTTTTTAACCTGCGTTTCAATAATCGGATTTGCAAAAAAATTAACAAAATCAGGCAAAGCAGAAGCCTCTGATAACAACAAGGCTACATCTTTTTTAACCTTTGCAAGAACTTTCTTCTCTACCGCTGCCTCATATAAAGCAACAGCATAAATTGAAGCTATTTTAGATTTTGAACGTTTTTTCACTTTTAAACACTCACAAAATCAATCCAATCTGGAGGCTATAATATATAGCAATTTATTTCTAATTTATTAATACCAGAGCCAATTTCCAAGCCTTGATATTTCAAATTTCCCGCAAAACGAATCCAACCCGCGATTCGCAAAAAAATAAAAAAATAAAAAATATTTTTACAAACCTACTTTTCCTCTTCAGCCCCTTTTCCGATTCTGTTTTTTTACCTACTCCGACAGAACCTCAATCTTTTTTTTATCTTATTTCATACACCTTTTCATATCATGATATTTTTCATTATTATCACCACCTGCCTTGAAGCCGGAAAACAAATTCAACACATTGCTCACATAAAAGAATACGGATCTATATCAACCTCGACCCTGACCCCGGACGGAATTTTGACTTTTGCCAGCCAATCCCGGACAACATCTTGAATTTTGATATTTTTTGATGTTTTTAGAAGCAAACGGAAACGGAATTTATTGCGCAACATAAAAATCGGTGCCGGTGCCGGCCCTAAAGTCGTAATATAATCATTATTCGGCGCCACATTTCCGAGCCAAACCGCCAACCGCTCGGCAGCTTCCTGGTTTGTTCCCGAAACAATCAACGCCGCCAATTTACCGAACGGTGGCATCTTCAAAATCTTACGACTTTGTTTTTCCAGTTTCAAAAATTCCTGCCGGTCATTATTAATTAAAGCCTTTAAAACCGCGTTCTCCGGATAAAGGGTCTGCAAATAAACCGTCCCTTTTTTCTCCCCGCGGCCGGCTCGTCCGGAAACTTGTGAAAGCAGCTGATAAGTCTGTTCTGAAGCCCGCAAATCGCTCCCCATCAGCCCCAAATCGGCATCAACAATTCCTACTAAAGTCAATGTCGGAAAATGATGCCCTTTTGCCAAAATCTGCGTTCCGATAAGAATATCGACCATCCCCTGTTCCATCTCATGAATAACCGCAGAAACTTCCGTCATACTCGCCGTAATATCGCTGGAAATAATCTTAACCCTGGCTGTCGGGAAACGGGCTTTAACTTCTTCGGCAATCCGCTCCACCCCGGGACCACAGGCCGTCAATCCTTCTTCAGAATGGCACTCAGGACATTCTTTCGGCATCGACATGGAAAAACCGCAATGGTGGCAGATCAGTTTCTTCTGCGAGCGGTGCTCGGTAAGCCATGACGTACAATTAGGACATTGGATCCGATGCCCGCAATCCCGACAGATTGTCAAAGGAGCATAACCGCGGCGGTTCAAAAAAAGCATAGACTGTTCGTTTTTTTCCAAATTTTCTTTCAATGCCGCAACCAAACTCGGCGACAACCAAGAAACACCCCAACTTCCTTTAACGGGCTTGTCTTTCTTCAAATCAATAACCTTGATTTCCGGCAACTGCGCTGCGGCAAAACGACCGGTCAGCTTTACACAGCCATATTTTCCTTCTTCCACATTGTTGATTGTTTCCAAAGAAGGCGTTGCCGTTGACAAGATAATTGGAAAATTTTCAAACTTTGCCCGCACAACGGCCATATCCCGCCCTTGATAATTAACAACATCTTCTTGCTTAAAAGAATGGTCATGACATTCGTCAACCACAATCAATCCCAAATTTTTATACGGCAAAAACAATGCCGACCTTGCTCCGATCAAAACCTGCGCCCGACCATCCGCGGCGGCTTTCCAAGTTTCAAGCCTCTCCCTGTTGCCGAGAGCCGAATGCCATTTAGCCGGCATAACGCCGAAACGGCGCTCAAAACGCCCGAGCCATTGCGTTGTCAAAGAGATTTCCGGTACCATAATCAGCACTTGCTTCCCCTGACGAATTGCTTCTGCCACCGCCTCAAAATAAACTTCCGTCTTACCTGAGCCGGTCACACCGTCTAACAACGTTGCAGAAAATCCTCCACCGATTTTGGATAATAAAACGTCTGCCGCTACCTGTTGTTCCTGTGTTAAGGCCACCTTTCCGAAATCAGGATTCGGACATAAAAAATCCCATTTATCTTCCACGGCTACAGCTTCCAACACGCCGGCTTCTATCAGCTTATTAACCACCGGCATTGTTACGCCGGCACCCTTACAAATATCCCCGCGGGTAAACGGCGCAAATTTCAAAAAATCCATCACTCGCCAGCGCGCATCGGAATTCTTGATTTTAGCCTCTGCCAATGTTTTACCGGAAAGTTTATAAAGCAATAAAGTCTTCGGATCGTCAAAAACGCTGCGAACACTCAAAACCATCTTAAGCACCAAACCGGTAAAAGCCATATTATATTGTGCCACAAAATCCACAAATCGTCTTAATTCGGAAGATAAGGACGGAAAAGCATATTTTTCGTAGACCGGCTTAATCTTACTTTCCTCCAAATTGCAGGATTTCCCGATTTTCCAAACCACCCCCACAACCTGCTCACGTCCAAAAGGAACCCGAACAATATCACCGAGTCGGATATCATCTTCCGCCAAATAGTCAAACACATTATTAAACGGCAGGGTCAACATAACCCCGACAATTTTTCCCAATTTCACAGCCTCCGGATTCTTTCTATTTGCTTCATCATACCAAAACCCATACAAAATAAAATAAAATTTTAAAATGCCCACAACAGAAAACAACACAAAAAAAACTGCCGGTTTTCCGGCAGTTGCTAAAAAATTATCGACTAAAAATTCTTGCGAAGATCCTGATAAGTAATCCGAAGATTTTTGTTTCTCACATAAGAAACCTCCCCATCATATGCAAATTCAATGGTTAAAGCGTCGCCAATATTAGACATTTGTAAAAACTGAATGACTTCCATCTTAGTTGTTTCCGCCACCAATTTTTTACCTTTATGCATAACAACAAAAATAGCCCGCACAATAATCTCTGGCTTAGCACAAAAATGTTCTCCGTGATAAAAAGTATTTGTCAAACAAAAGGCTCTGGAAATCCGTACAAAACTGCAATTAATACGCTGTTTGCCGATTTTTTCAAATTCTTCTGTCAAACCCAGGCTCAAATTTTCAATAGTATGCAAAAAATGTCCGGCTCGTAATAACCCGCAATCTTTATGATATCGCAAATCAAGCAGCAGATCGTCGCCGATTTCAGAAATCATAACCAATTTAACCTCACTACCGGAAGACACCGAAAAAAAGCGGTTTCTGCCTTTTTCATCGCAAATAACAAAACTTACGCATTGTTTTGCATGGGTCGTTTCCACCTGATAATAAGGGCGTGACACTCTGACTAATTTTCCTCGCACTTTCATATATCGATTTTTTAATTAATAATATAATGATAATTTTCTTTGTACTACAGTCTATACTGTCATTCTATTTTTGTCTACATTTTTTTACATAACCCTATATATATTTACGAAATAATTACTTTTTGACATTACATTATCAGCATTATGAAAAAACAAATAATCTATCAGGTCGATGAAAAAATCGCTTTATTAATCGAAAAATGGCGAAGTTGGCTGCAAAATGAGCGTTGCTACTCTCCCAACACGCTTGACGGTTATTGCCGTGACCTATCCGATTTTTTTAGCTTTTTACAAAGAAAAAACAATGCCGTTTCCGATCTAAAAACCCTGCAGGAAACAGACATTCGAACGTTCCGCAGTTACCTTTCTTTCCGCGCCGGACGCAATCTGAGCAAAACAACAATCGCCCGTAATATATCAACATTAAAAAATTTTTTTCGTTGGTTGGATGATAATGATATCGTCAAAAACTCGGCTTTAAGCATTATTTCTTCGCCCAAACTCCCTAAAACATTACCCAAAGCACTGGAAATCGGGGAAACATTTAAAATTTTAAAAAAAGCCGGAAATTATTCCAAAAATGAGTGGCAGGGAGCCCGAGACACAGCCGTTTTCACTCTATTATACGGTTGCGGCCTGCGTATCTCGGAAGCTTTATCCTTAAATTTCGGAGACATCACCCGTCAAAGCAAAATGATACGCATCAGAGGTAAAGGTAATAAAGAAAGAATTGTGCCTCTGCTACCTGTTGTCATTGACGCGATTGATGAATATGTCCAAAACTGCCCCTACCATCTCAAAAATGGCGAACCTTTGTTTGTCGGTGCTCGCGGCGAAAGATTATTGCCTCGAATCATTCAGAGGCAGATGCAAAAAATAAGGATCGCGTTGGGCCTTCCGGATTCTTTGACGCCCCATGCTCTGCGACATTCTTTTGCAACACATTTGCTGGCCGAAGGAACAGATCTGAGATCCATTCAGGAACTGCTCGGACACAGTTCGCTGGTCACCACACAAAGATACACCGATGTTCAAACCGAAACCATAAAAAGAGAATATCAAAAAGCCAACTTGTTAGAAGATTAAATCCTACTCACAAGCTTTCTGACAACAAACAAAAAAGTACCGCCCTGTTCCGGCGGCACTTTTCTATTTCACTTACAAAATACGCTAAAAAAACTACTTCAGTTTTTTCTCAACAAACTCTTCGTGTTTTCTGGACTTCTTGTCATATTTTTTCAAAGTCAGTTTTTCCGGATGAGTTCTCGGATTCTTTTCAGCAAGAAAAAAAGTGCCTGTACCGGCCGTGCTTTCCATTTTTACTTTAACTTTAATTGCTTTTGCCATTTTCTTTACTCTTAAAAGGTTACTAATTTAAAAACATTTGACTGCACTATACATTTTTTTAACACAATGTCAACAACAATTTCATAATTTTTTATCAATCAAAACCTTAGCAACCAGAAAATCAAAAGCTTCATTTTCCCGTTTTTGCTTAGGACAATCGGCGGCTTTTTGTTTTTGGGCCACATATTCCGGCTTTTGCTTATCCCCCATATATGCCGTACAAATATCCGGCAACAAACCGCTTTCCGCGACCGGAGCGCCCGATGGCCCGAAAATCGCGGCAGTCGTCAGAGAAAGACGGGAACCGTTTTCCAAATCTGTCAATGTCTGCACCGTCCCTTTGCCGAAAGTTCGCGTTCCGATAAGTTTGGCCCGTCCTTGCTCCTGCAGGCTCAAAGCCAGAGCCTCGGCAGAAGAAGCCGTATCGGCATCAACAAGAACGACCAGCGTTTTTTTATCCCATTCACCGCCAGGCCGCGCATTATAAAATTTTTCTTCATTCCCCGCCATATTCTTAACAGATGCAATTATCCCGTCATCCAAAAACATATCGGCAATTTCGGCCATAGCTGCCAAAGAGCCGCCCGAGCTTCCTCGCAAATCTAAAATCATCCCGGAAGCATCTTTTTCATTTTCAATCGCCTGACGCAACAACTGTGCACTGTCTTGATCAAAAACCTTTATCTTAACATACACCAGCCCTTCCCGCCGAGAAAAAGAAAAAGCCCTGCGCGGAGAAAAAGCATCTTCACCGGCCAAATCCATCGCTTTATAATATTTCGAACCATCTTTCAACGCTGCCGTCACGGACGCCAGCATTTCATCAGCTGCCTCAAAATCATACAATGAAACTTTTTCGGAAACTCTCTTAACTTCATTAAGCACATCTTCGGCCAAAGCTGCCCAGTCTTCTGCATTATCTTGCTCAGGCTTGCGCAGGCTCTTAACCATTCTGCCGTCATAATACACGGTCACACGACCGGCCTGCATACCAAACTTCAACCTGCCATCCATTTTCTGCAGCCCCTTAAAGGCCTCCTCGACCATCCTGTCATAACTCAAACGCTGCGGATTTTCCTCATGTATTTTTTCAAAAACTGACAAAAGAACATCATAATCAGCCTTTGCCGGCAAAGCTACCGACATCATCATAAACAATATAAAAACAAAACCGCGCATAAAAACCTCTCCTGTTTTTCATTTTGCTCCGGAAAATCGTTTTTGACAAGCCCGGCCGAAACTTATTCCCCGTAAAGCCGAAAAACAAGTCCGCCTGTTGCCGGATTGGCCTCTTTCAAAACGGCTTTGATTTTGTCACCGAGATGAAATTCCCGCTTGCTTCTTGCTCCCCGCAAAAAGAGCTTATTTTCCGGCAAAATATAATGATCTGCCGGCAATGTTTTCATAAGGATCAAGCCCTCTGCTCCAATCTCGTTCACTCTGACAAAAATCCCGGCCGTACTGAACCCCGTAATAACCACATCAAACACTTGTCCCCGAGCCGGACTAAGATATTCCGCCAAATACCGCGACAACATTTCTCTTTCGGCATTAACGGCTTTTCTTTCTGTTTCGGAAATATGAACCCCGATATCCTCAAACACCCCGACATCGGTTTTGTCCTCCAGTCCTCCGCCGTCCGGAAGCTTTAAAGCTTTTATCAATGCCCGGTGAATCAGCAGATCGGCATAACGGCGGATTGGCGACGTAAAATGTACATAATCTTTCAGCCCCAGTCCGAAATGGCCGATATTATGCGGACTATACACGGCCTGAGACTGCATGCGCAAGATCAAATCGCTGATACCCGACTGCAGCCCGCGCTTTTCACAAGCCGCGGCAATTTTGTTAAAATGCCCGGGCTTTATGGCAGAAACATCGGGAAGTTTCATCTTCAGTTCCTTTAGCAGACCTTCCAAATCCGGCAGCCTTTCCGCCCGCGGTTTGTCATGGATCCGGTACATAACCGGAACCTTCTTTTTCTTCAAAGTCTGAGCAGCAGCAACATTTGCCGCAATCATAAATTCTTCAACAATTTTCTCGCTTTCCAGATGAGGACATTTTTCCACAAACTTAACCGCCCCGGATTTATCAAACTTAACCTTAAATTCATCTGTTTCCAACTCCAGCGCGCCACGTTTTTTCCGCGCTTTTTCCAAAGCCTGATACGCTTCCCAAAGGGGCATGATAACCGGATAAAAAAGCGGGGCTGTCTTGTCATTCCGCCGTCCGTCCAATGCCTCTTGCACTTCACCATAAGTCAATCTCTCGGCTGATCGAATAACCGCCCGATGAAAATTATGGCTCAATATTTTGCCGTCATTGTCAATTTCAATAAAACAAGCCAAAACCGGACGTTTTTCCCTCGGCCGCAACGAACACAAATCATTACTCAGAATTTCCGGCAGCATCGGCACAACCATATCCGGCAAATAAACCGAATTTCCGCGTTTATAAGCCTCCCTGTCCAGCTCGGATAAATGCCGCACATAAAAAGCCACATCGGCAATCGCCACCCCGAGCCGAAAGCCGGACGGCGTCTTTTCCGCCCAAACGGCATCATCAAAATCTTTTGAATCTTCGCCGTCAATCGTCACAAACGGCAAATTTGTCAGATCCAACCGCACTGCCGGATCAAAATCAGGCATTTTTTTAGTCTCTTTATTCACTTTAGTAGGAAAAACATATGGAATTTCGTACTTATCCAGAACCAAAGCCGAAGTCGCCCGATGAAGATCAAACGGCCCGATAACCCGAATAACATGCGCATTTTTAAATCGCCTGTCGCCTTCCAGAAAAAAGCTGATAAAATCACCGTTTTTCACACCTTTGCAAGAACTCAGCCAATAAGTTTCGTGTGAATTCTTTTCCGTGCAGACAACCAAGGCTCTCTCGCCGTGTTTTTCAACAACACCGTAGCGTTTTTCCACAAAATCATCCAAACTCCCGAGACGAATAACCGGGCAAGCCGTTAAGACGCCATGCAGATAAAAAAGTTTTGCCAGCACCACGTCACCTGTCATCAGCGCCGACTTCATCTTCTTGTTCGGCTGCACATAAATCGCCGCGCCGGAAGGATTATGCTTTTCGCTGACTGTTTGCCCAAGCAACTCTCCGTCTTCCGTTTCGCCGCAAATTTTAATTTTTATCAGTTCCGGCAGCCGTCGTTTGCTTTTTTTAATTCTCTTTGCCATCAGCTTTTCAACTCAACTATCAACGGCGTATGATCAGAAGGTTTAACGCCGCGCCGGGGATCCTTGTCAACTTCGCAAAACAACAACCTGTCGGCAGCTTGCGGCGAAAGCATCATATAATCGATTCGCATTCCGTTGTCCGCCGGAAAAGCCTGCCCGGCATAATCCCAAAACGTATAACCTTTTTCCTGCGGATGCAAAAGCCGAAAAGCGTCATAAAACCCAAGATACCGGATAGCCGTCAGCTTTTGTCGAACTTCTTCCCTGCATAAAGCATTATTCAAGAAAGCCTTCTCATCATAAACATCTTCCGCCGTCAAGATTACGTTAAAATCACCGCCGAGCAAAACCGGTCTGCTCAACTGCAGCAAATCTTTTGCATGCTCATATAAAGCATCCATCCATTTCAACTTATAAACATATTTGCTGTCATCGTCAGGATGATTATACGGAGGATTCCCGTTCGGCAGATAGACCGATGCCGCACGCCAGACCTCACCGCCCGCTTCTGTTTCCACTTCCAAATACCGGGCTTGCTCGTCTTTCAAGCCGGGCAGACCTTCTTCAATCACCTTTATCTTTTTCTTAGAAAGAACAGCCACACCGTTATAACTTTTCTGCCCAAGGATTGCCGCCTCATACCCCAGGGCCTGCAGCTCAAAAAACGGAAAACCGTCATATTCGGTCTTAATTTCCTGCAGCAAAACAATATCAGGACTTTTCTCCCTTAGCCAACAAGCCAGGTTCTCCATCCGGGCATTAATCGAATTCACATTATATGTCGCTGCAATCATTTTCTTTTTACCTTTTATTTAATCATTTCGCTTATACTCTTACAACGGATTAAAAATATTTTCAAGGAAAGATCATCTCATGGAACTCGCTTCTTATGCAACCCAGCCGGAACAGAGCCGCGGCCGGCTTTATCCTGATTTTGTCAATCTTATCCGCTCGCCGTTCCAACGCGACCGTGACCGGCTGATTCACTCTTCCGCCTTTCGCCGCCTTGACGGAAAAACCCAGGTTTTTGCCTATCACGAAGGCAAAAACTACCGCACCCGGCTGACTCACAGCATTGAAGTCGCCCAAATTACCCGCACTTTATGCAAAAGCCTCGGATTAAACGAAGAATTGGGAGAAGCCATTGCCCTGGATCATGATCTCGGACATTCCCCTTTTGGACACGCCGGAGAACGCGGTCTGCAAAAAGTCATGAAAAAATATGGCGGTTTTGACCACAACGTTCAGGCTTTAAAAATTGTAACCAAACTGGAAACCCATTACCCGGACTTTCCCGGGCTGAATCTGACTTGGGAAACCCTCGAAGGAACGGTCAAACATAACGGACCTGTCAAAGGCTCTCTCAATGGCTACCTCAAACAGTTCAACAAGACCTTTGACCTCGACTTAAAACGCTACCCGTCATTAGAAGCCCAAATTGCCGCCAATGCCGATGACATTGCCTATTTGAATCATGATATTGAAGACGGGTTCCGCGCCGGATTTTATACATTGGAACAAATGCAAGAACTGCCTTTCATCAAAGAAATCTTGGACAACCTGCATAAAAAGCATCCCGATTCCGATACCAATGTCTGCATCTATGCCGTCACCCGGAATACAATTGCCAAAATGGTTTTTGACCTGCTGGACAATACCAAAGCCAACCTGCAAAAATACAATATAAAAACAGCTGAAGACGTTCGAAAGCATAATGATTTTCTCGTCTGTTTTTCCCCAAAAGTTGACTCTGAAATCACCCGGCTCCGCACATTTTTAAAAGAACATTTTTATACACACACCAACGTGGTCCGGATGGATATGAAATCACAAAAAATCATTGAAGAATTATTTAATGTCTTCATGTCCGACTGGAAGCTCCTTCCGGATTCCGAGCGCCGTTTTTTAACCTCGCAAAGTACTGAAAATCAAATTGCGGATATTATATGCACTTATATTGCCAACATGACGGATATGTATGCAATTGAAGAACACCAAAAACTTTTTGACAACCTGACCCGTTTTTAACGCCGTTGTTAAAAAATTATAAAGCTTTTGCAATTATACTCAAAACCAAATAAACACTTTTGGGAGATAATAAAATGTTTCCGGGCCTTCCTGATGATAATAAAGACAACCGCATAACGGCCGAAAAATTCAGCGAACTCCGCCAGAATATTGACAGCCAGAACAACTTTGTATTTGAAGAACGCCGAAGCGATCTGAACCGTTCCAAAAACGTATTTATCGGAGCCGTTTCCGGCGTTATCCTGGCCGGCATTGTCGGCTGGTTTGTTCTCTCGCCCCGTTATGCTCAGAATGACACGGCCGAAATTCCCGTTATCAGACGTCCTCAGGCCGCCGTAAAAGTTCAGCCCAGTGATCCCGGCGGCATGGAGATTCTCAACCAGGACAAAACCGTTTATGACATTATCGATAAAAAATCAGCCGGTGAAAAAGCATCGGTAGAAAAACTTCTGCCGCCGCCCGAAGAGCCGCAAATTCCAGTTATCTCCGCCGCAGCACCGACAGCCGAAACCAATACGGCATCAAATGGCGCAATAGAAGTAAAAAAATCAGAAGTCAAAACTGCGGAAGAAATCAAAGAAGCGGAACCGTCTCAGGTTCTGATTTCTCAGGCTCAGGAAATCATTAAAACCGAAGAAAAGAAAAATGCCGCCCCGGCTCAACCGGAAAAACAACCGGCACCGACACCAAAAGAAGAAAAGAAAATAACCAACCTGCCATCCATTGCTGCGGTTGAAGCTCAACCTGCCACTCCGTCTGTGGCAGAAAACAACAAAATTGCTGCCGGACAGTGGACCGTTCAACTAATGTCTTCACCTAACCAGAAAGCTGTTCAGTCTTCTTGGAGCAATTTGAGCAAAAAACATACATTTCTTGCTTCTTTACCGCATGAAATCGAAGCTGCAGACTTAGGCGCCAAAGGAACTTATTACCGTCTGTATGCCGGAGCATTTGCCGACCGCGCCGGTGCTGATAATTTATGCGGACAAATCAAAAATGCCGGCGGCAGCTGTATTGTAAAGAAAAAATAAGCCCATGGCAGCCGGTTTGATCATAAGCCTCTGTGCGGCAATCATTGCCATCGTCGCCCATGAAATTTCCCACGGCTGGGCTGCCCGGCTTTTGGGCGACGATACGGCATATCGCATGAACCGCCTGTCATTAAACCCGCTGCATCATGTCGATCCGTTCGGTACCATTCTGCTTCCGGCCATATTAAGCCTTTCTCACTTGCCGGTATTCGGTTGGGCCAAACCGGTTCCTGTCGACTTCTCCCGCCTTCGCAACTCAACTTGGGCCGTTGTCATAGTCGCTGCGGCCGGAATTGTGACCAACCTGATTTTGGCCTTTATCTCCGCGTCATTGATTGTTTTTTATGCCCCGCTGATGCCGGATGCATTAAAAGCCTTTTTTTCGGCGTTCACAATCGTCAACCTGGTTTTGGCATTATTTAATCTGATTCCCGTTCCGCCGCTTGACGGATCAAAAATATTTTTCGGTTGGATTCAAAAACCATGGGCTCAAAAATACGTTTTATTCGAACGGCAGATGATAATACCGTTATTATTCGTTCTGATAATTCTCCCCTGGCTCAGCCGGCAGTTTGGTTTTGGCAGCGACATTCTCACCGCTTATTTCAATTATGGGCTTGAGCTCTTGTTCCGCTTTATCCGTTTTATCTACGCACTTTAGGAGAAAACCATGAAAAAACCAATCCTTGCCGCCATGCTGTCCTGTTCCGGAACCGAACTGACCGATGACGAAAAACGGATATTTTCAGAATTCAACCCGCTGGGAATCACGTTGTTCAACCGCAACATTGCCAATCCGCATCAGATAAAAAAACTTGTTGCAGAAATCAAAGAAACCATCGGAAGAAGAAATGTCCTGATTGCCATTGATCAGGAAGGCGGCCGGGTCAGACGCCTCCGGGAACCGGATTTCCGGGGCTATATGGCACAGCGGCAACTTGGAGAAATTGCAGAAAAACAAGATATAGAAACTGCAAAAAAAATTGCAGCCGATCACGCCTGGCTGATTGCCGACGACCTGCATAGCCTGGGCATCAACTGGAATTATGCCCCGGTTATTGACCTCTGCCGCCCGCAAACGTCAAAAGTCCTGGCCAGTCGCTGTTTTTCAGGCTCTCCGCAAATTAACATTTCTTTGGCTCGAACCATGCTTGAAGTCTATCGCAACAGCGCCATATGCCCTTGCATCAAACACCTTCCGGCACTCGGGCCGGCAGAAAATGATCCCCATTTGGAACTCCCGATAATCAGCAAACCCATAAAAGATCTGGAAAAAGATTTTTCCGTTGCACAGACTCTGGCCAATGAATCCCCTGCTGCCATGACAGCTCATATTCTGCTGCCGGAAATTGACAATCGTTTACCGGCTACCCAATCACCGAGAATCATTGCCGAAATCATCCGCGGTTTAATCGGCTTCAACGGCTTTTTAATCAGCGATGCAATAGACATGCACGCCTTAAACGGCTCCCTCGGATTAAAAACCCAACTTTCTCTCGACGCTGGTTGTGATGCCGTTTGCTATTGCGGTGGAACGTTACAAGGGCTCACGGAAGTTTGCAAAAATTGCCGCCCGTTAAGCGATGTTTCCTGCACCCGGCTTGAGAAAATTCAAAACCTCATTACCGCCCCGCATAAAACTGTTGATATTCCGCAAATTTATAAAGACTATTTGCATTTTAGTGCTAATTTAAAAAACTATGATGAAGATTATGACGCAACGGAAGTCTTGCATCGCATGACATCCAATCAATAAAGGAGAAAATACGTGTTAACCGGCTTACTAGAATGGATATTAATCATCGCGGCAATCATAATTATTTTCAATGCTAACAACTTGTCTTCGTGGAAAGAAACTGCACGCAAAAAAATTGATGTATTAAAAAAAGCAGCAGTAGAAAAAAAAGCTGAATTGGAAAATAAAATTAACACTTCCAAAAACAAAAAAGACAAAGAATAAGCATAAAAAATGTTTTCCACAATCAAAATCGCGGTATCCGTTCAGGATATCGCGATTTTTTATATAAAAATCAAATAGCTATAGACTTTTTTCCAAAAACATGCTATATTGAACTATAGATTGTTAGAATAACAATTAATTTTTACGCGGAGAAAAGCCATGAGCATTAGCGCTACCAGAAGAGTAACCGGCTCACCGAGAACCGATCGCAACTACACCGTTTCCCGTGGGCATGGTGAAAGTTTTGTGGAAAACGTCGACACATCAAACAATGTGTTTATTAATGATGACGTCCGCAATGACGATAATAGAAAACAAAATTCCAAACAAAAATTTCAGGACGAAACTAGACAAGAAAAAAATGCGTCTTCTGCGTCTTCCACCGCCTATGTGCCTAATGCAATCGAGGCCATCGCCTCCAGCAATCTTTATGAAGAACCGGCTGAAAATCCCTACCGTTCTTCCCAAAATGTCGGCGTATATGATAATAATCAGTCTTATGTCAAAGAGGACGCCAATGACAAGCTTCCACAATCTTATTTAAAACATTTTTATGAAAACAATCAGCCGCCGGAAGAAATTGACGAGTTGGTATAACCTTTTTTCTAATCCGTTTTGCCTTTAAAAGCCCCGTTTCCGTCTTATATGAAAACAGGAACAAAAATCTTTCGAAAATCAAAAGATAATGAACCTGATTGAAATAACAACAAAAGGATACATCAATGCAAAAAGGTACTGTAAAGTGGTTTAACGTCAAGAAAGGCTATGGTTTTATCACGCCGGAAAACAGCGATAAAGATATCTTTGTCCATATCACGGCCCTTGAAAAAAACGGCCTTCGCCGCTTAAACGACGGTGATATCGTCAATTTTGAGGTATATAATGACCGCGGACGCCAGGCCGCCGGGAACATCGACCTCATCCGGCAATAATAAAAATAGCTTAAACTCCCGGACAAAAACACTCCGGGAGTTTTTATAAGAAAAAAATCCCCGTTCTTTGAACTGTCCCCCAAAAGTTGGACAGTTCACTTTGGAAACGGGGAAACAAAAACGAACTTTATTTTTATAAATAATCCAAGATCGTTGTTGACATAGCCATCTGCATAACGGCATAAGAGGCCTGCAGATTATAAGAGGCCAAAACAGCCTGCAGGGCCGCCTCATCTTTATCAACTGATTTGAGCGACGTAATGCTGTTTTCCAAATTATTTTTAACCAGGGTCTGATTTTCTGCCGTCTGATTCAAAATAACCATATGGGAATCTATCTTGGCCTGAATGGTATACAAATCGCCGTTAGAAGCCGAAGTCGATTTTCCGCCGTTAAACAAAGCCTCACTAATCAAATTCAAAGCATCTTCCACCCTGCTTGCTGTATTGTCAAAATCAATTGTTCCGTCAATATCCATCGTCGGATCGAGAGAGGTTGTCAAATTGCCTTGGGCAATTTCGCCAAGTGCACGGAATATCTTTTCAAAGGCCGGATCTGCAGCGGTGATATCCATCGTAATCGACTGATTTTCTGAAATCCGGTGCTCGGAACTGAGATTGCCGCCCTGATAGTAAGACTCGCTGGTCATACTCCAGTTTCCGTCGGCAGCAAAAGTCTGGGCCTCTCCGTTTGCCGGAAAACGGCTGGTATCAACCGTCACATACAGCTGCGTCCCGTCATCGCTGATTCCGGTTACTTGGACTTGCGGCGAAATATTGCTGCCAAACCCATCCATATTAACAACCGTACCGACCGGGAAAGAAGAACTGAATGTTAAATCCCCGCCGTTGGCAATTTCCATATCTTCGGCAATACCGCCGTTGGTATCCTCTACTGTAATGGTTTTGCCATCTGCAGAAACAGATTTAATAACATAAGCTTTGGCATTATTTCCGGCATCGGTTCCTCCGATAACCAAAGTATCGCCGGCACTTAAGTTGTTAAAAGCCCCGTATTGTGTTGCTTTAATCGTATTATCGCTGGCATCAAAGCTCAGATCTCCGGTAGCCTCGGCCCCTGCCGTAATCTTTGTTGTCAAAAAGCTTCCGCCGTTGGCCGTAATGGTTGCTCGGTCGCTCAAAGCATCATCCCGCTCAAGCGTTATGCTGCCGGTTTGGGAGCCGTCGACATTCCAACTTGAAAGCTGTGCTGCCGCATTGCTTGGATAAGTAATGCTGGCACCGTTATAATAAGCCTGAAATTCCTCCAAAGTCTGAAACGGAAAATCAACGGGAGCCTGAGTAGAAACGCCACCACCAAACAAATATTTTCCGTTGGCAAACGTGTTCAAACTGTCAACAATAGCTGCCATAGTTGTAAAAGCCGATTGCTGCAGCTGCTGCATCGTCTGATATTGTTCACTGCTCATGGTATGAGGCTCGCCCATCTCCACACTGTCCGTATTAAGCAAAGTGGACGTACCGTTAATAGTATAAAGCGGAAATTCAAACTTATTTTTCTCCGTATCGATTGAAAAATCCGCACTCCAGGTTCCGTCGGCTTCCATTTGTGTTTTCATGGCATCTAAAACGGCCGCCGCATTTTCTTCCGCAGTATGGTTTCCGGCATCGTCAATCACGGTCTGCAAATTAATCGGATGCTCAACCCCGGCATATTGCGGATCATCATCAACAAAAGTATACTCCGTACCGTTAATGGTCAGCGTCTTACCGACATAATCACTGGGATTGCCGCTGGTGAATGTGATTTCTCCGCCGGTAATATCCGGATTGATATTATCCAAATCCATTCCGCTGAAATTCAACAGCTGAGATTTAAAATCATTAATCAAATCCTGAATAGATGACGTTGAAGTATTCATCACCTCCAGCTCAACATTAAGAATATCATTTGTATTCATAAAATTTTCCGTAATATTGAGCGAAGCCTCAAGGCTGACAATATTATAGGCCGACATACCGTATCCGGAATAAGTCGGAGATTTCAATCCGGTCGACGCCTGAAAAGAATATAAATCAAGCTTGCTGCGCAGGTTGGTCGCCTGATTAACCATATTCATATAAGTCGCATAAGTAGGAACCCTGGTCATGATACAAACTCCTTGTTATACAATATCCAACAACATATCCATAATTTCTTTGGATGCCGTAAAAGCTTTAGCGCAGGCAGCATAAGTCTGCTGAAAAATAATCATCTGCGAAAGCTCCTGATCAATATCAACACCGCTGACCTGAGCTTCTTTTGTGGCAATTGACGATGTCAGCGTCTGTTGATAATTCAAAGCCTCTTCATAACTTTGCGCCTGAGAAGCAATATTCCCGACAAAAGTCGAAGCATAATTGGCCAAAGTCGTATCCGTCTTGGCTATTGAACCGGACTGGGCAAAAGTCTGAGCATCTGAAAAAACTTCTGCCATCGCATTTGCAATATTATTTGTAGCCGCATTCTGCTCATATTTGCCGGAAGTTGTATTAAATTCCGGTGCACCGCCGGCAATATGCTCCGGACTGACTTTCAAATCCTCGCGAACACTAATGGAACCGGCTGCCCCGCAGTTTGAAACATCAAGCCCAATTCTTTCCAGAAAACCGCTTTGCGGAACGGTTGTTTCGGTAATCTCGAGCTGGTTTCCTGTCACATCTTCAATTCGCAGCATATAACCGTTTCCGTTTGGAACCAGCGACGCTTTAAGATTTTCGTTAATATCCGGATTGGAGTTAATTTTATTAACAATCGCCTGCAAAGAATCATTCGGATAAATATCAATGCTGCCAAAATTCAATCCATGCGTCTGATCGGAAAAGCTGATGGAAATCGTGCTCTGAACACCAAGATTGGCATTCTTGTCCAAAACTTTTGAATCATAAATTGAATCATTACTGTTGCTTGCAAAGAAATCATTTAATCCGAAAAAGCTCGAAAAACCTTCAAAAGTCCGATCATAAGAACCGTCGGCATTACCGTCAAAAGCAATGGTTGCATTTTGCTGTGTGCTGCCGGGTGTGGAAAGAGCCTCATCAATAATACTGACGGAATAATTACTGTCCCCGGTATCAATAACCAGCTGATTGTCGTCATTAAAAGTTACCGTCGCCTGAGGCAGATTTCCGCCGGTTGCACTGTTCATCCAAGCCTGAATCTGTGCTGCCATTTCATCCAGCGTTCCTTCAGTAAAGTTTATTTGTCCGCGCAGGGTATCGGTAGCAACCTGATTTCCGTCCTGGTCAAAAATAACAAAACGAACATCTCCTTGCTCAAGCCGGATACTTTGTTGAGCAGTGTCAATAAATTCACGGCTTCCCTGTAAATTTGACGGCGTATTTGGATAAGCAGTTCCTTGATTATGCACATTGTTAATCTGCTCTTTCAAGACACCGGCCAGTTCGTCCAGCTGTGATTGTAAAGAGGGCAAACTTTCATCGCGAACTTCTATCAGCCCCTTAATTTTGCCATCACGAATCTTTGTAGTAATATCTACACCATCCAAATAAATTCCGTCAATTGAGCCGCCGGCATAAGTTGTTGATGCACTGGCCTGAGCAATCGCACTATGAGAAAGATAATGCGGATCTTTATCCAAAAGCGTTTCACCGCCGCAGGTCTGAATCACGATAGCTCCGGTATCACGTTTGAAATATGTAATATCTAAATATTCACTCAACTCGCGCAACGCCTCATCGCGTTTGTCTTCCAAATCTGCCACGCCGTCCTGACCAAGAACATTTGCTTTAACAATCTGATCATTCAGGTCATAAAGCTTATCCAGCAAATTATTGACTTCTTCTACGCTGTCCCTGATTTCCATATCGGCATCGCCGCGCAGTTTCTGAATTTCGGAAGAAATCGAATTCAGGCGGGAGGTAACCGTATCCGCAGCCGTTAACAAGCTGTAACGGCCGGCGGAAGAAGTCACATCTGTTGCAAAAGTTTCAAAATATTTTTGCAAATTTGAAACATTGGCGGCAATTGAATTATCGCTCTGAGGAGTTCCGAGCAAAACCTCTGCTTTGGAAAAATAATCAGACTGCACGCTTAACGAACCGGAAATTGTATTGGAAGCCAAATAGCTTTTCAATAAACCTTCGTCCACCGTTCTGGTCGTTCCGGTAAACGTAACTCCGATACTGGAACCGGCCAGCACCAGATTTTTCTGATTACCTGTTTTGGCGGTATACCCCGCAGTATCAGCATTGGCAATATTGCGGCTGATAACTTCCAGCTGTGACTGTGCAACTTTCATTCCGCTTAAAGATGTTTGTAATCCTGCAATAAAACCCATGTTCTTTCTCCTATAAAGTTCTGTTTATAGACAAAGCATTGCTGTTGTTATCCAGAGGCGCGTACTTGCCCTGGCTGCCATAAGAAGTAGAATTGGCATTGTTGCTCATTTTGACCAAATTGACCACGCTGTCCATAACCATCTTGCTGGTCTGCATTTTGGCCTTCAGCAGTTGTTCATTATCTTTCAACAAAGTGTCCAAATCCGTGGCAGATTTTTTCAATCTGGCCCTTGCCTCAGGCTCAATTTCTTTAAGATGCTCCTGATTTTTGATAAAAAATGCAGTCATATTACGATAAGCCGTAACCAGTTGAACCTTTTGGTTATACAAATCCGTTACTTTCTTAACGTCATAAGCCTCCAATGCTGCATTTTCGCTTTTCAGCAGCTCGGAAAAACTGCCGATAATCTCACAAAAATCATCAACTTTATTTTGAAGAATTTTATTATCTGCTGCATTTTCCATTGTTCTTATCCTTCTATATATCCCTGAGACTGCATCTCCTGCATCTCAATTATGGAACGCATAATATCATCTTTAACGCCAACGGTTCCGGTTTTTGCCATTTGCTTGCCATACTCGTCAAGCAACAGCGAACGATACATTCTTTCGGCATTTCCGCCGCCGAACGGTCCGTCGGTTGAAACGCCTGCATACATCGATTCCATCATTCTGGAGATGAAGAACGCTTCAAAATCTTCCGCCGTACCGGCAATTTTTTCCTTATCAAGCCTGGCCGGGCTAAAACTTGCCGGCATTGCCCCCGATATGTGGCTGATATCCGTCATATTCATCTTAAATCACCTCAATATCGGCCTGCAAAGCACCGCTCGCTTTAATCGCCTGCAGGATGCTGATTAAATCTCGTGGGGTTACACCTAGGGCATTAAGGCCGTTAACCAATTCTTGGAGGTTAACCCCGGTTTCTAAAACGCTGAGTTTGCTGTCCACACCTTCATTAACATCAATGGCGGTATTAACCCCGACAATGGTTTCGCCATTTGTAAAAGGCAGAGGCTGGGACACAAACGGAACTTCGGTAATTCTGATTGTCAAATTGCCCTGTGCAATTGCCAACCGGTTAATTTTAACATCTTTACCAATGACAATAATCCCGGACGTTTCATCAATTACAACTTTAGCCAGCTGATCCGGTTCAACTTTGATCTGCTCGACTTTTGTCATCAAGTCGACTACTTTGTCCTGATATTCAAGCGGAATCTCCAATGTCACCGTTGCCGGATCAATCGCATTGGCAATATTGGTGCCGAGATGAGCGTTGATGGCATCAGCCACCCGGCGGGAAGTGGTAAAATCCGGATTACGCAAAGCAATCTGGATTGAATCCAAACTGTTCAAGGCAAACGGGATCTCATTTTCAACAATGGCGCCATTGGCAATCCGCCCGGAAGTCGGAACACCTTTAATCACACTCTCTGTTGCCCCGCGGGCGCTAACGGCATTCACCGCAACTTGCCCCTGAGCCAGAGCATAAACCTCGCCGTTAGCACCAACCAGAGGTGTTGCGAGAAGTGTGCCGCCTTGCAAATCTTTGGCATCACCGATGGCACTGACCATCACGTCAATCCGACTTCCCTGACGGGCAAAAGCCGGCAAATTGGCCGTAACCATAACCGCTGCCACGTTCTTTGCCTTAATTTGCCCGCCTCTCGCATTGATTCCAATCTGATCAAGCATGGAAATCAGACTTTCTTTGGTAAAATCAACTGATTTAATATTATCCCCGGTACCGTTCAAACCGACAACCAGACCATAGCCAACCAGTTGGTTGTCTCGCACCCCTTCAAAATCAGCAATATCCTTAATCCGGGAAACGCTATAAGCAGGCGCCGCGGCAACAAAAGCCGAGAACAAATAGCCTGCAACCCAAAGAAGAGATATTTTTTTCAGCGAACCGGTGTTCATATTAACTTCCCCAAATAAAAATTATTCCTGAAAGTTAATATGCAAATCCTATGCCAAACCGTTCAAAAGAGTTAAGAAAAACGATTTTTAATCGTATCAAAAGAAACAGCCGCCCTTTTACGACGACAATATTTATAAAATAAAAAAAATTGATTATTTAAAACCAGACCAAAGAAAGCTACCGCTCAAAATAAGCTTCATGCTTATTTATATTTTTTAACGTATAAGCAACCATATTATCAAGAGAATCAGCAAACCGTTTTTCCATAATTTCCGCCCGACCGGCTTCGCCAAAACATTTATGTTTTTTATGAAGTTCCGCCAGATCATGATAAATTTCCTGCTTACGCCTAAACTTATTGCTTCTTTTCCAATCCAGCCAGTTAATTGTGCTGATCATCTGCTCCATGCACAAAACCTTTTCGCCATACCAAAGATCAGGATCTTTCAGTTTTTGTGTCATAACATTATACATAACATATGCCATGTTGCGGATTTTCTTAAAAGCCTCACTCTTCTCCTGCCCATCCATTTTTTTATATTTAAACACCCGAACAGATGATTTAAAAGCTTTTTCCAAAGGACTATGCCCGATCTCAGTGCCTTTTTGTCCGGCTTCTTTCTTTCTGCGCAGCCGGGGCGGCAGTTCTTCTTTCAAAGTCTGCTTCAGATTTTTAAAATCTTTTTTCAAATGTTCAACCTGTTCGGCAGTGAGATATTTTTTAATTCTGGTCATTTTTTCTAAAGCACTGTAAGCATATTCATACAACGGCTCGGAACGCTGATAATAATCATTTATCCCGTCGGCCCGATAATAATCATCCAGAGCATTAAACGCTTCATAAACTTCAATCAGCGGCAACAGGTTCTCATCTTGACGCCCGTTTTGGGCAATAAACTTCATTTTCTCCTGCACATCAGTAGCCTGAAGCGGCTCCGGAGATCGCAGGACTCTCTCTGCCATCAGTCTCTCTGCCTCTGAAGCCCGGTCAGAAACATACAGCTCACAAACTGTTTTTAACAATATCTGATATTTTTCTGCCGGTCGAGACATAACAAACTGCCTTTCTAAAGTTTCTTCACCATCTTGGCAAAAGTAATGCCTTTTTCTTCAAAAATATCGCCTTCCTGCACAAACCCCATTTTTTCATAAAAAGCAACTACCGAAAGCATAGCATGCATAACCAGCGTGGAATATCCAGCTTTTTTAGCTCGCTTCTCAGCATACTCCACCAACTGTCGTCCGATTCCTTCTCCCTGATATTTGGAATCCACCGCCACTTGCATCATCCGAATGACCTCATTATCCACCGGCACCAGCATCAACCCACCGACAAGCTTGTCATCCAGACTTTCAATACAGCCGATATGCAGATACCCGGCCTCTTGCGGACGGTAAGTATCAAGAAATTTCAATCCCAGCGGCTTTAAAAGGATTTTATAGCGCAACTCGACCAATTCATCATAGCGGCTGGAACCATAATCAATATCAATCAACTTTCTCATCGCACGCCTCCTTTTGTATTTTTTATTCAGTATAAACGCTTTTCTTGATTAGTACAATCAATATTATATTGCTTAATCCAAAAATTTCATTTATTTTCTGATTTAACAATAACCAACGGGAATAAAAAATAAAATGAGTACAGATTTAAGCTTAATTCGCAATTTTGCAATTATCGCCCATATTGACCACGGCAAATCCACCCTGGCCGACCGCCTGATAGAATTTTGCGGCGGACTGGAAAAACGAGAAATGCAAGAACAGGTCTTGGATTCGATGGACATTGAACGCGAACGTGGCATCACAATCAAAGCTCAAACCGTTCGTCTGAACTATCGGGCAGAAGACGGCAAAACCTATCAGCTGAATCTGATGGACACCCCCGGACATGTCGACTTTTCTTACGAGGTTTCTCGTTCGCTGGCCTCCTGCGAAGGCTCGGTCCTGGTTGTTGACGCAACTCAGGGGGTAGAGGCGCAAACACTTGCCAATGTCTATCTGGCCATTGATAACAACCATGAAATCATTCCCGTCTTAAACAAAATAGACCTGCCGTCAGCCGACCCGGAAAGAGTAAAAACCCAGATTGAAGATGTTATCGGGCTGGATACTTCCGACGCAGTCGAAACTTCCGGCAAAACAGGGCTGGGCGTCGACAAACTTCTGGAGGCCATTGTCCGCCGCCTGCCCGCCCCGCAGGGAGATATCAACGCACCGTTAAAGGCTTTGCTGATTGACAGCTGGTATGACCCGTACTTGGGCGTTATCATTCTGGTCAGAATCAAAGACGGCATCTTAAAACGCAAAACTCAGATTCGGATGATGTCTAACAACAGCACCTATCTGGTAGACAAAGTCGGTATCTTCACCCCCAAAATGCAGGATATTGATGCCCTTTATCCCGGAGAAATCGGCTTTATCACCGCCAGCATCAAAAGCGTCAGCGACTGCCACGTCGGCGATACCATTACCGACAACAAAGCTCCCTGTGCCCAGGCATTGCAAGGTTTTAAGCCTTCTGTTCCGGTTGTGTTCTGCTCAATATTCCCGGTTGACAGCAGCGAGTATGAGGCCTTAAAAGACGCTCTGGCCAAACTCAAATTAAATGACGCCAGCATCGATTATCAAAACGAGAACTCGGCAGCTTTAGGACTGGGTTTCCGCTGCGGTTTCCTCGGCCTCTTACATATGGAAATCATCGAAGAACGTCTGGAAAGAGAATTCGATTTGGATTTAATCATCACGGCTCCATCGGTTGCATACAAAATCAACATGACCGACGGCTCGCAGATAACCTTGCACAATCCGGCCGACATGCCGGATCTGACTCAGATAAAATCCATTGAAGAACCCTGGGTAAAAGCAACGATTCTGGTACCGGACAACTACCTCGGAGCGGTTTTGAAACTCTGCACCGAACGCCGCGGCGAACAAGTCGAACTAACCTATGCCGGCAGCCGGGCAATGGTCGTCTATAAAATTCCGCTTAATGAAATCGTCTTTGATTTTTATGACCGCTTAAAATCTATCACCAGCGGCTATGCCAGCTTTGATTACGAAATCATCGGTTATGAAGAGTCTGACCTTGTCAAAGTTGAAATTCTGATTAACGAAGAACCGATTGACGCTCTGGCCTTTTTAAGCCACCGCAGCGATGCCGAAAGTCGCGGCCGACAGATATGCGAAAGATTAAAAGACCTAATTCCGAGACATCTGTTCAAAATCCCGATTCAGGCCGCTATCGGCGGCAGAATTGTCGCGCGGGAAACAATCTCGGCACTGCGTAAGGACGTTACCGCCAAATGCTATGGCGGTGATGTTACCCGCAAACGCAAATTATTGGAAAAACAAAAGAAAGGCAAAAAGAAAATGCGCCAATTCGGTAAAGTTGAAATTCCGCAAAGCGCATTTATTGAAGCCCTACGCATCGGAGACGATTAATCCTCCGTCAAAAAACCGGAATTCTCAAATTCCGGTTTTTCTTTTCCTAGCCAAAATCCCTCCCCTATTTTTCATTAGTGCTTGACTGTCTTGTTTTTTTATGTTATAGTACTTTTGTTGTCGTTCTTAAGCACACCCGGCGGGTGAGGCATCAATTTGTACAGTGCCCAGCAACCCGCGATGCTATGACGGAATTTGTGAATAACGAGGTGCTTTGAAGTTTATGTCATTCTCAGGCAACTTGTTCTTCAAGTCATCCATGGGCAGCTGTTTTTTAGTCATCCCCGGGCTGCTTGTATTTTACTTGTCATCCCCGGGCTGCGACCCGGGGATCCACCTGCACGGCAGGCGCGCGGCGAATTGAATACACTGTACTCAAGAGACCGCGTTGCTCCGGCGGGATTTGTGAATGACAAAGTGCTTTGAAGTATGGATTGCCGGATCAAGTCCGGCAATGACTAGAAAAAATAAAATGCCCGGGGATGACTAAAAAAAAAGAGCCCGGCAATGACAAAGGAAAAGGACGACAAAAAGAAAAGAATTTTTATTAACCATTCTGAGCAGAATGCTGCTCAAGAAAAAGAAAAGAGCAACGCGTAAGCTTTGGCACAATGATGACAATCGATCGGGTCAAGCACGCT
>CALXRP010000020.1 GCA_944390885.1 uncultured Alphaproteobacteria bacterium
CAGAGACCGCGTTGCTATGACAGGGTTTGTGAATGGTAAAGTGCTTTGAAGTTTATGTCATTCTCGGGCTTGACCCGGGGATCCAGATCAACAATAAAGCTGATTTATTAATGTGGATTGCCGGATCGAAGTCCGGCAATGACATAAGAAAAAAGCCCGGGGACAATAAAAAAGAAGCCTGGCAATGACAAGAAAGAAACAAGCCGGGGGAAGACGAAATAAAAAATAAAGTGCCCGGACAAGAAACGGTGAGACTGTGGGAGAAAAAAGTTATGGTAAAAAAAATCAGCTTTATGGCAAAAGGAAAAAAACTATCAGCTAACATGGCCGGATGGCTCAAAAAGATTTCGCCGCAGCAGGGGGCTTTTTATCTTTTAATTGTTCTCGGATTGGCGGGGCTGATTATGATGACTTTTCGGCCGGATCCGCGGATTGCCAAAGCGGCGGAGCAAGTTCCGCAGCTGGCGGCCAGTATTCGGCAGAAATTTCAGATGCGCAGCGACTACCGCGGGCTGAATACGCAAGAGGTTTTGAAGCTGAAAGCGGCTCCGACCGAAATGCTTGCCGGAAACGGCCTGATGAACGCGATCGGGCTTCCGATTTTGGTCGGCAGCGGGGCAGAAGGAACAACGTTAATGCCCGGCGCCAGAAATTTTGACATTATTTATACCGGGCTGGACAAGTCTGAATGTGCCGGTGTTGCCGCCTATAACATCGGCGAGAAAAACCGGCTCGGACTTAATTATGTTACGCTTATAACGGAAGATTTTGAAAAAACATATAGTTGGGGCGGTGAGAATGCTTTGCCGATTTCTCCGGCCGAGGCAAAGAAAGCCTGCGGGCGGCAGAATATTTTGATATTCGGGTATGAATGAAGGTGGGAATATTTAATCTTTTTTAACGAATAAGTTTTATAATCCGCCTATGCCTAAAGTAATAAGACTGGTAAAATTATATATTTTTATGACTAAAGTTAAAATTGAATAAAAGTGATAATTTTGCTAAGATAAGATCATAAACAGAACGTATTTTGAGGAGATGTGTCATGAGAAAGTTTATGAATAGTGAGCAAAGCGGCCGGTCAATGGTCGAGATGCTCGGTGTGCTGGCGATTATCGGCGTGCTGTCTGTGGGCGGTATTTCCGGATATTCAAAAGCAATGGCAAAATTTAAAATGTCTAAGGCTATGGACCAGATGTCCATGCTGGTGGCTAACATCCGAACGACTTATGCCTCTATGGCGACTTATAGTGGGTTAAATACAGTTGTTGCTCGTTCTTACGGTTTGGCTTCGCGTGATATGTTTGGGCCGAATTCTCAAACAACGGCCAGCGCTCTTGTTAACGCCTTTGGCGGCAGCGTTTTGGTTGGGGCAACAGAAAATAATGGTATTCAAGGAACCGGCTTCGCAATTGTTTATAATGGTCTTGATCGTGAAGCGTGCATGGGGTTAGCAACTGCTGACTGGGGTTCTGCCGGTCTGGTAGGTATAACCGTATCAAATGTAGCAAACAATACAGAACCAACTGCAGCTCAGGCCATTACTCCGGGATTTGATACTTCTGATTTGCCGGTATCTTTGGGAGATGCTTCTGACGCTTGTTCAGCACGGACTGCAACAAACTCTATTACTTGGATTTATTACTAAAAATATAATGGCACATCAAACAAAAGCACCCTGACAGAAATCAGGGTGCTTTTTTGTTTGGTTATCATCGGAATGTTGCCGGATTATTATAAAATTTAATCTTCTGACAACAGCCAGTTAAAAACATTCATTCTGCTTATTCCATTATTTTCACCCGTTCCATAATCCATAGACAGCAAAAATTTGGGATAATTATCGTCTATTGCCTCTAACGGCGTTAATTCCCTCTGCAAAGTTTGAGGTTCCAGGACACTCAAAGCAACCTGATAATATTCAATAATACCTCCGCTTTTTTTGGCGACAAAATCTATTTCTACGTTTTTTCCGTTTTTGAAAAGCTTGCCGACAGAAACGTCATACCCTCTCCGAACCAACTCCAAATAGACAACATTTTCCAATATATGACCGGCATCCATGTCTTTTATGCCAAGGAGAGCCGTGCGCAGCCCAATATCCGCGACGTAATATTTTGAATTGCTGTCTAAATATTGTTTTCCCTTGATGTCATAACGGTCACATTTATACATTAAAAAACTGTCCAGCAGTCCCTGAATATATGTATCTATAGTCGGTACTGATATTTTTCGACCGCTCGTTTCCAAGCTTTTTGATATATTACGGACAGAAGTTTCACAGCCAATATTGTCAAACATATATTTAACAACAGCGTCCAGTTTGTTTGTATCTGCAATATTAAACCTTTTTACAACATCTTTTTGAATTGTGTTTAAATAAACCGTATCAAGCAAATAATCGCTTATCATTTGTTTATCGTACAAGAGATTGAGTGTTTGCGGAAAGCCGCTTTCCCTGATATACTGAAAATATACAGCCGTCGGATTATGTATGTCGGCTGTGTCTTGTTTTGTTTTTATAAATGATTGTGCAAATATGGAATAAGACGAAAAATACTCCTTAAACGACAAGGGCTGCATTTTGATTTCAACATATCTTCCGCCCAGCTGATTTGCCAGATCGCTAGAAAACATATAGGCATTTGAGCCGGTTAAATATAAATCGACATTATCACGCAGACGTAATGTATTTGCCAGCTTTTGCCATTCTCTTAACAATTGGATTTCATCAATAAAAACGTAATGCATTTTTTGAGGGGCAAGATGTGCCATAATATATTCCAGCAATCTGTTATAATCCGTTAAAAATCCCTCATGGTCATAAGTTAAACCGATTTTTTGGGTTTGCACAAGATCTTCAAGATTGATATTAATGATTTGGCTGTCATCGGCAATCTTATCGGCAAGCAATTCTCGCTGATAAAGATAAAACAATTTTGATTTGCCGCAACGTCTGACACCCGTAATGATTTTTATTAAATCAGCCTGCTTTTGCCATTTTTTCAGCTGTTTTATATATTGCGGTCTGTCGATTATTTTTTCTGATGTTGTCTGCATAGCTATTCTCCTGCTTTTAATTATAATTATCAAAAAGCAAAAAATCAATATTTTTGTAAAATATATTTTACACTTTATACACTTTATTTGTTTTTGTAAAATACATTTTACAATTTTATAAGTATCTTAAAGCTAAAAATATTTGTTTGTTTTTAACCGGAAAGTTACCATTATATTATATGGTTGAGAAAAATAAACATTATTAACAGCAAATAAAACGGAGAAGATGATGAAGAAAAAGGGTTATTTTGCAGACAAAAAACATCGTCTGATTGCGCAAATTGTCGGATTTCCGATCTTAGCGCTGGTTATTTATTTGTTGGTTTCGTCATCTATTCGCGGTTCTGCCGATAAATTTAAGCTTTCTAAAGCCATCAGCGATTTGCAGGCGCTGAATAATAATATTCATACTGCTTATGCTGCGACTTCCGATTATTCCGGTCTGAGTATCGAAACCCTGCAGGCCGCAGCGTTGATTCCGAATGATATGTTTAATAAAGATGGCCGGCTTGTGAACTCTTACGGTGGGCTGATTTTTATTACGCCGGCAAAGTATTTTAACGTTGACAGCGGTGCTTTTTCCATCATTTATAACGGCTTGAGCAAAAAGGCCTGTGTTTCTTTGTTGACGACGCCTTTTCCGCTGGCAGGCATTATCGGTGTGGATGTCAAGCCGATAGAAGCAGACATTCCGGAAAATGCCGAAACAAAATTTGATAAGGCCGCCCTGCCGATGACCGAAGAACTGGCCAATACCATCTGTGAGGCCGAAAATGACCCCACAAATGCCATTATATGGATGTTTTATTAAAAATAGCGTGAATTAAGTTGAATTTTTATAATTTATATGTTATATAATATTTATGCGAAGGTAATTTCCCTTTTTGCGGGGCTCCGGATGGTTCCTCAAGGTTAAAACCTAAAGTGCAAATAGGGTTCTTCGCTTTTTTTATGCCTCATATAAAGAATAATCTTCAATAATCAGATTTTTTAACTCAACCCCTAAGTCACCGCTTTCATCCATATAAATAAACATTATTTTTCAATTAAAATTCCTGGAACAGGCTCATACCGCGGGCAAGGCGCGTCATCTGGGTTTCAATTGACGTACCGAGGTTTAATTTGCCGCTCTTGATAATGCCGCGAACCTGGTCACCGTGCGAAGAATTCGGGTTGGCAAAAAGATAAGTTGCTACAGGCCTTTTGACACTCGTACCAATCAGGCCCTGGTGCAAAATGCCCAAAACACCGCGGGAGAAAAGGTCATAAGCCAGTTCTTCGCTCATGGAAGACGAAGAAGCATATTTTACGACCGAATAAATGGCATCGGTAATGTTATTGGCGTGAATGGTTGACAAAACCAAGTGGCCGGATGTGGCGGCACGCAAAACTTCGCTGGCCGTATCCGGGGTTCTTATCTCGCCGACCAGAATGTAATTCGGCTTTGAACGCAGCGCCGATTTTAACGATGCACCCCAATCGTCATTTTTCGGCTGGGTTTGTTTGCACAAGCCCAAACCGCCTTTGGTGGACTTGTAAATCCCATCCAGAGGCATTTCGGTCGGATCTTCAATTGTATAGGCGAATCCGCCCTCAATGGCCAGAAATTCTTTCAGCAAAGAAGAAATGGCCGTTGTTTTACCGGCGCCGGTCGGCCCGGACCACAAAATCAACCCCGAGGCATTGGATAATGACAGCAAATGTTTGGTCAGCTCGTGCGGAAAACCCAAACTTCCGAAAGGAGGGACTTTTTCCGGCATTTTACGGGCGCAGTATTGTGTGCCGTATAGGCTTTCTGTCCGTTCGACACGGTAAAAAATATTTTCATACAACAGCGAATAAGACGGATTATGCCCGTCCCATTTGTCTTCCATCTGCTTGTAAAATATGTCAAAATCCTCGGCATCCAAGATTGTCAGGCCGTTTTTGGTTTGTCCGTCCGGAATAAACGCAATCCGATCCGGCGTGATATATATATCCGAGAATTTAACGTCATTAATCTTTACCATATCCGTAGCCTTTTTATTTTTTTGTTTTTCCCTTTATTTTAGTCAAAAGGGAGTAAATTTATGGTTAACCGCGACGCTCAAAGTTAATCCGCGGGTCTACCAGGGAATATGTAATATCGGAAAGCAGCTTTAACACCAATCCCAGCAGGGCAAAAATATACAATGTTCCGAAGATGACCGGATAATCGCGGCTCATTATTGCCTCGTAGCCCAAAAGTCCCAGTCCGTTTAGTGAAAAGACAACCTCTATCAGCAGCGAACCGGTAAACAACATTTTTATCAAAAGCGTCGGAAAACCAGCAATTACAATCAACATGGCATTGCGAAAGACATGGCGATACAAGACCTGGTGTTCGCTCAGGCCTTTGGCGCGGGCGGTCAGGACATAGGGCTTGTTTATCTCATCAAGAAAAGAGTTTTTGGTCAGCATTGTCAGGCTGGCAAAACCTCCGATAACCATTGCCAAAACCGGCAGCGTGATATGCCAGAAATAATCGGCTATCTTGGAAAAAAAGCCAAGCTGCTCCCAGTTGTCCGACGTTATGCCCCGCAGCGGAAACCATTGGAAATATGTGCCGCCGGCAAAAAATACTATCAGAAAAACCGCAAACAAAAATACCGGAACCGCCGAGCCGATTACCACCGCAAAAGACGTCCAAACATCAAACGGTGAGCCGTCGCGCACCGCTTTTTTGATGCCGAGCGGAATGGCAATCAGATAAATTATCAGAGTTGACCACAAGCCAAGCGATACCGATACCGGAAGCCTTTCGCCAATCAGCGCAATCACGCTTTTGTCCTGATAAAAGCTTTTGCCAAAGTCAAAAAGCAGGTAGTCTTTTACCATTTTCAAAAAACGGATATGCGCCGGTTTGTCAAAACCAAAATGTTTTTCCAGTTCTTTGATCAGCTCGTCCGGAACACCCTGGGCTCCCTGATACTGCGCACCGGCATTGGACATATTCATCTGGGCGGTGGAAGAAAACTGAGATTTGCCATCAACGTTAAAGCCGCGGTATTTGGCCAGCGTATGTTCTATCGGCCCGCCCGGCGCAAACTGCACAATCACAAAGTTCAGCGCCAAAATGCCCAGCAGCGTTATCGGGATGAGCAAAAGCCGTTTGATGATGTAATTTCTCATTTTTTGCCCTCCGATGTTTTTTCCCACCAAGTGAAGATCTGCAGGCCTATCGGTTCTTTGGACGGCTTATGGGCAAATCTGTCCCAGTAGGCTACCCGTTGATACGGCGAATACCAATGCGGAATCAGGTAGTATTCATGGCGCAAAACTCTGTCCAGCGCATTGACAGCTGCAATATAGTCGTCTTTGTGCTGCGCTTTGACAATCTCGATAATTAACGCGTCAACCGCCGGATTTTGCACGCCGATGATGTTAAAACTGCCGTTAATACCGGCCGATCCCGAGCCCCAGATTTCTTTCAGCTCGTTGCCGGGGTTGGACGTGCCCGGATAAGAAATGATGGCGATGTCGTAGTCAAACTTATCCAGCCGGTTTTTGAAGATATTGGTTTCAATGTTGCGAAAAACGGCCTTAATTCCGATTTTTTGCAAATTGTGCAGAAAGGGCAGCATTACCCGCGTAAAGGCCGAGCCGTTGGCCGTGTTGCTCAAAATTTCAAACTCCAGCGGACGGCCGGTTTGCAAATTGGTCATTTTGCCGTCAACAAAGTCGTATCCGGCCTGTTTCAGCAGCGCAACCGCCCGACGCAGATTTTGCCGGGACTGGAGATAATCGCCGTGGTGCGGATTTTGCGGAAGTTCGCCAAAGACCTCTTCCGACAACAGATTTTTGTATTTTTGCAGCAATTTCAGCTCTTTGCCCTGCGGACGGCCGGAAGCTTCCAGTCCGCTGTTTGGGAAATATCCTTCTATTCGCTGGTACTGGTTATAAAAAAGTTTTTCGTTCGCCCAGTCAAAGTCAAAAGCCAGCCCGATTGCCCGGCGGACGTTTTTGTCCTGAAACTGCGGGCGCCTCAGGTTGAACGCAAAGCTCTGAAGATTGGCCGCCCGGTTGTGTGCGATATCTTCCTTTTTTATCTTTCCGGATTTGATTAAGTCATTGTCGTAACCGGTTACCCAGATTTTGGCAATGTATTCTTCCCGCATATCAATATTGCGGGCAAAGAGCGCCTGGAGCGTGACGGTTGTGTCCTGATAATAGTCGTAGCGGATCTCGTCAAAATTAAAGAAGCCGGCGCGGCTCGGAATGTTTTGTGCCCAATAATTTTTATCCCTTTTCAAAACCGTGAACCGACCAAAAGAAAAATTGTCAACCTTGTAGGGCCCGCTGCCGAGCGGCGGCGTGGTTATAGGCGTGGAAAAGTCTTTATCCTGCCAGTCTTTGGCCGAAAAAACGGAAATCTGCGTTAAGATGAGCGGGAGTTCCTTGTTCTGCGAACCGGGACGGAAGTGAAAACGGACATGACGGTCATTGACCTTTTCCGTCCGGACAACGTCGCCGTAATAAACTTTATATATCGGAGAGCCTTTTTCTATTAAGGCCTTAAAACTAAAAATAACATCATCGGCCAAAACAGGGCTGCCGTCCTGAAATTTTGCCCGCTTGTCCAGAATAAAACCGATAAAACTGCCGTCGTCCGGGATTTCAAACTTTTCGGCAATCAGCGGATAGGCCGTCGAAATATCATCCGCCGGCGAGAAGCCCAGCGTATCTAACGTTAACGCTGCCGTTTCCGGCGAGGCAATGCCTTTGAAGATATAAGGATTGAAATTGTCAAAACTACCATAGGCCGGAAGCACAATCCGTCCGCCTTTCGGGGCTTGGGGATCGGCATAGTCAAAGCTTGTAAAACCGGGGGCATATTTGGGCTCGCCGTAAAGGGAAAAATAGGGCAGAATCCTGGTGCGGGCAGAAGCCCCGAAGGGAAACGCCGCCAGCGCCAAAAGCATACAGAAAAAAAGTCTATTTATAATTTTCTTCATTTACCCAGCCCCGGAACGGCGAACTGAAGGCATCGTCCCCGACGGCCGGCGCCTGCAGGGTCGGTTCTTGTTTCCGGGGTTCTTCCCGGTTGCGGGAATCCGCGTTCATCTGCTCCCATTCACGACGCAGGCTTTCCAATGTGCGCTGTGTGTTGCTCAGAACCGGAATGACATCGTCTTCCACAACTACTTTTTCTTCCTCTTTTTCCGGGGCAGCAACAGGTTCTGTTTTTTCTTCCGCGGCAGGAACGGAAATTTCAAAAGACGGTTCTTCCGGCTGCGGAGTTATTTCTTCGCCAAAACTGCGCTCTAACGCCATAGAAAAAGGATCCCGGCTGCTTTCTTCCTGAAAACGGTAATCAATATATTCTTCATCTTCACGTTTTTTCTTTTTAAACAGCGGAAATTTTTTGCCGAGGGAAAATTTGCCGCCTAAAACGGAGTGTGTTTCTTCTTTTTCCGAATCTTCCCGGTGGGGAGAAACTTCCGGTGTAGTCTGCTCGGCAAACGTGCGAGCTTCCGGGGCGGCCGGCGTTTTGTATTCCGGTTGTTCATATTTTTGCGGCGCAGGCATGGTGTCATAACGAGGTTCGGCCAGCGAAGAAAAACTTTGAGCTGCTTCACGCTTGCGCTTCAGCTCGTCGGAGATTGGCGCAAAAATGGAAAAGACCTTGCCTAACACGCCGGTTTCAATAATGTTTAAGAAGATTTTTTCATTATCATGTTTTTCAAAAAGCTCAACAATGCTTTGATAGCGAGCGCAAAATTCCATAATTGTTCCGGCCAGCACATTATCGTGCCCGGCTTTTTCAAAAATCCGCATCTGAAAGGCCGGCTGGTTCTGGTTGACCTCAATAATTACTTTGCCAAATGACCATTTTCCGCCGTTTCTGACCTTGCTCCACAAGCGGTCTATCTGCTCCGGCGATGCCAGCGAACTGCGTTGGATGATCTCCGATATCAACTCGTTCATGTCGGAAACGAACAAATCAAACTGCTGGACGACAAAACCGTCACGAATCTGCTGTTCGCTTTCCAGCATAATGCGGGCTATCAGGTCGGAATAATCCTGATTTTTCTTCATCTGAACAAAAAGGCGGTTCAGATTGCGGTTGAAACGGTAATTGTGCAAGAACTGGCTGATGATGGCAAAAATTATCCAAACGGAAAAAACCGGCAGCAGAAGATAAGCCGCATAGAAAGAAACATCCGCGATCCCGGCAGAATGAAAACCTGCCGCACCGACCGTTTCCAGTATGTGCATTACGGCATAGATTATCCAAAGCAAAGAAGAAAAAATCAAAATAAAAAACGATAATGCCAGCACGTTTTGTCCCCCAGTATTGCGCCAATTTGAAATTATACTATTACAAATTGGCTAGATTTCAACGAAAAAGTATGCAATATTTACACAATAAAGCAAAATAAGAGTCGAAATATAAAAAAAATTGTGGTATCAAAACATCAGTTTGAATAATTAAAGAGAATATAATGAACAGTGAAAATACTCTGGTTTTAGATTTTGAAAAAAACATCGTTGAAATTGAAGATAAAATGGAAGCGCTCCGACACCTGGCCGAAGGCGGAGATGTGGATATCACGCCCGAAATTTCCCGGCTGCAACAAAAATTGGAGAAACAGATGAAAGCTTCCTATGCTAACCTTACGCCCTGGCAGAAACTTCAGGTTTCCAGACATCCGCAAAGACCGCACTGTCTTGACTATGTTCATGCCCTGATTGAGGATTTTACCCCATTATGCGGTGACCGCGTGTTTGGTGATGATGAGGCCATGATCGGCGGTATCGGTCGGTTTAAAGGAATTTCCGTTGTCGTACTCGGGCAGGAAAAAGGCCACGACCTTGAAAGCCGCGTCAAATATAACTTCGGCATGGCCAAGCCGGAAGGATATCGCAAAGCTCAGCGTCTGATGGATTTGGCAAACAAGTTTAATATGCCGGTGCTGGCTTTTGTTGATACCGACGGTGCTTTTCCCGGCGTAGAGGCTGAAGCGCGCGGACAGGCGCAGGCAATTGCGGCATCTATTGAAAAATGTTTGCAGATTAAAGTGCCTTTGGTTTCTATTGTTATCGGCATGGGCGGTTCCGGCGGAGCAATTGCCATTGCGGCTGCTAACCGGGTTTTGATGCTTGAACATTCTATTTATTCGGTAATTTCGCCCGAGGGCTGTGCATCTATCTTGTGGCGTTCTGCCGATAAGGTCAAAGAAGCTACCGAGGCTCTAAAACTAACGGCGCAGGATTTGAAGAAACTCGGCGTAATTGACGAGATTATTCCCGAGCCGACCGGCGGCGCTCATCGTGACCCGCAGTTGACAATCGAACGTGTCGGTGATGCTTTGCTGCGCCATCTGAAAGAGCTTCTGCCGTTGAGCGGGGAAGACCTTAAACGTCTGCGCACCGAGAAATTTCTCAAAATGGGGCGTGATCTCGAATATAAAAAATAGGACGATAAAATTATGGCGATAGATTTGCAGATTGTTCTGATTGTTGCCGTCGGCATTTTGATTGTGCTTAATCTGCTGGCCTTTTTTCTGCGCAAAGACGACAAAAAGCTGCATGCTATCGCCGATGTTTTTTACCGAGGACAGGCTGAACTGGCCGGTCGTCTTTCTCAACTGGCAGAAACCAGCCAGCAGCAGCAAAATAAAATTTCCGAAGCCATTGCCGAGCAAAAGCTTTCTGTTTTGAAGATGATGGACGAGAAACTTTTGCAAGTTACCAAAAATGTGGGAGAAGGGCTGCAAAAAACAACAGTGCAGACAACCCAGACTCTGACGGATTTGAGGGAGCGGCTGGCAAAGATAGATGCTGCACAACAAAAAATTTCTACCTTGTCGGAACAAGTCGTCTCGCTCCAGGAAGTTCTGTCTAACAAACAAGCGCGCGGCGCTTTCGGAGAAATTCAGCTTAATGATCTGGTTACATCTACCCTGCCCCCTTCCGCTTATGCTTTTCAGGTGGTTTTGAGCAATCAGAAACGGGCGGACTGCGTTCTCCGGCTTCCGAATCCGCCGGGAACAATCGTTATTGACTCAAAGTTTCCGCTTGAAAGTTATCATGCCTTGCGAATCGCCTCTAACGAAAGAGAAAAAGTTGAAGCGGAACGTTTTTTTAAGGCCTCTGTTCTTAAGCATATCAAAGATATTTCCGAGAAATATATTTTGCCCGGAGAAACAGCCGAATCTGCATTGATGTTTCTTCCCAGTGAGGCTATTTATGCCGAGTTGCATGCCAATTTTCCAGAAGTGGTCGAAGCCTCTTATCGGGCAAAAGTCTGGATTGTATCTCCGACAACGCTGATGGCAACGTTAAACACCGTACGCGCGATTTTGAAAGATGCTAAAATGCGGGAAATGGCCGGTGTGATTCAAAAAGAGGTCGGGACGCTGACCGAAGATATCGGACGTCTGGACGGCAGAATCGAGAGTTTGAGCCGGCATTTTAAGCAGGCAAACGAAGATATTGATAATATCAAAGTTTCTTCCGGTAAAATTGCCAAACGTATTCAACGGATTGAAGACATTCAGCTGGGTGATGAGCGCAAGGAACGTTTGGAGGAAGATACGGCGGCAATCGAGCATATTGCCTGATTATTTCCTCCGCTTTGAATTCATACTTTATTTTTCTTTTCCTCTTTTTTTGTTTTTTATTTCTTGTTCTGTTTTTGTTATAAAGTTTGTTTTTTTCTTTGTTACTTTTTGGCTGCCAAAAATTCTTTTCCTTACTTTTGCTTGACCAAAAGTAAGCAAAAGTCAAGCCCAACCTCATTTTCTAAGCTTTCGGCCCAAAGTTAAAGTCGCTACGCTCCAAGGCTTAGTGCTTCACTATTACCCCTTTGGGCCAAAAGCTAAGAAATCATTCGGTAATCGGGCGGGGCAACTCTCCCCTAACTTAGGCATCTAGGCTCGCTGCGGTTGCTAACGCTTTCCTTGCTTGCCAAGATGTTCCAAAGAGCTTGCAGATAAAAACAACCGGAGCAGCGGTTGTTTTTACTTAGCGCTTCCCCCGGCCCCCTCTTAGCAAAGAGGGGGGAATTGTTTTTAAATATCGTCATTGCCGGGCTTCGATCCGGCAATCCACGTTAATAAATTAGCTTTATTGTTGACCTGGATCCCCGGGTCGAAGCCCGGGGATGACCTGCACGGCAGGCGCGCGGCAAGTTGACAGCACTGTGCTCAAGAGACCGCGTTGCTCCGGCGGGGGTGTGAATGACTTTGTGCTTTGAAGTATTGTCATTCTCGGGCTTGACCCGAGAATCCAGATAAATAAATTGGCTTTATGATTGACTTGGATTGCCGGATCAAGTCCGGGGATGACAATAAAAAAACACAGCCGGCAATGACCTGCATGGCAGGCGCGCGGCACACCCGAAGTGGATTTTCTATGAGATGTTTTTGAGACACCACAACCGGTCTCCCGGCTGCGGGTGTTATATTAAAGGAATCTGAATCTTTTGCAAGCGGATTTTAACGAGTTAATTTTGATCAGAGTGGCTCAGATATTGTATTGAAAAGATAACTGCCGCCGGGACCTCTTTATTTTCCGAAACGTTTTTAACGGCCGAAATTCCTATGTTATTATAGGCTACAACGTTAATAACCGGAATATTAAACAATCGGAAAAAGCCATGAAGATTGTTTAAAATAACCCGATTTTTAATTTCAAGCGATGTTTTTTGCAAAAATGTCTTAAAATACGGCGACCAGCCCGATGTTCCAAAATTACCATAAATCACCAACGGTTCGTCACGGCGGGATACAAACTCTGCCAGATTGTTAAATACCTGTTTTTGTTCTGAAATTTTTATCCCTGAAAAATCGATTCGTACCAAGGTCAATTTTCCGTTCTCTGATTTGTAGGCCGTATAATAGGCAGAAAAATCCGGACTAAGGCGAATCTGTCCGTAGCTTTCTGCAGTCATTCCGGGGATTTTGGTCAGAACACCCGGCTTGTCGGCAAAATCTTCCGCATAGGTTAAATCAAAGGCCTTATCGGCGTTATCGACTTTAGTGTTAATGAAAATATTGGAAGCAGAGGATATATGGGCATAACCAAAGATCAAAAGCACCGATGAAAGAATTGTAAAAAGAATTTTTCGGCAATAGACCGAAAAAGCGAGAATAAAAATATTGAAAAGATAAAATTGGAAAAAATAATTTTTAATAAAAAAAGATAAATTTCCAATACCGTCAAAAGAGCCTATTATTGCAATAATCCCCAAGATTATCAAGGAAGATGCAATAAACATATTCTCGCGGCGGCGCCTTTTTCTTTGAGCGAAATATCCCATTTTAACTATTTTGTTGTTTTTTTGCCGTTATTAATATAATGTGTTATGTGTCAGATAGTAATAGCTAAAATTTATTTTGTAAATGGTGTAAAATAAAAAATGCTAAAACAGATAATAAATGCATTTTCTTTGGATAAGCTGGCAAATTTTATCTCGCTCAAACTGGACGGGTTCGAAGATTTGCTAAACCAATATTTTTCTCACAGCGCCAATATAAAATTGCTATCTTTCGTGATGATAGCCATCGGCGGTATTTTATTTTTGTTCTGGCTGGCCGTTGTTATTGCCAAATATCTCGGTCTGGCGGCTAACGAAGCCGCAGCAGCGCAAACCGCTCAACGAAAAAAACTTGAAAAAGCTGAAGAAGACGGGCAATCCGGCGATGTTCAGGAAAATGATTATCCGGTCGGGCAAGAAGACAACGACGATGACGAACTCAGTCGAAAGGCTGTGGAAGACATGATCCGTCTTGAGCTTGAGAAAAAGATGGCTGAAGAAAAACAACAGGCCGCCGAAAAGCAAAAACAATCTGCCAAAACTAATGCAAAAAATGACAATATTCTGGATCTGGACTGGAAGAAAGGAAAGCTTGCCAATTTGGAAACTCTGGCAGAAAAAGCCGATGTCAGCGCTAATCTTAAATATCAACAAAGCAAAAAACAACTCTCTGATCTTCTGGGACTGATTATTGACATGCTCGGGCGCAATGTGGACGGGTTGAAAATCGCCCAAACGATTATGTATCGAAATATGAATCAGAATTCAGAAGACGATATCTTGCAAACGGTTGATGCCGTAAAAGACTTTATTGCCCTTTGCATTAACAAAAAGTTTGACAAACTGGTTTCCAAAACAAGGCTGCCCAAAGTGGAAGAAGCATTATATCACCTGGCCAACGGTGATACATCTTATGCTCTGGCTTTGATTGAAACGCTGATGGATAACAATATTGAAACAGCGGCGGCCATGACGAATGCCGAAAAAAGAAACGAGATTTTTGCCGTTACTTCCAATTATGCCATAATTTTCGGCACTTTGGCGGCGGTTTCCGATGTTCATTTGGCAACCGGCGCCTTTGAACTGGCAATTGAGCTTTCTCCGCAAAATATAAATGCCTGGAGCCGTGTCGGTGATATGTATAAACAAAGCGATGCAGAATCGAAGGCTATTTGGGCTTATACCAATGTTCTGAATCTGGGCGACAATGACCTTAACGAACGTCAGACAGCCAATGCCAATAAAATGTTGTCACAATATTATTATCAACAAGGTGACAGCCTGCAGGCGGCAAAACTTTATAACAGCAGCCGCGGATATTATGACTCCATCGGTATTAACCGCAATCTTGACCGGCAGGAAATTGAAATCGTTCAGCTGATTGAAGACAAACAGAAAGAAAAACTGCAAGACACTATCATTGCCGTCTTAAACAACAAAAAACTGGCACAATACAGTTTTGCTTAGCCGTTCTTATTTGACACAAACATCCGGGGCGCGGAGATATACCGGCTTGGGAAAATCTGTCTTTTTGTTTTCAAACTGATGCAGAGCACAGGCTGCAACATTGTAGACATCAATTCCGTCCGACATTTTAATACAGTGCAGGCTCAAACCGCTCGGTCTGGACAGGAAACGTTCTGCCCCGTCGCCGATA
This sequence comes from uncultured Alphaproteobacteria bacterium, assembly GCA_944390885.1. Lineage (GTDB taxonomy): Bacteria > Pseudomonadota > Alphaproteobacteria > RF32 > CAG-239 > MGBC133411. The sequence goes on from CALXRP010000020.1 coordinate 15,000, forward strand.
ATGCTAACTTTGCGGCCGCCTTTCAGCTGTGCCAAAATATCTTCCCGCGTGCCGGCCGACGGAGATGTCAGATGTCGAAGCCCGGCATCAAAAATTTGATAATAAAAATCTTCGCGTTTGGTTTCAATAACAACCAAATTTTTCTCGGCTATTTCATCAGCCGAAAGCTCCGGCAAGTAGGCATCAAATGCCGAAACACCGGTAACCGTCAAATCCGGGCAGGCCAGCCCGAATGCCCGAGCTGCCGAAATACTTGCCCTTACGCCGGTAAAAGATCCCGGTCCGGTACAAACAGCCAAAAGCCCCAGTTCGGAAAAGCCTATATTCTGACCATCCAAAATATTTTTGATTTCAGGGATTAATGCCTCGGCCTGCCCGAACTCCATGGCCCGCGACCAAACGGAAAGCGTCTTCCGATCTTGCAGTAAGATTACGGAACAGGCGGACGCCGTGGTATCAAAAGCCAGAGTATACATTTTTTCCACTTCCTTAAAAATTACATTTCTCAATTGTTATTTTATATTATAGAATCGCAAAATAAACAATGACTTTTGTGTGGGAAAATGAATAAAAATCTTCTGATAGACATGTTTTATGCGGCGCCGGAATTTTGGTATGTTCTGGGCGGCGTTTTTCTGGCCATGTTGGTTATGCTCTGCGTCCTGAGCATCAGGGTTTTGAAAGCACGGCAGCGTAATTATTTTTTGAACCGCGACCGCGAGCGCTACGCCGAAACGCTTTATGCCTCCAAGGACGGCTATTTTGCGTTTGTTTATCCGGATGAAAAAGTCAACGATCCGCGCCAAAATATTGTTGAGCACTGTTCCCGCCGACTGGCCGTTATTATGAATATGCCGCAGGGAACGGCAGCCTCTTTTGAAGATATTTTGAAAAACTTTTATAAAGACGATGCCAAAAAGATTGTTAAATATGTTGAACTTCTCAGAGAGGACGGCGTGTCTTTTGAAGACGATTTTGAACTAAAAAGCCCGCCCAAACGCCTGAGGCTCTCCGGTTCAAAAATTAATGGCTTGGACGGCAATACTTATTGCGATATGGTCTGGTTTCGCGATATCAGCTTTGAGATTAACAGGATTGCCAAATTGGAACAGGATAAAAATACGGCTTTGCGTCAAGTTCGAAAATATGAAGACCTTATTAATAATATTCCTTATCCGGTCTGGCTCAGAAACGAGAATCTGGCTTTGGAGATTATTAATAAAAGATATATGGATTTTGTTGATGTTAATAATCAGGCGGAAGTTTTGGGTGAAGGCATTGAAATTAATAATGTTACCGGAGAAAGTATTTCAAAATCTTTGGCGCAAGAAGCCCATAGCTCCAACAGACCTCAAAGCCGGCTGGCTACGGTTATAAAAAACGGCGAGCGTCTGTGTATGGAGGCTTATGAAACGCCTTTTCATTTTGAGCAAGATCTTAATCAAATTTGTACGGCAGGCGCCCTTATCGATCGGACGGAACTCGACAGCCTGAAACGCGATCTGAAAACGCATCAGGGAACACAGCTGGAAATTTTGGGTGCTTTGGATAAAGCCTTTGCCGTTTTTGATAACAAATTTATTTTGACTTCATATAATAATGCTTTCGGAGCGCTTTGGAAACTTGAGGCCCAATGGCTTGAAAGCCAGCCGACTTATGCCGCTTTTCTTGACGTTCTGCATGACAAAAAGCTTTTGCCTGAAGTTACGGATCTGAGCGCTTTCAAAGATGCGGAGCAAAAAGCTTTTTCATCCATTATAGAACCGCAAACCGACTATCTTTTTCTGCCGGATGAAAGAACGCTGCGCCGCGTACGCTCGCCCAATCCCCTCGGCGGACTGGTTTTTGCCTATGAAGACGTATCTGACAATTTGGCAACGACCCGAGCTTATAATCTTTTGAAACTGGTGCAAAAAGAAAGTCTGAACAACTTATTTGACGCGGTTGTGATTTTTTCTTCCGACGGGCGTTTAAATTTTTATAATGAAGCTTATATAAGGTTATGGAAAGTCGAGGAATCTTTTCTGAAGCACAAACCGGGGATTCCGGATCTGATCGAGTCGCAACGCCCGTTCTTTATGAAAGCTGAGGATTGGAAGCTGCTTAAGGAAGATATTTTGGAACATATCATCGACGTTACAACGCCAAAAATAGAATTAATCAGGGACGACGGGGAACATATTGCCGTATTATCCAAAACTCTTCCGGATGATTCTATTATGATTACATACCAAAAATTATAATTTTCTTGAAAAATTTGCCTAAGGTGTACAGAATAAGTTGACAGAAAAGGCGTTTTGTGTCAAATTTATAACCGTAGCGGAAAACAGTTTGTTAAAGCTACAAAATTTTAAGGGGAAAAAACATAATGAATGACAAATCATCTAATTCCAATTTGGAATGGAAAAAAACGGGATTTGATTTCAATGAAAGACTAACTCTTAAAACCAATGTCGCCAAAGCCATTGCCGAAAGCCGAAAAGACAAAAATTCCGGCTTACGGCGTTTTACTCCCGGCAATATTTCCCTGCCGAACGGCCTTATCAAAATCAGAAAAAGAATCAAAGACGTGTACGATGAAGAAGACGAAGACGAGGATACTTATAGTTACGTCAATATTCAGATGTTTCATGCTTTTGATGCCGGTAAGGAAGAAAGTTCGCTGATGGGGGCTCTTGCCGATGAGGAAAAACAGTTTATTCGCCGGCAGGAAACTCGGCAGATGATGGACCTTAATCAGGAAACAGGAAAAATCAATGCCTTGTTGCAAGCGGACAAACTGATGAAAGAAAACGGCATGAAAGGTCTTGATAAAAGAGTTATGTCGCAAAATTTTCAGGAACTTACCGTTAATACCGATTTTACCAGTAAAGCAATCAATGAAGATTTGAGAAAAAAACTCAAACTTAAGGGGCATATGCTCAAAGATGAAAAAGCCCTCAAACTCTTGAACGGCGCCAAACAGGTCAAGATGTTTGCCGGTGAAAAATCGTTGGAAGGCATGAAAGTTGACGATGTGGCCAGCATCGGCGAAAAAAAACGCTCGTCACAAGAAACTGCCCGGCTTATTCTGAAAAAAACCGGTCGTATTGACGTTAAAGGAAAAACCATAAAGAATCCGCAGAAAGTGATCGGCAAAGATAAAAAGAAAGAGGCCGAAATTGCCCGGCAGATGAAACAAAACGTCCGCTGGTCAGACATTCAAAAATAATTTTGAAAAAATCAGGAAAAACGTTTTTCCTGGTATAAGGGAATTCTCCCTCAAAAAATTCCGCATTATCCGCGCGGGACAGATTTTTAACCCCCAAAATTTTAAGACAGTCTTTTTACAAAATGCTTATAAGCCGCCGAGAGCTGCTTGAAGTTTTCTTCGGCATCCTTGTCTTCGCGGTTCAAATCAGGGTGGTATTTTTTAACCAGCTTTTTGTATTGTTTTTTTAAGGCGGGAAGGCTCAATTCCGTTGCCTTCATCTCAAGGATTTTCAGATATTTCCGTTCTTCTTCGCTCAGATAGATATCTTCCTCATCATAGCCGGCAAAAGACTTTTCTCCAAACAGACCGTCAGGAAACTCGACAAAGTCGTATCCGAAATTGTATTTAACACGGGAGCCGAAATTCTTAAAGCTGAACCGGCGACGGCGCTCTGCTTCTTCTTTCGGGGAATCGTCATCGGTTTCTCCGTCATAATAATTCCATTTGGCATTATATTCCTGAACATGCTCCAAACAAAACCAGTAATATTCTTTCAGACTGCGATCTTTGGGAGCGCGGTACTCACCGCATTTGTCACATCCCGGATGATCACAGCGATGCTTTACGCCTTCTTCATTCTGCGGCGCGAAATATTTACGGGTTCTTTTGGTCTTTTTTATCATGGCTTTCAAATTTTTGCGGTTACATAAACGATGTTTATAAACCATCAACGCCAAGATAACAATAAAATTTTATCAAAAATAATTCAGCAGCACATAAAAAAGAACTGCCAAGGGTCCCCAGTAGACTATTGAGGATTTGCGAAACCTTGCGCCTTTTTTCAGGTCTTTTGACTGAAGCAGATAAGAAAGTTCTTCCGGAGAGCGCAACTCCACCGGCTGATACTGACCTAAATCGAATCCGCCGTTTTTAAGCTGGGACAAAAGATTATCATTATCCGAACGGACATGCGGCGAAAAATCCGTCAAATTCAAATATTCATCCCATGCGGCAAAAATATTAATATCCGGGCAAAACTCCTGTAAAACCATTACGGCGCGGCGCAGTTTATATTCTTCCGGCCGGGAAGGTTTTTGCTGGCTTTGCACAAAACGAATCAGATAATTTTTCAATTCCGGCGTTACGGGATAAGCGGCATCAAAATCAATAAAAGAAACCTGGGAACGATCCCCAACGCATAAGTTTCGCCAATAAGACACAAAAAGCGATTTTTCAAAAAACATATATGCAAACAGGCGTGAAAGGTTCTCCTGCTCCTTCGGCTTCAGAAGCCTTTTGGATCGTACCGGCGCTTCAAAGATGAGGCAAAGTTTTTCTTTTGTCGTGCCGAGCCAGTCGACTTCATAAGGGCAAAAGCCGGCGAATCCGGCAGCTGCCTCGCAGACAAGCTCCATTTCGGAGGCCAGAAATCTCATATCGTAAATCGTATCCAGCCGATGTTCAAAAACTTTATATTGTTCTTTCAGTTCAGGATAATCACGGCGGATAATTTCACGAAACAGTGTGCGATAAAAGGCTTTATCTTTGGAATCGGATGCTTTTTTATACAATTTGTCTCCGGTAAGCAGTTTTTCATCTTCGGGAAAGACATAAACCGGTGCGGCAAAAATATCCTGCCGGGAAGAAACTTCTTCATAAACAGCAAAAAACAAAGGATTTTGAGCAGCCAACAGAAAATTGCGCAAGCGTTCGGTTTCGTCTCCCGGTTGTTTGCGGCGGAAAATTTTTATCCACGGAAAAGCATATTTGAAAGCTTCTAAACCGGAAATGACAAACAAACAGTCAAACCGTGCCAAAAGGATTGCTAACCGCTGTTTTTTTATGAATTGTAAAAATTTATTTATCATTTTATAATACTCGCAGATTTGAATTAAAAAGAGGTTAAAATGCCCGAGTTGCCGGAAGTTGAAACAATGATGCAGGCTCTTGCCAAAGGTATCGGCAAGACTCATATAATCAATGTTTCCGTGCGCAACAACCGGCTCCGGCAAAAAATTCCGGACGATTTTGCGCAAAAGATTTGCGGTGCTGCAATTATCGGATACCGTCGGGCAGCAAAATATATTGTTATCGACCTTGATAACGGTTTGAGTCTGATTTGGCATATGGGCATGAGCGGAAAAATCAAAATCTCCGACAAGCGGCCGGAAATCCCGGACAAGCATGACCATGTAATCATTGAAACGGCGGCCGGCTGCGTCGTTTATAATGATGCTCGGCGTTTTGGGTTGCTGACATATTGCAAAACGGAAGAGCTTCGGAAGAATCCGTTATTTAAGCATGTCGGGATTGATCCTTTTGACAAAGGACTGGATGAAAAATATCTTTTTCCGATCCTGCAAAAGAAAAAAAGCCCGATTAAAATTGTTTTGCTTGATCAGAGCGTTATTTGCGGAATCGGCAATATTTATGCTTCGGAGATTTTATTTTTATCAAGAATCTCCCCTCTTCGTCCGGCTGACAAAATCACCCGCCCCGAAACCGGAATTCTGATTAAAAATACCAGAGCCGTTTTGGAAAAAGCAATTGCCGCGGGCGGATCGACCATTCATGATTATAAACGGCCGGACGGAAGCCTGGGCTATTTTCAAAACATGCATTGTGTTTACGGCAAAGCCGGCCAGCCCTGTCCGGGATGTACCTGCGATATTGCCAAAACCGGAGGAATCCGGAAAATTATTCAAACGGGAAGATCAACCTTTTATTGTGAAAGCCAACAAAAATGATGAGATTGCATAAATTGATTTTTCTTTTTGCGGCGGGAATTTTCCTTTTCTGCCATTCTGCCGGTGCCGTCACGTTTATTGACGGGTTGGAAGACGTTCCGGTCATGGAAGGACTAACGCAGGAAAAAAATGATGCCATATCTTTCGGTAATGAGGAAAGCCGTTTGGTTGAGGCCGTTTTGACTTCGGATAAAATCCGCTTTGGCAAAGTCAAAACATTCTATCAGGAGACACTGCCCCAGCTTGGTTGGAAACAGACTGAAGACTCGACTGATAAAATAATTTTTTACCGGGAAGGAGAAGTTTTGGAAATTATCAGAGAATCTGCTTTTCCGCTGCGCGTTTATATTACGGTTAAAAGCAAAAGTTAGGTTGAAAAAATGGAATATATTATTGCTCAAGAACAAAATAATGTCGGCATTATTACGCTTAACCGCGTCGAATCCCTTAATGCCGTTTGTCTGGATATGTTAAAGGAAATTGCCACACAGGCAGAATCTTATGATCTTTCCGAAGAAATCGGCGCAATTATCTTGCGAGGCAGCGAAAAAGCTTTTGCCGCCGGAATCGACCTGAATGAAATCAGCGCCCGAAAAAACGAATCTTTACGTTTTTTGGAAGATTACAGGCAAACATTCAAACGAATCCGCACCATCAGAAAACCATTGATTGCCGCCGTGGCCGGATATGCTTTGGGAATCGGTTGCGAGCTGGCCATGTCCTGCGATATATTGCTTGCCGCAGATAATGCCCGTTTCGGACAACCGGAAATCACCCTCGGCAGCATTGCCGGATTTGGCGGGACGCAAATGTTGACGCATGCCGTCGGCAAGGCCAAAGCCATGGAAATGATCTTAACCGGGCGGGCAATGAATGCGGAAGAAGCCGAACGGGCCGGACTCGTCAGCAGAATCGTTCCGTTGGCCAATTTGTATGAAGATGCTCAGACCACAGCCGAAAAAATTGCCTCGATGCCTGCAGAAGCTGTTTTGTTGGCAAAAGACTCCGTTAAGCATGCTCTGAATACCGGAATCGATGACGGAATCGATTATGAGGAAAAAAACGGACAGATCTGCTTAACTTCACAAGATTTTGCCGAATCTTTACAGGCTTTTATTGAAAAACGGCCGCCAAACTTTCGGAATCGCTAATTTTTTGCAAAATTATTATTGACTTATGCGGTGCTTAGAGTTTATAAGTGTTACAAAATTTGTTGTTAACTTTATTTGAAACAGGATAAAAAATATGGCCAATCATAAATCGGCAAAAACCAGAATTAACAGAAATAATAAAAGAAACATTATCAACGGCGCCCGCAGAAGCCGCGTTCGTACTTTTGTTAAAAAAGTAGAAGCTGCTATTGCAGAAAATAATAAAGAAGTTGCCGTTGCTCACTTCAAAGTTGCAGAATCCGAACTGATGAAGGCTGTTCGTAAAAACGTTTTGAAAATGAACACAGCTGCTCGTACGGTTTCTCGCCTTTCTAAGAAAATTAAAGCTCTTTAATCAGCTTATTTTCCGAAGGATATTTAACAGACCTGTTTTGCCTTAAGTTTGCCGCTTGAGGTTTTTCGGGTCTGTTTTTTTATGCGTAAAGCTAAGGAATCTGCGCGACTCTAAAGAATCTGCCTGTCAAGAAAATTAATTGCAATGTTCTTATTTTGTTTTGTTGTAATTATTTTTTTTCGTGTTAGGCTTCGATTAAATTTTGAAACAATGATGTTTGGAAATTTGAGAATCAAAATCAAAGACAAAATAAGTTGTTTTGAAATGACTGATTTCAAAATGACATTTCCTTTCTGGCCTATTATCGGAAGAATGGGAAAAGCTTTTTGAAAACGGAAATCACAGCAGCGATTTTGAGAGGAAATTCGACCGTATTGAACGGCAAAAGAACTCCCTAAAGCTGCCAAGAGGGACGAGTTCCTGAGCAAGTTTTTGAGGAAGAATCCGGCTGATGAATGACGGAGAAAGTTCGAAAAAAGGGTTGCAAAAAGGGATGTGTTCCAGAGCAGAACTTTTGAAACAGGATCCGACTGATGAATGACGGAGAAGGTTTGAAAGAGTTGCAAAAAAGGGATGTGTTCCAGAGCAGAGCTTTTGAAACAGGATCCGACTGATGAATAGCGGAGAAGGTTTGAAAAAAGGATTGCAAAAAGGGATGTGTTCCAGAGCAGAACTTTTGAAATTTTGAATGGAAAAAGTTTTGCTTGGAAAGGCGAGGCTCTCAGACCGGGGCAGTAAAAAAGAAATACTGCCGAAAGCAATGAAGATTGTTTGAACCGGTTTGAGTATCAGAGATAAAATTTTGAAATGGGGATTTGAAATTTTATAAGAACTTTCTAAAAGTTTTCTGAGCGCCTTACAAACGGGGCCTGTTTTGAAAAATTACAGGTTCAAAAAAAATTATTTGATATTTTTTATAATGGGGAGAGACGATGGCTGAAGAAGCATTATTAGACACTGAAAGCTCGGTACAAGATCAATGGGGGCAGATTTGCAGCCAGTTGAAAAACGAAGTCGGCGAAACTGCTTTTGAAAGTTGGTTGAAGCCGTTGACTCCGGGGACGTTTAATAACGGTGTTATGAATATTTGCGTGCCGACCAGATTTATGCGAAATTGGGTTATTACGCATTACAGCGAGAGAATCCATAAAATCTGGGAAAAGAAAAATCCGGCAATCCGCGAAGTCAATTTTGTTGTTCAGGCCATGCAAGAAAGCGGCGTTGCAACAGCCGGCACGGGAATGTATACACCATCCTGCCGCTCGCTTTTGAAAAAGATTTCTTCAAGTCCGGCACCACAAAACATTTATCAATCCGGCGTTAATTCGTTAAACGCCAACAGCAACGAGTTTGTTGCCGGAAATACCGATCAGTCACTTTCGGTTCCGTTAAATCCGCAATTTACTTTTGATAATTTTGTCGTCGGTAAGACTAATGAATTTGCTTATGCCGCTGCCCGGAAAGTTGCCGAATCCAGAAATGTTTCGTTTAATCCGTTGTTTTTATATTCCGGTGTCGGCCTTGGGAAAACCCACTTGATGCATGCTATTGCATGGCACATTAAACAGCAGGATCCGACCAGAAATATCGTATATCTCTCCGCCGAAAAATTTATGTATAAATTCGTACGGGCTCTGCGTTATAAAGATACGACAGCTTTCAAAGAACAGTTCCGTTCGGTTGACGTTTTGATGGTGGACGACGTTCAATTTATGGGCGGAAAAGACACCACTCAGGAAGAGTTCTTTTACACCTTTAATTCTCTGATTGAAGAAGGACGCCAGATTATTATTTCCGCGGATAAATCTCCGGCAGATTTGGAAGGAATCGAAACGCGCCTGCGCTCCCGTCTCGGTTGCGGTCTGGTTGCCGACATTCATCCGACGGATTTTGATCTGCGTATCGGTATTCTGGAAAATAAGGCTCGTCAGCTCGGTGTTGAGCTTCCGCAAAAGGTTTCAGAATTTCTGGCTCAGAAAATCACATCTAATATTCGCGAACTGGAAGGTGCTTTGCGTCGGGTTGTTGCCCATTCGCAGCTGCTTTCCGACAAGGAAATTACGCTGGATATGACGCAGGATGTTTTGAAAGATATGCTGCGCTCTTATGACAAGCGGACAACGATTGACGAGATTCAGAAAAAAGTTGCCGAATACTTCAATATTTCGGTCAAAGAAATGCAATCTTCCCGCCGGGCTCGTACGGTTGCCCGCCCGCGTCAGATTGCCATGTATCTGGCCAAACAGCTAACTTCGCGTTCTCTGCCGGAAATCGGCCGCAAATTTGACCGCGACCATACAACGGTCATGCACGCCGTTCGTAAGGTGGAAGAGCTGGTTTTAGAAGACTCTTCCCTGGCTGAGAATGTTGATACCTTGAGAAGAATTCTCGAAGCTTAATTTACTTGTTGACTTTCGACTAACATAACGCCCGGTGCTAAAAAACCGGGCGTTTTTCTTATGTCGAAGATCAAAATACGACAGCTCCCGCCAAGCAGCAAAAAATAAAATCGAATCCATTAAAAAACTTGTTGACGACTCCGTGTTTGGACTTCTTATTTTGCAAGTTTGTGCTAGACTTTGAAAAAATGTTTTATATAGGAAGTGAAAATGAAATTTACTATTGAACGTGCAAGTTTGTTAAAAACGCTCAGCCATATGCAGAGCATTGTTGAAAAAAGAAATACCATTCCGGTTCTTTCCAATGTCAGAATCGAAGCTTTGAGCAGCGAAATCAGCTTTAAGGCAACCGATATGGACACCGAAATTACCGAAATCGTCGATGCCAATATCAGCGAGGCCGGCGCAACGACAGCTCCGGCTCATATGTTGTATGACATTGTCCGTAAACTTTCCGACGGCTCGGAAGTCGAACTTACTTTTCCTGACGAGAAAGGACAGCTCACAATTGCTTCCGGACGTTCAAAATTCGCTTTGTCGACAATCGGGGTTGAGGATTTTCCGGTTATTTCCGGCGACAAACTGCCGATAAACTTTGTTATGGACAAAGAAGAACTGAAAGACGTTATTGACAGAACAAAATTTGCGGTATCAACCGAAGAAACAAGATATTATCTGAACGGCGTTTATATGCATGCCAAAAAAGAAGGCGAAGCCAAAGTTTTGCGTGCCGTGGCAACGGACGGCCACCGTCTGGCCTGCGTTGAATCGCCGCTGCCGGAAGGCGCCGAAGAACTTGCCGGCGTGATTATTCCGCGCAAAACGATTACCGAAATCAGAAAGCTTTTGGATGACAATAATGCCGAAAAGGTTAATGTTTCCATGTCTGACAATAAAGTCCGCTTTGCATTGGATGATGTTACGCTGACTTCTAAGCTGATTGACGGAACTTATCCGGATTATGAGCGCGTTATTCCGACAGATAACGACAAGAATCTGGAAATCGGCGTTAAAGAACTTTCTTCCGCCGTTGATCGTGTTTCCGTTGTTGCCGAAAGAACACGCGCCATCAAGATGCTGACAGGAACAAACAAAGTTACCATTATTACGTCCAGCCCTGATTTGGGCAGTGCATCGGAAGATCTGGAAGCCAAATACGAAGGGGAATCGCTTGAGATTGGTTATAATTTCCGTTATCTGCTGGATATTCTGCAAGAGATTAAAGGAGATGCCGTCCGGATTTCCTTTACAGACGGAACTTCTCCTTCCGTTATTCATGATACTTCGGATTCCAGTGCAATTTACGTTCTGATGCCGATGAGGGTATAATTTGGCAGAATGAATGTTCCGGCTTTAAAAATCCAGAATCAGACAGTTGAAAAGTCAGGTATTATCCGCCTGACTTTAACTGACTTCAGGAATTATCCGTTTTTACGGATAGAAGCGCCGTTAAAACCGGTTATTGTTACCGGAGAAAACGGAGCCGGCAAAACAAATATTCTGGAGGCGATTTCTTTTCTGACCCCCGGGCGGGGACTGCGCGGTGCCAGGCTGGCCGACATTAAGCGCATAACGCCGGCTTTGGTTACCAGTGAATATCAGCCGACGGAAATTGCCAACACAAGTTGGGCGGTTTCGGCTACCGTTCAGCAAGGGGAAGACGAGATTGACATCGGGACGGCGGCCGAAAAATCCGTTCGGGAAACCAGCGATGACGATGTTAAAAGTTTTGAGCGCAGAATCGTTAAAATAAACAATCAAAAAGTTTCTTCACAAGCAGAACTCGGCGCTTATTTTTCCGCCGTCTGGCTCACACCGCAGATGGATCGGCTTTTCCGAGGCGGATCTCAGCCACGACGGAGTTTTCTGGATCGGCTGGTTTATGCTTTTGATTTGGAACATGCCAAACGGACGGCTTCTTTTGAACATTTGTACCGGGAATGGTATCAGCTGCTTAAATCCGGTCGGCATGACAATACCTGGTTGTCTTCGCTGGAAGAGCAAATGGCCGGCCTCGGCGTGGCGATTGCGGCAGCGCGGCGGGAGCAGATTGCCAAGCTGAATTCTTTTATTGAACACGAACCCGACGATATTTTTCCGAACGTCAGTATGGAGCTTGACGGTAAAATTGAAAAGCTGCTTGATAAAATGCCGGCCGTTGAGGTTGAAGATGCCTATATGCAGATGTTGAAATCCCAGCGCAAGAATGTGCTTTATAACGACACGGTTGACGGAATCAATCGCACGGATTTTAAGGTCTATTACAAAAAGAAAAGAATGCCTGCCGAACTCTGCTCCACTGGGGAGCAGAAGTCGTTGCTTATCAGCATCATTCTGGCGCAAAGCAAATGCCAAACGCTGCATCAGGGATTTGCTCCTGTGCTGCTGCTGGACGAGGTGGCGGCTCATTTGGATGACGTTAAACGTGAGGCCTTGCTTGAGAAGCTCAGAGAGCTGCAAGTTCAGGCCTGGATTACCTCTACCGATCCGGAACTTTTTTCTTCCCTTACCGGAGAAGCTCTCTTTTTGAACGTGAAAAACAATCAGGTTTGCCGGTTATAACGTCTTGACTCCGTTTGGTTTTTATTTATGATGAATAAAAAATAATTTTTATTCGTATAATTAAAATTTAATGCCTTATGGATACAAGATTGTGGCTGGCGCTTATTTTGATAACGTCTTTTGCTCATTTTACGGCAAGTAATAACAGGATAGATTATACCGATTTTCCGAATATTCGGGTTCGTCTTTGTCGTTTTATTCAAGTTGTCGGAACAATTTGCGTTTTTATTTTTCCGTCGGAGATCTGGAAAAACGTGCTTTTAAACCGTTTCGGAGCGATTAACTTTTTTGGGTATTATTTGTGTAATGCTGCTTGGGTTTTTATCGGATTTGCGCTTTGTGTCGGCATTTGGTATCTGGTTATTTATATCCTGAATACAACGGAAAAAGACCTGATCAAATGTATTTTGGGCTACAAGGACAAAAAATCGTCCGTTTAATCAGAACAAAAACCCGTCAGTTTGTATCTGGCGGGTTTTGTCTTGTCAGACAGCCTGTGCGGCTGAAATTTTCGGCGCTATGCGATATTCTTTAAACTTTGGCTGTCTGGTGATTTTGTCTTTATAACTTTTACTTAAATCCGACAAGCGCACGCAGCCGTTGCGAATGCAAACCAACGGATCGACTATCCGGTTTTTGATAAAGACCGGCTCAATGTCATCATTGGCATAATTGGCAAAACGTTCCGGCTCCATTTGCAACAGCGAATAATAATACTGCAATTTGCTGTCTTGGCGCAAATGTTCTTTAATTTGATTAATGACATAATCATCATCGTGTTTGTAAAAATCCGAAAAATTTACGAACCCCTGCTCTATAGCCCGGCGAAACAGTTGGGCGGAAACAGAAAACATTACGGCAGAGGCCAGTCCGCTCCAGCAATTTTCATTCAGCCAGACAAAAGCGTTGGCATAGTGTAAAGCAGCCTCGGGACTGCTAAAAACAAAAGATCCGTCATAAACGGTCAGAGAGGTTATTATATGCTCGATCTGTTCTTGCTTCAGACATTGAAAAACAAGTGCCTGACGCAAAGTATAATCCAAACGGTCAGCGCAAATATCGGGGAGCTCATTTTCTTTGAGCGGAAAGTGACTGTCGTCCAAAATATAATCGACATCAAAACCGTGTTTTTGCAAAATCGGCGCCAAAGAGGAATTTTTGACAAAGCTTTCGTGGACTTTATCTTGTTCTCCCTGAACTTTCTGGCTTTCCGCGTCTTTTTTAATATAATCAATCGTATGAGAAAAGGCGGAATGAGAAACATCATGCAGCAAACCGGCAATCTGCTCCTCCAACGGGGCTCCAAAACGACGGAGCAGCATAAAAACGCCGACAGAATGCACAAAACGGTTTACCTGTTCATGACGAAACCCCGGAACGGCAGGATAGTAACCGGCAGAAGAAATGTGTTTGAGGCGGTTGAGTTCGGGAGAAAGCAGAAGCTCCTGCAAAACAGGTTCCGTAATTGTTGTCCGTCCAAAAACGATATCTGATAATTCCATAAAAAGCTCCCTGAATATAAGGTTATTTTAGGCAAAATCTGATGATAGTCAAGGTAATTTTACGAAAATTTGTCAAAATATTTACTTTTTTGGATTGACTTTTTGCCATAAATCGCTAATATGCTTGTAAATAGTGATGTTTTTATGGGATATATCATAATGAAAAAATTCCTTTTTTTGACAATTTCCCTGTTTGCCGGCGTTTTTTCTTTTTTGCCGGAAGCTTTAGCCATTAGGCCTTATATCGGATTTGATTATATGTATTCCGATTACAACTTTGATGATACAGAAGGAACAGATGGTCGTTGGTTGGAGCAGAAATTTAACGGCGGAGCGGCTTCTTTGGGTTTGGAACTGACCAAGAATCTGGCGATTGAGGGTTTTTATCAGATGACTGACAGAAATAACTCTCATATCTCCGGTTTTAGAGTGGCTGGCGACAGATTGGAAACAAAGATGAAGCTACGTGCTTACGGTGCGGATATTGTTCGTACGATTATTGATATGCATTATCTTGAGTTTTTTGGTTCTCTCGGCGTCGCCAGGTATGAAATGGATACAACAAGAACATATACGCTCGGCGGCGTGAGTGAAAAAGAAAAAATTTCTACCGATTTTGAGGCTCTGCGTCTCGGCGTCGGCGCCCAAATCAATATCACGCCGAATTATGCCATCCGCGGTATGTTCCGCTATGCTTTGACCAACGTGACGGAAGTTGACGATATTAAAGAGCTGACTGTCGGTCTGCGTTTTTACTTTTAATTATCGGGAGCCAAAATATATGGTTCTTTTTCAGAATATTACGAAAAGAAACTGCCGACTTTGCCATCGGCAGTTCTTCTGCTCTTTTTTATTTTAATTTGTTATATTCCGCATCGGAGACCGCTTCCAGCCATTCGCTCGAAGCTCCTTCTGCCGGAACGGAAATCGCAATATGCGTAAACCAGCTGTCTTTGGCCGCACCGTGCCAATGTTTTACACCTTCCGGAATCTCAACAACATCTCCCGGTTTCAGCTCCTGAGCCGGTTTTCCCCATTCCTGATACCAGCCGCGGCCGGAAACAACCAGCAGCGTTTGGCCGGTTTTGTGGTGAATATGCCAGTTGTTGCGGCATTTCGGCTCAAACGTAACATTTGAGGCGCTGATCCCTTCTTTGGCCAAGGGCTGCAGATAGCTTTTGCCGATGAAGTATTTGGCAAAAGCCGTGTTTTCATTACCGAATCCGAACAGAACATTTTGTGCGCCCGTACGGTCGGCAATTTCCAAAATCTCGGCAATTTGTTCATCAGTCAGGCCGTTATGTTTGCCGACATTAATATGGCTTTTCAGCTGACTGTCAACATTTGTCAGAGAAGCCAGCATCGCAACCGTTGCCAGCTCTCTGGTCTGCCAATCGACATTATCCCGGGCAAAGATATCGCCAAATAAATGGGCTTTTAAGAATTCGTCAATTGCCGGAGCAAAATCATAAATTTTACCCTGTACCTGCGCACCAACAAGTTTTGTCTGATTGTTGGCGCCATATTCAAGGCTGCTGCCCTGCGGTTTTGCTCCCGGCAGGCGGCCTTGTTCATCTTTATTGCCGCGTTCGTCAACAACCTGCATTAACGTGTTTAAGGCATTCAGGCTGCGCGGGAAACCGCAGTAAGCATAAGCCTGTACCAAAATTTCCTTAAATTCGTTGACCGTTACGCCGGCGTCCAAACCTTCTGCCAGCGCCTGTTTTAATCCGGCCTGATCTCCGCGGGCGGCATAAGACGCAGCAGTGGCGATTGATTTTTGTTTAGCATTTAAAGCATCGTTTGCCATGGCATTTCCTCCTAAAGACAATATAATTCCCAAAAACAGAGAAACCCAAAATTTTTTAATCATTGCAAAACTCCCTATCTGATGAAGTTTGTAAATTCGACCTTTTCGGCGGCAGGCGGCAAGATACCGACTTTGGCCGCAGCTTCTTTGCATTTTAAGTGATAAGCCATATTCTTGGCCAAAATGCGCATATTCTGCATTCCTTCCTTATCCTGCCGGACTTCATCGGGAACGGCGCCGTGAACCATATTCCAATAACGGCCGGAGATGACCGGCATTTCCGCAATTTGGAAATATTTGTTAAGCTGATCTATGGTTGCCGTCGTTCCGGCACGCCGGGCGCTTACAATAACTGATCCGGGTTTGTGCCGAAAGATATCGCGGCCGGCCATAAATGCCGAAAAAAATGCCCGATCCAAAAACGGAACGGCAACACCGCTGGCAGAACCGTAGTGAACCGGCGAACCTATGATATAGCCGTCAAATTCTGCCGCTTTGTTTACAAATTCATTAACTTTGTCATCAATAACGCATTTGCCGAGTTTTGCACAAGCGCGGCAAGCCATACACGGACGGATAGCCTCCGTTCCGATGTGATAAATTTCCGAATCGATCCCCTCTTTGGCCAACTGATCGGCAATCTCTTTTAATGCCGTATAAGTACAGCCGTTTTTGTGCGGCGACCCGTTAATCAACAGGACTTTCATATTTTTCTCCTTTGTTTTTTAGCAGACATTTTACAGTTTAACGGCAAAAAAATAATTCCGCCAGATATAAAGCTCTCAAATAATTGCCTGATTCTATCATGGGCCTTTTTACAATAAAAAAATTCTTTTCTCCGATAACGTAAATTTAACTTGCTTTTTATTTTTTTTGATTATAATTCAAAATCAGGTTGTCAGCGTAGCTCATCAGGATAGAGCACCGGTTTCCTAAACCGGGGGTAGTGGGTTCGAGTCCCGCCGCTGACGCCATTTGTTTGGGAACAATGCCGTTGTTCTGACAAAATTTATCACAGCATTTTGCCGCCGTAAAAAAACTGTTGCAAAAATTTTTAGTTTAATATAAGTTAGCGTCAGTTTGGATAGATGGCCGAGTGGTCGAAGGCGCACGATTGGAAATCGTGTGTACCCCCAAAGGGTACCGTGGGTTCGAATCCCACTCTATCCGCCATTTACAAGAAAGCCCTCCCTTGCGGAGGGTTTTGTTGTAAATGATGAGGATGGGCGGATTTGAACCCACGGGAAAGTGGGTTTGACTACCAGCAATAGGCGGGACGCGGGTACCGCCGATTTTGCCGTCAGGCAAAAATTGCGCCCGTGCAACTTGAACAAAGTGAAAGTAATCCCACTCTATCCGCCATTTTACAAAAAGCCCTCCTTTGTGGAGGGTTTTGTTATTTGAAAAAATATCTTTCCTTATATTTACTCCATCATGGAATTATGCTAAAATTTTTTTATTGAGAACATAAATGAGCTGGAGAAAAATTGTGAAAGTTTATCAGGTTGGCGGTTCTGTAAGAGATATGGTATTAGAGCGTCCTCCACATGATTTAGATTATGTTGTGGTGGGAGCAACTGTTAAAGAAATGGAAGATTTAGGCTTTAAACAAGTTGGCAAAGATTTTCCTGTTTTTTTACATCCCAAAACAAAAGATGAATACGCGTTGGCTCGCAAGGAAATTAAAACAGGGGATAAACATACTGATTTTGAATTTGTTTTTGATCCATCCATTTCTTTAGAAGATGATCTTCAAAGACGAGACTTTACCTGTAATGCTTTGGCTTATGATGTTGATAAAAATCAAATGGTTGATTTGGTGGGAGGAGTAAAAGATATTCAAAATAAAATCATCCGGCATGTAAATTCAGAGCATTTTATTGAAGATCCATTAAGAGTACTCAGAATGTGCCGTTTTGCTGCACAGTTAGACTTTGAAATTGCTCCAGAAACTATGCGACTGGCAACTAAAATGGTTAAGGCCGGAATGTTAAACCATTTGACTGCTGAACGTATTTGGAAAGAAACGGAAAAAGCCTTGGCTTCTGAAAATTTCTACAAGTATATTAAAACTGCACGTGATTGCGGTGCTTTGAGCGTAATCCTTCCCGAAGTTGACAAATTATGGAGCATTCCTGAAAGAGTTGATTATCACCCTGAGGGAAACTCTGGTGCTCATACTATGCTTGTTTTACAAAAATATAAAGGGAATAACCCAATTATTAATTTTGCTTTACTATTGCATGATATTGGAAAAACAGAAACACCGCAAGATATTCTTCCTGCGCACCACAATCATGAAAAAAGAGGAGATTTACTCATTAATCAAATTTGTTGCAGGCTAAAAGTTCCTAACGAATTTAAAAATTTTGCACTTTTGGCTTGTAAAAATCATATGAAATTTCATCAAGTCAAAAATATGAAAGTGGCAAAAGTTTTTGATTTTGTAAATGAGGTCAGCAATAAATATAAAGATAGGCAGTTGTTAGAAAATATGATTGAAATTTGTCGTTGTGATACTTTTGGACGTGATTTTAATATATCTCAAGACGAAATGAAAGATTTTGATCTTTGTTGTTCCCGTTGCAGAAAAGTTTTTGATAAAATTTCAAAAATAAAAGCGCAAGATATGCCGAATTTTAATGAGCTGCCTAAAGATAAAAGATTTAAGGATCTTTACAGGCAATATCGACTAAAAGAATTGCAAAACTTATAATAATTCATGCCAGCCCTAATATCATTTTTTAGGAAAAATAATATGGAAGAAAAGGGAATTTTAGAAACTTTTTTTAATACCGACATCCGAACAATTGTTTTTGTTGTTTTGGAATTGATTGTTTTCGGTTTTGCTCTTTACTTTTCCAACCGGGCATAATACCTTTTATAAAAATTGTCTGTCGGAAAGTTTGCAAATGAAAAAATATTTAACAGCGGCCGTTATTTTAGGAATTTGCGGTTTGATTTGGGCTTTTTTGATAGAGCCGTATCTTTTGTCCGTTCGCCGCTACAGGCTTGGTTTTAGCGATTTTAAAGGGCTAAAAATCGTTTTTGCCAGTGATTGGCATATTGCCCCGTGGGAAAATTGGCGTCTTAAGAGAATCGTCCGTAAAATCAATGCTCAAAAACCGGACATTATCATTTTAGGCGGCGACTACGTCAGAGGGCACAAGCATGCCTCAAGCATGAAGATGGAAAAAATTGCGGCCGCACTCGGAGAGCTTAAAGCCAAATACGGCGTTTTTGCCGTGCTCGGAAATCATGACTGGTATATGGACGGGAACAAAATGCGTCAGGAGCTGGAAAAAGCCGGCATTATCGTTTTGGAGAACGAAAATATCCGTTTGAAAATTGATGGGAAGGACTTATTTATCGCCGGACTGGCCGATGACAAAACCCGCTCGCCGGATTTTATCAGAGCGCTTGCCAAAACGGATATGAAAAAAACGCTGTTGGTTTCTCACACGCCCGACATCTTTGACCTTATTCCGCAGGAAATTCCGCTGACTTTATCCGGGCATACGCATGGCGGGCAAGTCGCTGTTCCGTTTTACGGTCCGCTGCTGGTACCGTCAAAGTTCGGTCGTCGTTTTGCCGGCGGAGAATATCATGAAGAAGGAAGACGGATTATTGTCAGCCGGGGTCTCGGAACCAGCATTCTGCCCGTCCGTTTTAACTGTCTGCCGGAAATTTTGGTTTTAGAATCTCCGGTTGATGATTGACAAAGCCGTTTTTAACCCGTCGACCGCGGCAGAAACAATTCCACCGGCATAACCGGCACCTTCGCCGCAAGGGAAAATTCCTTTTACCGGGCTTTCAAATTGTTCATCACGCAAGATTTTTACCGGCGACGAGCTTCTGGTTTCCACGCCGGTCAACACGGCTTCCGGTATTGCGAATCCGTGCAGTTTTTTATCCATTTCCAAAATGCCGAGGCGGAAAGTTTCCATAATATAATCCGGCAGAACAGCTCCCAAATCGCCCCAGGCAACACCGCGGGAATAGCTTGGCGTTACGCCGGCCGCACAGGTTGACGGGCGATTTTGCAAGACATCAGCCAGAAGCTGCGCCGGTGCCTTATAACTCTTGCCGCCGGCAAGATAGGCCTTGTGCTCAAGTTCCCGCTGCCAATACATTCCCTGCAGCGGATGGCTGCCGCCGAAATCTTCCGGCGTTACCCCAACCAACAAGGCAGAATTGGCGTTTTTCTTATCTCTGGCGTAATAACTCATTCCGTTCGTAACAACTCTTTCCGGCTCGGAAGCGGCAGGCACGACAACGCCTCCCGGACACATACAAAATGTATACAGCGATCTTCCGTTCGGTAAATGGACGGACAATTTATAATCGGCCGCGCCCAGTTCCAGATGGCCGGCAAAGGCATGATAAACCGCTTTATCAATCAGTTTTTGCGGATGTTCAATCCGGGCTCCGACAGAAAAAGCTTTCGGCACCAGCGGGATTTGTCTTTTATACAACATTTCAAAAGTATCGCGCGCGCTGTGCCCGATTGCCAAAATCATCTCCCGAACGGGATATTCTGCCAGACTTCCGTCGGGTTTTTTAATTTGTACAGCCTGCAATTTTCCGTTTTTTATAACCAGGTCTTCCAACCGGTTTTCAAACAGATATTCTCCTCCCAAAGCAATGATTTTTTCTCTGATTTTCGGAACAATCAGTGCCAGTTTGTCCGTTCCAAGATGAGGTTTGGCCAAATATAAAATATCTTCCGGTGCTCCGGCGGCGACCAGTTCGGCAAAAACCTCCGCTGTATAACAGTCTTTCTTTATTCCGGTCATCAACTTACCGTCGGAAAAAGTTCCGGCACCGCCTTCTCCGAACTGGACATTGGAATCGGGATTTAGGCGGCCGTTTTTCCAGAAAGTTTCAACATCTTTTTGACGTTGCGGAACCGGACGCCCGCGTTCAATAATCAATGGCTGCAATCCGGCTTTTGCCAAAGCAAGTCCGGCAAACATTCCGGCCGGACCGCTGCCGATAATCATCGGGCGGAGGTTTTCTTTCTGGCAATGCGGAATCGTCAAATTTTCCGTAACAGCCGCCTTTTCAACAAAGGGATAGGGCTTTTCGGCCAGGATTCTTGCTTCTTCCGGGGTTTCCAGCTCAACGGTATAAACAAAAAAGGCCTGAGTCCGGCTGCGGGCATCAACCGCTTTTTTAATAATGCGAAAACGGCTGAAAGGTTCCGAAGCCTTTAATATTTCAGAAACGACACCCGGCAATTCGGATAACGGAAAAGAAAGGGGCGTTTTTATGTTACTTATTCTCAGCATAAAACTTCCGATAAAAAAAGCTCCGGTATCATAACAATAGCCGGAGCATTAACATTTCGCAAAAGGTTATTTTACATAAACGTGGACTTCGGAAACTTTGGCCGTATCGCTGGTGCGGGCTGCCAAAGAGATTTTATCGGCTCCGACGCCCATATTTACCATCTCCTGAAAGACCATTGCCGCATTGTTTTGGGCATTGTTTTTGGAAAGCTGGCTGCCACCGGCCGGACTGACGGCCACAACCTCAAACATCACATTCGGTTTTTTCTGGATTGCGCTGCTGACAGCCTGTTTCAAACCATCCTGAAAGCGAACATCCTGCTTATTAAATTTGGCAACAAACAACGGCGAAGCAGAATAACCGCCCGATTTTGCCGCAGATGCAGACGTTGTCAGCAATGTCGGTGCAGCAGAGGCGTTGCGGTAATAACCGACAGAATTGTAGCTGCCGACTTTGATGGCGCTGTTCAAATCAACAATGTTATTGCGGGCCGTTTCAACATATTGCTGCTGGCGCAGAATGTCATTATTCAGCTCGGCAGAAAGACTGTTGAACAAAATGGCGGTCTGATTGGTCTCATTTTCCAGAATCCGCAATTGACGGTGATCTTCATCAACGGCACCGGAAACACCATAGGCTGCTTTAATGGAATCCAGCAAATAGGTTGTCATTGCGGCATCAGAGTTTACTTTTGCGGCCAGTTGGTTTAACGAATTTGTATTGGCACTCATAACCTGAACGTTATTTTGAGCCGTCTGCAACATTGCATACATTTGCGGGTTGCCCGGCGTTGTGCCGACCTGAAGTTTGGCTTCTATTGCGCCGATAACTTTATGATATTGCAGGGCATTATTAATGACAGAAGTTCTGATTTTTTGCAGCTCGTCATTATACTTGCGGATAGAATCCTGAAGCTGGGTCAACTCGCTGCGGAAACCGATAACTTTTTGACCGACAAAAGTTCCGGTGTTTCCTCCTTCGGTGATTTCCAACGGTTCAAAATTGGTGGTGCCTAATTCAGGAAGAGGCACAGAAGAGTTGGCGGCAACTTCTTCCTGAGTATCAGAGCCGAAAAGCGAAGGAAAAATTGCATCCGATGTATATGAACATCCGCTCATTCCTATGGCGGAAATCAGGGATACAAACAATTTTCTTGATACTTGTTTCATTAATAATGACCTTTTTTAATAAAGTTGGTGTGCAATCTGCTGCTTATTTTAGTTAATTTATAAAGAAATTTTTATAAAATAACAAGTAAGAAATTGAAAAAAACATAAAAAATCCAATCCCTTTTAAATAAGCACCCTGACTTTGGGTCATTGTATAGCGAAAATAGTTTAAAATTCTTTTAAATTTGAAAAATAATGCTTGCAAATTAAAAATAAAAGCTGTATTAACTTCTCTGTTGTTGAAGTTAAATGCACCCGTAGCTCAATTGGATAGAGCATCTGACTACGGATCAGAAGGTTGTGAGTTCGAATCCCGCCGGGTGCGCCATTAAAAAAGCTCCTCTTTCGGGGCTTTTTTTGTATCTGAAAAACACTTTCTTTTCTGCGGGATTCGAACCAAGGTTCGATCTGGCTCGTAAGCTCACGCTGCGCGCTCCCTAACTCGCTGCGGTCACTCCGTTTGTAACGCTTGCCTGCCTTCGTTTTCTCTCGGCCGCAAGCTAACAAACTTTCGCCTGTCGGCATAAAACAACCGGAGCAACGGTTGTTTTATTTTCTCCAGCCCGCCGGGTGCGCCATTAAAAAAGCTCCTCTTTTCGGGGCTTTTTTTGTATCTGAAAAACACTTTCTTTTCTGCGGGATTCGAACCAAGGTTCGGTCTGGCTCGTAAGCTCACGCTGCGCGCTCCCTAACTCGCTGCGGTCACTCCGTTTGTAACGCTTGCCTGCCTTCGTT
>CALXRP010000021.1 GCA_944390885.1 uncultured Alphaproteobacteria bacterium
TTTTCACCTGTTCGGCAGGTATCGTTACATCTGTAACAGCTCTGTCCGCCGTTACATTCGGTCGTTCCGGCATAAGAACCGGTATAAGATGTACTTGAACCGGACGGACAAGATTTACAGCGGTTACATCTTGACCCGCATTCGGTTGTTGTGGCATAAGAACCGGTATAGTTTTTAGAAGTCCCTGACGGACAGGTATCATCACAACATCTGTAACAGGTATAACCGCAGGTATCCGTTCCGGAAGATCCGCGTGACGGATCACAGGTAACCTTATAATCGGTCGGACAACCGGCAGAAGGAGAAGCGGTACAACATTTGCCGTAAGAACTATCCCACGGACAACGGTTTGTCGATTTATACAACCGTCCCGGAGAACAAGAGTTGACATAGCCTTGTTCACGACAGGCTCTCGGCCGGTCTTCTTTACAACCTTTATAATAAGGTTTGCCGTTCGGACATTGATCATTAACAAAGGACGGCAGAGAACAGGTCTGCGTATTATAGCCGTTATTCTTACACCAGGTAACGGCATCACATTTCAGGTAATGATCATCACGGGAACAAGTACCGACTTTAGCCTGATATTGCGGACATTCGCCGGAAGAATAATAGGTATAGCCTTTCTCCTCGCAATACTCGGTATCGGAGTTAATGTTCATGTTAATATCACCCTGAACAACATCTTCATCCATACAGTCCGGCAGAAAGCAAATACCGGCAGATGCAGAAGAGGGGAGAAAAGCCAATAAAGCAGCAGAACAAACTGCCAGTTTAAGTTTCATGTGTAGCGTAGTGTTATCATTTCTCATTGGCTTTCTCCCATAATAAAAAATACTTTCAAAATACAAAACTTACCAAAACGAAGGCTGTTAATAGAACTCCGGCCTCCAAGCCGATGAAAAAGGAGACCGGAGAAGACACTCAAAAAGAGCGCTTACAAATATAACAATATCACAAAACAATCGAATTGTCAATATATGCTGAGAAGGACAGGCTGTATTTTGTATAAAGTAAGGAAAGTCAATGAGATAGAAAAACGTTTTTTATATACATTTTTTCTGAAATAAGCTTATTTCATCATTTGATAATAAAAGAAAAAATATAAAATTTTATAAAAAACAATTATAAGGGTAAGGATAGTAAAATAAATTTTAGTAATCCCGCCCCTTATCTGCCAGTTTTGTCAAAAGCTGGTCATTGGAAATCTCAGGATGAGAAACTTGTTTCTTTGAAGAATGGGATTTAAAAATACCTCGAGCAGCCAATATTTTTTTGAGAGATGAAGATACCTCTTTTGTTTTAGATTGTTCTTTTGTTGTTTGATATTCGGGCTGCTGTTCAAAAAGGATTTTTTCCGCAGCAGTCTTTTCGGCTTCATATTCCGTTGCTGGTATTTTCTTTTGAGGACTGTCTGGATCCATTCCCCGAAGAGAGGTAATTTTTTCTCTGGCAGAAAGATTCTGCGAAAGAGAAACATTGTCGGATGTATCTTTCTTTTTATCAGTTTTTTCAAATAACTTTTTAAACGGTGATAAAATTTTGTTTTTTATCCGTTCTTTGCGCAGCGCAGCAATTTGTTTGGCCGGAACTCCCCTATGCTGCAATATTTTTAATGACACTAATTTGCCGTGCCCATCAGGTTTGTCCGTAATTTTGATTTCTTGCGGCAATTGGTTGATTTTGAACCCGGAAACAAGATAAGTTGTCGAAACCTCTTTGACATTATCAGGAACCAAGATTTCTTCGCTGGAGCTTTTCTTTGGCAGTTTTATTTCTGCACAGTTCAAAGATCCGTTAAGACTGCCTTTTTCATAGCCGGATAAGTCCAATTTGTATCCGTCGGGAAATTTTACGCCGGACAATAAGATTAATTTTGCCTCTTTAGGCAGAATGACTTGACATTTTGACAAATCAACGTTCAATAAGTCAATTTTCTGACATTGTCTTAAATCCAGTGTAGCACCATCTGGAATTTTTATATTATGTAGCCGGAGCTCTTGACATTTTCCAAAATCCAATGTTTTTCCCTGAGTTATCTCAACGTCATTGAGTGTAATGCTTGTACTTTTTTCAGGAAAGGCCGGAAGGTTCTCAAAAGTCGTTTGATGAGCATAAAAGGATGTAACACTGTTTGGAATGTTTAAAACTTCTGCCACAGAAGCATTATGTAACGCCAGGTGCTCACAACTTTCCGGTAATTTTGGCAAAGCGGATAATGCCTTATTATCGGAAATGTGCAGTTCCTTTAAATTTTGAGGTACTTTTTCTGTAAACTTACCATTTCCACTAATTTCAAAAGAAGAACATTTTAGATGTTCCCAATCAAAATCTTTTTGATGCGACATTGGAATTGAAAGGCTTTCGTTATTAATGTTTCTTTTTAAACGTTGATGAACATTCATAAAAGATGCTATATTTTCTGGTGCAATTTCTCCTGTTATTTCTGTCGTATCAAAATCTTTTGGCAAAGATGTAATGGATATTTGCGGTTTATCTTGTCCACTCCATCGCTGAGAGGCAAAATCCAGTTCTCCGTTGATAATCAAATGTCCGTCTTCTGCAATGGAAGTGTTGTTTTGAACCCATTCTGCTCCTTTTACTTTATTCAAGAAACTTAACATTGTTTCATTTTTTAAGTCGCCGTCAAAATTGAGGTTATAAACCCCTTTTTGGGTTACCGGAAAATTATTGAGCGAAGTAACTTTAGCTTGCGAATTCATAATAATCTGTTCAATGCCGTATTCCTCAAAGCCTTTCGGAAAGGTTGTAATATTGGTTGTTTCCAAGTGAAGAGAGATATCGCTGTTTTTCTCAACCGGCGTGAACTCTTCGTTTTCCATAGCCGGGGGAAACTTTCTGGTTCCAACATTCCCGTTAATCTTGTATAAAAACTTGTCAATCGGCATATTTTTGATAGAACTTTGGTCTTTTATCTCAATACCGGAATTTCCGATACCATAACGTGTTTCCGGAATTTGTTCAAAAGAATCATATTTCATATTTACATTTGGAGGGAGTGTATCAAATCTGATATTTTCCCACCCTTGTGGAATACCGTCAAAATTTAAAGAATTATGGCAGGTATACCGCAAAGAGTACCAGCCGTTTTTATTTTCGGCACCCACAATTTTTGTGAATTTTTCGGCCGTTATCTCGTGCGTATCGGAGATTTTGCAGTTAAGGCAGGAAATCCCTTCCGTTGTTTCAGGTAAATTTGCCGCTTTTATCTCATTAACCTCTGTAATAAACAAATTGCCGTTAATTTTCAAATTTGCCATATTAGGCAGATAGGCCAGTTTTAATTGTTGAAGGTTAATTCTGTCGTCAATTTCCAGATGTCCGTTTTCATCTTCGCGAATTTTGCTTTTATGAATAAAACATCCCACAAAATCTTTGGTGGAAATTTCTTTTAAATAGTCCTGTGTGTCTTTTTGCAAACCTTTTTTGAGTTCAAAAGCATAAATATGTTTGGGATTTTCCGTTTGTTCTTTTTTCTGGGCATCTTGCCGTTGCGCCAAATATCCGAGCGTTTTATCGTCGGTCGGTTCGTGCAGTTCCATAAAATCGCGCCATTCCGGATCGGCTATATTTCCGTTTTCATCCAGCGGAATTTCAAAAAGTCTGTTTTCTCCCGGAGCACCGACGTGAATATAAATGGCTTCCAGCTTGTTATGATGTGGCAAAACCGGTGTTTCATAAATTCCGCCATTCCAGCCGTTCCACGGAACTTCTCCGCCTGTAGTAATTCCCTCCTGAATACTTTTGGGATTGTGCGCCGTTTCCAGGCCGACATTGCAATAATATTTCTGCTCATCTCCCATGCTGCGCAGCTTATAGATAAAACCATATTCCATACCGGATTCGGTTGTTTCATAAACTGCACCGCCTTTAGAAGAATAACTATGTCCTTTTCCTGAAAAATTGGAACAAATGGATGGAGCCGGGGAAGAATGAGCGACTTTGCGCGAATTGAATTCTGATATGGTCGCATAAGGATTTGCCCCCAGACTTCCTCCGCGAAATAAAAATTCTCCGCCGTCTGCATAAACGTTTTTCTTGTCAAGTTCCTCAAAATCCACGGCCTGTGAGCCGGCATAAGCCTCGTTGATTTTTTTATCGATAAAGCTCTTATAATTGCCGTATTTTGCTTCCAGAGTTTCAAAAACTTCCTTTCTCGGATGACTGGCTTTCAAATCGATGACATTATCGGAAGCGGCATAAGCGTCGTTACGCTGGCGCTCCAGTTTTTTGTCGGCAGTATAGAGCATACTTTCAACGGATAGCGGGTTGGCATGCCCGACAAGTGAAAACCCGTTGTCGCGGATTATCGTCTCAACGGCGACCGTAGCTTTGAGAGAATCTTCCGGGCTCATAAACGGAAATTGTATACCGTTTGCATTTACCACAAATTTAGAAGGATCGACAGCCTGTCTGTCTAAAAAAGAAACGGCGTCAACTCCGTTTTCCCGCAGCACATCAACCAGTTTATCAACATTTTCGGGATAATTTCCTCTGTTTTCCCCAACACTGATTGCCACAGCGACCGGCTTGTCCAAATCTTCAAAATAATTGGAAAGAGAATGCCTGATATCCGCTTCGTGAGCATTCCCCGCAACGGCGTTGTCTATGTCTTGCCGCGTCAAAGTCATGGTCTTACTCCCGGCCTTTGGACATTATGGCAGACATCTGCAGAGTATTGGCCATTTTATGCTTGTAAATTTCTACAAATTGCCGGGTCAGCTCCTGCCGTAAAGCCTCAACTTTTTCCACATCGCCGAGCGCAGCATAAGTCGCCTTGTTCCAAGACATTACGCCGGTATATACCAAACGCAAAGAGCCGTCTTCATTAGTTGAATCATAACCGATTGACAAACCGCTGTTATGCCTGGCCGATTTATTCTTAATGTCTATCGTCCAATCTTTTTCAAAATCTTTGAGTTCTTTTTCCATGGGCATTCCTTTGCTTGTAAATATGTTAATTCTTAAATCGGCTAAAATAATTAATTATAGAATAGCATGGAATGAAGATGAGTTCAATAAAATTTGAAAAATGAATATATTTTTGTGTCTGAGTAGGAAAAAGAAAACCCCGATTGAAAAACCGGGGTGGAAGATCAAGTAAAGCGAAAAAACTATTTAACTTCGCCGATATAAATACCGAGGTCAATAGCCGCCTTAACAAAATCGCTGTGGGTATTCAGCAAGGTCGTGCCTTCTTTAACCACATCTTCCAGAGCATAAGCCTGAACATGACCGTCTCTCCAGGCAACCATCTTATTGGTCTCGCCTTTGGACAGCAGCTCAATGGCTTTTGCGCCGAATACGGCAGCCAACAAACGGTCAAATGCTGCCGGGGTACCGGAACGTTGAATATGTCCGAGCTGTGTTACGCGGATTTGAAAATCTTTATACCGGCTGCTGATTTCATTGTTCAGATATTGCCCGATACCGCCGTAAACAGCCTCTCCGACCATATTCTTTTTGTTGGAGAGATGCTCGCCGTTTTCGGTTTTAATACCTTCGGAAACAACCAGAACGGCATGATTACGGCCGCTGGCCTTAATGGCCTTCAGTTTGTTGATAATGCCGTCAATGCTGTAGGGGATTTCCGGAACCAGGCAAACGTCGGCAGAACCGGCCAAAGCGGAATGCATTGCCAAATGTCCGGCGTCACGACCCATAACTTCCATAATCAAAGCGCGATTGTGTGAACGAGCCGTCCATTCCAAATCGTCAACAGCCTGCGTACAAACTTGAACGGCCGATTGAAAACCAACTGAAAATTCCGTAATCGGCGTATCATTGTCAATGGTCTTGGGAATACCGATAACGCGAACATCCGTGCCTTTGCAGTAGTTGCTGACAATGTTCATACTGCCGTCGCCGCCGACAACGACAATCGCGTCAAGTCCGAGGTCTTTCACACCCTGAGCAAAACGTTTGGACATTTCCTCCAACGATTCCATCTTAACGCCTTTGTTCAGCGAGCCGAGATAAGAGCCGCTCAGTCTCGGCCAGGGAGAGTCGGAAAAATTATGAACGGTGAGGACTTCATAACTGTGGGGTGTTTCGGTAATGCCGTCCGTGCCGTTGTGAATACCGTAAACTTCCCATCCCTTTTTGCTGGCAGCCGCCACAACCGCACTGATAACAGCATTAAGGCCGGCACAGTCGCCGCCGCTGGTCAAAACACCAATTCTTTTAATTTTTTCCATAAACAAACTCCTTGTAATTAATATAAAAAAGATTACATTAAGACTGTAAAAAAAACAATTCGGGGCTCTTTATACACCAAGAATTTAAACAAGTCTATTGCAATTTCAAAATTTATCGTGTATAATAGATACAAATTTTATGGAAATATTTCCAGCAAAAAAACAATTTATCAAATTTTTTCTAAAAAAGGCAGTTTTTAATGACTAATCAGAGTACTTTGGACAAGCTCCAACAACAATTGTGTGAGTTGAAATTAGAAGAAAGGAGAGTTTGTTCAGACATTCGAAATCTAGTTAGAAAGAACTCTACGATTGATTTTTTTAAGGCAAAACAGTTAAATAATATGCGAACGGGCGTTAAAAGCCGGATTAAAACTGTTGAATCAAAAATAATGCCGAATATTATTGCATAAACTTATTGCCAAATTAAATTTTGTGTGCTAATAAATAGCCCGAAATTCGTTATTAACCTTCAAAAAACAAGTGAAATGGGGTGATTTAAGTGGTTCAGGTTACTGTTATCGGTAATGATGTAGCTCAGTCTCTGAAAGTTTTGAAAAAGAAAATGCAGAGAGAAGGCATCTTCCGTGAGATGAAATTAAGACGTCATCACGAGAAAAATTCCGAGAAAAAAGCCCGTCGTCAGGCTGAAGCAGTCAGACGCGCGCGCAAACAGCTGCGGAAACGCTTAGATACTGAAGGATTCTAATCCTTTAAACTTTTAGAAAAGGAGGCTTTTAAGCCTCCTTTTTTTATTACATTCCTTACAGAAAACCCCCGATTTATCGGGGGCTGAATGTAAAGGTGTCGTTAGACACCGTTCCACGCCAACGAGCGTGGTCAAACCGTAAGGTTTGTAGC
Organism: uncultured Alphaproteobacteria bacterium; assembly: GCA_944390885.1. Lineage (GTDB taxonomy): Bacteria > Pseudomonadota > Alphaproteobacteria > RF32 > CAG-239 > MGBC133411. The sequence continues at coordinate 7,080 of CALXRP010000021.1, forward strand.
CGATTAGCACCCCCAGTTTACTGGGGGATATCTATCCTTCAAAATATATCCGCATAAGAGCCTCAATCCTAAGGCTGAACGTAGCTTTATTTACAACAACCATAAGAAACAAATCCTTTATATTAAAAGCTGAATAATAAAATCAATTTATCTGATTTTAAGCTTTAAGAATGATTTGTTCGATTTTGATTGCCAGGCCGCTGGTATCATCAGTTTCAATCAAAACGCCGCAAAATGTGCCGGAACCTTTTGCCGGACTAAGACGACCGCCGGTATATTTGCGAGCCAGCCGGTTAAGTGGTTCTTCTTTTTCAAAACCGATAACCGAGTTATAATCGCCGCACATCCCGACATCGGTCATATAAGCCGTGCCGCCGTCGCGAATGGTAGCATCGGCAGTCGGAATATGGGTGTGAGACCCGATGACGGCAGAAACCCGCCCGTCCAGATAATGCCCAACAGAAACCTTTTCGGCTGTAGCCTCGGCGTGAATATCTACAAATATGGCGTCGATATTTTTACCCAAGGTATAATTTTTAAGCAAATTGTCAATTGCCTGTGCCGGACAGTCAACAGCCTCCATAAACAAGCGTCCGAGAAGCTGGGTGATCAGGATTCTTTTTCCGTTGGCGGTTTCAAATTCAACAAAACCGCGGCCGGGCAGATAGGGCGGATAATTCAGCGGGCGGATGATTCTCTTGCTTTCTTCAAGAAAGGGAATAAGTTCCCTTTGCTGCCAGACATGGTTTCCGGTTACCAAAACATCAGTGCCTTTTGCCAAAAAATCTTTACAAATGGACGGCGTTGCGCCAAACCCGTGCGCCGCGTTTTCAATGTTCACGATAAACACGTCGGGATGATAAGTGTCTTTGAGCTTGTCAATATTGTTAAGAACGGCTTCTCTGCCGGCTCTGGCGACGACATCGCCGCAGTAAAGTATCTTCAAATAAAGGCTCCTGGTTTTGGTCTGACAATAAAAAAAATCCCGAAAGGGGATTTTATCGGGAAGGTGCCGTCTGACCGTACTGATTACATTCTAATCGAACCGCTCGGACAAAGTGGGCGCCATATAACTAAACCACGATTTAGTCAGGGACAGCTCCCTAGAAAGAAATGTTGGCTCGGTAGACCTGCGGAAATACGAGCCAGACAGCTACCTTCTATGCCTATAGATTACAGCATTTCGATAGAAGATGCAACAGAAATTATCTGATTTTTTAAACTTTTTATCTCTTCGCTCAGAGAAGCGTCAAAATCAAGGATTCGCGAGTTATCCACAGGGGCGGGGGCCGATGGTTTTTCGCCTTTTTTCAGCTCGCTCAGCTCGTCGGCAAGCAATAATCCTGACAAAACCAAAACCATGCTCTCATTAACTTGGCCGGCGGAAAGGTTAAGCATTTTTGCTTTTTCATCAAGCAGCCGTGCCAATTGAACGATTCTGAATTCCTGGCCGTCTTCGCAGGCAACGGCATATTCTCGGGAATTAATTGTGATTGTTACTTGCGCCATCTTTTTCCAACACTTTATCCAAACGGGTGATTACCGAGTCCACGTTATCAATGATTTTAGCATAAGAAGATTGCATTGCTTCAATTTTTTTATCGCGCAGTTTTATGTCGGCCGCCAGCTTTTTCTGCTTTTGGGAAATTTCTTTTTTCTTGCCGTCCAAAACCTCGTTCAGATGAGCCAGGGCGCTGCTGAGTTCGGAAATTGCCTCGCTGGTTTTCGGCAGAAGGATATTTTTGGTATCAGTCAAAATATTTTTCTTCCTTTTCTGAGATTATTCCCTTATATTAATAACAATTCAGCAACATAGTACAAACATATCAGACTTTTTCAAGCAACAAAAGATAATTATGCAAAGTTTTATAATAAAATTAGAAAATCAGGATAACGAATTAATCAATGATGAGAACATTTGCTGTTATCTCATCGATTCTTCTTATAAAAAGGAAGCAATTTCCCCGCTGGCCGATAAAGTTCATAAACAAGACAAATTGATTCTTGTCGGCGGAAAAGATGCTGACAAAATCTGCCGGGACGATAACCTGGACGGCGTGGTGATTGAGATTGTTGAAGACATCCCCCATAAAAAGAAGATATCGGAATTACGCAGCAAAATCGGAAAAGACCGTTTTATCGGCATAATCTGCCCGTTGCAGCGCCATGCGGCAATGCTTGTCAGCGAAACGGAGCCCGAATTTGTTGCTTTTCGGGTTGATGATCGCGATAAAGCGGCAGAAATCATATCTTGGTACAACGAGCTGTTTTTGATACAATCTGCGGTGCTGAGCGGAAAAGAAAAATGCGATTTGCGCGAGTTCGATACCGATTTTCTGATTCTGACGCCGCAGGAGTATAAAATTTTGGTTGCTAAAAAAGAAAGATTAGATTAATTAATAAAATAAAAAATAAACACTTGGAGATAAATAATGAAACAATTAGCAGGATCAATCAGAATTGGTTGGGTTATTGAATACAAAGGAAAAGCCTGGACCGTAACCAAAGCTCAGCATATCAAACCCGGCAAGGGCGGTGCTTTTATGCAGGTAGAGATGAAAGCCGTTGAAGAAGGAACAAAAACCAACGAGCGTTTCAGAACAGAAGACAGTGTTGAAAAACTGATGGTCGAAGAAAAAGACTGCCAGTTCCTGTTTGAAGATTCTAACGGCCTGACTTTTATGGAAAGCGAAACCTTTGAGCAGTTTACAATGCCGGCGGATATCTTGGGCGATTCCCGTCCGTTTATGACCGACGGTATGACGGTTTATATTAACTTTATTGATGGCAAGCCGATCTCAGTCGAGCTCCCGATGCAGGTTGTTTGCACGGTTGTTGAAACCGAACCTGTTGTCAAAGGTCAAACGGCATCTTCTTCTTATAAACCGAGCATTTTGGACAATGGTGTCCGCGTAATGGTTCCGCCGTTTATTAATGCAGGCGATAAAATCGTTGTTGCCACAACAGATGCCACTTATGTAGAGAGAGCAAAATAATGTCTTATCTTTCCCCCGTTTCTGCCATGCTGGTCAGTGCCGTCAAAAAGGCGGGGCAATCTCTGACGCGTGACTTTAATGAAGTTGAAAAGCTGCAAAATTCCGTAAAGGGCCACAATGAATTTGTTGTTTCGGCCGTAAACCGCGTTACTAAAAATCTGCAGCTGGAGCTGTCTAAAGCCAAACCGAATTATCCGTTTTATGTAGACGGCAAACCTCGTCCGCAAGGCATTTACTTTGTGATTTCGCCGATTGACGGCATTATGAACTTTGCTCACGGAATTCCGTATTTTTCAATTTCTGCATCAATCGTAGAAAATGAAACGACCCTGGCTTCCGTAATCTATAATCCTGCAACGGATGAGCTCTTTTTTGCAGAGAAAGGCGTCGGTGCTTTTAAGGAAGGCTACCGCAATCACGAACGTTTGCGTGTTTCCGCCCGCAAAGATCTGCACGGTGCATTAGCTGCCTCTTTGTTGAAGTACAAAGACAAGCCGGAAGAATATCACAATATTCACGGCAGGCTGATTTCCGGAATGGAGGATTTACGCATTTTCGGTGCCTTGAGCCTTGATCTGGCCAATGTCGCGGCCGGAAAGCTCGATGCAGCCGTCAGTCTGGCCAACAGCATATCTGAGTTAACTGCGGGTATCCTTTTGGTCAAAGAAGCAGGCGGTTCGGTTTTGGAGGTTTTTCAAAAAGATATTCGGTCAGAAGATCTGCCAGCTGTATTTGCCACCGGCAATATTCTGGCTTCCAACCAGCTTTTGGCAAAACCGCTATACGAGCTGCTGAACAAATAAAGTTCATCACTTTATAAAACAGAGGAGCATGACGATGAAAAAACAGAAGATATTAATTTCGGCGCTGGCAGCTTTGATGTTTTCGTCGGCGAATGTATCGGCACAAGATGTCTATGTTGACCTCTCCGTGCTGGACAGCCTCGGAACAGATGCTTCTGTCGCTCCGGCTCCTCTTTTTCCCGTTGTATCCCCGGAACCCCAAAAAGTAAAAAAGGTTGTTAAAAAAGCCACAGCTTCTAAAAAGACAAAAATAAAAAAAGCGGCAAAAGCGGAGAAGAATACTGAGGAAGCCGCTAAAAATAAAGTCAGCATTCCGGAAAAGTCTGAAATCAAGATAGAAAATCTGAAACCGGTAAAGGATAATATGCCGGATTTAAGCTCCGAGCAGGCGCAAATAAAAGATCAGCCCGTAAATAAGGCCGCTGCAGCCGCAGTGATGGAACAGGCAGAAAAAGAACGGATTTCTGCAAAAAATGATGAGTTCGAAGAAAACGGTTCTTTACCGGAGAAAGACCTGAGCGCTGATAATGAAGAAAAAGCAGAAAACGTTTCTGCTTCGACCGGAACAGAATTAATCTCAATGGCTCCCGTTGAAATGTCCGAGCCGCCTGCGGACAAAATGTCTGAAACGGTCGCGCCCGCTGAACCCCGTGCGGTATCAGATATCCGCCCGCTGGTTCCTGTAAAACCTTCCGCTGTCGCTGCTCAACCGGAAATCGCGCCGATTGTTGAACCGGCAGCCCCGGTTTCAGCCGGTAACGCGGCGGTTGTTTCAAACAATATCCTGTTTGCCGATGGTGTTTCGGAGTTAACCGAGGCGCAAAAAACACAAATTGATACTGTCATTTCCCGTTTTGAAGACCCGAAAAATAATAAAATTGCCATTTTTTCATATAATTATGACGACGGCGAAGACGTTTTTCGCAAAAAACGGACAAGCCTGAACCGTGCGGTAGAAATCCGTTCTTATCTGCTGGGTAAAGGTTATAAGAATTTTTCAATCAAGGTTATTAATGTCGATGAAGCATCCAAAGATAATCTGGTAATGGTTGATGAATTAAAATAAATTTAAATTTTTTTCAAAATAAAGCTTGCTTAATTTATTTCTCTACTGTATAAGAGCAATAAAAATATGCAAAATATGAAAAATTTGGAGAAATAAAATGAAAAAAGGTATTCATCCTGACTATCATGAGATTACATATATCATGACTGACGGAACAGAAGTAAAGACCAGATCCACCTGGGGCAAAGCAGGCGATGTAATGCGTCTGGAAGTCGATCCGAAATCCCACCCGGTTTGGACGGGCATTTATCGTATGGTTGATACCGGCGGCCAATTGTCTAAGTTCAAGAACAAGTTTGGCGCTTTCGGTCTGAAAACCGGTGATGATGCCGCTAACTGATCTTTAAAGATTTAGCTATTTATTAACCTGCATTTGTTAAAGTCAATGCAGGTTTTTTTTATTTATTACATAAATCAAGGACTGCCATGGTCAAAATAGTACATTATGAAGTATATACCGATTCCGGCGACGGCTGGAAGCTGGAAGAGCGTTTTTCCAATGAACAGCGCTATGAAGCCGTTAATTTGGCCAAAGAGCAGGAACAAAACCACAAAAAAGTCAAAATCATCAAAGAATATTTTGATGTCCAGGACAATTCTTATCAGGAAACCGTAGAATATATCAGCGGTTTCTCCAATCGCAAAAATGTTGTTGGAGGAGGGGGCTTTTCGGGAGCGGCTAATGATAAAACAGACGCCGGATCAGGAAAAAATTCCGGCAGCAGACGTCAGGACAATATAATGACGGCAATAATCAAGCTGGTTGCAATTGTTGTCCTCTGTCTGGCTTTAGCCAATTTCTTGGTAACTTTACTAACCCCGGTTATTGAAAATTTTGCTTCGGAAGAGATCACAAATCCGATATTATTTGTCTTGTTTTTCAGCCTGTTTTTGGGAATAGCGCTGCCGTTGCTGCTAAAAAAAATTCCTTGGGAAGTTTTTATGCCGCGGCGTTCTCCCAAAAAGATGATGGATGAACAGCGATTTTATAACAAGGCTGATGTCATTGCCCGGCGCTATAATCTGAATGACAAATTTGATCCGCAGGTGGCACCGGTCTATCCGGAAGCACCGTTGGAGTTCAAACATTATATCCTCAACTTTTTGAGCGATGTCGTATCCAATATCAATTCGGCCACTTCATTGCAAGACAGTTTTTCCCGCCTGGGCGTAAAGCTGGTTGTTTTTGGCGGATGTTTTGAGCTGGCTCGCTACAGCGGCTTAAAGTTAACGGAAGCCAATTCTCTGTTGTATGAGGCTTTTAAGATTTTAGATGGCGATCAGACGGATTTGGAAGCGTTTTATGAGGCTAAAAAGAGCTATAAAGACAATCGTTTTGCCGTTTTTCTGACCGGGGTAGGCGCTTATCTGATGGGACAGGTCATCTTGGAAAAACCGCTTGATATTAATATGTTAAAGTTGTCTTTTGATAAATGGGAAGAACAAAACACTCAAATAGATAAAATAAAAAATACGGATCAGGATGTTGAAAAAGAAGTTTCTTTTACCTGCCTGGTCAATATCAGAAGTACGGTCGAGTTTATTGATACCGCCATTCCCGGATTAGATCAGAAAAAAACGGAAGTTCAGGTCGGCGTTCGCAATATTATTCAGAATTTACTTGAAAAATACAAATCATTGAGTATTTCTGAAGAGGAAGAAATTACGACCATAACATTCAACAAATTAAACCGTGCCGTAAAATTTGCTGTTGAGTTTTTAAATGATACGTCCGTTTATGCAGATGATATTGCCGATGAAAACCTGTGCTTTCACTGCAGCTGCAATATTATTGAAGACATCCGCCGTGATGGCGGCAATATCCGGGACTATGTGGCAGATTTGTTTGACCAGACGTACGATTATGAAATCATTACGACGGAAGCCATCAACAAATTCCGCGACGAGTTGGATGCCACCCGGTATAATTTTGATTTCTTAGGAGAAAAGACCCTGCAGCGGACGCATAAAACAGAAGCTATATACAAGATCCTGTATTAGTGTTGAAAAACGCAAAAAAGCTTGAGAAATTGCAATTTTTATGCTATACTGATAACAGTTTGTTAAGGAGTATTGAAAATGCAAATACCGTCGAGCTCATCAAATGTCAAGGATGGCATTGCTTATTGGGAGAAAACCGCTGCGGATGTTAACGACGTGGACGAGAAATTTTCCAATGCCCGCGATTTGGGCTACCTGCGCTTAAACTATGCGCGCGTAACCTCTATCGCTCAGCTTTCCAAGTTTGACAAAGAAGACAATTATAAAATCCAGGTACAGTCCAACGGAAAAATGTCGCTGGCTCTTCGCAATACTGAAGGGAACGATGAAAAAGTGCTGGACTTGTCCAAATATGAAGAGGCCCTGGATAAGTTAAAACAACAATTTGACCCGGAAGGCTATGCCAAAGAGCAGGAAGAAAAGAAAAAAGCAGAAGAAAATCTGCTGGCTTCGCTTGCGCCCGGCATGCAGATTCAGGTTTATACGGTAAAAAACGGCAGAGAAGTTTTGGTAGCTGACAGCACGGCCGAAAAAGGCGATGATCTGCGCACCAATCTTGATGATATGCTTTCCGGTGAATATAAAGCCAAAAAAGGAACTTATTACGTCAAAATCAGCCGGGATGAAACGGTTGATTCCGATGCGGAAATTCCCTATGCTCTTCAGCTGAGAGTAGGAGAAAAGCATCGGCATGAATATACGTTTACAGAAACGGTTTCATCAGATACCAAAAATGAAGAATATAGCCGAATCCCTTCCACAACTTCGGCCAGCGGCACGCTTTCAAGCGTCAATGCGCTGGAGATTCAGGCCATGCGTTATCAAACGACGGCCAAGATGTTGCAGGTCGGGTACTTAAATTTGGCCAGTATTTATAATAATCGAAAATAAGATTAACTGCTGAAATACCAATGCCTCAGAAACAAATTCTGAGGCATTTTTAATAAAAGTCTTGTATTAATATAAAATATCTTCTATTTTAGCATTAATTATTTTATTAAGCAGTAAAAATAAAGAAAGGATATAAAAAATGACCGCTCCATTAATGCCGAGGGCAACCGCCGTATGGCTGGTAGAAAACACAACTTTGACATTTCGTCAGATCGCCGATTTTTGCGAGTTGCACGAACTTGAGATACAGGCTATTGCTGACGGTGATGTTTCCGGAAACATTATGGGTATCAGCCCGATTGACAACGGCCAACTGACGCTTGATGAAATCAAACGCTGCGAGGCAGACAGCAAAGCCCGTTTGGAAGCTTGCTATATTGAACGAAATGTAAAATTAAAAAATGCCAAAGCCAAAAAGATTTTGTCCCCGACCCAAAGGGGCGACAAACCGAACGCCATTTTATGGGTTATCAAAAATTGTCCGGAACTCAAAGATGCCCAGATTTGCAAACTGATTGGCACAACCAAACCGACGATTGAAGCCATTCGAAGCGGAACGCACCGCGATATGGCAAATCTGCGTCCGAAAAATCCGGTAACTATCGGATTGTGTTCTGAAAAAGATCTGGAAGACGCCGTTGCCATAGCTAAGGCCAAAGCAGCAAAAGAGAAAAAATAATCATAAAAAAATCCCGGAAGTAAATTCCGGGATTTTTTTTATTACAAGACGATGTAAGTATTTCCGGAAGATGATCCTGAAACAGTCCCTTCACTACTGATTTCGGCATCACGAGCGGCATTACATTCAGATTCGGTAGCATAACAACCGGAGTATTGAAAACGTGCTTCACATCTTACGCATACCGGGTCGTGGTTGACGCAATATTGACCGTCAAATTTCCATCCTCCATTAGAACAGCCAAAGTGCTGACAAGGATATACTGTTTTGGTATTAACAGGTCCATCACAAGAAGAGGTACTTCCACCGCTATCAGTGTCGTTGGAGGAAGAAGAGCAACCTGAACCGCCACATTGAGTATCGCATGATTTCAAAGTTCCGTCACGACAACAATCGCCGTGACAGGTTGAGTGAACGGAACACCAGTTCGAAGAAGATGAGTTACAACAAGATTCACATCGTCTACAAGTACCGCCGCAGCCATCCGAAACAGTCGTCGTACCGCAGGAACATCCTGTTTCATTTGTACAGCTTGGTGTACAACAAGGCTCATAAGGATAATAGCAAGTTTTTGTGCCGCAGCCGTTTCGGGTCGACCCACCGCAGCCTCCCGGATTGGAAGTCGATGTACCGGACGGACAGTTCATATTACAGGTGTAATAACAGGTATATTCACAGCCATCTGTACCGTTTGAGCCGTAAGACGAATAAGTTAAGGACGTATAACTCGGACATCCGCTTGGCGTACAGCAGGTTCCGTAAGAAGAATCATAAGCACAACGTCCGGAGTTCTTTTTGAGTTTCTGGCCGGAAGGGCAAGAGTTTGTATAGCCGGTATCACGGCAAGCCCGCTGATTATCGGTTTTACATTGTTTATACAAAGAACCGTAACTCGGGCAAGGTTGATCTACATATTGCGGAATAGAACAAGAGGTTGTGTTATACCCGTTTTGTTCACACCATGTCTTAGCGTCACATTTCAGGTAATGATTGTCGCGGTTACATTCTCCGACTTTGGCATAATATTGCGGACATTCACCGGAAGCATAGTAGGTATAACCTTTGCTTTCACAAAATTCGGTATCAACATTGATATTCATGTTAATATCACCTTGAACAACACCGTCATCCTGACAGTCCGGCAGAAAGCAGACACCGGCTGAAGCATTAGAAGGTGGGAGGAAAACGGCGAAAGCAGAGGCAACAGCAATGACCGATACCGCAGAATTAAGTTTCATGTGTAGCATAGTGTTATAGTTTTTCATCGGCTTCCTCCCTTATAAAAATTCTTTTCTTTTGTCATCCCCGGGCTTGTTCCATTCTCGTCATTGCCGGACTCTTTTTTTCTTTCGTCATTACCGGGCACTTTATTTTTTTAGTCATTGCCGGACTTGAAGTCGATAGTTGGTGAGAACAAGTGCAAATCCTTAGCTTTAGCTTAGATTTGTACGAAGTTCGAACCCTACGGGACGAAAGGGGCCCGCTTGCGGGAATTTACACCCAGCAATCCACTTGGCGTCACCCTAAGGGTGTGATCCGGCAATCCAAGTCAAATAAATTGGCTTTATTGTCATTCTGGATTCTCGGGTCAAGCCCGAGAATGACAGAAAAAAGAAAGCCCAAGAATGACAGATACTTCAAAGCACTTTGCCATTCGCAAATCCCGTCATAGCAACGCGGCCTCTTTGGCACAATGTTGACAACTGATCGCTGCCGACGTTCGGCCGCGCCTGCCGTGCAGGTGGATCCCCGGGTCGCAGCCCGGGGATGACAAGTAAAATACAAGCTGCCCAAGGACAACCAGTAAAAAACACAGCCCGAAAACGGTCGGTCATCCGAGAACGACAATAAAGATACTATAGCATAATAAAAGGCGTGTGTCAAGCATATCTGAAAAATGGGGCGAGGATTTTGGCTAAAGAAATTGGCTAAGAAAAGAGATAATAAAAAAACCCGCCTTAAAAAAGGCGGGTTAAAATCAAAATAATATTTTTCTAGTCAACCGGCTTAATATGCCAGATATTATTGGCATAATCCATAACTGCACGGTCACTGGAGAATTGTCCGATACGCGCAACGTTAAGAATAGCTTTTTTCGCCCATTCTTCTTTGTTCTGAAAATCTTTTTCCATCTGATGGATAGAATTTGCAAAATCTTCCAAATCTGCCAGAACAAAGTAATAATCGCGATTCATCAATTCTTCATAAATAACCTTAAACAGCAAAACATAGTCTTTTTCACAGAATATATTAGAGTTTAAAGCATTCATAATTCGCTTGATATACGGAGATCTTTCTGCATATTCGGCCGGATTATAAGAGTTGTTCTGACGCATTTCCTGAATTTGTTCTTCTCTCAGACCAAAAAGATAAAAATTGTCTTCACCGACCGCTTCACGAATTTCAATATTCGCGCCGTCATAAGTACCGACTGTTAAGGCACCGTTCAAGGCAAACTTCATATTGCCGGTACCGCTGGCTTCAAAACCTGCCGTTGAAGATTGAACGCTGACATTTGCCGCCGGAATAAGCATTTCGGCCAGAGAAACTTTATAATCCGGCATAAAGACGACCTTAATCATATCGTTAACGCGCGGATCATTATTAACAACATCAGCCACATTGTTAATCAGCTTAATGATTAACTTGGCAAAATTATAAGACGGAGCAGCTTTGCCGGCAAAAATATAAGTCTTTTTGACGGTTGGATGGAAATTGTCTTTAATAATGGCCAGATAATCGCCGATAACTTGCAAAATTGTCATCAGCTGGCGTTTATATTCATGAATGCGTTTGGCATGAACAATAAACATGCTGTTCGGATCCACAATAACACCACAGGTTTTGAAGATAATTTTTGCCAGTTTTTCTTTATTGGACATTTTAACGTTAATAAAGCTCTGAACAAACTTCTTATCGTTAACGTATTTTTCAATTCCTTCCAACAGGTCAAGATTGGTAATCCAGTCTTCGCCGATTTTTGAAGAGATAAGGTCGGACAAAGCCATATTGGCATGCAAAAGCCAGCGCCGCGGCGTAATACCGTTGGTAACGTTGGTAAATTTCTCCGGCCAAAGCTCGTAAAATTCCGGCACCAGTTTAGTTTTGACCAGCTCGGAATGGAGTTTGGCAACGCCGTTGACGGAAAAAGATCCGACAATAGACAGGTTGGCCATCCGGATGATCTGATTGTCGCCGTCGCCCGAAACAATGGAAACACGTCCGAGTTTGTACGGGTCATCTCCGAATTTTTCGCGCGCAAAGTTCATAAAGCGGCGGTTGATTTCATAAATAATCTGTAAATGCCGCGGCAGCAGACGTCTGAAATAGCGAGCCGGCCAGGTTTCCAGAGCTTCCGGAAGCAAAGTATGGTTGGTATAGGCAAAAATCCGGGTAACGATATTCCAGGCCGTATCCCACTCCTGTCCGTGAACGTCAACCAGCAGCCGCATCAGCTCGGCAATCGCCAGAGCCGGGTGGGTATCGTTCAGCTGAACGCAAACCTGATCCGGCATTTTGTTAAAGTCGTTGCTCTTTTCCAAAAAGCGGCGGACAATATCCTGCATGGCGCAGGAAACAAAGAAATATTGTTGTTTAAGGCGCAGCTCTTTTCCCGATTCGACGGCATCAGACGGATAAAGCACTTTTGAGATCGTTTCGGTTTCAATTTTTTCTTTAACCGCTTCAATATAGCCGCCTTCGTTAAAGATGTTGATATCAAGCTCATCGTCAGTTTTGGCAGAGAACAGGCGCAGATAGTTGACGGACTTTCCGTTATATCCGACAATCGGAAAGTCGTACGGAACGCCGTAAAGTGTGTTGGTATTCATCCAGATATAATTTTCTTTGCCGGACGGATCACGGAAAGTTTCAACCTCGCCGTAAAGCGGAATTTTAACCGTTCTGTCCGGACGGGCAAACTGCCAGGGAGAAAATTCCGCAGCCCAGCTGTCAGCCTGCTCAATCTGATAACCGTTTTCAAATTTTTGTTTGAACAAACCGAAATTATAGTCAATCCCGTAGCCAAAGCCCGGAATACCTAGCGAGGCCATCGAGTCGAGATAGCAGGCCGCCAAACGTCCCAAACCGCCGTTTCCGAGTGCCGGATCATATTCCGTATTAAAGATTTCTTCAATCGAAATATCCGGAAACCCTTCAATTTTAATACTTTTCATAATGTTGAAAAGACCAAGGTTGTGCAGGTTGTTTTCCAAAGAGCGGCCGATAAGATACTCAACGGACAAATAATAGATTCTCTTTGAGTTTACCTTATTATAACGCGCGATGGTATCATACATTTTATCCATCGCAAATTCTCTGACCGCCAGAGAAATCGCCAGCAGCGCCTCTTCTTTATTAATCTCACAGGTTCGTTTACCGAGAAAATACTTAATATAATGTTCAATCGAAAGCTTTAAGCGGGCTTTGTCAATTTCATTAATGATCGTCGTATCCTTTTTGCTCAAAATCTCTCTCCTCTGAGTCGTTAACAACATATTCTTATTCCTTACAATATTGGGAATTGTTTGAAATATGGTTAATGAATTTTGAAATAGGCCGGTAAAAATATAATCCCGGATTTATACATCCACAATAGTACACAATTTAATTATTTAGATATGAAAATAAAGTTGCAAAATCTTGTTTTTTGAATATAATCCAGCCGAGAATATATGTATTAAAGAGGTGAACTTTCATGAAAAAGACTTTTTTGTGTGGCCTTCTTGCGGCGGTCGCAATTCCGGGCGTCGCATGCGCTCAAGATATTTTTGAGGCTTTAAGCAATGCTTATCGCAGCAATCCGACACTGCAGGCGCAGAGGGCATATCTGCGTTCGGTTGATGAAAACGTAGCAATTGCAAAATCCGGTTACCGCCCGAATATTTACCTCCAGGGCAGCTATTCTGATGCCGATGTTGACAGCAATCAGCCGGGAGACAGCAACCGGACAAAGCAGCGTTCCGTTGCGGCAATAATCTCTCAACCGTTATTCAGCGGTTTTCAAACGGTCAACGCCGTAAAATCTGCAGATAAACTTGTCCGTTCGGAACAAGATAACCTTTTTAATGTAGAGCAGAATGTCTTTCTGGATGCATCTACGGCATATCTGGATGTAATGCAAGATGAGGCAATTGTTGATCTGCAGAAAAACAATGAAAAACTTTTGAAAAAACGTTTGGATGAAACAATTCAGCGCTTTAACGTCGGTGAAGTCACCCGCACAGACGTGTCTCAGGCGCGTGCCCGTCATTCACAGGCCAAAGCTGACCGTATCAGTGCGGAAGGAGATTTGCAGGCTTCTCGCGCCAATTATGCCCGTATTATCGGCAGTCGTCCGGAAGATTTGAAAGCCCCGGAAAGTTTGGATAAAATACTGCCGGCAACTTTTGAAGAAGCTTTGGAATATGCCAAAGCGCACAATTATTCCATCCGTCAGGCCAAAAACTATTTGGAATCAAAACAATATGACGTCAAAACCCAAACCGGTACATTGTTGCCGACGGTTACCTTGGACGGAGAGGCTTCAAAAACCAAAGGCGATATTGATATTTTGCCAAATGACAGTGAAGTTGACAATCTGGAATGGAGCGTCAATATGAGAGTGCCGCTTTACAGTTCAGGAGAAAGCCGTGCCAAAATCCGTCAGAGCAAATATCTGAAATGGCAAGCCCAAGAACAGGTTTTGGATGCAGAGCGCAGCGTTATTGAAAGTGTAACCAGTGCATGGGAATACATGATTGCCAACAAGGCGATGCTTTCATCTATTAAAGACCAGATTAAGGCCAATGAGATTGCTTTGGACGGTGTCCAAAAAGAAGAAGCGCTCGGTAACCGGACGATTCTTGATGTGCTCGATGCTTATCAGGAATTACTGAACTCAAACGTAGAGCAGGTCAAAGCGCGTCGCAACTATTATGTTTCGGCCATGACCTTGTTGCAGGCCATGGGCAAACTGACGGCTCGCAATTTAAATCTTGATGTCGAATACTATGACGCCAAGAAATATTACAAAGATACCCGTGATAAGTGGTTTTCTATCTCTGTTGATGATTAAAAAACACCCGATTTGTGCTGATATTCAAAAAAATAATAAAACCTATTTACAGTTAAAATCTTATATAATATGCTGAAAAAGGTTAAAAGGAATGTCAGCCCGACCGGGCTTTCGGTTCTTACAATTATTTCAAAAAAAGAATTTGGTGGAAAAAATGGCCGAACAACAAGAAGAAATGTCAATGAACGAAATTTTATCTTCAATCAAAGATATCTTGGTTGAAAATGAAAACCCCTCCACGCCGTCGCCGACGGGATTGATGCCGCCGGAACCGCATCCGGTTGAAGAGGGAAAAGTTGTTGATACGGCTGAGGAAATGATACTACCCGATTCTTTTGACATAAAAGATGCCGGTATTGATGAAAAAGATATTGGATTTGAAGAAAACGAAGATATTTTGGAGCTTTCTCCCGATATGGCTGTTGAACCGGAAAAAGCAGATAATCTCCCGCAGGAAGATAGTGAGAGTAATAATATAAATTTAGCAGACAATTTTGCCGATATAAATCTGATGCCTGAAATTATTGATGACAAAGGCGATGACGAACCGGAACCGGCTGAAGAAAATATAAGTTTTGACGGTTTGATTGAACAAAAAGAAGAACAAAAGGATGTTGTCAATGCAGCTCCGGCCATAGATACGGAATCTGACCCTTATTATGAAGATCCGGAAGGTCAAAAAGATGTTTCTATAGAAAACGGGAATGATTTTTCCGAACCGGTTATGGATTCGCAAAATCCTGCCGCGGTAGAAGATGAAATCTCTTCCGTTTCTGCGACCGGAGCAGAAGCGGAAGCTAATGTTCCGATATCCGAAATGTCGTGGCCGGAACCGGCCGAAATTCATGCGGAAACAAAAACAGAGGAGCCGGTTTGGGAAGCTTCCGAACCGCAACAGGTTATTTTTCAGCCCGAACCATCAGTACAAAAAGAGCCTGCAATTGAAAATGTTCCGTCGGTAGATGAAGAAGTTGCCGATGTTTCCGCAAATATTATAAATAATTTTGCCAAGTTATTTGCTAAAGAAGAAAGCCCGGCCGTCGAACAGGCCAAACCAACGCTTGAAATTGCTCCCGTTTCCGGCAATATCAAATTGGGCGATTCTTCTCAGACTTTGGAAGATATGCTCAAATCTGCAATTCAGGGGTTGGTTGCCGATTGGGTATCCGGAGCCAAAAGCAATATTGATTTATACGATATGGTATCAAAAGAAGTTGCCCGCCAAACCAAGGTATGGCTGGATGCCAATCTGCCTGCCGTTGTAGAGAGCGTGGTAAAAAAAGAGATTGAACGAGTGATGGTAAAGGTTGGCCGAAGCTGAGTATGATTGGCGCCGACCTTCTCCTTTCTGCCCCCAAATTAAGTTTTGAGGGCTTTTGTCGCATTTAAGAAAATAAAAAAATTAGGGAAAATAATAATGTTGGAAAAAACATATAATCCAAAGGATTTTGAAGAAAAAATTTATGCCGATTGGGAAAACAGCGGCGATTTCAAACCGGATATGCGCAGCAATAAAGATGCCTTTGCCATTGTTATTCCGCCGCCAAACGTTACCGGTGTTTTGCATATGGGACACGCGTTAAATGATACATTGCAAGATATCATGATTCGCTATAACCGGATGTTGGGCAAAAAGGTTTTATGGCAGCCGGGCACTGATCACGCCGGTATAGCCACTCAAATGGTTGTAGAGCGTAATTTGGCCAAAGAGGGAATAACCCGGCATGATCTCGGCCGCGAGAAATTTATTGAAACCGTTTGGAAATGGCGTGAAAAATCCGGCGGCACGATTTGCAAGCAGCTGCGCCGCCTCGGGGCCTCCTGCGATTGGAGCCGCGAACGCTTTACCATGGACGAGGGGTTGAGCCGTGCCGTTCGCAAAATCTTTGTCCATCTTTATAAAGACGGCCTGATTTATAAGGCCAAAAAGCTTGTCAACTGGGATTCCAAATTTATGACCGCTGTATCAGATCTGGAAGTTGTCCAGAAAGAAACCGTCGGCAAAATGTATTATTACAAATATCCGATTGAAGGCGAGGAGGGCGAATTTATTCATATTGCCACCACCCGTCCGGAAACCATGTTCGGCGATACGGCCGTTGCCGTCAGCAAAGAAAATGAAAAATTAAAACATTTGATCGGCAAAAACGCGATTCTCCCGATTGTCAACCGTCCGATTCCGATTATCGGCGATGAACATGCCGATCCGGAAAAAGGCACCGGTGCGGTAAAAATTACCCCGGCGCACGACTTTAACGACTTTGAAGTCGGCAAACGTCACAATCTGCCGATGATAAATATCTTGAACGAAGACGCAACGCTGAATGAAAACACGCCGTTCCCGGGAATGGATACGCAGACTGCCCGTCAAAAAACGATTGAAAAGCTGGAAGAACTCGGCCTGATGGAAAAGATAGAAGACCACCCGATGGTTATTCCGTATGGCGACCGTTCCGGTGTTGTGATTGAACCGCTGATGACTGACCAATGGTTTGTCGATGCACCGACTTTGGCGAAAGAAGCGATTCGCGTTGTTGAAAACGGCGAGATGGAATTTGTTCCGAAATCTTATGAAAAAACTTATTTTGAGTGGATGCGCAACATACAGCCCTGGTGCATTTCCCGCCAGTTGTGGTGGGGACATCAGATGCCGATTTGGTACGGTCCGGACGGTGAGATTTTCTGTGAAGAAAATGAAGCCGAAGCTCAGGCCGCAGCCGATAAACATTATGGCAAACATGTTGAACTGACCCGGGAAACCGATGTGCTTGATACTTGGTTCTCTTCCGGACTGTGGGCATTTTCCACTCTGGGCTGGCCGGATAAGACCGAATATCTTGAGACCTTTTATCCGACTTCGGTTTTGATTACGGCTTTTGACATCATCTTTTTCTGGGTTGCCAGAATGATGATGATGAGCATGTATATGATGAAAAAAGTCCCGTTCAAAAAATGCTATATCCATGGGCTTGTCCGGGATGAAAAAGGCCAGAAGATGTCAAAATCCAAAGGCAATACCGTTGATCCGATGGATACGATTGAAAAATACGGCGCCGACGCTTTGCGCTTTTCCATGGCCGCAATGGAAACACAGGGCCGCGATATCAATATGAGCGAAAGCCGGATTGCCGGTTATCGCAACTTTGCCACAAAACTATGGAATGCCGCCCGTTTCGGCGAGATGAACCATTGTTTTGAAAACCGCGTGCCTTTTGATGAAAGCAGTGTTAAGCACGCCGT
This sequence comes from uncultured Alphaproteobacteria bacterium, assembly GCA_944390885.1. GTDB lineage: Bacteria > Pseudomonadota > Alphaproteobacteria > RF32 > CAG-239 > MGBC133411. Next base: position 24,811 of record CALXRP010000021.1, read on the forward strand.
CAACAAATGGATTGTCGCAAAAGCCAAAGAGGCCTCAAAAGAAGTTACGGAAAATCTGAACAATTTCCGCTTTTCCGATGCCGCCAATGCTGTTTATCAGTTTGTTTGGGGCGCATTTTGCGATTGGTATATTGAAATGTCAAAACCGATTTTCTACGGAACAAATGAGGCGGAGAAAACAGAAACCCGCCAAACTTTCGCCTGGGTATTGGATCGGATTTTGATTATTTTGCACCCGTTTATGCCGTTTATTACCACGGAATTGTGGAACAATACGGCGGATAAGCGAGAAACCAAATTGATTCATGCCGCTTGGCCGCAGCAGGAAAAAATTGATACCGCGGCAATGAACGAAATCGATTGGGCGATCGATTTAATCTCGGCCGTTCGTTCGCTACGTGCGGAAATGAATCTGCCTGCCGCTGCCAAATTGACGGTCTATCTGAAAGACGGCAATCAGGATTCTCGCGCCAACCTGCAAAACTTTAACACGATTATCTGTTCTCTCGCCAGATTGGAAAAGCTGGAATGTTTTGCCGACAATGCCGAGATTAGCAAAGATATGGTTCAGAGTGTTTTCCGGGAAGGGACGATTTTGTTGCCGTTAAAAGGCGTGGTTGATTTTTCGGCAGAAAAAGAACGCTTGAAGAAAGAGCTTGATAAGCTGACCAAAGACCTGGAAGGCTATGCCCGCAAACTGCAAAATCCTAACTTTGTCGAAAGGGCTCCGGCTGCCGTTGTAGAAGAAGAAAAACGCCGCCAGTCTGAGGCTTTGGAAAACAAGAGCAAAGTTGAGGAAGCCTTGGCAAGAATAGCCAACTTTTAAGGAACAATGCCTAAAAACCCCGGAAGCTGACTTCCGGGGTTTTGCGGTATTGCAGGATTTAAGAGCAATTTGTTTTGCTGCCTTTTGCGGCCTGGCATCCATCTTCGCCGTCATAAGGACCGCCGACAGTTCTGTAATTTCTTGATCCTAAGCTCTTTGTGGAACCACCATAAGTTTCGCATTCATAAGTATCAGCGCACCAAATACATTTTGGCCCACCTGCAGAACCACACCAGTCACACCATCCGATAGGTGTAAGCGGTCCGGTTTTATACTCTCTTTTACATTCATTAGGATCATGCGAAGGCGTGGTTGTTCCTGTATTGGTGTTATTGTTGTTATTATTACCGGTATTGGTATTTTTGGTGCATTTATAACAAGTACCGGAAGTTGCGCCACAAGAACAAGATTTTGATCTGGTGCTGGAAGTTGTGTAGCCTGATCCGCATGAAGAAGATTGATATCCACTCGGGCAAGAGTAGGAGTGAGTATGTTTGCGGCAGGAGTAACAGGAGCTTCCGCATTCGGTAGAACCGCTGCGGTAAGATTCATATCCGCTTCCGCAACTTGAGCTTTTTGATCCGGAAGAACATGTATCACTGCATCTATAACAAGACCCGCATTCGGAAGTTGAAGAAAACGTTCCGTGATATGATGTACTTGTTCCGGACGGACAGCCCTTACAGCGCTTGCAGGCTGTTCCGCATTCGGTATAAGTAGATATGGAACCGGAATAATTTTTAGAGGTTCCGGACGGACAGTTATCATCACAGCAGCGGTAACAAGTATATCCGCAGGTATCCGTTCCCGATGATCCGCGGGAAGAATCACAAGTTACTTTATAATTAGACGGACAACCTGTCGACGGCGAAGCAGTACAACATTTACCGTAAGAGCTATCCCACGGGCAACGGTTTGTCGATTTATACAACCGTCCCGGAGAACAAGAGTTGACATAGCCTTGTTCACGGCAGGCTCTCGGCCGGTCTTCTTTACAACCTTTGTAATAAGGTTTGCCGTTCGGACATTGCTCGTTAACAAAGGACGGCAGAGAACAGGTCTGCGTATTATAGCCGTTATTCTTACACCAGGTAACGGCATCACATTTCAAGTAATGATCATCACGGGAACAAGTACCGACTTTAGCCTGATATTGCGGACATTCGCCGGAAGAATAATAGGTATAGCCTTTCTCCTCGCAATACTCGGTATCGGAGTTGATGTTCATATTAATATCGCCCTGAACAATCTCATCATCCTGACAGTCCGGCAGAAAACAAATGCCAGCTGAAGCATTGGAAGGCGGGAGAAAGACCGCAAAAGCAGCGGCAACAGCAAGAACCGACACCGCAGAGTTAAGTTTCATGTGTAGCATAGTGTTATAATTTTTCATCGGCTTCCTCCCTTATAAAAATTCTTTTCTTTTGTCGTCCTTTTTTTTCTTTGTCATTGCCGTTGCCGGGCACTTTATTTTTTTAGTCGTTGCCGGACTCTTTTTTTCTTTCGTCATCCCCGGGCTTGACCCGGGGATCCATACTTCAAAGCACCTTGTCATTCACAAACCCCGTCATAGCAACGCGGGCTCTTGAGCACTGTGTATTCAACTCGCCGCGCGCCTGCCGTGCAGGTGGATCCCCGGGTCAAGCCCGAGAATGACAAATACTTCAAAGCACCTTGTCATTCACAAACCCCGTCATAGCAACGCGGGCTCTTGAGCACCGTGTATTCAATTCGCCGCGCGCCTGCCGTGCAGGTGGATCCCCGGGTCAAAGCCCGGGGATGACAGATGCTTAAGAA
>CALXRP010000022.1 GCA_944390885.1 uncultured Alphaproteobacteria bacterium
TTTTCACCTGTTCGGCAGGTATCGTTACATCTGTAACAGCTCTGTCCGCCGTTACATTCGGTCGTTCCGGCATAAGATCCGGTATAAGAAGTGCTTGAACCGGATGGACAAGTTTTACAGCGGTTACATCTTGAACCGCATTCGGTTGTTGTTGAGTATGATCCGGTATAGTTTTTAGAAGTACCGGACGGACATTCATCATTACAACAGCGATAACAAGTATATCCGCAGGTATCGGTTCCCGATGATCCACGGGAAGAATCACAGGTGACCTTGTAATTGGACGGACAACCTGTCGACGGCGAAGCAGTACAGCATTTACCATAAGAATTATCCCACGGACAACGGTTTGAGGTGGCATAAAGCCGTCCCGGAGAACAGGAGTTGACATATCCTTGTTCGCGGCAGGCTCTCGGCCGGTCTTCTTTACAACCTTTATAATAAGGTTTGCCGTTCGGACATTGCCCATTAACAAAAGACGGCAAAGAACAGGTCTGTGTATTATATCCGTTGTCTTTACACCATTTAACGGCATCGCATTTCAAGTAATGTTCATCACGGGAACAAGTGCCGATTTTAGCCTGATATTGCGGACATTCGCCGGAAGAATAATAGGTATAACCTTTCTCCTCGCAATACTCGGTATCGGAGTTGATGTTCATGTTAATATCGCCCTGAACAACATCTTCATCCATACAGTCCGGCAGAAAGCAAATGCCGGCAGATGCATTGGAAGGCGGGAGGAAGACGGCGAAAGCAGCGGCGATAGAAAATACCGATACTGCAGAATTAAGTTTCATGTGTAGCATAGTGTTATAATTTTTCATCGGCTTCCTCCCCAGAGGCGAGCGCGCCTCGGCGAACAATTGTTGACATTGTGCCAAAGCTTACGCGTTGCTCTTTCCTTTTTCTTGAGCAGCATTGTGCTCAGAATAGTTAATAAAAATTCTTTTCTTTTTGTCGTCCTTTTCCTTTGTCATTGCCGGGCGCTTTATTTTTTTAGTCATTGCCGGACTTGTTTCTTTCTTGTCATTGCCGGGCTTGACCCGGCAATCCATCTTACAACAAGCACTTTGCCTGTTTCCTTATGGATCCCCGGGTCAAGCCCGGGGATGACTTAAAAACAAGTAGCCCGGGAATGACAGTGCTTTTTCAAAGCACTTTGTCATTCACAAATCCCGCCGGAGCAACGCGGTCTCTTGAGTACAGTGTATTCAATTCGCCGCGCGCCTGCCGTGCAGGTGGATCCCCGGGTCGCAGCCCGGGGATGACTTAAAAACAAGCCGCCCGGGGATGACAAGTAAAATACAAGCAGCCCGGGGTTAACTTGAAAAAACAAGTTATCCGAGGACGCTCGGATGCCCGAGAACGACAATAAAGGTACTATAACATAACAAAAGGCATTTGTCAAGCCGCATTGAAAAATGGGGTGGGGATTTTGGCTAGAAAAAATATATCGTTTTATAACGGATAATTCTGAGAAATTTGCTTTTTTAATTGTTTTAAAATATATATTCTGATGGCAGAAGACAGATTCTCCTGCTGACGTTCAGAATCAATTTGTGTAACTAATTCATTGATTGTTTTGTTTTTTCTTTTTGCAAGAAAGCGGAGCTCATCAACAAATTCCGGCTCCAGCGATATGCTGGTTGAATGGCGTCCGGCAATAATGACTGAAATTTTTTTCATGGCTATTTTTTGCGGAAAGCATCAATAGATATTACTCTTGCCGGTGCAGAAGTTTCTTTATTTTCAGAACCGGTTGTCGAAGAACTTTCTCCATTGGACGCCAGATCAGAATCGCTTTTATTGATTTCTTCATTAAAACTCAAGCCGAATTTAGCCGAAGGATCGGCAAAATAGATAATGGCATCATACGGAATGGTCAATGTTTGCGGAACGCCGCCAAAACTCAAATCTACGCAAAAAGAGGTTTTGTCGACCAAAAGGTTGGAAAACTGATGTTGCAGGACAATGGTCATTTCTTCCGGATATTGGCTTTTCAGCTGAGCCGAAATCTTGGTTTGCGGATGGTTGGTTTTGAAGGTGATATAAAAATGATTTTCGCCAGGAAGTCCTTGATCTTCGGCAATTTTCAGCGCTTCAATAACCACGTTTTTTAAAGATTTCTCAATCAGCTTGTCATAATTGATTTCAGTTAAATATGTTTGCATATCCTTTTGTTCCTGCATTCTGTTTTATAAAAGCGGACCGTTCTGTTGCTAGGTGGTCCAGACCCCACTCATAACTAACCAAAGTTACAAGGATTTATGTTCGTTGCCTTGCTATTAAGCAGCTACAGCAACAGGTGCAAAGTTATCGTTTGCATTCATTTGTTTTGAACCGATAACGGTGGTATCTCACCGGACACGGCAAAAAAAGTATCTTTATTACTTCCTGTCTACCCTGTTTCACCCCCGTAAAAGCCGCTCTATGGACTGCTAGTGTGTCGGCTTCAAATTTTTGCTCGGTCATGTACTTCTATGTACACTCCGCTTCGCAAAAATTTTTGCCTCCTACTATCAGCCTCATATATCGCCTTTTCCGATTACATCCGGAATAAGGGGTATGGGTGATTTTGTCGTCCTTATTTTAATTTTCTAAGTCATGTACGTTTTTGTACACTCCTGTCGAAAATTAAAATAACTCCTAAAAATCTCCTCATATAACAAACTTTCCCCCGTAAAAGCCGCTCTATGGACTGCTAGTGTGTCGGCTTCAAATTTTTGCTCGGTCATGTACTTCTATGTACACTCCGCTTCGCAAAAATTTTTGCCTCCTACTATCAGCCTCATATATCGCCTTTTAATGCCGCTCTATGGACTGTCAGAGCGTTGGTCGGAGTGAGTTGCGTGTAAAAAATTGGTGGAGGTGCTGGGTACTGCCCCCAGGTCCAAAAAGCCTATTTCATACCGCCTCTAGTGTCATAGTCAGTTGCCTGACAAAATATATTATAGATAGAAATAATTAGTTTTTCAAGCCTGAGAGTGAAGAATCTTTAATAATTCTGTGGGTAAGCGGGCAAGAATTTTTGTTTTATTCATCAGCCGTGATATTTTGCTTTGAAAGGAGAAAAAATGACTAAAGTTGCGATTTGGTGCCGCCATCAAGATGACAATATTATCGGAATCGGTGAGGAAATTCCGTGGAATGTGCCATCGGATGCACAAAAGTTTGTTCGTATGGCAACCGGCCAAAATGTTGTTGTCGGCCGCAAAACTTATGAAACTCTGCCGGGGCGGACTTTGCCGGAAGCCAGAATATTTGTTCTGACCTCAAATCCCGATTATGAAGTATCTGATGCCCAAAGACATCAGGTTATCAGCAGCCTTAAAATGTTTAAGGATTTTGAAGAAGATTTATATATTGCCGGCGGAGCAAAAGTTTATGAGCAGTTTTTTACGACGCAGCCAAAACTTTTGCCGGAGATTGTGGTGGATTGTGTTTATTGCGGGGAATTAAATCCTCAAAGTAAAGGTGAAGTTGCGGACATAACGGCCTGTATTGACGTAATGAAAGAGAAATATATCAGAGTAACGCCGGAATATGAAAAAGACAATGTTACAACAACGATTTATATCCGGCGGGGCGAATTTATTGATCAAGTGGTTTTGAAAAAATTATTGTCGGAGATTGGGGTGTAAAATATGAAAGTGAAGATGCAAGAAACAGTAATTAAGGTTTTGAAACTTCCGCATTATGTTGAAAATGAGGCTAATTTGAGATATTCAACACCAGATGCGATTTGTTTTGATATTTGTGCAGCAATTTCAGAGCCGGTCATATTAAAAGCAGGGGAACGATTTGCCGTGCCGACCGGTGTGAAGTTTATTCCGGAATATCCGATCTGGTGTCGAATTAACTCCCGTAGCGGGCTGGCGTTGAAAGCTGGTGTGATTGCTATCGGCGGGATTATTGATACGGATTATCGCGGGGAGATTAAGGTGATTTTGCTTAATACAAATAATGCAGAAGGTGCGGATTATATCATTAATCCGGGAGAAAGAATTGCTCAGGTCGAACTGCCTTTTCCTTATCGGGCAAAGTTTGAGGAGATTTCAGCGGAAGAATTTTTGCAGTATGAAACACAACGCGGAGAGGGCGGTTTTGGCTCTACCGGAAAATAAACTGTTGCAAAATCTGGCGGGATATGCTACTTTTTCTGCCAATTAACTTTATTTATATATTATTAAATATTATCATTATGGAATTGAGCAATTTTTTACCAACGACTAACCGTGAAATCCTGATGGAGAAGATTTCTCGGCAAGATGATAAAGGCAAGCAAATATTAAGTGCGATTATCGGTGATTGGATGTTGAATGAAGATCCTTTGTTCGGAAAGTACCTGATTTTGAATTATGCCAAGTCTTCCAATTATGTGGACTTCTTTATTGAGGCTTTGAAGCATCGAATGTTGGAATCCGGAGCTTATAATAATTGGGACAAGTTTTTTGAGATTTTGGAAGATTTGAAAGAACCTTGGCAGATACGCACTTTAACGTCTGTTTTGGCAGCAATGCCTAAAACCGCGCAAGAGCAGGCGTATTGGGCTGAAAGAAAAGCGGATAACGGCATGTTTTCTCCAGATGAACCGGAGAATGAATTTGTCCGCTGTTTTTTGCTTTTGAAATCTCTTCCGGCAACAGATGTCTTGAGAGCCGCGTTGGAGGAAAAGGCAAAGGAAAACCTACTTATTGCTGAGGTGCTTAAGGAAAAATTTTAATTTTTTCTGTTATCAAATTAAGACTGCTGATATTTATCAGCGGTCTTTTTTTTATCCAAAATCCCCACCCCATTTTTCAATTATAGTTGACTTTTGTATTTTCTTATGCTATAGTATCTTTATTGTCGTTCTCGCCATACTATTTTTCTGTCATTCGCGGGCTTGCCCGAGAATGACAAAATAAAAAAGCCTGACAACAACGGTACACAGAAAAAATTGTACTTAAAATTACAGGGAGAAGACCGATGAGAAATTATAACAATATGCTACACATGAAACTTAACGCTGCAGTATCGTTTTTTTCTATCGCTGCCGCTTTCTCGCTTCTTCTCCCGCCTTCCAATGCCTACGGAGGTATATGTTTTTTGCCGGACTGTAATTTAGGTCTGCCGTCATATGATGATGTGAACTCGGATACAAAATGGTGCGAAGATCACGGATATTATTTCCGTTGTCCGGACGGAACGGGAGCGGATTATTCCCAGACCTGTTATCGGGACGAAAGTTATACCAAGTGTACGGAAGAGCAGTGGTGTAAAGACAAAGGCTATGACAAAACGGAAGAATATTGCCGGAGCCTGGGGGATACTTGGTATGCGGATGAGAGCACCCAATGTCCGAATGGTCAGAATTTGTATAAGGAATGTAAAGAAGATACCGGCCGGGCCTGTGAGGAGGACGATAAATTTATGACTTGTGCGGTCGGGCGTCCGAGCAGAAATGATGAGGATATATGCGAGTGGAACAACAATTATTCGGAATGCTGCACAGACGAGCCTTCGTATAATTGTCCGGAGAACTCAAAGGTTGAAGGCTGTGAGAACGGAGCAGTTGTCGGGCAGGACAGTTGCGGTTATGACTGCCATCAATGCTGTCAGACTTCCTGTCCGGCGGGCTATGCCTATACCGATGAAGAAACTTCCGGCGGCACGAGCGGGTATCTGAAAGATATGGCAAATGAAGATGACTATTGTATGCACTGTACACGCGGGAAACTGTATAAGAGAAAAGAAAATCCGTGTACGGGCTATGATGTATGTTCCAATTATGGCGGCGTAGACAACGGGGATTATTGCTATACGGGAGACACGAAAAAATATTCGGTATGCCGGACGGAATGTCAGGCTGGAACGATGGAATGGTGCGATACGCCGGTAACTGACTGTGCGGCATTGGGATATCGTCAGAATGTGAGCTGCTCAGGTGTCAGCTTTGCCTGTCCGTTTGACTCGACTTACCGCTATTGCATGTAAAGCAAACGTGCTTTACCCGGTCGGTTTGTTCGGTGCCCTGAGGCCTGCAGTGTTAGGGCTGGTTATATGTCTAACTCCCCCTGACCCCCTCTTATCAAAGAGGGGGAAAGAAATAGAAAGAGGGAGGGAGGAATGGAAAACGGGAAAAAACAGGGAATGGTCGGTAATGACAAGGCCAAGGGTTAAGAATAACGGAAATAAACAAAGGAGAAAGGCGATGAGAAAAGGATTATTGATGAGTGCGGCAGGACTGCTGCTGGCCGGGAGCGGGACGGCGTACGGCGCCTGTACTCCGGTTTTGGACTGTGTTAGTCTCGGCTATAGATACAGCAGTTCGGAATGTTCGGGCAGCGGGGTGGCCTGTCCGTTTGATACGAGCAAATATTTTTGCGCAGAGCCGTGTACTTATACGGTTACGAAAGCAACCTGCGACTCGCAATGTAAAAACGTGGGTGACAAGGCCTGTACCAAGAATGGCACAGTATATTACGAGAGCTGTGGCAGCAGCAAATGCGGAACAGGTTATAAGTGCACAAACGGCTCTTGTACGTCAACCTGTAACTATTCTTACACGGCGGCAAGTTGCTCGTCACAATGCAAGAGCGTCGGTTCGACGTCTTGCGTAAAAGACGGAACGACTTACTATTCTTCCTGCGGAAGTTCGTTATGTTCAAGTGGCCAGACGTGTAATAACGGGACATGCGAGAGCAGTATGAAAGGACAATATTACTACTGTTGTGATAGAAGTTATTGTGGTGATTATAGCGAGTGTATGCGGTTTTACTCCGATTGTTCTTCGTATCATGCTAAATGCCGAAACGGTGGCGGTACCCGGGTCTTCCAGTATTGCGTCAACCCCGGCGGCACCGGCAGCGGCGCTTCCAAATGGCTCTGCGTGTAGTTGTCCTTGTCGAGCCTCTGACGGTACCTCAGTTTTCCTGTATTGTGCTACTTCGTGGGTAGTGCTGTCTTCGATTATTATGCCGTTTTTGTGTGTCAGTAGTCGTTCTCGGCTCTTTTCTTCTTCTGTCATTACCGGACTTGATCCGATAGTCCAGATAAAAAAGAAACCGTATTACTGGCCAGGTTTCCGAGCCAGAGCCTAAGGATAACTAAGAAAAACAAGCTGTCCGGGAGTGACTAAGAAAAATAAAACATCTGGGAATGGATATGATAAAAAATAGCAATAATGGTGATGCAAGTATAGGTGTTAATAGCTGTTTTTATCCGGCCAGGTAGGTTTTGACGGCGTCGTCGCGTTCAAACAGGTAGAGCAGGGTACGTAATGCCTGTCCGCGCGGTGTTTGCAGATTTGGGTCTTGCTCCAAAATCATTTTGGCGTCCTGATTGGCGGTGTGGAGCAGATCTTTATGGATTGTCATATCGGCAATGCGGAACTGGTTGAACCCGCTTTGTCTGGTGCCGAGGATTTCGCCGCCGCCGCGCAGGTTTAAGTCTTCTTCGGCAATTAAAAATCCGTCTTCGGTTTTGCGCATAATGTCTAATCTGGCGCGGGAGGTTGCGCTCAGCGGGTAGTTGTATAACAACAGGCAGGTTGAGGCCTCAAAACCGCGTTTGATTCTTCCGCGCAGCTGGTGCAGCTGAGCCAGTCCGAAACGCTCGGCGTGCTCAATCACCATAATTGTTGCTTCCGGCACGTTGACGCCGACTTCAATGACGGTGGTAGCAATCAGCAGGGAGATCTCTCCTTTTTTGAACTTTTGCATAACCTCGTCTTTTTCTTTCTCTTTCATTTTGCCGTGTACGAGGCCGACTTTGTCGCCAAATACTTTTTGCAGGCTTTCGTAACGCTCTTGTGCGGCGGCGAGGTCTAGTTTTTCGCTTTCTTCAACCAGCGGGCATACCCAATAACCTCGGACACCGCTGTCGATTTTGCGTTTGACGGCGGCCACGACCTCGTTGATTTTGGCCAGAGGAATGGCTCGGGTATCAACCGGTTTGCGGCCGGCCGGGACCTCGTCAATCTTGGAATATTCCATGTCGCCGTAAGCTGTCAGAACCAATGTCCGCGGTATCGGGGTGGCGGTCATGACCAAAATGTCGGCGCGGTTGCCCTTGTTTGACAGACTTAACCGCTGGTGAACACCGAATCGGTGCTGTTCATCGACGATAACGCAGGCAAGGTCTTGGAATTTGACCTCTTCCTGAAACAGGGCATGGGTGCCGATGAGGATTTGGATTTTGCCGTTTTCCAAATCTTGCAAAATTTTGGTGCGAGGTTTTCCTTTAATGCGCCCGGTCAGCAGTTCGGCGCGGATGCCGATTTCTTCGCAAAGCGGCTTGATTGTTTCCAGATGTTGGGAGGCCAAAATTTCGGTCGGCGCCATAATGGCTGCCTGGGTTCCGGTTTCCACGGCGTTGAGCATGGTCAGCAGTGCCACAATTGTCTTTCCGGAACCAACGTCGCCCTGCAGCAGACGCAACATTCGGTAAGGCGAAGCCTGATCGGCATAAATTTCTTCCAAAACCCGTTTTTGGGCATTTGTCAGTTCAAACGGCAGTTTTTCCAAAATTTTTTTGCGCAGCATGCCGTTGCCCTTGATTGTTCGTCCGTGCTGTTTTTTGACCTTTTGCCGGACAATGGCCAAAGCCAGCTGGTTGGCAAGCAGTTCGTCATAAGCAAGCCGGGTGCGGGCGAGTGTGTCGGGTTCCAAATCCGGCAGTTTTTGCGGATTGTGGGCAAGTGTCAAAGCCTCGTTGAAACTCGGAAAATGCTGTTGTTTCAGATATTCGGGGTTTTGCCATTCCGGAAGCCGGGGAACGCGGAACAAAGCCTGGTTTATCCACTTTGAGAGCATTTTGTTGGTCAGGCCGGCCGTCAGCGGATAAACACTTTCAACCTTTAAGACCTGGTCAATATCTTCCGGTTTGACAATGTAATCGGGGTGGCTCATTTGCAGCGAATTGTTGAATCTTTCCAGCTTGCCGCTGATAACGCGTTCGCTGCCGATAGGAAGATTTTTTTTGATACTGTCGGGATAGGCGCGGAAAAAGTTGAGTATCAGTTGATCTGTGCCGTCATCGACCACCACGCGGTAAGGCTGGGTTTTGCGCACCGGGGGGATATGTTCGACGACTTTTGCTCTGATGGTGCAAACAACGCCGAGCCTGGCCTGCATTAAAAGCGGGGAATAGCGGCGATCGATAATGCCGGACGGCAGGTGAAAGACCAGGTCAAGGATTCTTCTGCTGCCGAGCAGGCGTTCTACAAGTTTGGCGCCTTTTTCGCCAAGGCCGTTTATGGTCGTGATGTCGGCAAATAACGGATACAGGATTTCCGGGCGCATTTTGATGCCTTAACTAAAAAAATGGGTTGATATAATGGCTGTATTGTATATAGTTTATGATAAATTGTAAACAAAGAATAATGTCATGCAGAAAGATATTGAGGCCTTAAAAGGAAAAACGGTTTCGGCCGTGGCAGAGGGGTATGATGCGCTTTTGCTCGCCGAACTTGCCGGAACATCAAAAAAAGATATTTTATATATTCTCAGCGACGGTGTCGAGCTTGCCAAAGCTGCCGACGTGTTGGAGATAATTGCTCCAGAGGTAAAAGTTTTGCGTTTTCCGGCGTGGGATACCGTGCCTTATGACCGGGTTTCGCCGAATGTAAACATTGTGGCGCAGCGGATTGAAACTTTGGCGGAATTAGCGGTTAATCCGGCACCAAAAAAGCCGCGGATTGTGATTACCAGTGCCGGTGCGCTGATGCAGAAACTGCCGCCGGAAAAAATCTTTTTAAATTCACGCAAGGATGTGTCTGTCGGGAAGACGCTGGATTTTAACGCTTTTTTGCATTATGCCAATATTAACGGCTATAATCGGGTGGAACAGGTGATTGAGCCCGGGGAATATGCCGTGCGCGGTGATATTATCGATATTTTTCCGGTCGGGACGGACGAGCCGCTGCGCATCGATTTGTTCGGCGACGAGGTTGAGCGTATCCGGACTTTTGATGCAATGAGTCAGCGGACGACCGGCGAGCTGAAATCTTATAGTTTTAAAGCCATGAGTGAAGTCGTGCTTGATGCCAATACGATAAAATCTTTTCGCAGCAAATATCGCGAGGCTTTCGGTGCGGCTTTTAAAGATGATGAAATTTATGAGGCGGTTTCCAACGGCAAAAAACATCTGGGTATGGAAAACTGGCTGCCGTTTTTTTATGATGAGCCTTTGCCGAGCCTGTTTGATTATATGCCGGCGGCTTATGTTATCAGCGGCAAGAATTTGGAAGATGCGCTGCATGCCAAGGCAGAAAGTATTGTTGATTATTATCAGGCGCGGCTGGAGGCGCTGAGTATTAAGTCATCATCGGAGGAAGATGTTTACCGCCCCGTTCGTCCGGATTTGCTCTATCTGAAGCCGGAAGAGATTAAAGATATTTTCAAGCGGCGGGAAGGGATTGTGTTTAATCCGCTGTATTTGCCGGAAGATGACAACGTTATCAATGCCGGGGTTTTGCCGGCGCGGGATTTTGCCCATAGCAAAAACATCAATGCCCGGCAGGTTTATGATGAGCTGAAAGCTTATCTGACGGAGAACAAAAAACTCCGGCGGATTGTCTGCTGTTATTCCGAGGGGTCGCGCGAACGCGTGTTCTCTTTGATGAGCGAATACGGGCTGGAAGATCTGGTCTTTGCCGATGATTGGGAAAGCGCCGTCAAAAAAGCCAAGAGCCATGTTGTGCTGATGGTGATGAATCTGGCGCATGGTTTTCGCGGTGACGGGTTTTGCCTGATTTCGGAGCAGGATATTCTCGGCGAGCGCCAGAACCGCCGGACGACCAAAAAGGTTACGGCCAAAGATTTTATTGCCGATGTGTCGTCTTTGTCGGTCGGTGAGCTGGTTGTGCATGTTGAGCATGGTATCGGCAAGTTTTTGGGGTTGGAAAATATTGTGGCCGGCGGAGCGCCGCATGATTGTTTGAAAATTCTTTATGCCAATGATGCCAAACTTTTTGTGCCGGTTGAGAATATTGACGTGATTTCGCGCTACGGTATTGAAGACGACAATATCCAGCTGGATACTATCGGCGGGTTGGCATGGCAGGCCAAAAAAGCCCGCGTTAAACAGCGTATTCGCGATATTGCCGAAAAGCTGATTAAAATTGCGGCGGAGAGGCATTTGAAAAAAGCCGAAAACTTTATTCCACCGCAGGGGTTGTATGACGAGTTCTGCGCCAGATTTCCGTATAATGAAACAGATGACCAGCTGAACGCAATTTCTGATGTGTTGCAGGATTTGAACTGCGGGATTCCGATGGACAGACTGGTGTGCGGCGATGTGGGGTTCGGCAAAACAGAGGTGGCTTTGCGGGCGGCCTTTGCGGTGGCGGCTTCCGGTGCGCAGGTGGCTTTGATTGTGCCGACAACTTTGTTGGCGCGCCAGCATTATTACAACTTCAAAAAACGGATGGAAGGTTTTCCGATAAAAGTGCGGATGCTGTCGCGTCTGGTAACGCCGAAAGAAGCTAAAGAAGTCAAAGAAGGGCTGAAAAACGGCTCAATCGAAATTGTTATCGGAACGCATGCCCTGTTGGCCAAAGATTTGGAATTTTGCAACCTCGGGCTTTTGATTATTGATGAAGAGCAGCATTTCGGCGTGGCGCATAAGGAAAAACTCAAGCAGATTAAATCCGACGTGCATGTTCTGACCCTGACGGCAACGCCGATCCCGCGGACGCTGCAGCTGTCGCTGACCGGCGTCAAACAGCTCAGTATTATCTCGACCCCGCCGGTCGACCGTTTGGCTGCCAGAACTTTTGTGATGCCGTTTGACAAGGTAATGATTAAAGAGGCAATTTATCGTGAGAAGTTTCGCGGCGGGCAGACTTTTTTTGTTTGTCCGAGGGTTTCGGATATTTTCGGCGTGGAGAAAGAATTGCGCGAGCTGGTGCCGGATGTCAAGATTCTGGTGGCGCACGGGCAGATGCCGGTTAAGCAGCTGGAAAGCGTGATGACGGATTTTGCCGACGGCAAGGCGGATATTTTACTTTCAACAACGATTATCGAATCGGGGATTGATATGCCGACGGTCAATACGATGATTGTTCATCGTTCCGATATGTTCGGATTGGCACAGCTTTATCAGCTGAAAGGCCGGGTCGGGCGGGCAAAATTGCGCGGTTATTGCTATTTTACCGTTCCCGGACAGAAGAAATTGAACCCGATTGCCGAGCGGCGGCTGAATATTCTGCAGGCGCTGGACAGCCTGGGTGCGGGATTTTCTCTGGCCAGCCATGATATGGATATTCGCGGTTCAGGAAATATTCTGGGTGAGGAGCAGTCCGGGCATATCAAGGAAGTCGGTATTGCTTTGTATGAACATATGCTGGAAGAGGAAATTCACCGCCTGAAAGCCGGTGAGGAAGAAGAAAAAGCTCAGCGGCTCAGTGATTGGGCGCCGCAGATTACCATCGGTATTCCGATTATGATTCCGGAAAGCTATGTGCGCGATTTGGGTGTTCGGCTCGGGTTGTATAAGCGAATCGGCGAGATTAAAGACAAAAACGGTATTATTGATATGCGCGAGGAACTGACTGACCGTTTTGGAAAAATGCCTGATGAGGTGGATAATCTTTTGAAAACGGTAGAGATTAAGATTTTGTGCCGGGAGGCGAATATTGAAAAGATTGACGCCGGTTCAAAAGGGTTTCTGATTACTTTTCGGAATAATGTTTTTGCCAAGCCTGAGGCTTTGATTGACTTTATCAACCGGCAGTTCGGCGCGGTAAAAATTCGTCCGGATCAGAAGCTTTTTGTGGAGAAAAATCTGGAAAGCTATGTGACCCGTGTTGAGACAATCAAGTCTTATGTTGGCAAGATTGCCTCGCTGGCAGGGTAAAGCATTGTGATAGATTAAGGCTTATAAACAACTAAGATAAGCGGCGTAGCCACTTGAATAAGGACCGCATCCGCTAAAGCCTCCGACAGAATATCCATTTGTTTCACATCTGATACTACTACAGTCTGGTTTTCCCCCTTTGTAGGATTTACAGAAGTCGTAATTAAGGCATCCATATCCGACATCGTCACAGCAAGATACATGACGCCATATAACACCCCCGCTTGAACCGCCGCTGTTTCCGCCTGAACCTGAAGAACTACCGCCGCCGGAAGAAGACGAGCAGGTAGAGCAACAAGTTCTGGTACCGCCACACCCGTCAGAACAAGAATATGAACCGCATGAACAGCCGCTTTCGCTGGAATAGGGTGTACAGCAGGACTTATAGGGATAATAACAGGTCTTTGTCCCGCAGCCGTTCCGGGTTGATCCGCCGCAGCCGCCGGGATTGGAAGTCGACGTACCGGACGGACAGTTCATGTTACAGGTGTAATAACAGGTATATTCGCAGCCGTCCGTACCGTTTGAGCCGTAAGACGAATAAGTTAAGGACGTATAACTCGGACATCCGCTTGGACGGCAACAAGTTCCGTAAGAAGAATCATAAGCACAACGTCCGGAGTTCTTTTTGAGTTTCTGCCCGGAAGGACAAGAGTTTGTATAACCGGTATCACGGCAGGCACGTTGATTATCGGTTTTACATTGTTTATACAAAGAGCCGTAACTCGGACAGGGTTGATCCACATATTTTGGAATAGAACAAGAGGTTGTGTTATACCCGTTTTGTTCACACCATGTTTTAGCGTCACATTTGAGGTAATGATCGTCACGATTACATTGTCCGACTTTGGCATAATATTGCGGACATTCACCGGTAGGATAATAAGTATAGCCCTTGTCTTCGCAATATTTGGTATCAATATTTATATCAGGGAAGTCTATACCTTTTTCATCACAGTCGGGCAGGAAGCAGATGCCACTATATGCGGGAGATGGAAGGAAGACCGAGAAAGCAGCGGCAACAGCAAGAACCGACACCGCAGAATTAAGTTTCATGTGTAGCATAGTGTTATTCATTTTCGGTCTCCTCCCAGAGGCGAGCGCGCCTCGGCGAACAATTGTTGACATTGTGCCAAAGCTTACGCGTTGCTCTTTTCTTTTTCTTGAGCAGTATGCTGCCCAGAATGGTTAATAAAAATTCTTTTCTTTTGTCGTCCTTTTTTCTTTGTCATTGCCGGGCGCTTTATTTTTTTAGTCATTGCAGGACTTGTTTCTTTCTTGTCATTGCCGGGCTTGACCCGGCAATCCACTTGGCGTCACCCTGAGGGTGTGATCCGGCAATCCAAGTCAAATAAATCAGCTTTATTGTCATTCTGGATCCCCGGGTCAAAGCCCGGGGATGACTTAAAAAACACAGCCCGGGGATGACTTAAAAAACACAGCCCGGGGATGACTTAAAAAACACAGCCCGGGATGACTTAAAAACAAGTAGCCCGAGAATGACAGAAAAATAATGTGCCGAGAACGACAATAAAGATACTATAACACAAGAAAATGTAAGAGTCAATCATAATTGAAGAATGGGGTGGGGATTTTGGCTAGAATATTGAAGAATTAAAAAACGCCCCGTTTGGAGCAGGGCGTTTGCAGAAAGTTTTTATGTTGATATTTAAGCAACTTTGTTTTTAAGTTCTTTATCAACCAGATTTTTAGTATCGCGGGCAATGACCAATTCTTCGTTGGTCGGGATGACGAAAGCCTTTACTTTGGAGTTGGGGGTTGTAATCATATTTTGTTCGCCGCGGATATTGTTCTTTTCATCATCAATTTCAATGCCCAAATACTTCAGATTGGTCAAAACCTTGCTGCGGACAATCGGAGAATTTTCGCCGACGCCGGCCGTGAAGATGATGGCATCTACACCACCCATTGCTGCAATATAGCTGCCGATGAATTTGGTGATGGTATAAACATAAGCTTCCAAAGCATCAATTGCGCGCGGGTTGCCTTTTAAATATTCTGCTTCCACGTCACGCATGTCACTATGTCCGGCCAATCCTTGCATGCCGCTTTCTTTGTTCATTAGTGTGTTGACTTCATCGGCGGTCTTATTCTGATATTTCATAATATGTAACGGAATGTAAGGATCCATATCACCGGTGCGGGTTCCCATGATAATGCCGCCCAACGGGGTAAAGCCCATTGACGTGTCAACGCAAACGCCGTTGTCTACGGCAGAGATGGAGGCACCGCTGCCAATGTGGCAGGTGATGAATTTGCCTTTGCGACCCATAAGTTTGGCAGCTTCTTCGGCAACATACTGGTGAGACGTCCCGTGGGCGCCGTATTTGCGAATTTTGTGTTGGGTGTATTGTTCAAGCGGCAGACCGTACAGAAAAGCTTTTTTCGGCATGGTCTGATGAAATGCCGTATCAAAGGTTACAACCTGCGGCGTTTGCGGCAGGGCTTTTTGAACGGCGCGAATGCCCAAAACGGCTGCCGGATTGTGCAGCGGCGCCAAAATGGACAAGTCTTCAATCTCTTTGATGACTTTTTCATCAACCAGTGTGGATTTTTTGAATATTTCTCCGCCATGAACGATACGGTGTCCGACGGCTTTAATGTCGTCAAGACTGTCAATAACGCCGTCAAGCAGCAGGGCAAAAACTTCTCTCAGCGCTTCATTGTGAGTCGGAAGTTTGACATCAACCGTTCTTTTTTCGCCGTTGGCATATTTTATGCCGACAAAAGAACCTGGAATCCCGATGCGTTCGGCGTTGCCTTTGGCGATGACTTTGTAGTTATTGCCTTCAACCTCAAACAGCTGGTATTTGAGAGTGGAAGAACCGGAATTGAGTACTAAAATCTTCATCTTGCTGTTTTCCTTTTATTTTTTGATTGTTTGTAAAATGGTAATGGCGACAACACTGACGATGTCTTCGGCAAAGCAACCGCGGGACAAGTCGTTAATCGGCGCGTTCAAGCCCTGGAGCATCGGTCCGTATGCTTCGGCTCCGCCCAGACGCTGCATTAGTTTGTAAGAAATGTTTCCGGCGTCAAGGTTCGGGAAGATCAACACATTGGCATGGCCGGCAACGTTGCTGCCCGGTGCTTTTTTTGCGGCAACAACCGGAGCCAGAGCGGCATCGGCCTGCATTTCACCGTCGAGTTTGACATTTTTGCCCGGATATTCTTTTTCAAGCATTTCTTTGGCAATTTTTACGGCGCTTTGTACTTTTTCAACAGACTCGCCTTTGCCGGAACCGTAAGTGGAATATGACAGCATGGCAACGTTTGGTTCAATATCAAATTGCAGAGCACTTTCAATGCTTTCCATTGCTATATCGGCCATTTCTTTGTCCGTCGGGTTTAAGGTAATGGCACAGTCGGAAAAAACATAAGGCTTGTTGTCGCGAACCATAATAAAGAAAGATGATACGCCGCGGTCTTTGCGGGCGGATTTGATGATTTGCAGTGCCGGGCGGACGGTATCGGCCGTTGAGTGGTTGGCGCCGGAAACCATGCCGTCGGCATCGCCGTTCTTGACCATCAACGTTCCGAAATAGTTATGGTTTAAAACGGTTTTACGGGCATCTTCTTCCGTCATGCCTTTTTCTTTGCGCAAATTATATAACAGTTCGGCATAAACAGGGAGTTTTTCCGATTTTGACGGGTCAATCAGCGTAATGCCTTCCAGACTCCAGTTGTTTTTGGCAAAATAAGTGCTTATTTCTTCAATATTGCCGAGGATGACCAGTTCGGCAATTTTTTCTTCACGGATAAGGTGAGCCGCTTTTAAAACGCGTTCGTCTTCGCCTTCCGGCAAAACAATGGTTTTGTGGTATTGGCGGGCTTTTGCAATCAGGCCGCCGATATAAGAATCTTTCTGCATCGTTCTTGTCCTTGGTATGTTTTTATGAATTTTTTTTATTTGTTTACTCTCTTATTTTTCAAAAGTCTATTAAAAATATAAAATCTTTGGAAAATATATTATAAAAAAATTGCTTATTTAGAATAATGTACTAAGATAGGCGTCATCTGAAACACTATTTGGCAGAAAAGGGAAAATTATGGAAAGAACTTTATCTATTATCAAACCTGACGCAACGACCCGGAATATTACCGGAAAAGTTAATGCGATGATTGAAGATGCCGGCCTTAAAATTGTGGCGCAAAAAAGAATCCTGCTTTCCAAAGAACAGGCGGAGGAATTTTACGGCGAACACAAAGGCAAGGTCTTTTTTCCGAATCTGGTGGAGATTATGACTTCGGCTCCGGTTGTTGTTCAGGTTTTGGAGGCTGAGGACGCCGTTGCACGTTATCGCAAGATTATGGGCGCAACTAATCCGGCCGTGGCAGAAGAGGGTACTATACGTAAGACTTTTGCTTTGTCGATTGATCGGAATACCGTTCATGGTTCCGACTCATTGGAAAGTGCCGAAAGGGAGATTAGCTTCTTTTTCAGCAAAGTCGAAATTTTTGAGTAGGAGCAAAAGTTTGCGGCACTTATGTCTGATAATGCTGTTTTGTTTGGGGTTGCTGGTTCGTCCGGTGATGGCGGCGGATTTGTATGCCGTTGACGTTTTAGTGGATGTGACGGACGTTAATGCTTCCGTGGCCAGAGAGAAAGCAATGGCAGAGGCCAACCGGCAGGCTTTTGAACTGGTATTGAAAAAAATAACAACGCCGGATAATGTTGCACAGGTTATGACGCTTAATGACAATCAGATTTTGAATTTTATCAAAGAAGTTGCCGTTTTGTCGGAAAAGTCATCCAATGTGCGGTATATGGCGGAATTGCGCATTAAACTGAATGAGGAAATTGTCAAACGTTATATGGCGGAAAAGCAAATTCCGTTTATGGTCGATAAGGCAACCAGCGTGCTGGTGCTGCCGGTTTATCACAAGGCTCCGGCCATGGCTGCCGAATTGTGGGAAGAAGACAATTTGTGGCAGAAAGCCTGGCGTCGGAATACGGCATCAGAAGGCATGGTGGAGTTTGTAACGCTTGAGCCGTCTTCTCGCAATATGGAGGTTATTGACGCAGAAAAGGCTCTGAGTTTGGATATGCGTTTGTTTGGCTGGCTGGCGCGGCAAAACAGAGTGAGCGATGTTTTTGTGTTGGAAGCAACCGAACATGCAGGAGGGTTGGAGGTGCAAATTTATTCTCCCAACGGGGAAGGAAGTTTGTTGGAAACCCTGAATGTTGAAGGCGTGTCCGGAGATGAGGCTTTGTATGACGAAGCTGTTCGGCAGGCCAAGGTCAGAATTGCCGCAAAAATCAAGAGCCAAAATATTTCAGAATCTCAAAAACAAAATGAGATTACTGTCTTGTTTATGTATGGAAAAATTCGGGATTGGCTGGATTTGCAGAAACAGCTTTCTGATATTCCGTATGTTAAGAAAATTCAGGAAGAAGCGATCGGTGATGGCAAGACGCAGTTCAAGCTTGTTTTTTCCGGCAGTATTGACCGCTTAAATCAGGCACTGGCGCAAAAGCTTTTTGTTTTGAGAAATTACGGCGACTTTTATGTGATTGAATCGAGTTATTAAAGGAAAAATGAAAATGGCAGTTGTTTATCCGAAAGAGAATCGTAATTGGGTGTTTTGGCTGGTGCTGCTGGTTTTGTTCAGCGTTTGTGTGTATGCTTTGCGTTCTGTTTTGCTGCCGTTTGTGGCCGGTATTATTATCGGTTATTTGCTTGATCCGTTTGCAACGCGTTTTCAAAAGCTTGGAATGAGCAGAACTTGGGCGACGCTCATTGTGATGTGTTTGGTTGTGATTTTTCTGGTGCCGGCACTGGTGCTGCTTATCAGTGTTATTGATGAGCAGATCGGGCGTTTTATTGAGGCTTTGCCGCAATATGCAACTTCTTTATCGCAAAAACTTGAGCCGTTTTTGGCTGATTGGAAAGA
Organism: uncultured Alphaproteobacteria bacterium; assembly: GCA_944390885.1. GTDB lineage: Bacteria > Pseudomonadota > Alphaproteobacteria > RF32 > CAG-239 > MGBC133411. Next base: position 18,760 of record CALXRP010000022.1, read on the forward strand.
TAAATTTCCGGGGTTTGATCCGGAAAAGGTCAGAACATATCTGCGCAGCAATCTGGCTAACGGTATTAAGATTGTGCTGGCGATTGTGCGTAAGCTGGTAACTTCCGGTTTTGCATTCTTTAATCTTTTGTCGCTGTTGCTGATTACTCCGGTTGTGGCCTTTTATATGCTGCGTGACTGGCATACTTTTTTGAATAAAGTTGATGGGCTGCTACCGAAGCTTTATAAAAAATCTATCCGTCAGATGGCTAAAGAAATTAACAACATTTTGGCCGGATTTATTCGCGGGCAGCTCAGTGTTTGCGTTATCCTCGGAATGTTTTATTCTGTCGGTTTATATATTGTGGGATTGGAACTGGGGGTTTTGGTCGGTTTTCTGGCCGGTTTGATCTCTTTTATTCCGTATGTCGGCAGTATTTCCGGGTTTGTGGTCAGTCTGGCGATCGCGTTTGCGCAGTTTGATACAATTGGGCCGGTTTTGCAAGTGGTTGCCGTATTTATGGTCGGACAATTCTTTGAGGGCAATTTCCTGACGCCCAAATTGGTCGGCGAAAATGTCGGGCTGCATCCGGTTTGGGTGATGTTTGCTTTGTTGGCCGGCGGTGTTTTGTTAGGATTTCTTGGTTTGATGATTGCCGTGCCGGTCGCTGCGATTATCGGTGTACTTGTCCGGCATGCTATAGAAAATTATAAAAAAAGTTCTCTTTATCTGGCATAAAAAATTCCCGTTTCTAAAATCAGAAGCGGGGATTTTTTATTAGTAACGGCAATCATACTCAGAACCATTGTGCGGGTAGTCATTGCTATAACTTGGTCCGACACAACGTAAAAATACAGGAGTACCTCCTGTAGATGTACATCGGGTATATGAGGGATTGTTGGCGCAATTGTAACCAACAAGAGCCATGCAGCCGCTATAATCACAATTATTATCACAACACCAAAACATATAGTCACTTCCGCCAGAGGAGCTGCTTCCGCCTGAAGAGCATCCTGACCCGCCGCAGCGTGAATCACAAGAATCGATAGTCCCGTCTTTGCAGCAATCCCCGTGGCAGGTTGAGTGGACGGAACACCAGTTTGAAGAAGATGAGTTACAACAAGATTCACATCGTGTACAAGTACCGCCGCAGCCATCCGAAATGGTATAAGATCCGCAGGAACATCCGGTTTCGTTTGTACAGCTTGGCGTACAACAAGGCTCATAAGGATAATAACAAGTCTTTGTTCCGCAGCCGTTTCGGGTCGAGCCTCCGCATCCTCCGGGGTTGGAAGTCGATGTACCGGACGGACAGTTCATGTTACAGGTGTAATAACAGGTATATTCACAGCCGTCTGTGCCGTTTGAGCCGTAAGACGAATAAGTTAAGGACGTATAACTCGGACATCCGCTTGGCGTACAGCAGGTTCCGTAAGAAGAATCATAAGCACAACGTCCGGAGTTCTTTTTGAGTTTCTGCCCGGAAGGACAAGAGTTTGTATAGCCGGTATCGCGGCAAGCCCGCTGATTATCGGTTTTACATTGTTTATACAAAGAACCATAACTCGGACAGGGTTGATCCACATATTTTGGAATAGAACAAGAAGTTGTGTTATAACCGTTTTGTTCACACCATGTTTTAGCGTCACATTTCAGGTAATGGTCATCGCGGTTACATTCTCCGACTTTGGCATAATATTGCGGACATTCACCGGAAGCATAATAGGTAAAACCTTTGCTTTCACAAAATTCGGTATCAACATTGATATTCATGTTAATATCGCCCTGAACAACATCTTCATCCATACAATCTGGTAAGAAACATATTCCAGCTGAAGCATTGGAAGGCGGGAGAAAGACGGCGAAAGCAGCGGCAACAGCAAGAACCGATACCGCAGAGTTAAGTTTCATGTGTAGCATAGTGTTATAATTTTTCATCGGCTTCCTCCCCAAGCAAGCGTGCTTGACCCGATCATTTGTCATCATTGTGCCAAAGCTTACGCGTTGCTCTTTTCTTTTTCTTGAGCAGCATTGTGCTCAGAATGGTTAATAAAAATTCTTTTCTTTTGTCGTCCTTTTTTCTTTGTCATTGCCGGGCGCTTTATTTTTTAGTCATTGCCGGGCTCTTTTTTTCTTTCGTCATCCCCGGGCTTGACCCGGGGATCCAAGTCAATAATAAGGCCATTTATTTATCTGGATTCTCGGGTCAAGCCCGAGAATGACAGTGCTTTTTCAAAGCACCTTGTCATTCACAAATCCCGTCATAGCAACGCGGTCTCTTAGGCACAGTGTATTCAATTCGCCGCGCGCCTGCCGTGCAGGTGGATTCTCGGGTCAAGCCCGAGAATGACAGGAAAATAGTGTGGCAAGAACGACAATAAAGATACTATAGCACAAGAAAATGTAAAAGTCAATACTTTGTGAAAAATGGGGTGGGGATTTTGGCTAAGAGATGAGAATATAAATTATAAGTTTATCTGAAATTGAAGATTATAAACGCTTGCGGAGGTATAAAAAAACTCCGTTTACAACAGATATGTAAACGGAGTTTTTGCTTTTTATTTATTGCTATTTGCTGTTTTCTTCAGCTTTTGTTTCTTCTTTTTTGGGTTGATTAAAGAATTCATGGCTTACTTTATCGCCGACTTTAATCTGATGTTTTTGTACATCACCGGCATTTACCTCAATAACAGCGCGTACCGGAATGCGGGAGATGATCTTGTATTCACTCATGGCTTCAGCGTTTTCGTAGACCTGAGTGATTGAACCGTCAGGTGCAATAAAAATCATATCCAGCGGGAATTTGGTATCTTTCATCCACATGGCAACACGGCGGACAGGATCAATGTTGAAAATCATGCCGTGATCAACAGCCAGAGAAGTTCTGTTCATTAAGCCGGCTTCCTGTTCTTCACGGGTGTTGGCTTCTTCTACGGTGTATTTGACCGGGCCGTTTTGTGTTTCAATTGTCAAAGTTGTCGTTCCGCTTTCTTGCTTTGAACATCCGGCTACCAGCAATAATGCGAAGAGCACATTAACTAATTTCTTCATGTTTTCCTCCTTCAAAAAAATTTTTTTAATTCCCGCCGTTTTTCAATCTTCGCGGCTGCCACTTGGAGACGACAACCGGGCCATTTTGGGAAATTAATACTTTTTTTTCAGTTTCTTTGCGTTTGGTTGTCTGTTCTATTTTACCCGGAGATTTTAATTTTTCAACCAAAGAATTGATTTCTACAATATTTTTTGTTTCAGATGGGTATTGCTCCGGGTAAGAAGTCTGGCGCTTTATCATGTCTCGCAGCTGTTTCAGGCTCATGGCGCCATAAACTTTCCAAATTTTTTCAAGAAAGGAGTCAACTTCATTTGAGAGGCGACTCGCAGACAGCGTGTTTCTTCCGTTTTGGAGCAGACGTTCAATGTTTGGTTCTCTGAAACCGTCTTTGTTTACGGTAAAAAGGCTCGGCATGAGAATCTGATCTTTGTATTGCTGGCTGAAGTGAAACTGAGCCAGAAACAAAAGGTTTTGGAGTTTTTCATTTTCCAGAAACCATTCGTCTTTTTGAGCGCGGCTGATAAACCATGCGGCAATGTCAACGGAAGATTCTGCGGCGGATGTGTTCATTTGCTTTCCTTTTCTGTGGCTGAACTTTTTATTATGTTAATCTAATTTGTTTTAATAAACAATTTTTTTTAGCAGGTCTTTTTGATAAAATTTGTTTTTAATTAAGTTTTTGTGCTTGTGTTATCGCTTTTTTTATTATACTCATTTAATGAGTTAGCGTTTTTGTAAGGGTTAAAATTGATGATGCAGTATCCAAAATTGAAAATTCTGTTGGCGTCTGTCAGTATGGTCTGGGCGCTTTCGGCCTGTTCTTCCGCCGTATTTCCCGAGATTATTGAAGAAGATGACGTTACGTTGGAAGACGTGATGAAAAAGAAGGGCAAACCGGATATTGCTTCTACAAAAGTTTTGAAAGAAGGGGAAACTTTAGGCGCTGATGAGCAAAATGCTGCTTATGAAAGTGATGAAGAAGATGAGATTTTTGCCGAAGTAACTGATAAGGATCTGGAAGAAACGGACGATAAAGACGAGAAAATTCTTGCTGAAAAGGCCAAAGCAAAAGCCGAGGCTAAAAGGCAAGCAGAGAAGAAACTTCCGGAAAAAGAAATCAAAACCGTAAAAGTTGCCGAGGCCAAAGCACCGAGCGGAGCTCCTTTGATGAGTGAAAGCGTCTTTGAAGAGACCTTGGCGGAGACTGTAACACCGGATGCTGATAATGGTCCGAGTGTTACCTACAGACTGGAGACGATTTATTTTGCGAACGGCAGTTCCTCTGTAGACTCTTCTTATAATGATAAAATTCGTGCCGCCGTTCGTCAGGCTAAAGCAAATAATGCCAAGATTAAAGTGGTTGGGCATGCCTCGAGCCGGACAAGAAATACCGATATTGTTTCTCATAAGCTGGCGAATCTGAAGGTTTCGATGGAACGGGCGCAGAGTGTGGCTGCGGCTTTGCGGCGTGCCGGGATGAAGGCTTCCGATATTTCAGTCGAGGCTTTGTCGGACAGTGCCCCTGCTTATCTTGAGGTTATGCCGGAAGGTGAGCGTTTGAATCGTCGGGCAGAAATTTTTATCAGCTATTAGTTTTTGACAAGGTTATGTAATTGGCTTTTGATTTTGAAAACACCAAATCCCTGAACGGATGTCTGTGGAAAGTTATTCCGTGTGATGACCGCAAGGCTGAACTGCTTTCTCAAAAATTCGGGCTGCCTCCGCTGGTAGCCCAAATTCTTGTGCAGAGGGGAATCGGCCCGGATGAAACGCCTTCTTTTCTTGATCCGAAAATTCAGTCGCTGATGCCGAATCCGTTTGTGCTGAAAGATATGGAAAAAGCCGCCAAGCGGATTGCCGAAGCAATTATCAAAAAACAAAAAGTGGCGATTATCGGCGATTATGACGTGGACGGGGCAACCTCGACTTCCGTGTTGCGTCTGTTTTTGGAAAACGTTGGGGTTGAGCCGCTGATTCATATTCCGGAACGCGATGAAGGTTATGGTCCGAGCGTTATGGCGGTTGACGAGTTTTTGGCTGCCGGGGCGGATTTGGTGATTACGGTCGATTGCGGCACAACGGCTTTTGAGCCTTTGGAATATGCAACGCAAAAAGGGCTTGAGGTTATTGTCATTGACCATCATGAAGCCGAAGCCTTGCTGCCGAAAGTCTATGCCGTTGTGAACCCCAAACGTTTGGACGAAGAAAATCAGATTGAATATCTTAAATATATGGCGGCTGTCGGTGTTGTGTTTTTTACGATAGTCGCCGTCAACCGCGAATTACGCAAAGCAGGATTTTATGCCGGGCGTGATGAGCCTAACCTGATGAACTGGCTTGATCTGGTGGCTCTCGGAACGGTTTGTGACGTTGTGCCGCTGCTGGGATTGAATCGGGCTTATGTTCGCCAGGGGCTGAAAATTATGGCGCTGCGCAATAATCTCGGGCTAAAATCTTTGATTGACAAGTCCGGAATATCTGAAGCACCGAGTGCTTTTCATCTGGGGTTTGTGCTTGGCCCGAGGATTAATGCCTGCGGGCGGGTCGGTGAGGCTTCGCTCGGAAATAAACTTTTGTGTGCAAAAGATGCTTTTTATGCTGAGTCATTGGCGGAAAAACTGAATGAGTTTAATGACAAGCGCAAAGAGATTGAGGCTTATGTTCTGTTAAAAGCAATAGAAATCCTAGAAGGAACGCCGCAGGAATATCCGATTGCCTTTGTAGCCGGTAACGACTGGCACCAAGGGGTTATCGGTATTGTGGCAGGAAAGCTGAAGGAGCGCTATAATTTGCCGGCTTTTGTGATGTCGGTTGAAGATGACGAAGTTAAAGGTTCGGCGCGTTCTGTTCCCGGTGTTGATTTGGGGGCGTTGATTATTGCCGCCAAAGAAAAAGGAATCTTAACCAAAGGCGGCGGGCACACAATGGCGGCGGGTTTTTCATTGAACGAAGATAAAATTGAAGAATTCCGTAAGTTTGTCGGTGAATATGTGCGGGAGAAAATCGGCAATGAGGCGATTGTTCCGGTGATTAATGTCGATGGCGTTTTGGATGTGTCCGGAGCAACGCCGGAGTTGGCGAAGAGCCTGGCAATGCTGGAGCCTTTTGGGGCGCAGAATCCGGAACCGAGGCTGGTTTTGCCGCGGGTTCATATTTCTAAATCGTCGATTGTGGGCAGTGGGCATATCCGGTGTTTTCTGACTTCGGCGTCCGGCGGCAGTCTGAAAGCAATGGCTTTTCGGATGGCCGATACGGAGGCCGGTATGGCATTGTTAAACCATCGCGGGGCGGTTTATAATGTGATAGGAACCCTGCGGCAAGACAACTGGATGGGAAGGAATGGGGTGCAGTTTATAATTGAAGACGTTTCCGGCGTTTTAACGGAAACCTAGAGCAATTTGATGCGGTCTCGAAAAATTCACGTACTCTGAGGCTTGAGTTTCTAAATTCGAAAAGAAAGTTATCACAATTCTTTTCTCATTAAGAAAGTCAAGACCTTGCAGAGAAAAATAACAAATTGTTGTTATTTTTCCTTAGCGGTTGCTAAAATTTTTCTCGCCTTTCAAATCACTCTATCTTTCTTGTTAAAACGCCGGAAATAGGGAGAAAATGAGTTTTATAGAGCGTCTAAAGCAATTTAGCGAAGTTTAAAGGGTAAAGAAATGGCAGATTTTGAAGTAAAGCAAAGGGCAGCAAATATCAGGCGAATTCGTTTGGAGAAGGAAAAGGCCGTTTTTATGAAGCTGGGGGCAAAAATCCGGGCTTATCTTTTTACCGGTATTTTGGTTACGGCGCCGGTAGCCATTACTTTTTATATGGCCTATAAGTTTATTTTCTGGATAGATCGGATGGTGAATCAGATTTTGCCGCCGCAGTTTAAATTTGATACGTTTTTGCCGTTTACCATTCCCGGCGTCGGGCTGGTTATTCTTGTGCTTGCCCTGATTTTGGTCGGTATGTTTGCTGCCGGCTTTTTGGGCAAATTCTTCTTGCGCTTAGGAGAGTGGATTGTTTATAAAATGCCGCTGATTTCCAGTGTCTATTCTATGCTCAAACAGGTGTTTGAAACGTTTTTTTCCAACAAGGCGCGTGCGTTCAGCAAAGTTGTGATGCTGGAATATCCCCGCAAGGGAATTTGGATTTTGGGTTTTGTCAGTTCTTCTACCAAAGGTGAAGTCAGCGAAAAGTTTGATGAGGAAATGCTCAATATTTTTATTCCGACAACGCCGAACCCGACTTCCGGTTTTTTAATCTTCGTGCCGAAAAAAGATGTGATTGAACTGGATATGAAGGTAGAAGAAGGGCTTAAATTTGTGATTTCCGGCGGATTGGTCGAACCCAAGACTTTTAAGAAAAAGGCATAAATTGCCATATTCTTTGCAGGATTGGGGAAAATTTGCTCAAGTGATAAAAAAATGCTTGATTTATTTGCAGAACTGAATTAGTTATGTTGCTTGTACATATGATGCGGCCGTGGCGAAATTGGTAGACGCGTAACGTTGAGGTCGTTATGAGCTAAGCTCATGGAAGTTCGAGTCTTCTCGGCCGCACCACTAATAACAAAAGATCCCTGTCAGGGGATTTTTTGTTATGTGGATGGCGGAGAAGACTATGTCGTCAAAGATGTAACGCTCGCTTCGGTTGCTAAAAGCTTCCCT
>CALXRP010000023.1 GCA_944390885.1 uncultured Alphaproteobacteria bacterium
CGTTGCTGTGATGATACCTGTCCGTCCGGTACTTCTAAAAACTATCACGGATCTTATGCTTCTACTACCGAATGCGGCTCAAGATGTAACAGATGTAAAGACTGTACTTCCGGCAGCCGGTCTTATTCCGGTTCTTATGTCGGGTCTTCCGAATGTGGAAGCTGCTATGCATGCTCCGATACTTGTCGCTCAGGTCAGAAGTCCGTATCTTGCTCTTCCAATTATGTAAAGACCCGTGTATCGACAACTGAATGCGGAACCGCTTGTTATTCTTGCCAATATAACTCGGCTTGCAACGTTTCTTCTAAATCCTGTTCTTATGGCTGTGCGTCTTATAATTCATGCAATAAATGTACTTCTTGTAAATCCGCTCCGGCCTGCACACACTCGTCACATGTCAGCTGCTCTAACGGATGTGCAACTTATTGTCCTTGCTGCTCGTCTTGCAAAACCTGCAAATCGTCTTCTTCCGAAGAAACAAACACACCTTCAACCCCGACTAATCCTTGGAAGTATGTCAGAAAAGCAAGCACAACTACGCCGTTCTGCAATGAAGACGACGGACAAATCTGGCAAGTCTGCAAAGCCGGGCATTATTGCATAAACAGCAGCACCGGCAGTGAAAAACATATTTGTGATTTAAGTTTTGCTTATGGAACAGGAGGCAAAGCACAAGGATCAAATAAAAATTCTGGTTTTAAATCAGTGGCTGAATGCCAAGCTGCCGCACAGGTAAGCTGTTCTTCTAAAGTAACTAAAGCAACCTTAGGAGACTGCGACAGCTCAGGAAGCCATGCTTGTTCTTACTAACTAAAAATAACCCCGGAATTATTTTCTTCCGGGATTATTTTTTCATCTCAAAACCGTATCTTCGGCAAATTCAAATCCGCGCAACAATTCCTCTGTCGGCATTGCCCTCTTGCCCTGTCTTTGAATTTCCGTAACAAACAACATGCCCGGATTACACTCAATCAGCAGTCCGCTGTCATTCGGCACCAAAGACCCTGGCTCCATTCCGGCATTGTCATTCAGCACCTCGGTTGCAAAAACCTTAAACCGTTCACCGTTATATTCAAAATACGCCCCCGGATACGGATTAAAAGCCCTGATTTTACGTTCCAGTTCATCGGCCGGCCGGTAAAAATCAAGCTTTGCCTCAGATTTTTCCAGCTTTTTTGCATAACAAGCCAAACTGTCATCTTGTTTTTCCGGTTTCAGACTGTCTATGTTTCGCAAAGCCTGCAAAATCAAATTTTTGCCGATTTCCGCCAATTTATCATGTAAAACCGCCCCAGTCGTGTTCTCGTCAATTTCCACCTCGCCTTTCAGCAGCATATCTCCGGTATCAAGCCCTTCATCAACACGCATAATCGTTACACCGGACTTTTTATCCCCGGCCTCAATCGCCCGTTGGATCGGAGCCGCACCGCGCCACCTCGGCAGCAACGAAGCATGAATATTGATAACGCCTTTCGGAAAAATATCCAACACCGCTTTCGGCAAAATCAGTCCGTAAGCCGCCACGACGGCAATATCCGCGTTCAAAGAACGCAGCTCATCCTGTACCTCGGGCTTTTTCAAAGAGGCAGGTGTTTTCAGCGGCAAATCAAGCTCTTCTGCCACTAGATTAACCGGCGTTTTCAAGATTTTGTTGCCCCGTCCGGCCTCTCTCGGCGGCTGGGTATAAACGCAAACCACCTCATGTTCTGCAGCAATCGCTCTCAAAGCCGGCACGGCAAAATCCGGCGTTCCCATAAAAACAACTTTCATCTATTCTCCTGTCCGCCCTTTGCGCATTTTCTCCAGTTTTTTAACCAACATCTGGCGTTTCAGCCGGCTGATGCGGTCAATATACAAAATCCCGTCCAGATGATCAATCTCGTGCTGCAGAACAATTGCCAGAAAATCATCCGTTTCAATCATCTGCTCCTTGCCTTCGACATCCTGATATTTAACTTTGACAGCGGCAAAACGCTCAACTTCGGCACGCTGCTCGGGAACCGAAAGACACCCTTCCGTTCCGCAGACTTTTTCCTCGGATTTCCAGATAATCTCCGGATTAATCAGATACAGCGGATTGCCCGGCTTATTGCCTTCATCATCTCGCTCATAATCTATCACAATCATTCGTTTTAAAATTCCGACTTGGGGAGCCGCCAAACCGACGCCGACTTCTTCATACATTGTTTCCAACATATCATCCAACATTTTGCGAAGCTCCTCGCCGAACTCTTCCGGCGCAACCGGAACGGATTTTTTCTTCAAAATCGGATGAGGATACTCATATACTTTTAATTTTGCCATTTATTTCCTGTTTTTAATTTGCTTCAATTCGAGACCATGTAAAATCGCTCTAATGACCCATTATACCTTACCGCAGGTAAGCGGAGAATGAGGTTAGCAGAGTAATTTCTAATGGCGAGAAAAATTCTAGTGTACAAAGTAGTACATACATCTTTCAAGACCATGTAAAATTGCTCTAATGCCCCATTATACCTTACCGTAGGTAAGCGGAGAATGAGGTTAGTAGAGTAATTTCTAATGGCGAGAAAAATTCTAGTGTACAAAATAGTACATGAATTTTTCGAGACCATGTAAAATTGCTCTAATAACCCATTATACGCTTACCTGACTTCTTTTGCAATCTGATCCAACAAAGCATTTACCATTTTGGGCTCGTTTTTGGAAAAGAAAGCATATGCCAAATCAACATATTCTTGAATTATAACTTTAACATCAACATCTAACGTGTTGATTAATTCATAAACTGCACACAAAAGGAGCGCCCGCAACGTCCCGTCCAAACGCTCAAAAGACCAGCCTTGTTTAAGATAATGTTCCAGCGATTTTTCAATATATTCTTTCTTGCTCTGCACGCCGCGCGTAATCTCAGCAAAATAGTTAGTATCCATTTCTTCAACTTCAAGCAGCTCTTCTTTGTGGTGCAGCTCATCGTCCTCAATCACATAACGTCCGACCTCGCCGTTAACAAAGTCGCGTACAACCTCATCAACCGGCAGTTGCCCGTATTCAATCATATACGTCGCCTGCACGGCAGCCAGTCTGGCGCCGGATTTCATTTTAATTTTTTTTGAAACAAATTTTTCCATCATTTTTTCCTTTATTCTGCAGCATCGCCGCTTTCCGATTCCGGACGGGCAAATTTATCAATCGTTTCCACAAAATCTTCAAAATCCTTAACCTCACGAAAATCTTTATACACCGAGGCAAAACGGATATAAGCGATATGGTCGAGTTTTGACAGGGCTTCCATCACATATTCGCCAATAACCCGCGACGGAATCTCATTCTCGCCGGAAGTTTCCAACCGCCGCTGGATTGAGTTGACAATCTTCTCAACCCGCTCCGGATTAACCGGTCGTTTGCGCACCGAAATCTGAATGGAGCGCGCTAACTTGTCGCGATCAAACATTGTTTTTTCGCCATTTTTCTTAATAACGGTCAGCTCGCGCAACTGCACGCGTTCAAACGTCGTAAAGCGCGATCCGCATTCCGGACACTCCCGGCGCCGGCGGATTGCCGTATTATCATCGGCATTGCGGGAATCTTTCACCTGAGTGTCATCGCACCCGCAAAAAGGACATTTCATGCGTTAACGTCTCCCTGTCTGATTAAACTTTCGGCCACCTGATATAATTTTGAAGAATACCTTGCTCCTTTTATAAGGACAATATCGTTATTTTGCAACAACTTATTTAACAAAAATTCATCCAGCCCTTCTTTATTTTCAAAATAATGCTTCTCCGTTCTGTCCGGCAGCTGCGCCAGCATATCTTTCATTTCCGGGCAAACGCCGACGACAATATCAACATCCGTCGCAGCCAGCGCTTTTCCGATTTCAATATGCCGGTCGCGAGAAGTCTCTCCGAGTTCGGCCATTTTTCCGAGTACGGCAATCTTCCGCCCTGATGTTTTTCTTTTACCCAAGGTTTCAATGGCCAGTTTCATCGCCTCGGGCTGCCCGGAATAGCTGTCATCAATAAGAATATAACTGCCGCCGGCAAAATGAAGCTTCCATTCGCGCCCGCGTCCGTCCAGCGCCCCGAAATCTTTAACATAACCTTCGGCCTTATGAACATCAAGCCCCAAAAGCTGCACAACCTTCAACGCACAAAGGGCATTAGAAACATAATGTTCACCTTCCTGGGCCGTCTCAAAATGAAAATCTTTCAAATCCGCTTTGCCGAAAGTAACAACCTTTGCGCCCTGCTCTTCTGCCCGTTTTTGCAAAAGCGCCGAAAAATTCGTATCGGCGTTTATCAGTGCATAGCCGCCTTTTTTCAAACCGGTAAAGATTTCGGCTTTTGCTTCGGCAATCCCCTCAAAATTCTCAAAGAACTCAATATGCATCGGATACACGTTGGTAATAATTGCCATATCCGGTTTAACATAAGAAACCAGTTCGGCAATCTCGCCCTTGGCGCTCATCCCCATCTCTATCACGGCATAATCGGCGCTCATATCCAAATCGCACAACGTTTTCGGCACCCCGATAAAATTATTGAAATTTCCGGAAGTTGCATAAACTTTTGCAAACTTTGCCAGAAGAAAGCTGATTTCTTCTTTGGTCGTTGTTTTTCCGGCACTGCCGGTCAATCCGATAACAAAGCCTTTGAACAAAGAACGGTTATAAGCGCCGATAAGCCCATAAGCCCGCGTTGTATTCCCGACCACAATCTGACGCAGCGGCTCGGCTCCCTCAACCGGATGATCCACAATGGCCAGCGCCGCTCCCTGCTTTAACACTTCCGGAACAAACTGATGCGCATCAAATTTTTCTCCGCGAATAGCAATAAACACATCTCCGGGCTTGACAATCCGGCTGTCCGTTACAATATTTTTAACCGCACAATCAATCACCTGCGACGTTGAGCCGACAATTTCCGTTAATTTTTTCGAGCTGATTTCCTGCATTTCACATTCCTTTTTCAGACTCTGCCGAATATATCAAACCTCCCGGCAAAATACAAGAAAAATTCCCGTCATAATCTTCAAATTAAATATAGCCGACGCTGTTTTCAAAATTTTGTCATTTTTTGTATTGACACAATATACAAATCATGATATAGATAGAACAAATATTAATTAAAAACAAATTATTATGGACATAAAAAATTTTTTTAAGAGAATTTATTTAAGAATTAGTTTGAGAAACCCAAAAAAGCAAATACGGCTCAAACAAGCTGTAGAATATAATGATCTTCAGGCAGTTTACAACCTAGTCAAGGCTGGTGCAAATGTCAATTATCCGTATCAATATGACCCCGGTTATTTTGATGAACGGCCAATGTCACAACCACTATCTGAGACCGTATCAGTTCGTTTTTTTGCTCGAACCAATGAAATGAAAAAGCTTCTCAAATTCCTGGGCTCAAAAACAAGCGAAGAAATAAGAGAAGAAATCCGGACAAAAGAAGAAAAAGAGCACCGTAAAAAACAACTCCGAAAAAAAGAGGAAAACGAAGCTCTCCTAAAAAAATTATTTGCTTAAACAAAAAAGAGAGTTCATAACGACCTCTCTTTTTTTTAGACTAAAAAAATACTTGTTTGAAACATAAAAATATGATATATTTTAGGATGTAAACCATATTATTAACATAAAAAAATAAAAAAATGGAAAAAAGGGTTATTATTAGAGACTTGTTCGGTCACGGTATTGCAGCAACTAACTTTGCAAACGCTTACGGTGTTAAAGCCGTAATTATTCCAAAGAAAGATAACAAAGAAGAATTTGAGGCAGAAGCTTCAAAAATCTTCAATATATTGTCTTTTTTCTCAAAGAATCTGGAAACAGTTTCTTTTGAAGAGCGAGATACGGCAGAAGCTGCGGGGTACGACATTATCGCAGAGCTGAAAGCAGGAACTCTGGCTAACGAAGTTTGGCAGAAATTTGCAACTTCGCAATTAATGCCGAGTTTTACCGAGGGATTGCCCGAATATAAGGGTATGAGAAACGGCAGCGTTCTTTTTATTCCACAGAAGCTGATTAGTGACGGCGAATGTGGCGTAACAGCGGCTCAGCAATCCATCAATCCGCAGGTATTTACGTTCTTAAAAGAAGCCGGACTGCCATTAGTATTAGGCCAGCACTTCCATAAGGTCAACGACTTGCAAACCGTGCAAAATCTGGCAAAAGATTTCAACCTTTATGTTCCAGGCATGACCGAGAATAATGAGGTACTTGGAATCCGTGGTGTAGCGCACGAAAAGTATTATAACATGTATGCTTCACTGAGTGCGTCAGTAGGTATTGCAGGAACACATACCTGGATTTTATTGACAATGTTTCCCAATATTCCGCAGATAATCCTTTTTAACAAAAAAGGCGTGGAAAACTGGAAAGCCATTGCACAGGCCTACCAAGCAAACGGAAAGAAAATCATTGCCATCGGATTTGACGAAAGTACTGATCTACAGGAACTTTCCACCGAGATCAAAAAGGCTTATAACTCTTTGTAATTATAAGCAAATTTTATAAGAGCTGCATTTATAACAGCTCTTTTTTTTATATAATTTTCATAACATAAAAAATCAAACAAAACAAGCAAAGAAAAAGCCCCGCACTTAACGGGGCTTCTGTTTATCACGAATAAATCGGAAACTGTTTGCAAAGGGCAATGACTTTTTCTTTGGTATCTTCCAGCACCTTTTCAACATAGGCCTCGTCGCCTGCAGACAAAGCGTCAATTACGTCGCCGATCCAGTTGCCGATAAGCTCAAACTCTTTTTCTTTAAAGCCGCGCGTCGTTCCGGCCGGCGTCCCGACCCTGATTCCGGATGTAACTTTCGGCGGCATCGGGTCAAACGGAATGGCATTTTTGTTACAGGTAATATTTGCCCGTCCCAAAGCCTTGTCCACCACATCACCGGTCAGCTTTTTCGGTCGCAGATCCACAAGCAGCAAATGCGTATCTGTCCCGCCGGAAACCAAATCCAGCCCGCGTTTTTTCAGTGTTTCACCCAACACTTTGGCATTTTTAACAACCTGTGCGGCATAAGCTTTAAACTGCGGCGTCAGGTCCTCCCCGAAACAAACCGCCTTGGCTGCAATAACATGCATCAAAGGACCGCCTTGCGTTCCCGGGAAAATGGCCGAATTAATCTTTTTGGCAATATCTTCGTTATTGGTCAGGATCATTCCCCCGCGCGGGCCGCGAAGAGTCTTATGCGTCGTTGTCGTCACCACATCCGCCCATTGCAAAGGATTCGGATGCACGCCGCCGGCCACCAGACCGGCAAAATGCGCCATATCAACCATCAGATAAGCACCGACTTTTGCGGCAATATCCTTAAAACGTGCAAAATCGATAACACGCGGATAAGCCGAACCGCCGGCAATAATCAGCTTCGGACGATTTTCCAAAGCCAGACGCTCAACCTCGTCATAATCAATCAGCCCTGTTTCTTTTTTCACGCCGTATTGCACGGCTTTCAGCCATTTGCCGGAAATCGAAACTTTTGAACCATGGGTCAGGTGCCCGCCGGCATCCAGCGACATCCCCATAATCACATCACCGGGCTGCAGCAACGCAACATAAACGGCCGTATTGGCCTGAGAACCGGAATGCGGCTGCACATTCACAAATTTGGCATCAAAAAGCTTTTTGGCACGGTCAATGGCCAAATCTTCCACAATATCCACATATTCGCAACCGCCGTAATAACGCTTGTGCGGATAACCTTCGGCATATTTATTGGTCAGAATAGAACCCTGCGCTTCCAGCACGGCCGGAGACACAATATTCTCCGAAGCAATCAGCTCAATCTGATTCTGTTGACGGTTTTTCTCTAACTCTATTGCCTCAAAAACGGCTCTGTCTTCCTGCTGCAAATCTTTTGTAAAATCCATTTCTATTCTTCTCCCAACAAATCCAACTTATCAATTCTGCGCTGATGCCGTTCGCCGCCGAAAGATGCCTTTTCAAAAGCCTCCAACCGGGCAATCACATCGGCATAATCCATCGTCCGTCCGCCAAATACCACAACATTGGCATTGTTATGCTCTCTGGCCAGCCTGGCAACGTCTTCACTGTAAAGCAGCGCCGCACGGATTCCCTTAAAACGGTTGGCCGCTATAGAAATCCCGATACCCGTACCGCAAATCAGGATTCCCCAGTCAGCTTCTTTATTCAAGATTTTTTCACAAGCCGCCGACGCAATATCGGGATAGTCGCAAGAATCGGTCGAATGCGTCCCCGCGTCATCAAGTAACACGCCTTTATCAGCATAATATTTTTTTATTTTTTCTTTCAGGTCAAACCCGCCGTGATCGGAAGCAATTACAATTTTCATCAATATCCCCTGTTTATTTTCAATTTGCGCCTATCATAAAAACAACGCTCCGCTTGTGCAATACTTATTCCCTTTTTGCCACAAAAAAATATATGGCACACAGAATCTTGATTTTTAAATATATTTCAAAAAAATAACAAAGCTGTGCAAAAAATGTTAAAATTTCTCTTGACGAGCGCAAAAAAAACTGTATATATAAAAGCACCGAATGAGTTGAAGGTATTTTGAATTGGCCGGTTGGCAGAGTGGCTCATGCAGAGGACTGCAAATCCTTGTACATCGGTTCAATTCCGGTACCGGCCTCCAAAGTTATTATTCCGACTTAGCTCAGCGGTAGAGCAATCGGCTGTTAACCGATCGGTCATCTGTTCGAATCAGATAGTCGGAGCCAATGAAAAAAGACCAGTCCTGCTGGTCTTTTTTTTGTATCCTCCGCCATACTCCTAGTGAACCTTAATTTCTTCTTTTGGATGTTCCTGATAATCTTTAATTTCCTCTTTAACGCTGTCCGCACCGTCTTTGGCCATTTGTACCGCACCGCTTTCTACCGTATCGGCAACTTCTCCGACAGTCGTTTTTTCATTAATATCGCCCTGATAAATTCCCTTACCGACCAGATAAATGACAACAATCAAAACCAGATAAAACACATATTTCAAAAAGGTTCCCATTTTTTCCTCCTTCAGATAAAGACCTACTCCATCAAATAATAATATCTTTCCGGATTTCAATCCTTTTTACTTTTCCGTTTTTCAAATTTCTAGCCAAAATCTCTATTCTATTTTTCAATTATAGTTGACTATTGTGTTTTCTTATGCTATAGTATCTTTATTGTCGTTCTTAAGCACACCCGGCGGGTGAGGCATCAATTTATACAGTGCCCCGCAACCCGCGTTGCTATGACGGGATTTGTAAATGACAAAGTGCTTTGAAGTACTGTCATCCCCGGGCTGCTTGTTTTTTTAGTCATCCCCGGGCTGCTTGTTTTTTAGTCATCCCCGGCTACTTGTTTTTAAGTCATCCCCGGGCTGCGACCCGGGGATCCAGAATGACAATAAAGCTGATTTATTTAACTTGGATTGCCGGATCAAGTCCGGCAATGACAAGTGAAAAAAAGAATTTTTATTAACCATTCCGGGCACAATGCTGTTCGGAAAAAAGAAAAGAGCAACGCGTAAGCTTTGGCACGATAACGATAACTGATCGGGTCAAGCACGTTTGCTTGGGGAGGAAGCCGATGAAAAACTATAACACTATGCTACACATGAAACTTAATTCTGCGGTGTCAGTCTTTGCTGTCGCCGCTGCTTTCTCGGTTTTCCTCCCATCTCCTGCATACAGCGGTATTTGCTTCCTGCCCGACTGCATGGATGACGGTATTGTTCAAGGTGATATTAACATGAACAGCAACGAAGATACAGAATTTTGTGAGAGCAAAGGCTTTACCTATTATGCTTCCGGCGAATGTCCACAATATTATGCTAAAGTCGGACAATGTAACCGTGATGATCATTACCTGAAATGTGATGCTAAAACATGGTGCGAACAAAACGGGTATAACACAACCTCTTGTTCTATCCCGCAATATGTTGATCAACCCTGCCCAAGTTACGGGTCTTTGTATAAACAATGTAAAACCGATAATCAACGTGCCTGCCGTGATACTGGTTATACAAACTCCTGTCCTTCCGGACAAAAGCTTAAGAAGAATTCCGGACGCTGTTCTTATGATTCTTCTTACGGGACCTGCTGTACCCCGACCGGATGTCCGAGTTATACGTCCTTAACTTATTCGTCTTACGGCACTAACGGCACAGACGGCTGTGAATATACCTGTTATTATACCTGTAACATGAACTGTCCATCCGGCACGTCGACCTCCAATCCCGGTGGCTGTGGCGGTTCGACCCGAAACGGCTGTGGCACAAAAACCTGTTATTATCCTTATGAGCCTTGTTGTACACCGAGTTGCACAAACGAGACCGGATGTTCCTGCGGTACGACAACTGTTTCGGATGGCTGCGGCGGAACTTGTACACAATGTAAATCTTGCTGCAACTCGTCTTCTTCTAACTGGTGTTCCGTCCACTCAACCTGCCATGGCGACTGCTGTAAAGACGGAACAATCTCTTCTTGTGATTCTCGATGCGGCGGTTCCGGATGCTCGTCTTCAAGCTCTAATAATTCCGGTGGTGACCGGGTTGATTGGTTATGGTGTTGCGATAGTAATTGCGATTATAGTGGTTGTATGGCTCACGTCGGATATAATTGTGCAAATAATCCCACTTATAACCGTTGCATCAGCACTGGTGGCACTCCTGTATTTGAACATTGTATCGGCCCAAGCTCTGGAGGAACATTTCCAGATGGCGGAACTGCATCACATAACGGTTCATTATATGATTGCCGGTATTAAGAGCCTTAATACCAAACAAAAAGCGGCTCTTTTCAGAACCGCTTTTCTTTTTTTATTCTGTGCCTTCGGCCGGTTTTTCATCCGCCGGAATAATATCCGGCAGTTCGCCGATAGCCTTTTTACGTTTAAGCTTATTCACAAACTTGATCGATCTCTGGGCATCCCATTTCTTTTTGCCCTCTTCGCGTTGGAAAATCTGCTTATAAATCTCAATTGCCTGATCAAATTCGGAAAGCTTTGTCAAACAGCTGGCCAAACCGTCATAAAGTTTATGATGATAGCGGTTATTAATCATCAGCTGAGCTTTCTTATAACATTTCAAAGCATCATTAAACTTCATCATTTTCTGATAAACAAAACCGATGCTAATCCATGCCTGAATTTCATGAGAATCAATATTTAAAATCTTGGTAAAACATTTAATGGCGGAATTATTGTCACCCATAAGCTGATAAGTCACCCCGACTCCGTTCCAAGCTTTAATATTGGATTTGTCATTAGCCAGAACTTTTTTGAAGAACGAAATCGCTCTGTCATACTGCTTAAGTTTTTGCAGCGTAACAGCCACACTGAGCAAAGTCTGAATATGCTTTGGATCAATCTTCATGGCCTGTTCCAAAACATCCAAAGCTTCTTTATAAGAAAACATGTGCTGCAGGGCAATTGCTTTTCCGTTCAAAGCTTCCAACGAAGTCTTATCTATTGCCACAGCTTGGTTAAAACAGTCAATTGCA
This sequence comes from uncultured Alphaproteobacteria bacterium, assembly GCA_944390885.1. Classification (GTDB taxonomy): domain Bacteria; phylum Pseudomonadota; class Alphaproteobacteria; order RF32; family CAG-239; genus MGBC133411. The sequence continues at coordinate 11,464 of CALXRP010000023.1, forward strand.
TCTTTATACAATCCGCGCATACTGAGTGTCACACCTTTATTGTTCAACACTTCCACAGAAGACGGATTGAGCGCCAAAGCTTTGTCAAAACATTCCACAGCCTCGGTATAACGACTCATTTTCTGAAAAGCAAACCCCTTGCTGTTCAAGGCCTTCCATGATTGCGGCTGTTCCTCGATAACAATGTCAAACTGATCTATAGCTTCCCGATACATTCCTTGATCGAGCAGCTCCTGGCCTCTTTTATAGGCCCCATTTTCATTTGATTTAACCATAACACATCTCTTCTCAAATTATAGTTCAGAATAATTCCCATTGTTAACATAGCACAAAACACTCTAATGTCAAGAACAAGCTTACACAAGTTGCAACTGTTTATACAACGGCATATCTGTACGAACCTCAATACAATGACATGAAAACTTGTGGCAGAAAGTACGAAATTCATTGCGTTTTTCATTAAAATATTTTCTGTACTCCTGCTTAAAACGAACACTCCCCGAATCAAAAATCAATTTTTGGCTGTGATTCTCAATCATATATTCCCCGGCCTTCGGCGCCAACTCCTCCAACACGTCAAAAATATTCACACAGTAAAGATTGGTTTTTCGCGCCAATGCTGCCAACGAACGACGCAATTCGGAACTCTCACCGTTAAAATCGCTCAAAACAAAAACAATCGCATTATGTTTGACATTCTTTTGCAAAAGTTGCAAAGATTTTGCCAAACTCACCGGTTCACTCTGCCTGTCTTTCAAAATTTTACGCGTTGTATCGGAAATCTTTTTTAAAATCGTCAAAATGCCGGCTCGATGATTCTGTGGTTTAAAAACATAATTGTCGCACCCGTCAAAAATCACACAGCCGAAACGATCCTTGTTCTCTAAAGACATCCATCCGAGCAGCGCGGCAATTTTCGCCGCCGCCACCGATTTCAGCTCATTACGCGTGCCAAACAGCATCTGCGGCGACAAGTCCAAAAGCACAAAAACTTCACGATCCCGTTCTTCGGCAAAAAGTTTTGTGTAAGGTTGCATTTTGCGCGCCGTCACCCGCCAGTCGATATCACGCACGTCATCTCCAAAACTATACGGGCGAATTTCTTCCATTTCCATCCCCCGCCCCTTAAAAGCCGATTTAACATCTCCGGAATACGCCGACGTTGCCAGCTTATTCCGAGGATTGCACAAATAAGCAGTATAATTGCGCTGTTCCATCAGCTCTTCTAAAGTCGCAAACAAACCGTTGCCGGAATGCGTCTGCTCTGCTTTTCCAAACCAACGACGGGCCAATTGTCTGACGCTTTTCATTTTTCAGGCTCCTTTAGGGCAGCGGCACCAGCCTCAGCAAATTGGTAATCACATCGTCCGTCGTTTCGCCTTCCGCCTGTGCCTCAAAGCTCAGAATAATACGATGGCGCAAAACATCATAAACCACCGACTGAATATCTTCCGGTGTCACAAAATCACGCCCTTCCAGCCAGGCATTGATTTTAGCACAGCGATCAAGTGCAATCGTCGCCCGCGGGCTGGCGCCGTACAAAACCTGTCCGGCCAGTTTGGCATCATATTTCTCGGGGCTGCGCGTTGCCACAATCAATTGCACCAGATATTCCTCAATCCCTTCGCTGGTGTGAACATCCAAAACCTCTCGCCGGGCTTTCAAAATATCAGAAACATCCAGCTGAGGTTTGATTTCGGTCTTTCCGGCATCAAGCACCTCTCCTCTGACAAGCCGGAGAATTTTCTTTTCCGACACAGCATCCGGCTGATCAATTTTAATATACATCAAAAAGCGGTCAAGCTGCGCTTCCGGCAGATTATAAGTTCCTTCGTGCTCAATCGGGTTTTGCGTGGCCATAACCATAAACAACTCGGGCAAAACATATCTTTTCCCGCCGACACTGACCTGCCGTTCTGCCATGGCTTCCAGCAAAGCAGCCTGAACCTTTGCCGGCGCACGGTTGATTTCATCGGCCAAAACCAGGTTGGCAAAAACCGGCCCCGGACGAAATTCAAATTCGCCTTTCTGCGCCACATAAATATCGCTGCCGATAATATCGGAAGGCAGCAAATCCGGCGTAAACTGAATCCGGTTATATTTGGCACTGATCTGCGAAGCCAGAGTCTTAATCGCTTTTGTCTTTGCCAGTCCGGGTGCCCCTTCAACCAAAGCATGCCCGTCTGCCAAAAGGGTTATCAGCAGTTTTTTGTTCAGTTCCTCCTGCCCGATGATTTTTTCATCCATATATTTCTGCAAAGCAATAATTTTATCTCTGGTCTCAGACATCTGTATTCACCTCTGTTAATTTGCCATCCGGTTTAAAAAGTCATGATACTCGTTCAGCACCACGTTTTTCATCACATCATTTTGTAAAAAGTCAAACAGCTCTATCGCTTTTTTATAGTGCATTTTGGCTCTTTCCCAATCGCCTTTTTCGCTGTCAAACGCTTCCACTCTTGCCAGATAAAGCAAAGCCTCGGCCTCTGCAAAATGATGTTCGACCTTCCCGTAAAGGTAAACGGATTTCATCAGCGCCTTGCGGGCATTTACAATATCGCGGATAATATAGCGCAGGCAGCCGATCGCCGACAAAGCACTTGCCTCGCCGAGCAAATCTCCGTTTTCGCGATACAAATCGCGGCATTTTTCCAACAAATCATGCGCCCGGTCATAATTGCGTTTTTTCATCTCCAAACGCGCCATCGCCCGGAGGACGGCAGCCTCTTTCAGAGTAACGTTATCGGCCTCAAAAAGCTCCGCCGCCTTGGCATAAGCCTTGAGCGCTTCATCCTCGCGATTCTGCATCATATAAATATAAGCTTCCTGATCATAGGCCTCCCCAAGCAAATCGCGGCTGCCGGCATCGGCCAAAATCTCTCTTGCCTGATACAATGTTTTCACGGCCTTGTCATATTCCTCCGCCGCGGCATAAACTTTTGACAACCGGATGAGAATATCGCCGTGCGTAATGCTGCCGTCCACCAAATCGGCCACCAGTTCTGCCGCCGCTTTCAAAGCTTTTTCGGCCTTGTCAAAATTATCAAGACTTAGTTCCAGTTCACCCAAACGGGTCAGAACAAAAGCCTCGCCCTGAGGATCGTCCTTCTTGTCATAAAGTTCTGCCGCCTTGGCATATTTGCTCCGGGCTTCGTCATAATTTCCCTGTTTCCAAAAATCGTCGCCCTCCTGAAAAGTTTTTGACGCTTCGGTAACATATTTCCCCTGTTTTGTTCTCGGCATGAAAAAACTCCTTTGCAATCTCTCAATATTATTATATATATGGCGTAATGCGAAAAAAAACAAGAAGTTTAAAAAAATGGAAGATACATTTGAATTCACCGAAGAGGACGCTGCCCCCCAAACTTATGACAACATCTCTAAATTAAGCCCGGGTTTCGGCTGGCTTGAGATGCTCAACCCCGAGCAACGGGAAGCCGTTCAGACCACTGAAGGGCCGGTTCTGGTATTGTCTGGTGCCGGTACCGGCAAAACCAAAGTGCTGACCACACGCCTGGCTTACATTCTGGCCGAACACAAAGCCAGCCCGTGGAACTGTCTGGTCGTCACTTTCACCAACCGCGCTGCCCGCGAAATGCGCGAGCGCGTACAGGGGCTTATCGGCGATATGGCAAACTCTGTCTTTTTGGGAACATTTCACAGCGTCTGCGCAAAAATCCTGCGCAAACACGCCGAACTCGTCAACTTAAAAAGCAACTTCACGATTCTCGGCGAAGACGACCAGAAAAGATTGATTAAGCAAATTCTTGAAATCGAGGGCATTGACGACAAAAAATATCCGCCGCAATCGATTCTCGAAAAAATCGGACGCTGGAAAGACAAGGGTCTCAGCGTTGATAAAATCGGCGCCGACTTCAAAGAAAACGTCGTTACCCATGTTTATAAAAAATATCAGGAAAAAATGGTCGAGATGAACTGCGTCGACTTTGGCGACATCATCCTGTATACCTTAAACATCCTGCTTTCCGACGCCGAAATCCTGGATCAATATCAACAGCGTTTCAAATACATTATGGTCGATGAGTATCAGGATACCAATGTCACGCAATATTTACTGATTCGCCTGCTGTCGCAAAAACACCGCAACTTGTGCTGCGTCGGCGATGACGACCAGTCAATCTATTCCTGGCGCGGTGCCGAAATAGAAAATATTTTGCGCTTTAACAAAGATTTTCCCGATGCCAAAATCATCCGGCTGGAACGCAACTACCGTTCAACCGCCAATATCTTGTCCGCTGCTTCTCACTTAATCAGCAACAATCAGGATAGACTTGGCAAAACGCTGCGTGTGGCAGAAAACAGCCCTGCCCGTCAAGCAGCTAATGACAAAATCAAAGTCGTCAGCACCTATAACGGCGAAGAAGAAGCACGCTATGTTGCCGATGAAATCGAACACCTTGTCCGGCAGAATTATAAATATTCCGACATTGCCATCCTGGTTCGCACCGCTGCCCAAACCCGCGAGTTTGAAGAAAAATTCATCTCCGAGGCGATTCCCTATCAGGTTATCGGCGGACTGAAGTTTTATGAACGTGCCGAAATCCGCGATGCTCTGGCTTATTTCCGTGTTGTCCTGCAACCCGGCGATGATCTGGCTTTAGAGCGTATTATCAACAAACCGGCACGCGGCATTGGAGCAAAATCGGTCGAGAAGTTTCAAAATGAGGCGAGGTTCAGCCATTGTTCAATGTATGACGCCATCAACAAAATGTTGGCGGAAGGAGCAATTTCCGGCAAGGCCAAAACCGCGCTTTCAACGCTGATGAACAATTTTGAAGAATGGCGCAAAGCTGCTCAGGTTCTTTCACCGGATGATCTGGCTCAGCAAATATTGGAAGATTCCGGCTACTTTGAGATGCTTAAAATGGACAAATCGGTTGAGGCACCGGGACGCATTGAAAACCTGAAAGAATTAATCAGCTCAATGAGCGCCGAAAAATTTGAAAGCCTCGGCGAGTTTATGGAACATGTCAGCCTGGTTATGGACAAAGACGACATCACCGACACCAACAAAGTAATGCTGATAACGCTGCATTCTGCCAAAGGTCTGGAATTTGACATTGTCTTTCTGCCCGGCTGGGAAGAAGGCCTCTTTCCACACCAACGCTGTATGGACGAAGGCGGTGCCGGCGCATTGGAAGAAGAGCGCCGCCTGGCTTATGTTGCCATCACCCGCGCCCGCAAAAAGCTCTATATTTTAATGGCGCATAACCGCCGCATTTATGGACAATGGCAAAATAATCTGCCGTCAAGATTCATCAACGAACTGCCGCCGCAAAACATTGAAATCATCAACAAATGCGCTGATTACTTCGGCGCAGACAGTTACGGAACCGGCAGCAGTTACGGCTATGGCAAAAAGAACTATTGGCAAAAATCTTCCTCTCATAACAATAACATCCGCTATGACGATGACGACCGTTATTCATACGTCAGCAATGACGATTACGAACGCGGCTGGAGCGGCAGCATGTATAAGGCCAAACAAAAAGCCAAAAACCAAAATGCCGTTTATCCGGTCGGCACCAAAGTCAAACACGATATGTTCGGCCAAGGCACAGTTTTAAACATTGACGGCAACAAACTGGAAATCTTTTTTGACCGCGTCGGCAAAAAGAAGCTGATGAGCGAATACGTCAAAAAAGCCTGAGGGTTCCTTGTCTTTTAACTATCCCCGTTCTTCCAAACGGGGATTTTTTTATCTTCTAGCCAAAATCCCGTTACAACTTTTCATTAATCATTGACACTGGCGTTTTGTTGTGGTATAGTGGTCTTTGATGATAATTCTTTTGCTTTGTCATCCCCGGGCTTGTTTCTTTCTAGTCATTGCCGGGCTTGTTTCTTTCTAGTCATTGCCGGGCTTGACCCGGCAATCCATACAGAAAGAAAAAAGAACGACAAAAGAAGAAAAAGAATTTTTATTAACTATTCCGGGCACGATATTGTTCGGAAAAAAAGAAAAGAGCAACGCGAAAGCTTTGGTTTGATGTCGACATTTGAATGCTGCCGGCGTCCGGCCAACGCGAAAACCTTAGCGCAATGTCAACAATTGTTCGCCGAGGCGCGTCCGCCTCTGGGGAGAAGACCGATGAGAAATTATAACAATATGCTACACATGAAACTTAACGCTGCAGTGTCGTTTTTTTCTATCGCTGCCGCTTTCTCGGTCTTCCTCCTGCCTTCCAATGCCTATGGAGGTGTTTGTTTTCTGCCGGACTGTAATTTAGGTCTGCCGTCATATGATGATGTGAACTCGGATACAAAATGGTGCGAAGATCACGGATATTATTTCCGTTGTCCGGACGGAACGGGAGCGGATTATTCCCAGACCTGTTATCGGGACGAAAGTTATACTAAGTGTACGGAAGAGCAGTGGTGTAAAGACAAAGGCTATGACAAAACGGAAGAATATTGCCGGAGCCTTGGGGATACATGGTATGCGGATGAGAGCACCCAATGTCCGAATGGTCAGAATTTATATAAGGAATGTAAAGAAGACACGGGTCGGGCCTGTGAAGAAGACGATAAGTTTATGGTTTGTACGGTCGGGCGTCCGAGTAAGAATGATGAGGATATATGCGAGTGGAACAACAATTATTCGGAATGCTGCACAGACGAGCCTTCGTATAATTGTCCAGAGAACTCAAAGGTTGAAGGCTGTGAAGATGGTGTGATTGTCGGGGAAGACAGCTGCGGTTATGAATGTCATCAATGCTGTACGGACAGTTGTCCGGCGGGATATGCCTACACGGATGAAGAAACCTCGGGCGGAACAAGCGGATATCTGAAAGATATGGCAAATGAAGATGACTATTGTATGCACTGTACACGCGGGAAACTGTACAAAAGAAAAGAGAACCCGTGTACGGGATATGACGTATGTTCCAATTACGGCGGCGTAGACAACGGGGATTATTGCTATACGGGAGACACGAAAAAATATTCGGCATGCCGGACGGAATGTCAGGCTGGAACGATGGAATGGTGCGATACGCCGGTAACTGACTGTGCGGCATTGGGATATCGTCAGAATATAAGTTGTTCCGGCGCCGGCTTTGCTTGTCCGTTTGACAGTTCGTATCGCTACTGCATGTAGTCGGGAGGCCGACCGCCATCAGTTTGTTCGGTGCCTTATGGCCCGCGATGCTGTGACGGTGATGTGACGGAGAAAGTGCTTTGAAGTATTTGGCATTCTCGGGCTTATTATACTTCTATGTCATTGCCGGACTTGATCCGGCAATCCATAAAGAAACGAGCAGGGGATTTGTTGAGAGATGGATCCCCGGGTCAAGCCCGGGGATGACGAAAGAAAAAAAAGAGCCCGGGGATGACAATAAAATAAAAGAGCCCAGGGATGACAAAAAGAGAAAAATAAGGTGCCGGGGATGACAAGGAGAGGCCATATTGTTGACTTGGATTGCCGGATCAAGTCCGGCAATGACAATAAAATAAAAGAGCCCAGGGATGACGAGAAGAAAAAAGAATCCGGCAATAACAGGGTAAAATGGTAAAGAACAAGGGAAATAAACAAAGGAGAAAGGCGATGAGAAAAGGATTATTGATGAGTGCGGCAGGACTGCTGCTGGCCGGGAGCGGGACGGCGTACGGCGCCTGTACTCCGGTGTTGGACTGTGCCAGTCTCGGGTATAAATACAGCAGTTCGGAATGTTCGGGCAGCGGTGTGGCTTGTCCGTTTGATACGAGCAAATATTTTTGCGCGGAGCCGTGTACCTATACGGTTACGAAAGCAACCTGCGACTCGCAGTGTAAAAACGTGGGCGATAAGGCCTGTACCAAGAATGGCACAGTATATTACGAGAGCTGTGGCAGCAGTAAATGCGGAACAGGTTATAAATGTACGAACGGTTCTTGTACGTCAACCTGTAACTATTCTTACACGGCGGCAAGTTGCTCGTCACAATGCAAGAGCGTTGGTTCGACGTCTTGCGTAAAAGACGGAACGACTTACTATTCTTCTTGCGGAAGTTCGTTATGCTCAAGTGGCCAGACGTGTAATAACGGAAACTGCGTTGCTAATGTAAATACAACCGGTTCCTGCTGCGGATATACATACAGTTGCGGATATAGCGGCGGAACATCTAGCGCCAATGACAGCAGTTGCCAGGATGGTTGGGGAATGAGTTGCTACAATAAATGTAAATCGTACAACTATCCGAATTGCAATACTGCTCAAGCAAATTGTAGAAATTTAGGACGTACATTCGAAATCACCGGCTGTAGCAACAATGGTCAGGGAACCGCGATGGGTCAACATACCGTCTACTTCACCTGCCAGTAGCTCCTTATCAAAAACTATACCGCAGTCCGAGATTCCCCTCAACCGGCACACTGATTTTGTCACCCCAGATGGTGGCAAGATTAGCGTGCAGGCTGAATTTTTCACTAAGTTCGGCGCTAACTCCTACCCCCAGGCGAAACATTGTATCCGAAACATCTTCATCAAATTGGTAATCAGCTACCAAAACTTTGGCCTCGCCTTTAAACTCTTCCAAAACACTAAACCGGACAAAAGCCTCAAACGGAAAATCTAATACATCATCAAATCGTTTTCCGCTCATCACGCCAATTCTGCCCAAGAAAGAATCTGCATTTTTTCCCTGAACCCTTGTATTAAAATTTGTCCGATAATCAATATCATCAATCAGCATATAAGAAAGCTGAAGCTGTGGTTCAACAAACCAGTTATTATCAAAAGTCCAGCGCTTACCTGTCTCAGCAGAAAAACTCCAACTGTCGGCATTATAATCGCCCTTAACCGCCCACCCCATCGGCAGATAGCTCGTAACTTTTTGTTTATGATGAAAATAAGTACCGACTAAATCAAGATAAACGCCGTTTGCCGCCTCAATTGTCGTATACAAGCCCAGGCTGTAAGTATCAGAATCCGCTCTTCCTGCCCGATCAAATTTCTGCCGGGCATCAGAATACCCGCCGTAAACACCGGCAAGCCACCGTTCAAACCAATCCTGCTTTATATCTTTATCAAAACCAATCTGCGTACCGGCCACATTGACCTTACTATCCGTCGCATCCCGAAAATCCAGCTTGACCTTACGCCCAAACCCGCGCATCCACAATCCGTATTTATCCTTTCGGTGCAATTCGCCAAGCCGCTCGTTCAGACTGTCGGTATGCGTATATAAAATCGAACTGAGTGCATTATAAGCATTCTTCGCAACCTGTGAACTATCCGAAAGATACGGTGTCCGATTTAACACCCATTCATCCCCGACTTTGGCCAAATCATACCGATAAGCCCCAATATCCGCCGCCCCGCCGAGCAAATAAAAATTCTCATCTGGACTGTCGCTCTCAACCAGATGAATTTCATCGGGAAAATCTGTACCCGAGCTGTAATCCGCCAGTCCCACCCCAAAATTTCCGCTGCCGTTATGAACAACGAGCAGATCACTTTGCGCTTCAGAAACACTGCTGGTCAGATAGAATTTTCCATCCCCGGAAAGATTGTCAATCTCCAACCGATCATACCCCCAGGCCGGAACCGAACGCACCACTGCATTATGAAGCTCCAAATTGCTCAGTGTCGTATCACCATGAAAAGTAATTTCGGCATCGGAAATTTTGGTATTTCCGTTCAAAATCCCGTCTTCTTCCACATCTGCCGAACCGCCAGTCATAATCAGATTCTCAACCGTTGCATCATAGCTCACGTTTAAGACCCCGCCCGAAATTTCGGGAGAAGACAAAATACCATCCGGATTAACCGTTATCATCCCGTCAAACAAACGCGAATTTTCTGCCGTTCCGGACACCGATTGCTGCCCGCCATAAATCTGGGTTCCGACAGCCGTTCCGCCGTCCTGAATATTCTGTACTCCGCCTTTCAAAACCGCAGATGTTACCGTGCCGCCGCTCCGAACTATCTGCTGTCCGCCATTAACCTCAGAGTCGCTGTCCGTACCGGAAACATATTGCGTTCCGGAATTCAACACCGTATTAAAAGACGAGCCGCCGGATAACACATACATCCTGCCGCCGTTAATTTCCGTAAGCTTGGTCGTCCCGCCCGAACGAACCGTCATATCGCCGTAAGCTCGAATATTTGTATTATTTGCCGCTCCTAAAACATTCATCACCCCTTGCTGCATAACCGTACTGCCGGAAGCTGTTCCTCCCGCATTAACGGTCTGCTGCCCGTAAGTATAAATCAGGCTGTTATTGGAAACACCGCCCAACATCACATTCTGCGTTCCGTAAATCGTCAGATTGTTGGTAACACCTTCCACATTCTGCGTTACAATCTGTTGAACGCTGCCGCCGTTAACAGTATCACCGGCATCAACCGTAACCGTTACCGCCCCAGCCCGCAGCGGAAACAGTGCCGCCACTCCAAATGCCAAAAATCTTTTCATATTTGCCTCTGATAAAAATCCCTCCCAATATATATAACCTAAAGAACAGTTTTCAACCTATGTTGCAAAATAATACTTGACTATTTTTATATATATGCTATATTCTACATATGATATTTAATATATGTGGAGAAAACAAATGCAAAAAGCCAAAAACGTCAAAGAGTTTGTTGAACGTCTTGACAATGCCAAAAAGACAAATCCCAAGGACCTCTCGTCTGATCAGGATTTGACCATTGCCATTATGAACCTTATCAGCATTGAAGAACACCTGGTTTTCTCCGGTGCCAAAACCGGAAAAACTTCTTTTTACGATTTAATCGAAGAAGTTCGCGAACTGCGCAAAAATCTGATGCAAAAAATCATTCCTCAGTATGAGGGGGAAGTCTGGTGCATTTCCAAACACCTGCTTGCTTCTTCCATGCGCCTGATGGAAGTCGGTACCAAACAGCAGAGTTTGGGCAACAAAGAACAGGCAAACAAACTGTTTAACAGCGCCTATGATTTATACTGCCTGTTCTGGGGACTGAACATGAATATGTTAAATATTGAAGATGTCAAATGGGTAGAAGACAAATTAGACGATGTCAAAAAAATTTCTGCCAAAGTCAATGCCGAAACCCCGGAAATTGAAGTCAAAACCGAAGAAAAAGGCGGCAAGCTTTCCAAAATGAAAGCCTGGGTACGCAAAGCCGTGGACTGCTGTATAGAATAACGGAGAAAAATAAAATGAAAAAGCTGTTTTCAATCTGTGCCGCCGCCTTGCTGTTTTTAGGTGCCTGTGACAATGCCTCCAAACAAACGGAAGAAATTGCTCCGGACAAAATATACTTTTTCTTCTCCAACACCTGCCCGCATTGTCATGATGCTCTGAACTACTTAAACCAAAAATATCCAAATCTGGAAATCAGCATGACAAATGTCGGCAATCCGGAAGGTTTTGAATTGTTTGTCAAATGCGCCCGCAAGTTCAACCTGGGCAATCAGATCGGCACACCGCTCTTCTGTATGGGAGAAAACCACCTGATGGGCTGGTCGCCGGAATCTGAAAAAGAATTTGACGAATATGTAAAACCGTTTATAAAATAACGGATAAATGCCCCGCGCTTCACCGCGGGGCTGACTTTAACCGTCAGACAGGATAAAAACATGAACCAACAACTGCCGGAAGAAATAATGAAAAAAGCGGTCAAAGGCATAAGCTACATTGCCCACCCGCTGCGTTTGCGCATTTTGGAATTTCTTGATGTCAACGGTTCATCTTCCGTTTCGACAATCACCAAAGGCGTACGGGAAGACCAGGTCATCGTTTCGCAAAGCCTGAAAAAGCTGCGTGACGCTAATCTTGTCAAAACCCAGCGACACGGGATTTTCATCTATTATGACATCTACGAAGAATACCCGGCCAGCATCTTCGTTTGCCTGCGCAAACTTTTTGGCTATATGACGGACGATTTTCGTTACCTGGCAGATGACTGCAAAGCCATTTTGCCACGGGACTATACCGGAATGGCCGCCAATCAGATAAAACTCTTTGCCAATTATGACAAGATGCGGATTCTCGAATACCTGACCCTTTTCGGCGAAAGTAACGTATCCGACATCATCAAAGGAATTGGCAGTGATCAGCTGAAAGTATCGCAATACTTAAAACGGCTGCGCGATGACGGTTTTGTAACCTGCCGACGCGACGGACGTTTCATTTTTTATGACATTACCAAAGGCGTTCACCTGACTGCCATCCAATGCATCCACAAACGTTATGACAGCCTGAAAAATAAAGCAGATTTTTAAATTACTTACGCAAAAACGCCGTTAGAATATCATATAAATCTTTCTGATTCTGCGCCTTATCAAAATTATGCCCGCTGTCAGAAACCACCCCGACCGATTTATTATTCGTTAAGGCCTGATATAATTTCTGAACATCTTTCGCCGGAATCACAATATCTTTATCAGCGGCAATCAACAATACATTGCTTTTTATGTTTTTGGCTTGTTTCAAAATGTCAAAACTTTTTGCCTCTTCCACAACGGCATAAGGAATCACGGCCTTTTTGTTGCCGTAAACTTTTTCATCCTGATAAACATATTGTCCGTTTTTCTTCCATTCCCGGCAGAAATCCGGCATATTTTGCATACAGGATTTCTCCCAGAGTTCACCGCTGACAACCGGCGCTACAGCAATAACCAAACCGGTTTTATCCGGATTCTCCGCAGCATATTTCAAAACTGAAGCTCCTCCCAGAGAATGCCCGGCCAAAACAAACGGCTCGTGATAAAATTTTTGCCCGGAAGCCCACCTGACGACTGTATTCAAATCTTCCGAAAAAGTTGACAATCTGGCTTTTTCAACAGTTCCGTCGCTTTTTCCCAAAGAATGCCGGCTGTCAAAACGCACAACCACATATCCCCGCTCAATCAAAGCCTGTTCTGCCGTTCTGACGACCGGATGCTCCCGATCGGACGCCAGCCCGTGCTGAATAAATGCCAGCTTTTTTTGATCGGAATTTTCCAAACCGCTGACCTGAATGCTAAGTTTTTCCGCCGACGGCGTCAAAACCTCAAATTCTTGCGGAGCATCAATTTTCCCGCCGCAAGACAACAACAGCAAAAAACATCCCAGCCAAAATTTTTTCATTTTTCTCTCCTTTTTTAAGATGATTAAATACTATCCGGAGTTTTTATAAGAAACAAGAAAAATAAAAAAAATACAAAAAAAGCTGCCTCATGGCAACACCGGCCCAAAGTGCGGACAGTTGCTATCCGTAACGAACCGGAAGATCAGAGCAGAAAACGCAGCCTTAAAAAACAGATTAAAACAAATCCAAAGATGGGTTGAAGGCATAGAGTAAACCCCATGTTTCACTTAATTGCCAACTTCCTCGGTTATGTCCTGCTTTTATGGATATTGCCGTATATAGCCTTGTGCTTATTTTAAGACAAAGGGCGGAATACCCGCCCCTTGCCCCTCTTATCTTTTAATAGATAAAAAGATTCGGATTTTCCGAATAATCAGAATAATTTTTATTCTCATTATTTTCCTTTCACAAATGCGAAAGGGGAAAACACCTTCTGTTTATACTTGACATTGAAGCAAAAACAGGTTATCTTTAACTCATGGAAAGAGAGTTAAAGGGTGTTTTACCCCCTTTCTGAGTTAAGAAAATGTCCGATGTTACCGCATCGGACTTTTCTTTTATATCGATAAAAGCATTGAGTGTCAATATATCAAAATTTCCCAGCTTCAAAGACTTTTTCTTTGTGCAAAATTTGTGCAAAAATTCACTAGTTTTTATCCAATTTATCGAGTCGTTTAAGCATTTTTAGAAATTTTATAAAATCATTTAAAAATCAAAAACCCTAGCAAAACCTAGGGTTTGAATGGTAGCGAGAGAGGGGTTCCTCTGGCTCGTAAGTTTTTTCAAAAAACTAACTCGCTGCGGTCACTCGGTTTGTAACGCTTGTTTCGCCGCAAACTTTTTCGGCTCACAAGCTGACAAACCTTCGCCGTTCGTTGAAAAACAACCGGAGCAACGGTTGTTTTTCTTCCTCCCGCCCCCGACAGTGTCGGGTGTTCGAACAAAACAATATACAAAAAAAGCTGCCTCATGGCAGCCTTC
>CALXRP010000024.1 GCA_944390885.1 uncultured Alphaproteobacteria bacterium
TACAGAAAAAAGAATTTTAGCTAAGTCATGTATGTCTTTATACACTCCTGTCGCTAAAATTCTTTTTTCTTATTATCCGTCTTAGGTATTTAGGCGCGCTGCAATATGTTCCGAAGATACGGGGTTAATTATTATTTATTTTGTCTGATGCTGATATTCGTTTAAGGCGTTGCGGAGAATATTGACAATCTCTTTGGGATCATCTTGAAAAATAAAGGTAGGAATTCGAATATGGTTTCCGAATAACGGCTTGTCTATTTTTTTATAAAATTGTTGGAATTTTGATAGTCTTTGTAAAATATTACTGAGGTCATAAACATTAATTTCTATCATTTTATTATTTTTATAGGTTATCAGTTCTATATTTATAATTTCGGAATAGTGGATAAAGCCATATTTGCAAAGGTTATCGATAATTCCTTGCGGGGTTATGCTTAAGAGGGGTTTGTTACAGTTTCGTATCTGAATGTATTTTATGCATAGGTACAGGGAATATAAAAGTATAACGGCTAAAAAAGCCGTTCTTAAAGGATCTTTATCTGCATAGTGTATGGTTAAGATACCGCTGCAAAGGACACATGGAAGCATAATGCGGATTATTTCAGAACAACGGGATTTAGAAACTTTGAATTCTCTCGTCATTGTTTTTCCTTGTTATTGGACTTGAAAAGTCAGGTTATCCTTCCAGAATTTCCCGTTTGCCGGCATGGTCGGGGGCGCTGATAATGCCGTCTTCTTCCATGCGTTCAATCAATGTTGCTGCTTTGTTATACCCAATTCTCAGGCGGCGCTGGACATAGCTGATGGAGGTTTTTTTATCGTTTTTAACAAGGGCAACGGCCTGAGCGTACAAATCATCTTCTCCGCCGTTGGCGCCTCCGCCAAAGCTGCCTTTGTCAAAAACTGCGCCGCTGTCTTTTTCGTTCAGCTGTCCTTCGGTTACTCCTTCAACATATTCCGGCGCTCTTTGTGCTTTTAAGAATTCGACGATGCTTTCAATCTCACTGTCTTTGACGAATCCGGCGTGAACACGCAACGGGCGTTGGCCGGCCGGCATATAGAGCATATCGCCCATGCCGAGCAGTTGTTCGGCGCCTTGTTCACCCAAAATGGTGCGGCTGTCGATTTTGGAAGTGACCTGAAAACTGATGCGGGTCGGGAAGTTGGCTTTAATCGTACCGGTGATGACATCGACGGACGGCCTCTGGGTGGACATAATCAAATGCAGTCCGGCAGCACGCGCCATTTGAGCCAGGCGCTGGATAGCCGCCTCGACTTCTTTGCCGGCAACGAGCATCAGGTCGGCCATTTCATCAACAATGATGACAATATATGGCAGCGGCGTGAGATCCAGGTCTTGCTCTTCATAAATCGGAGCACCGGTTTCGGCATCGAATCCGGTTTGTATCGTCCGCTTGATTTTTTGTCCGCTGGCTTTGAGTTCGCGCAGTTTCTGGTTATAGCCGGAAATGTTGCGGACATTGAGCTGAGCCATGGCACGGTAGCGATCTTCCATTTCCTTAACGGCCCATTTTAAGCCAATAACAGCCTTGGCCGAATCGGTAATTACCGGCGTCAACAGGTGCGGAATTCCGTTATATAATGAAAATTCGAGCATTTTCGGGTCAATCATGATGAGTTTGCATTCATCCGGGCGCATTTTGTAAAGCAGTGATAAAATCATCGTGTTGACACCGACGGATTTTCCGGAGCCGGTAGTACCAGCAACCAGCAAGTGCGGCATTTTGGCAAGGTCGGCATAAACATTTTTGCCGCCGATGTCTTTGCCGAGCGTAACGGTTAAAGCCCCTTTGGCGTTTTTGAATTCCTCGCAGTCAAGCAATTCTCTTAAATAAACAATCTCTCGGGTCGGGTTCGGCATTTCAATTCCGATGGTGTTGCTGCCCGGGACAACGGCAATGCGGACGGAAACGGCGCTCATTGAGCGGGCAATGTCGTCTGCCAGGCTGATGACGCGAGCGGTTTTGGTGCCGGGAGCGGGCTCCAGTTCATAAAGGGTAACGACCGGTCCGGGGCGGATTTTAACGATTTTGCCGTTAATACCGAATTCTTGCAAAACGTTTTCCAAATCGAGTGCAATCTTGTCCAGCTCTTTCTGGCTGACGTTATGGGTGCTCTTTTCTTTGGGTTTTGAAAGGATTTCCAGGCTTGGATACTGATAGTCATCGCCGGCCGGTTCCGGAACGTAAGGTTTGGATTTTTCAAAGCCGGGCTCTTTTTTCTCTTCTTTATCCTTGGCAGTTTTTTCTTTTTTGCGGCGCGGTGTTTTTTCTTTTGCCGTTTCTTTCAGTTTTTCTTCACGGCGGTGCGGCGCAAAGCTGAAAATGTAACGGAAGGCTGTGGCCGTCCATAAAGCGCCGGTTTTAATCCAGCCGGCCAGGCGGCGGCCGAAATCCAGCCAGTTGCGGCAGGTAATGCCGGCAGCAAAGTTGAAGAAAAAGACGGTGAACAGCAGCAAAACCGTGCCGAAAATCCAATCGGCATAGCCGTAGACGTAAAATTTTTTGAATATTGTCAGAATATGGCCGGCAAAAAGTGCGCCGACGGTTCCACCGAGCCGGAAAGTGCCGGTAAAATCAGGCAGCAGGCTTAAGAACATGGAAAAGCCCAAAATGCCGAAAAGGAGAGAGAAAGTACGGTAAACCGGAAATTCGAGTTCTTTGGCACGCACCAACTGCCAGCCCCAGACCATTATTGCGCAGAGAAACGGAAAAAGCGCAATGCCGAAGTAGTTGAAAATAAATGCGGCCGTGTTTGCACCGCCGCTTCCCAGCAGATTTTTGACCGGTGCGGCAGAGGCGGACAAAAAGGAGTTGTCGCCGATATGGCAGAAAATGCAGCTGAGAAAAGCGTAGAGCGGAAAAACAATTAATGCTGCTCCGAAAATGCGCCACAAAATTCTGACGATAATGTTTTTTTCTTTTTTCTTTTTTCTTGCCATGTTTTTTATGTCCGTTTCTTTGTTCTCGGCTGGATTATATGCCTGAAATCCTCAAAGAATTCTTAATTTTGGCAATAAATTTCGTTGGTTTTTTCTTTTTCTATTGCGGCTTTGATGCGGGAAATTATCTTTTGTTTTTCTTCCGGAGTGTAGGGTTCCGAATGGTTGTTCCAAACTGTAGTCGGCCAGTCGGGATCACCTTCTTTGCGGCAGAGAATGTGAATATGAAGCTGCGGCGTTTTATTGCCGATCATTGCCACATTGGTCTGGTCATGCGGAAACAGCCCGGTCATAACCTTTTCACAGAGCGCCATCTCGCGCATCAGCTGCAGGCGGTCTTCCATGCTCAGAAAGGTCATATTCTTGACGTTTTCCCGTTTGGGAACCAGAAAGATCCACGGATAAAAGCGATTGTCTTCAAACAAAACAGTGCAGAGTTTCAGGTCGGTAATATGGGCTTTTTGCGCCAGTCCGGGAACGAGTTTGAACATGATATGACTTCCTTTGCGATAGTATAAAATGGGTTTTTGTCTTGACTTTATGACAATAATCGATAAACCTTAACGCGACATTAATAGAATAAAGAGGTTTTAATGAAATATGCTTTTGTGTTCCCGGGCCAGGGCTCGCAATTTGTGGGCATGGGCAAGGAATTAGCAGAGAATTTTAAATCAGCCAAAGATGTTTTTCAGGAAGTTAACGAAGCTCTTTCTCAGGATTTGTTTAAGATTATGTCCGAAGGACCGGAAAGTGATTTGACGCTGACGACCAATGCCCAGCCGGCGTTGATGGCTCATTCGATGGCCGTGGTCAGAGTTTTGGAAAAAGAATTTGGCGTTCAGCTTAAAGACAAGGCCAGTTTTGTGGCAGGGCATTCGCTGGGTGAGTATTCTGCAGCCTGTGCTGCCGGCGTATTCTCTCTGGCAGATACGGCCAGACTGCTCAGAACGCGCGGTGATGCCATGCAGAAGGCCGTGCCGGTCGGTGTCGGCGGAATGGCCGCTGTTATCGGCGTTTCTTTTAAGGATGTTGTGGCTTTGGCGGAGGCTTGTTCCGAAGGCGGATATACCTGTGTGGCGGCAAATGATAATGCCGACGGGCAGGTTGTGTTGAGCGGGCATATTCAGGCAATTGAAAAAGCTGTTGAAATTGCGCCGGAATTTGGTGCCAAAAGATGTATCAAGCTGCCGGTCAGCGCACCTTTTCATAGCCCGTTGATGGCACCGGCTGCCGAGGTTATGGCAAAGGCATTGGCCGAAGTAGAGGCTCATAAACCGCAGATTCCACTGATTGCCAATGTTTTGGCCGAGGCCGTTACGGACGAAAAAGAGATTGTCAAACATTTGGTTGAGCAGGTTACCGGATCTGTCCGTTGGCGCGAAACCGTTATTTATATGAAAGAACAAGGCGTGACCAATGCCGTAGAGCTTGGTGCCGGTAAGGTTCTTTCGGGAATTATTAAGAGAAGCGACAAAGAAATCAGCGCTGTGTCGGTCGGTTCGCCTGCCGAAATTGAAGAACTCGCAAAAAGTTTTTAACTCGTTATATGGAGAAAACAAATGTTTAGATTAGATGGAAAAATTGCCCTGATTACCGGTGCTGCCGGCGGTTTGGGGGATAAAATCGCCCGGACGCTGCATGCTCAGGGGGCAACATTGGCTTTGACCGATATGCGCGAAGAACCAATGCTTAAACTGAAAGAAGAACTCGGTTCCAATGTTGAGGTCTTTACGGCCAACCTGACGAATCCGGATGATGTTAAGTCTTTGGTAGAAAAAGTTGAGGCAAAACTCGGCCGGATTGATATTTTGGTTAACAACGCCGGTTTGACCCGTGATAACCTTTTTATCAGAATGAGCGACGAAGACTGGCAGCTGGTTTTGGATGTTAACCTTTCCGCCGGTTTCAAATTGGCAAAAGCTGCCGTTCGCGGTATGATGAAACGCCGTTACGGTCGTATTATCGGCATTGCCTCGGTTGTCGGTGTTACCGGAAATGCCGGTCAGGCCAACTATTCTGCATCCAAGGCCGGTATGATTGCCATGAACAAATGTCTGGCTCAGGAAGTCGGTTCGCGCGGCATTACCGTAAACTCGATTGCGCCGGGCTTTATCCGCACGCCGATGACCGATGTTTTGCCGGAAGACGTTAAAAAAGCTCTGTTGGCGAAAATTCCGGAAGGCAAGCTCGGTGAAGCTCAGGATATTGCCAATGTTGTGGCATTTTTGGCTTCTGATGAAGCACAGTATATTACGGGACAGACTATTAATATCAATGGCGGAATGGCCATGATTTAGTTTTCAGCCGTCCTGTTGATTACTAATACATAAAAAACTCTTAAAGCTAAGTCATGTATGTTTTTATACACTCCTGTCGCTTTAAGGGTTTTTTCTTATTATTAATCTAACATGCCGGCTGAAAACGGTTTTTAACCATGTTCCAAAGAGCTTGCAGACAAAAACAACCGGAACAGCTGTTGTTTTTGCTTAGCGCTTCTATCACGGTTTTTACAGCGGCTAAAAGCTGCCGATCATGCTTGTTTCTTTTCTCCTCGTGTACCTTTTTTGTACACGTCGTCGAAAAAAAACGGCGCAGCACCGGCCTTTATCAAGTTTTTTAAAACCGCGCTCTGTGGTCACCTAATACAGAAAAAGGAAATCCGGCTAAATTACGTACGTTTATGTACGCGCCTGTCGTCGGATTTCCTTTTTCTTATTATTAATCTAACATGTCGGCTGAAAACGGTTTTTAACCATGTTCCAAAGAGCTTGCAGACAAAAACAACCGGAGCAGCTGTTGTTTTTGCTTAGCGCTTCTATCACGGTTTTTACAGCGGCTAAAAGCTGCCGATCATGCTTGTTTCTTTCCTCCTCGTGTACCTTTTTTGTACACGTCGTCGAAAAAAACGGCGCAGCACCAGCCTTTATCAAGTTTTATAAAACTGTACTCTGCAGGTATTTGATATATAAAAAACTCCGGAAGTGTTTTCCGGAGTTTTACATTCTGAATTGTTAACTGCTAATCACCGCCTTTGGTGACGACGACCATTGCTTCGCGCAGGATGCGATCATTAATCATGTATCCGGTTTGTAACTCAGCAATGATAGTGCCGGCGGGTTTTTCTTTGTCTTCAACTTCTTGGATAACTCTTTGGTAATTTGGATCAAAGACTTTTCCGAGACTTTCTACTTTTTGGATGCCGAATTTCTTAAAGACTTTCATTAGTTCGGCTTCTGTCAGTTCAACACCTTTCAACAGGTTTTTGGCTTCCTCGCATTTGGCTTTTTCGGCTTCGGGCAGTGCTTCAATCGCCCGGTGCAAGTTGTCGGCAACGGTCAGTAAATCTTTGGCAAAAGATGAAATGGCATATTTGGTGTTTTTTTCAATTTCCTGAGCGCAGCGTTTTTTGGTATTTTCAGCGTCGGCGTAGGCCCTTAAAAACTCATTTTTCAAAGAGAGGTTTTCTGCTTTTAGTTTTTCAATTTCCTGACTGAAATCAATGACTTCTTCCTCTTCATTTTCAGTATTTTCGGCGATGCTTTCGGTTGTGTTTTCATCGTCTTCGGAAGCTTGGATTTCCTCAGGAATTTGGTTATCAACTATTTTTTCTTTTTTCATCTTTTCCTCTTTAAAATTTAGGATATTGTTGTATATATAAGATATTTAGTAATTATTGGCAGACAAGTCAATAGCAGAAGTCTCTTATAGCAAAAATATATGGGGATAAGCTGTATTGTGCCTGCCGGGTTGAGAGAGTAAAAATGAAGCACAAACCTGAGAGAGGAAGAATAGGTTCAAGTTTGTTATCTAAACATAATTATAAGGACTATTTGAAAGCGACACCGGAAGGTGGTGAGGGGATCAGTAAATATCTGGCAGGTATTGCAAAAAAACAATGTGCGGCCGGAGAAAAATGGCCCAGGATAGATAAAATAGAGGCTTGGATGATTTCTTCGGAAACAGCCACCTTTATGAAAGTCGGAGGGCTCGGCGTTGTTGCTACCGAGCTTCCGGAGGCTTTTAACCGGGTGTTTGCTCCCGGTGGCGACAGAATAAGCGTTGTTACTCCTCTTTATATCGGTGATACTTCACATAAAAAAGCTACTCTTCGTAAAAATGTTTATACCGGTGCCGAGAATCGTTCGGTTATCCTCTCAAAAGCCGGTGAAATCAGCGTTCCGTTTGTTGGTAAAAATCGAGTTATTCAAAAATTTAAAGTTAAAGTTTATACGGCAGATGACGGCCGCTGCAACTATATCTTTTTGGCTAATCGCCGCTTTTTTTCCGTTACGACGGATTATCGGAATCCGGGATGTTTGGACGGATGTTATGTTTTTAATAAATTAGGGATTAATGAGGTTGAGCGTTTTGCCTTTTTTTCAAAAAGCGTTTTTGTGTTGTTGGCAGACATTTTGTCCGGGAACTTTCCGGCGCTCAAGGCTCCGAATATTTTGATTGCCAATGATTGGCACAGCGGTGCTTTGGCCGGTTTGTGCAAGTATCTTTCTACTTATCTGGAAAGTCAGGGACGAATGGAAAAAATGCCGGCGGATAAAATCCGGGCTATTCCGATTATTCATCTGATCCATCATATGGGATATCAGGGTTGGGATTATAAAAATACCGTTAAAATCCTTAATTCTCTTTATGAGGACGCCGTTAAGCCGATCCTTTTGTCGGCAGAGCCTTGTCTGAAAAGTTTGCGTGTTGAGAAAACGCTGGCGGTCGGTGATACATATAATCAAGCCGGGTGCAATATTCAGCTGGCGGATCGTTTGGTTACCGTTTCAAGAAATTATGCCCAGGAAGTTTCAAAGAAAGAATTTGGTTATGATTTTGCCGAATTGTTGGCTTTGCGGCAGAAAAATGAGAATTTTTTCGGTATTGTCAACGGGTATGATAAGAAGCTGATTGCTCCGAAAGCTGATAAAATTGAGCAGATTAACCGATATTTCGGCGGTATGAATTTTGTTTGTTATGATGAAAAAAATATTGAAGCTAAAAAACGCAATAAAAAAGAATTTATTAGGCTGATTTCCAAATTGGCAACGGATGAGGCCTTTAAGCAGGAGACGCTGCCGCTGGTGAATTTTTATAAATTTGAGGATATTTCCGCTTTGGCGGAGCAGTGTGAACGAATACCGATGTTTTGTGCAACCAGCCGGCTGGTGGAGCAAAAGGGATATGATATTGCTGCCGAGGCGATTATCAGCTTTTTGAATGATTATGCGTATAAAGAAGCTCCGATCTGGATTTTGGGCGGTGCCGGCGGCGACAGCTATTTTGAGTGTCTGACTAAGCTGAAAGATAAGGTGGCAGCCAAAAATCCGGAAGCAGCAAAACGCATTTTTGTTTTTCGCGGTTATAAAGACGGCTTTGCTTATGCTATTCAATTGGCGAGTGATTTTTATATGATGCCTTGTCGTTTTGAGCCTTGCGGTCTTACACAGATGGAAGCCATGGCCAAAGGAACTCTGCCAGTTGCCATGTCGACGGGCGGGCTGGTCGATACGATAGAAGACGGAATTGACGGTTTTCGGACACAGGTCTTTTATGGTGAGAATGAGTTGGTTTATGGAACGGCAAAAGAGGCTAAACGGCTTAAGAATAATATTGACGCCTTTGCCGATGTTTTGAAAAAAAGCGCCGAAGTATTTGAAAAAGAACCGGAAAAGTTGAAAAAAATGGCTATTAATGCCATGGAGAAAGATTTTAGCTGGGATGTGGAAGATGGCAGTGTTTATAAATATTATAATTTGTTTAAAACCGGCAAAATTGCTTAGCCGTAATTGTTAGGACTTGAGATTATGAGACATTCACAAAGACAATTTGACGAGATCAGAAAAGTTGAGATTATTCCGAATTTTAACCCATATGCGGAAGGTTCTTGCCTGATTAAGTGCGGCGGTACCCATGTGATTTGTACCGCAAGCGTACAGGATAAAGTTCCGGCCTGGCTGAAAGGGCAGAATCGGGGTTGGATTACGGCGGAATACGGTATGTTACCGCGTTCTACTCAGGTGCGGGTGCCCCGGGAAACAACAAAACCCTCCGGACGGACGCAGGAGATTCAGCGTCTGGTCGGCAGGGCGCTGCGTTCGGTGGTGGATTTGGAAAAACTAAAAGATATGTCTTTTTGCATTGACTGCGATGTTGTTCAGGCCGACGGGGGAACGCGGACGGCTTCGATTACCGGCGGCTTTGTTGCTTTGTATCTGGCAATTGAAAAACTGCGCAAAGACGGAAAACTTGTGGCGAATCCTATCCGGGAGTTTGTTGCGGCCATTTCCTGCGGCATTCATAACGGCGAGGAGATTCTTGACGTGGATTATCTGGAAGATTCTTCGGCGCAGGCAGATATGAACTTTGTGTTGACCGAGAGCGGAAAAATTGTTGAAATTCAGGGGACGGCGGAGGAAAAACCTTTTGACGAGGAGCAATATGCCAAACTTTTCGGGTTGGCTAAAAAAGGGATTGCCGAATTGATTGTTAAACAAAAAGAAGCATTGGGAATTAAATAAATGAATTTGCAAAAAATTGTCATCGCTTCTCATAATCAGGGAAAGGTTGCCGAAATTCGTGAGATGCTTGCTCCTTTTCAGGTTGAGGTTGTTTCGGCCGATGATTTGAAATTGCCGGACGTTGAAGAAACCGGAACGACTTTTGAAGAAAATGCATGTTTAAAAGCGGATACGTTGGCAAAGATTTCCGGTCTTCCTTGTCTTGGTGATGATTCAGGTTTGTGCGTTGATGCTTTGGGTGGTCGGCCGGGTGTCTATTCTGCCCGTTATGCCCCGAAAGATGCAAACGGTAAACGCAATTTTGATAAGGCGATGGATAAGCTTGTCGGTGAGTTGCAAAGCTGCGGGACATCTGATTGGTCGGCACATTTTTCCTGTGTTTTGGCGTTGGCTGTTCCGGGACAAAAAACAAAGGTTTTTGAGGGGCGGGTTAACGGAAAAATTGTCGCGGAGAAAAGCGGAGATAAAGGTTTTGGCTTTGATCCGGTGTTTGTTCCTGATGGTTTTGATAAGACTTTTGCCAATTTTATGCCGGAAGAAAAGGCCAAAATTTCTCATCGCGGCAGGGCCTTTGCCAAGATGATTGCGGAATGTTTTGCGAAGGAATAGGAAATGCCGGAAAAAATTACTCAAGCTTTTATTTTAGCTGCCGGACGCGGTAAGAGGATGCTTCAGCTGACGGAAGATCGGCCAAAGCCGCTGGTAGAAGTTGCCGGAAAGGCTCTGATTGATTATAATGTCGAGCGTTTGCAGGAAGCCGGGATAAAAGATTGTGTTGTTAATCTCTGCTATAAAGGCGAAATGATTAAAAATCATTTGCAGCAGAAAGGCGGTTTGAATTTTATTTTTTCGGAAGAAGAAGAGGCTTTGGAAACCGGCGGCGGTATAAAACATGCTTTGCCAAAAATGCGACGGGAAGCTTTTGTGGTTGTTAACAGCGATGCTTTGTGGACGGAAGCGCCAGGGCATTGTCTGATTAAAGATATGATTGCGGCCTGGGACGGTGATAAATATGATATGATGTTAATGCTTCAACCGCTTGAAAATGCTTATGACACGGCCAGAAACGGTGATTATAATATTAAAACCGACGGTTTTTTGGAGCGCCGGCGCGATCGGGAAGCTAAAGCCGCATATTTATACGGCGGTGTTTTGATTGTTCATCCGCGGGTTTTTGACAATGAACCGGAGGGGCGTTATTGGTTGATAGATATTTTTGACCGTTTGGAAAAGGAAAAACGGCTGGGGTATTATATTCATCAAGGAAAATGGTTTCATGTCGGGAATCCGGAGGCTACGGCAATTGCAGAAGATTATTTTACAAAGCTGAAGCGTCGTTCCTGTGCATAGGTATAACGGTTGGGAATGAGGAAAACCGTAATGGCGCCTTTGGTATGTTTGGTCAGGTCAAAGGTTTCTGCAACGATTTTTTCAACATCAATACCAAATTTGTCATCAAAGTAATCTCTTAAAGCAAAGGCCTTATCTTCATAAGACAGATTTTTTATTTTGTAGAACTGTTTGTTCTTGTCCAGTCGCTGGCGAATGCTTAAGATTTCTTTCCCGCGGGAAAATAGATCTCCCAGCTGGATTAGCCGGTCATAGTCATTGTATTCTATCTGTGATAAAAACTCTTTGGTCTGGTTAAACAATTCCGGACTGTAAGTCGGATAGTCTCCGGGTTTGATGTCTTTGTCTATAAAGTTATGTGTCAAACAAATGGGAGCAGCTCCAGAATATCCCAAATTTGTTAAGTAGCGGAAGCCTTCGATCCCGTGCGGAATTTTGGTGACGGTCTCATCTTTGATTCTTCCGACATCGTGCAGCAAGCCTAAAATATATGCAGTTTCCGGATTTAACCGTCCGTTTGTTTCTCTGGCAATGGCACGGGCGATTTTTGCAACATTGAAAACATGAACCCCGTGTTCATAAATGATCTTCGGGTTTGAGCCGTTGCGGATGCGTGTCTGCAGATATTCTCCGGCAATGCGAAGAGCAGCCAGCTTTGACGGAAGGCGGTTGTTTTCATAGTCGTTTATTTTTGTTTTTAATTTAAGATTTTGCTGCACTTGATTTTCCTTATTTGTTTTTCTTTTATTCTATTATTGTCGGAATGGCAACCTTATTGTTTGGAAAATTTAATAAGTTGTGCAGTATATTTATGTTTTTTGGGTTTGTGGTTGACTAATTGAAAATCTGTTTTAAACTTTCTGCTATGAAAAAGAAAATTTATAACATTCCTGCCAGCTGTGGTTTTGTTGATGTTCTTGCCCGGCGTTTTTTGCAGGAATATCAAAACAACAGACAGGATTTGGCAGATGTTTTGTTTTTATTGCCAAACCGACGTGCCGTTAAAGCCCTGACAGATGCGTTTGTTCGGGAGGAAGGTTTGTCGCCGATGCTTTTGCCGCGGATGATGCCGCTCGGCGAAGCAGAAGAAGATGAATTGTTTTTGACCGGCGGCGGCAGTCGGCAGTATTTGTCCGGAATGTTTCCTGCCGTCAGCAGTACCGAGCGTAATCTTTTGTTTACAAAAATTATTATGGCCAAGCCGGCAGATTTCGGAATGGAAGGAATGTCACTGAATCAGGCTTGTTATCTGGCGCAGGAGCTTTCTTCCCTTATAGATCTGGCTGAAAATGAGCAGCTTGATTTTTCCGCTCTGGAACAGCTTGTGCCGGCGGATTATGCCGAGCATTGGCAGGAAACGTTGAAATTTTTGGAGATTATTACCAAATATTGGCCGTTGATTTTGCAAGAAAGGCAGCTTATTGATCCGGCAGAAAGGAGAAATAAGCTGTTGGAGGCACAATGTGATATTTGGCAGAAAAACCGTCCGGAGAAAAGAATTGTCATTGCCGGAACGACGGCGACTTATCCGTTAATGAAAAAATTGGTTAAAACAGCTTTGGAGTTGCCAAACGGCGAACTCTGGCTGTCGGCGCTGGACAAGAAACTTGATGACGAGAGCTGGGAGGCTCTTGATGAAACTCATCCGCAGTTTGAGCTTAAACAATTGCTGGATTATCTGGATATGCCGAGGGAATTGGTTGTTGATGTTTGTTCGGCAGAAAACAGTCAGCGTGAGCTGTTTGTTTCAGAAGTTTTGCGGCCGGCGAAGGTAACGGATCGTTGGCTGGAGATCGGGCAGAAAAAACTTGATGAAAAGGCGTGGGAGCAGATTAATCTGCTGAATTGTGCCGATTTACGGAAAGAAGCGCTGGCTATTTCCCTGATTATGCGCGAAGTATTGGAAACTCCCGGAAAGACGGCGGCGTTAGTAACTTCAGACCGAAACCTGGCGCGGCGGACGGCAGCGGAGCTGGAACGCTGGCATATTACGGTGGATGATTCCGCGGGCCGGCCGTTAAGTCTGACACCGGCGGGAATCTTTCTGCGGTTGGTTATTCAGGCGGCCGAGAGCGAATCGCGACTTAAGCTATTGGCGCTTTTGAAACATCCGTTGCTTCGAATGGGCAGAGAAGCTGCGGATATTCGTCTTTTGGTGCGGGATTTGGAAAAATGGTGGCGAAAGGTTTTTCCGGGCAGCGAAAGGCTGGAAGCTTTTGTTAATGAAATTTCCGCGCAGTTGTCCGTTTTGTCGGAAAAACTGAGTGAGAAAAAAGCCTCTTTCAAAGATTTGCTGGAGTGTCATATTCGAACGGCGGAGGCCTTGGCGCGAACTCCGGAACTGAGCGGAGAGCAGATTTTGTGGCGGGGCGATGACGGTGAGGCAGCTGCACAGTTTGTTGCCGATTTGTATGAGAATGCCGATGTGTTAAATGAGATAGATCCGTCGGAATACGGCGGGTTAATTGAGGCTCTAATGTCCGGGGTGAATGTTCGTCCGAAATTCGGAGGACATCCGCGGTTGAAGATCCTTGGGCCGATTGAGGCGCGGCTGAACAGTTTTGATGTGACTATTATCGGTGAGGTTAATGAAGGGGTTTGGCCCAAGCTTGCCTCTTCCGATCCATGGATGTCCCGGCCGATGAAAAAAGATTTTGGTTTTCCTCTGCCGGAAAAGGCTATCGGTATTGCAGCGCTTGATTTTTCCCGCTTGTTATGCGGCAGAGAGGTTTATCTTACGCGGGCTGAGCGAGTCCAGGGAACGCCGATGGTCAAATCGCGCTGGTGGCTGCGTTTGGAAACGGTATTAAAAGCTTTGGGGCAGGATGTTATCGGTCGGATGCTCAAACCTTATGGCTATTGGGCGGAAAAATTTGACAATCCTGATGGATTTGTCCGGATCAAACCACCGGCACCGAAACCGCCGGTTAAACTGCGTCCGAACACTTTATCGGCAAGCGCGATTGAAAAATGGATGCGCGACCCTTATGAAATTTATGCCCGTTATATTTTGGGGCTAAAACCTCTGGATGATGTGGAAGAAAAACTTGATTTTTCCGATTACGGAACAATTGTTCATGCCGTTTTGCAGGCTTTTAACGAAAAGTATCCCGGACAGTTGCCGGAAAACGCTCGTGAGGAATTGCTCAGTTTGGGAGAAGCTTATTTTGCCGAAAATAAGGTTGTGCAGGAAACAAGAGCTTTCTGGTGGCCGAATTTTGAGAAATCAGTAGATTGGTTTTTGCAGCAGGAGAAGTCTTATCGGCCGCAGATCGCGCAGGTTAATACCGAGATTACCGGTGCTTTGACGATTAAAACGGCCGGACGGGATTTTACGCTGAAAGCGATTGCCGACAGGGTGGACATTACCAAAGACGGGAAGATTAATATTATTGATTATAAAACCGGCCGGGCCAGAAAAGCAAAAGAAGTGCGAACCGGAAAGGCGCCTCAGTTGCCGATAGAAGGGATTATTGCGGAAGGCGGCGGTTTTGAAAATATTTCTGCCCGGAAAGTTGAAAAGTTGATTTATTGGCAGCTCGGTCGACAAGAAACGGAGGTTTCCGGTGATACGGAGCAGGTTCTGAGTGATAATCTTGAAATCCTCCGCCGATACATCAGCGATTTTGAATTTGAAAAAACAGCCTATGTCTGCCAGCCAAATCCGAAAAATATCCCGGAATATTCGGATTATGAACATCTGGCAAGAATAAAGGAATGGTCGGTGAAAGACAATGATGATTGAGCAGGAAAGAAAAAATCGCGGCAGGCGGGCAACCGAACAGCAGCGCCGGGCGGCAAACCCGCAAAAATCCGTTTGGGTACAGGCTTCGGCCGGTACGGGAAAGACTAAGGTGCTTTCTGACCGGGTTTTGCGTATTTTGCTGGGCGGCGGAAATCCGGGACGGATTTTATGTCTGACTTATACCAAGGCTGCGGCGGTCGAAATGAGTTCGCGTATTTCCGAGAGGTTGAGCAAGTGGGCGGTTATGCCGCAGAAGGAGCTTTTTGAGGAATTGGAAGCCTTGCTCGGCAAGTTACCGGATGACAAAGAAAAGCTTGAAAAACTGGAGGCTTCTGCTCGCCGGTTGTTTGCTGTTTTGCTGGATACACCAGGCGGGATGAAAATTCAGACCATTCATTCTTTTTGTCAGGAAATTTTGAAACGATTTCCGCTGGAGGCTCATATTTCTCCTTATTTTGAGGTGATGGATGACCGGGCTGCGGCGGAAGCGCTGGCAGATATTCAATCTCAGTTGCTAAAAAAAATCGAGGAGGATCCGGACAGTCGCGCCGGACAGGCATTGAGCTTTTTGACCCGAAAAGTCAGCGAATTTTCTTTTCCGGAGATTATGAATACGATTGCGGCGAACCGGAATAAAATTGCCCAGATGCTTGAGCAATATAAAAATGCGGAAAATGTTTTTGCAGAATTGATGAGAAGGCTTGGTCTGCCGGAGGATTGCAGCGAAGAATCGGTTAAAAGAGAATTTATTGCGGGGTTTGAGCGTGATAAAGTCGTCCGCTTAATGCAGGGTTGGGCAGCCGGCGGGGTTAAAGACAAAGAAAAGGCCGAGATTTTAGCTTCCTTGTTGGAACGGCCGTTGCAGGAAGACGATTTTGACGTGTATGCCGGATGTTTTTTTAACAAAGACGGGACCATTCCGGCAAAAGCGGCAACAAAAGCAGTTTTGGCAGCGGATCCGGAGTTTGAGATCGTCTTTTTTGCCGAGGCGGACAGGCTTGACGGGCTTAAAAGAAAGATGGCGGCCGTGCGTCTGGCCTCCAGTACAAAAGCAATTTTGTTTTTGGCAGAAGATTTGATATCGGCTTATACTCGTTTTAAACGCGTTCGCTCCAAGATGGATTATGAAGATCTTATTGTTACTGCACGCCGGTTGTTGGAAAATAAAGGTGTGCCGCAATGGGTGATGTTTAAGCTGGACGGCGGTATAGATAATATCCTGATTGACGAGGCTCAGGATACTTCGCCAGATCAATGGGCCATTATCCGGGCGCTGACGGAGCATTTTTTTGATGATTCCGGAGCCGGAAATACTAAAAAGACCGTATTTGCCGTTGGAGATAAAAAGCAATCTATTTACAGTTTTCAAGGAGCAGATCCAAAGGGCTTTTCCGAAATGCAGAAGTATTTTTCCGAAGCTGTAAATCGCGAAGTTCCCGGCGGTTTTGATACCATAAATTTGGAAGTTTCTTTTCGGTCGACGGCAGCGGTTTTGGAAACGGTTAATCATATTTTTCGCAATTCTCCCGGACGTGACGGTGTGGCGGACGATGGTGAAGATATTACGCATATTCCTTTTCGGGCAGGTGAGGCCGGCAGGGTTGAACTTTGGCCGCTGACGGAGCCGGAAGAAGGGGAAAACCGCGATGTCTGGCTGCCTTCCATGGAACGTATCAGTGTTGAATCGACCAGTTCCCGGTTGGCCAAGCAGATTGCCGAACGGATTAAAAAAATGGTGGAGAGCCGGCAGGAGCTGAAATCTCAGAAACGTCCGGTCAGATACAAAGATTTTATGATTTTGGTGCAACGGCGCAACAGTTTTGTCGAGGAGCTGGTCAGAGCCTGTAAAAATGCCGATGTCAATATTGCCGGGGTTGATAAGATTAAGCTGTTGGAGCAAATTGCCGTGCAGGATTTGGTTTCTCTTGGCAAGTTTCTGCTGTTGCCGACAGATGATCTGACTTTGGCGGAAGTGTTAAAATCTCCGTTATTCGGATTGGAAGACAAAGATCTGGAAAAGCTTTGCTGTGAACGAGGAAAAGGTGTGAGCTTGTGGAGCCGTCTGAAAGATGAACAGGTGTATGCGGAGGTTTATCAAGTTTTGCAGAATCTTAGTTCCAAAGCCGGTTTTATGCGGCCGTTTGAAATTTATGCCGAAGTGTTAAACGGTTTAGGCGGGCGGAAGAAGTTTGTGGCCAGGCTTGGTTATGAAGCGGAAGACGGCATAGATGAGTTTGTGAATCTGGCAATGGCTTATGAGCAGGAACATATTCCGACATTACAAGGCTTTATTGACTGGATCGGTGAGGATGAGATTGAGATAAAACGCGAGCTGGAACAAAGTGAGGTCGATGCCGTGCGGATTATGACCGTTCACGGATCGAAAGGGTTGCAGGCACCGATTGTTATTTTGCCGGATACCGTCCGTGTCGTGAGTGTTAAAAACGAAGGCGGCATGTTGTGGGATGATTTGTTTTATTATCCGTTGTCTTCACAGGATTATGACGATGCTTGCCGGAAGATTAAAGAGATTGAAAAAGAAAAGGCTTTGCAAGAATATCGGCGTCTTTTGTATGTTGCTTTGACGCGGGCCGAGGATTTGTTGGTTGTATGCGGTTATTATAACAGTGCGCGTTCAAAACCGCATGAGGAATCATGGTATAAGATTTGTGAACGTTCTTTGAAAGAAATCGGAACACCGGAAGACGGCGGGATTTTGGCTTATGAATGCAGCCAGGCTTTTGAACCCAAACAAAAGAAGACGGAAGAAAAACCTGTTTATGAAGAATGCCGTGCCGCTTGGATGCATGAAAATCCTGTAGATGAAGGCCCCCTGGCAAAACCTTTAAGTCCTTCAAAATTGGATGAGGAAGATGAGCCAGCATTATCTTCTCCGATAGCCTCTCATGGAAAAAATCGTTATCGGCGGGGGTTGCTTATCCATAAATTGTTGCAATTTTTGCCGGAAGTTTATGCACAAGAGGGCAAGAATGTTATTTTTGAATATTTGAACAAAAATGCTCCTGATTTGTCTTTGGCAGAAAAGGAAAGAATTGTTGAAGAAGTTTCCTCCCTCTTGGAGAATCCTAAGTTTTCGGCTGTTTTTTCTTCATCATCAAAAGCGGAGGTTCCGATTATGGGGCAAGTCGACGGTAAGATTATTTCAGGGCAGATTGACCGTTTGGCGGTTGAAAAAGACAGAGTTTTGCTGGTGGATTATAAAACGAATCGTCCGGCTGCCCGCTCGCCTGAAGATATTCCTCCGGTGTATCGGAAGCAGATGGCTGCTTATAAAGCATTATTGGGACGGATTTATCCCGATAAAGAAATTGTTCCGCTGATTTTGTGGACGGATACGGCGGATTTGATGCAGGTGCAAGAATAAGTTTGAAATTTGCACAATTCCTCTTTAATATTAAAAAAAGATTTACTATATTAGAAACATTACAAAATTTTATTGAGGAAAGGAAAGAGTAATGCAGTCTATTGTCGATAGTCAATTTGATGCCGAAGTGTTGAAATCAAAAGGTTTGGTACTGGTAGATTTTTGGGCAGAATGGTGCGGCCCCTGTCGTCAGCTCGGTCCGATTTTGGAAGAAGTTTCCAAATCTATGGGCGATAAAGTGAAAATCTGCAAAATGAATGTGGATGAGGCTCCGAATACGGCTGCCCAATATGGAATCCGCAGTATTCCGACAATGTTTTTGTTCAAAGACGGAAAGCAAATTGATACCAAAGTCGGTTTAAATTCAAAAGCTGTTTTGGAATCCTGGATTTCTTCTCACGCTTAATAAAAAATATTTGATTTTAGAAAAACACCCTTTGAATTGAAGTTTGAAGGGTGTTTTTTTGTGGAGTATTTTCTAGCCAAAATCCCTGCCCCATTTTTCACAAAGTATTGACTTTTGTGTTTTCTTGTGCTATAGTATCTTTATTGTCGTTCTTATGAGGCTTGTTACTCAACTTGTCATTGCCGGACTTGATCCGGCAATCCACCTGCACGGCAGGCGCGCGGCGAATTGAATACACTGTACTCAAGAGACCGCGATGCTCTGACGAAGTTTGGAATGATAAGGTGCTTTGAAGTATGGATTGCCGGGTGTAAATTCCCGCAAGCGGGCCCCTTGGCACTTCGCAAGCTCAGCGATTTTATCCGGCAGTCCCAGTGCCTGCGGCACGCGACGCCGAATGCAATTGCGTCCCGTAGGGTTCGAACTTCGTACAAATCTAAGCTAAAGCTAAGGATTTGCACTTGTTCTCACCAACTATCGACTTCAAGCCCGGCAATGACTAAAAAAATAAAGCGCCCGGCAATGACAAAGGAAAAAAAGGACGACAAAAGAAGAAAAGAATTTTTATAAGGGAGAAAGCCGATGAGAAACATTAACAGAAATATGCTACACATGAAACTTAACTCTGCGGTGTCAATTTTTGCTGTTGCCGCCGCTTTTGCGGTCTTTCTCCCACCTTCCAATGCTTCGGCCGGTGTTTGCTTTCTGCCTGATTGCGAAGATGATGGAACCATTTATCCAGAATTACCGCCTGATCCGAATATTGATACAGAAAAATGTGAAAAAGAAGGTTATACCTATTACTCTTCCGGCGAATGTCCTAAATATTATGCCGTATCAAGCGTTTGCCGTTATGATGATCGTTACCTTAAATGTGATGCCACCAAATGGTGTAAAGAAAACGGCTATAATACAACAACCTGTTCTCTGCCGTCCTTTGTTAATGATCAATGTCCGAACGGCAAACCTTATTATAAGGGTTGTAAAGAAGACCGGCCGAGAGCCTGCCGTGAACAAGGCTATGTCAACTCTTGTTCTTCCGGACGTCTTTATGCCACAACAAAACGCTGCCCGTGGGATAATACTTATGGTACGTGTTGTACTGCTTCACCGTCGACAGGCTGTCCATCCAATTACAAAGTCACCTGTGATTCTTCCCGCGGATCGTCGGGAACGGATACCTGCGGTTATACTTGTTACCGCTGCTGTAATGACAACTGTCCGTCCGGGACTTCTAAAAACTATTCCGGTTCTATATCAACTTACACTGAATGCGGCACGGCCTGCAAACGTTGTAAAGACTGTACTTCCGGTAGCCGGTCTTATACCGGATCTTATGTTGGATCTTCAGAGTGCGGAAGCTGCTATGCTTGTTCCGATACTTGTCGCTCAGGGGAGAAGTCCGTATCTTGCTCTTCCAATTATGTAAAGACCCGTGTATCGACAACCGAATGTGGAACTGCTTGTTACTCCTGCGAGTATAATTCCGATTGTTCCGTTTCTTCAAAATCTTGTTCTTACGGCTGTGCTTCTTATAACTCATGCGGTAAATGTACTTCTTGTAAATCTAAACCGGCTTCAAGCGGTAATGATCATGAGCTCTGGTGCTGTGATAGCAATTGCGATTATAATGGTTGTATGGCTCATGTAGGTTATAATTGTGCTAATAATCCGAGTTATATAAGATGCAAAAATTCCGGAGGTACTCCTGTATTTAAACATTGTGTTGGCCCAAGTTTTGGTGGATATGGTTTTGGGCATAACGGTTCACTATATGAATGTCAGTATTAAATTAAGAACCCCGGAAATTTATTTCCGGGGTTCTTTTTAAACTTCCGGGACGGAAGAGTGGGTTCGTTTTTCTTCGCTTACCGGCCCTTCGTCGCTTTTATCAAGCTTTTCTCCGGCAATGACTTTTTTGATTTCATCACCGGTGAGTGTTTCGTACTCTATTAATGCCTGAGCCAGCATTTCCCATTCTTTTTCTTTTTCCTGAAGAAGTTTTTTGGCTTTTTCGTATCCTTCCGTTACCATGCGTTTGATTTCGGAATCGACCAAGCGGGCAGTTTCTTCGCTGATGTTTTTATTTTGAGTAACGGATTTTCCCAAGAAAACCTCACCGGAGTTTTCAGCATAAAGAACCGGCCCGAGCAAGTCACTCATTCCCCATTCCGTTACCATTGAACGAGCCAGGTTGGTGGCAGCGGCAATGTCGGAAGATGCGCCGGAGGTAACGGCATTGTAGCCGAATTTTAACTCTTCGGCAACGCGGCCGCCCATCATAATAACCAGCCGGGAAAGCATTTTCAGACGGGTATAAGAATACTGGTCTTTTTCCGGCAATTGCTGAACCATACCCAAAGCCCGGCCGCGCGGGATGATCGTGGCTTTGTGAATAGGATCTGTTTCTTCAACAAACAAAGAGCAAATGGCGTGTCCGGCCTCGTGGTAGGCGGTTAGTTTTTTCTCCTGTTCATCCATTGCCATTGATTTCTTTTCGGCGCCCATCAAAACCTTGTCTTTGGCCTCGTCAAAGTCTTTGGAGGTTACTTTCCGTTTGTTTTTGCGGGCTGCCAGCAGAGCCGCCTCATTGACCAGATTTGCCAGATCGGCACCGGAAAATCCCGGCGTTCCGCGGGCAATGACCGAAATATTGACATCTTTAGCCAGAGGGACTTTTTTGACATGAACATTCAGGATTTCTTCCCGGCCCTTTTTGTCCGGGTTGGTTACCGTTACCTGGCGGTCAAAACGTCCGGGACGCAGCAAGGCAGGGTCCAAAACATCCGGCCGATTGGTGGCGGCAATAACAATGACATTTTCATTAGCTTCAAAGCCGTCCATTTCAACCAGCAGCTGGTTTAATGTTTGTTCACGTTCATCGTTTCCGCCGCCCAATCCGGCTCCGCGGTGGCGACCGACGGCATCAATCTCATCGATAAAGAGCAGGCAAGGAGAGTTCTTTTTGGCCTGCTGGAACATATCGCGCACGCGGGAAGCACCGACGCCGACAAACATCTCTACAAAGTCGGAACCGGAAATTGAGAAAAACGGTACATTGGCCTCGCCGGCAACGGCTTTTGCCAGCAGGGTCTTACCGGTTCCCGGAGGGCCGACAAGCAAAACGCCTTTAGGAATTTTTCCGCCCAGACGCTGAAATTTTCCTGGTTCTTTTAAAAAGTCGATGACTTCTTCCAGCTCTTCTTTGGCTTCGTCGCAGCCGGCAACATCGGCGAATGTTACTTTTTTGGTGTTTTCAATCAGCCGGGCGCGTGATTTGCCGAAACTCATGGCTTTGTTATTGCCGGAGCTGGCCTGGCGCATAAAGAAAATCCAGACGCCGATAAGCAGAATCATCGGGAACCATGAAATCAGGACGCCCCAAAAAGTGTTGGCCGAGGTATCGACCGGTTTGGCCTCGACCTTGGCGCCGCTTTTGCGGATCGTTTCAATCATTGTCGGGTCGTAAGGGGCATAAGTCGTGAATTTTTCGCCGTTTGTGGTTGTTCCGGTAATATTCGGCCCTTCTACCATAACGTCGGACAGCTGCTTGTTATCGGCATAGTTCATGAAGTCGGAAAAGGCGACTTTATTATAATCTTTTACCTGTTGGGAGGCGTTGAAAATATTCATAACTACAGACAGCGCTACAAATATTGCCAGCCAGATAATGAGGTTTCTTCCTGATTTCATTTTAATTCCTTAACATAATAGTCAAACTACATATTATATAGAATTTTTTATCTTAAAACTCAATAGAGATTAAGAACTTGTCAAATAAAAAAAGGCTGTTATAATCGCGTTTCTAAAATTTATTATTAATGATTATTAAATTATATTTTTATGAAGCAGAGAAAAGTGAGTCGCAAGCAAATTTCGCAATTTTTTAACGGAGAGAACGAAAACAGATGTTTTATCGCCAAACAATGGCTGGTAAAGCAAGTTTTGCTTGAACAACGTTATCAGTATGATGATTTTTATTTTATCGACATCTGTAATGAACAGGCGTGTCCGGATGACAAGTTTGGCATTTGCCGGAGCGTGTTTGTTTCTGAAATGATTCATTTTGTTTGTCGGCAAGGGCAAGGCGTTAAGCCTTTTTTTGCCTTTTGGCGTCAGGCGCCGGATTGGCAGGATTTGTTGTCTGAAATCCTTCGTGATCCGATAGTGGAAGATAATCAGAAGTTAGTTCGGATTATTTTGCAGGAGTTTTGTTCTTCTCAAGTTGATGAAAATTTGCTTCGGCGGATTATCAATTTGCTGATTGATCATGGAAATATTTGGCAGCAGGATGATGAAATTATCAAAGTGCTGCAA
The DNA here is from genome assembly GCA_944390885.1 of uncultured Alphaproteobacteria bacterium. Lineage (GTDB taxonomy): Bacteria > Pseudomonadota > Alphaproteobacteria > RF32 > CAG-239 > MGBC133411. Next base: position 22,687 of record CALXRP010000024.1, read on the forward strand.
AAATTGTTGCAGAATTTTATTGAAAACGGCGGCAAGCTGAAGCGGAAGGAGCTTCTGCCCAAGGATGCCTTTTTCAATTGTCCGGGTTTGGAAGCTTATGATTTTGAATATTTGGCCTTAAACAGTGCTATTTTTCCGGAAGGAGAAGGTTCAGCGGCAGCAGATATTCATAATATTTGTCGACTTGCCAGGCTTTTGAAGAAAGAACAACATGTTTTGCGTTTGTTTCGGAATATTATTTCTCCTTACAATGCAGATGAAATTTGCCGCGGAATGATGACTTTTGGGCCGGATTTTGCACCGGAAGTTTTGGAAGTCGCGGCTTTGCAGCCTCCGGTTTCTTTAGACGTGGCAATTAAATTTTTGAAGCAGCTCAGAAGTATTGATAATTCTGAGATTGCTCCGGAAATGATTGCAAAAATTGTTGATAAAATTGCGGAACAAGCGGCTTATGTTTCAGAAACGCTTATTGTTGAGATTGCCAAAACAAATTTTGGTTCGGTAAAATATCTTGATTTTTCTTCAGAAACTCAAGATGTTTTTTCGCCCAATTTTGTTTCTCTTTATTGTTTGCTAAACAGTCAGGACTCAGAAATTGCCAAAAAGATTATTGCTCGGCGGCGGTTGCAGAAAAAAGTTGCCAGATATAAGGAAAAAGAGTGTGAAGCCGATTTGTTGGCAGAACAGATTTTTAACAATAATGTTGTTTGTGATTGATTGAAAGAAAAGCCTCTCTGAAAAGAGAGGCTTTTTGCGGTTAAAACGGACAAGGAATTGTGGCACTGCTTTTATAGTCGTTCCAATGTTTTATACAGGTATAATTTCCGGATATCCCTTTATTGAAGGTTACGGTAGAATCATTACCAAAGTTGACTGTTCCGTTAACAATTACAGGGACATTAAATACCGCATGAGAGGTTGCCAAGTGATTATCAAAGCCAATCCACAGGGAACTTGTTGTCAACGGGCCGCCGTTAATCGTCGCATTTTGCCAGAATGAATGGTAGGCTGCCAAAACGCTGATTCCGCCGCTGGGTAATGTAATTGTTGCATTGGCGCCGTATCCGCGATAACTGGTGCAAGATGATGAGATTGTGCGGGCCCCGTTAGCGTTCCAAGTGCAATCATTAGAACCTCCTCCTGAAGATGCCGGAGCCGATTTACAAGAAGTGCATTTACCGCAGGAGTTGGTAGAAGCACAACCATAATCGCAGGATTTTGAAGAAACGGAACAGTCAGAATTATACCGGCATTCATAACAACTTGTTCCGCATTCGGTTGTCGATACGCGGGTTTTTACATAATTGGAAGAGCAAGATACGGATTTCTGACCTGAGCGGCAGGTATCGGAACAAGCATAGCAGCTTCCGCACTCGGAAGATCCGACATAAGATCCGGTATAAGACCGGCTTCCGGAAGTACAGTCTTTACAACGATAACAAGAAGATCCGCACTCAGTCTTTCCGCCGTAAGAACCGTGATAATTCTGTGATGTTCCGGACGGACAAGCGTCGGAACAACATCTGTAACAAGTATAACCGCAGGTATCGGTTCCCGATGATCCACGAGAAGAATCACAAGTTACTTTATAATTAGACGGACA
>CALXRP010000025.1 GCA_944390885.1 uncultured Alphaproteobacteria bacterium
TTTTGTTCTCCCAATTCTCGGACCGCACTAATAACAAAAAAGTCCCCGTCAGGGGATTTTTTTGTTATGTGGATGGCGGAGAAGACTATGTCGTCAAAGATGTAACGCTCGCTTCGGTTGCTAAAAGCTTCCCTAGCTTGCTAACATCTCAACGATTGGTTCGAAAAAAATCAACGTTAGTTGATTTTTGTTCTCCCAATTCTCGGACCGCACTAATAACAAAAAAGTCCCCGTCAGGGGATTTTTTTGTTATGTGGATGGCCCGTGCGACGGGTGGCGCTCAGTTGTTTGTATTCTACCTTAGAGACCGCGATGCTCCGGCGGAGATGTGGTGTAGGACGTGCTTTGAAGTACTGTCGTTTTCGAGGGATTTCTTCTTTGTCATTCTCGGGCTGCGACCCGAGAATCCATAGAGCGGTAAGCAGGGTGCTTATTGTGAAATGGATTGCCGGATCGAAGTCCGGCAATGACAGGAAGAAGCCATATAGTTGATTTGGATCCCCGGGTCAAGCCCGGGGATGACGGAAGAAAAAAAGAGACCGGGGATGACAATAAAAAAGCTCGGCAATGATAATAAAAAGAGGCCGGAGATGACCTGCACGGCAGGCGCGCGGCCGGTTGTCGACATTGTTTTCCAGAGACCGCGATGCTCCGGCGGAGATGTGGTGTAGGACGTGCTTTGAAGTACTGTCGTTTTCGGGGGATTTCTTCTTTGTCATTCTCGGGCTGCGACCCGAGAATCCATAGAGCGGTAAGCAGGGTGCTTATTGTGAAATGGATTGCCGGATCGAAGTCCGGCAATGACAGGAAGAAGCCATATAGTTGATTTGGATCCCCGGGTCAAGCCCGGGGATGACGGAAGAAAAAAAAGAGTCCGGGGATGACGGAAGAAAAAAAAAGAGTCCGGGGATGACGGAAGAAAAAAAAAGAGACCGGGTATGACAATAAAAAAGGGGTTGGTAATGATGAGGAACGGAAAGGAGAAGAGAAGAAAGTAAAGAAAAGAAAAGAAAAGAAAAGAAAAGAAAAGAAAAGGGAACTTATGGGGAGAAATTTTATGAACAAGGTAGAAAAGCCGGTTTCTGTGTATAGTTTTATTTTTTTGTTTTACGGAAATTTTGTTGTCGATTAAAAATCGTCTTAACCATGATTATTTTCTAACAAGGTCAAAAACAGGGAGGGATGATGAAAAAGAAGATCAAAAACAGCAAACCATTCCTGAAAAAAAGAAAAAAACTTAAAAAGGTCAAGCAGACAGGAACTATTTTGGGTTTGGGGCCGAAGATGGTCAATTCCATCATTTTGGCTTTGGAAGAAGATGATAAAATTCATGTCCGGAAGATTGTTGAGGGTTTGTCGGAATATGATCTGGCCAAGTTGATTGAAGTTTTGGATCATAATCAGCGCCGACAGCTCATTGAGATTCTTGGTTCGCACATTAATCCGGACGTTTTTCCCGAATTGAACGAGGTTGTTCAGGAGCAGGTCATTGACAGTTTGGATGAGAATCAGATTGTCCATATCGTCAATGAATTGGACTCGGACGAAGCAGTTGAGATTTTGGAACATATGGATGATGACGAGCAGAAGCACATCATCAGCCGTCTGTCTCCTGAGCTCAAACAGCAAGTCAAATCCTCGCTTTCTTATCCGGAAGATTCCGCCGGGCGTATTATGTCGCGCGAGTTTGTCAGTATGCCGGACAGCTGGACGGTTAGAGAAGCGCGGAGTTATTTGCTGACGGCTGATGAACTGCCGGACGGCTTTTATGATATCTTTCTGACGGACGAACATTTGCATCCGACCGGACAGATTCCGCTGGACAAACTCTTGCGTGCCAAACCGGGCGACAAGCTTTATGACATTATGGATTGCGAGGTTGTGCCGGTTGATGTTTATACCGATCAGGAAGAAGTGGCGCATATGTTTCGTGAATACGGCTGGATGTCGGCGATGGTGGTTGATGCCAAAGGGCGTTTGGTCGGTGCGATTACGATTGACGACGTTGTTCACGTTATTCATGAAGAGGCTTCTGAAGATATTATGCATCTTTCCGGTGCGGAAGAAGGCGATGTTTATAAGCCGGTCGGTGCGATTTTTAAGTCCAGAATCTTGTGGCTGGTTACCAATTTGTTTGCGACGCTTGTTGCAGCCTCGGTAGTGAAGGGTTTTCAGGATGTGATTGCCCAGATTTCGGTTTTGGCCGTGTTGATGCCGATTGTCGCTTCTATGGGTGGAACAACCGGAAACCAGACGCTGGCAGTGGTCGTGCGGGCGCTGGCGACCAAGGAGCTGACATCGCGCAATACACTTCGGATGATTGGCAAAGAGTTTTTGGTCGGGTTGTGTAACGGGCTTTTGTTTGCCGGGTTGATTGCTTTGATTACGCATATTTGGTTTCCGGATCAGATGGTTATCAGTGCGATTATCGGTATTGCCATGCTGACGAATTTGACGATTGCCAGCTTGGCAGGAATTTTGATCCCGCTGACGCTTAATAAGCTAAAGGTTGACCCGGCGGTTTCTTCCGGCGTTTTTCTGATTGCCATTACCGATTCCGGAGGTTTTTTCGTCTTTTTAGGTCTGGCCAAGCTTCTCTTGCTTTAATTTTTATATGCATATGTTTATATAAATGCTTTATTAGTGCCGAATTTTCGCTATAATGCATTGTTGTCCGAAAATAGAGAACAGGAGATTTTTGTGTTATTAGGTTTGATTGCGGCCGTTATGGCGATTGTTACCGACCAGCTTTCAAAGTATTTGGTTTTGAATTATGTGGTGGATGAGTATTCCGCCATTGCTCTGACGCCGTTTTTTAATGTGGTGCGGGCGTGGAATACCGGGGTTAGTTTTTCTATGTTTAACAACGGCGGGATGACCGGAATTGTCGGGCTGACCGTTGTGGCGCTGGTTATTGTGGCTTTTTTGTTGAACTGGCTGCGCAAGGAAAACAGCAAAACCGTGCAAGTTGCTCTCGGGCTGATTATCGGCGGGGCAATCGGCAATGTGATTGACCGGGTCAGGCTGGGTGCCGTGTTTGATTTTTTGGATTTTCATCTGGGGGGCAGCCATTGGCCGGCGTTTAATGCCGCAGACAGCTTTATTTGTATTGGGGCGATGATGATTATTGTGCACGGACTTTGGTTTAATGAAAAATCTGCAGAGGAGAAGGCATAATGAAAAAATTTGGTCTTTTGATTTCGGCGGCGGTTGTTTGTACCGCGTTGACAGCTTGTAATGCGACAAAAGAGAGTTTGGGACTGAATAAAAAAGCGCCGAATGAATTTATGGTGACAACCAGGGCACCGTTGTCTTTGCCGCCGGAATATAACCTTTTACCGGTTGCCGGTGATAACTATAAGGTTGAGCAGCAGGAATATCGGGAAGCCGAAACCGAAGATTTGACCGGTGCCGAGAAAAAGCTGCTGGCCAAAATGGAGAGATAGGCCGTTTTGTTGAAAATTTCTGTTAAAATAGCCGCTTTGGCGTTAGTCTTGTGGAAGTTTGGCCCGGCTGAGGCCAAGCTTTTTAACGCTTCGGAATACCGTTTGGACAATGGTATGCAGGTGGTGGTTGTTCCTAATCATAAGGCGCCGATTGTCAAACATATGGTTTGGTATAAAGTCGGCAGTGTGGATGAGGAAGCCGGCAAAGGCGGTGTTGCCCATCTGTTGGAACATTTGATGTTTCGCGGTACAAAACTGATTAAAGGAACGGAGCTGAATCGCATTACCGAAAACAACGGTATGGAGGCTAATGCTTTTACCGGGCAGGATTATACGGCTTATCATCAACTGATGGACATCAGCCGGCTTGAGCTGGCAATGTTTATGGAAGCCGACAGAATGCGGAACTTGGATTTTTCCGATGAAGATTTTGAGCTGGAACGCGATATTGTCTATCAGGAGCGCAAGCAGGTGGTGGAGAATAATCCGGCTTCGGTTTTTGCCGAAACGATGCGCAAGGTGATGTGGCAGGATCATCCTTATGCTCGACCGATAACGGGTTCGGAGGAAGAAATCAAATCTTTGAAACCGGAAGACGCACGGGCGTTTTATAAGCGTTATTATGCGCCGAATAATGCAATTTTGGTGCTTTCGGGTGATATTGAGCCCGAGACGGGGCTGAAACTGGCTGAGAAATATTACGGTGAGGCCGAAGCTTTTGACAGTTTGAACAAAAATGAAATCAAAAAACCGGCCGGGGATTTTGCCGCCGTGTTTGAGATGGAGGTGCCGGCGGTTAATTCGGTTCGTTTGAGTAATATTTGGCTGGCGCCGTCAGTTAATTCTCCGGATAAGCGGGATATTTATGCTTTGAGCGTGCTGTCTAAGTATCTGGGCGAGGGTAAGACATCAAAACTTTATAAAAAACTGGTAACTGAGAAGAAACTGGCGTTGGCCGTTGACAGCTCCTATGACTATGCGGTTCGCGGAGCAGGGACTTTTACGCTCAGCGCGATGCCTAAGGAAGATGTGTCCGCGCAGAAAATGCAGCAAGCGTTGAATCTGGCTGTCAGGGAGGCGCTGGATGAGATTACTCTGGATGAGATTGCCAGTACAAAACGCCGGATGTTGGCCGGGCTGGTTTATTTGAAAGATAATCCCGGCGATGCGGCGATGATTATCGGTTCGATGATGAGCGCTGGGATGACATTGGAAGAAATAGAGGCTTTGGCGGATTCTCTGTCTGCCGTCGATTATAAAGACGTTAAAGCTGCCGGGGAAAAACTTTTGCTGCAAAAACCCCGTGTTGCTGCCGTGCTTAAGCCGAAATCCGGGGAGGGAAAATAATGTTTAAGAAAAGACGCAAAAATCCTTTGTCCGGTATTTTAAAGTTGGGCGTTGCCGGTTTGGCTTTGTGGGGCGGGTATTGCCTGTATCAGAATGCGTTCTCGTTTAATCCGGATAAAATATTAGAAAATTCAATACTTAAACGTCGCAATTTTGAGACAAAGATTGAAGAAATTATTTCTCCTCAAAAACAGATTAAGGCCTATTTGTTTCAGGACAGGACCAATCCGATTATCAGTTTGAGCTTTATTTTTAAAAATGCCGGGTTGGCGACAGATGATGCCGATAAAGTCGGAATTGCCAATATGACAGCGGCTTTGCTTACGCATGGCGCCGGGGATTTGGACAACAGCGCTTTCAGCGAGGAATTGGAAAATAATGCCGTCGGGTTGAGTTTTCAGGCGGATAAAGATGATTTTACCGGTACGCTGGTTACGACGAAAAGCAACAGAAAACGGGCTTTTGAGCTTTTGAAGATGGCTTTGACCGAGCCGCGTTTTGATAATGCCGAGGTCGAGCAGGTGCGGGCGCAGCTCCTGATGGCGCTGAAACAGCAGCAGGAGCGGCCGGAGCGGGTTTTGGAACTGGTTTTTGCCGAAGAATTGTATAAAAATCATCCGTATGCCAGAAATCCGATTGGTGAAAAGAAAGATATTGAGCGGATTACCCGCAGTCAGCTGCAAGAGTTTGTTACGCGGCATTTCAGCCGGAATAATTTGATTGTCGGAGCGGCCGGAGATATTGATGCTGAGGAGCTCGGCTCCGTGCTGGACGAGGTTTTTGGGTCGCTGCCTCAGGGCGGGCAGATTAATTTCGTGCGGCCGGCAGAAACCGATTTTAAGGCCAGAGATGTTAAAGTTCCGTATGTTTCGGCTCAGAATATAACTCGTTTTGCCGCTCCCGGCGCGGAACGGAATCATCCGGATTTTTATCCGTTGTATATTGCCAATTATATTTTTGGCGGAGCAGGGCTTAATTCGCGTCTTAATTTGGCAGCGCGGGAGAAACAGGGGCTGACTTACGGAATTTATACTTATCTAAGCTTGGCAGACAAATCGGCGCTTATCAGTGGCGGGTTTTCTTCAACGCCGGAAAATTTTGCCAAGGTGAAAGAGATTTTGCTTTCCGAATGGCAGCGTTTTGCGGAAGAAGGCGTGTCGGCAAAAGAGCTGGAGGAGGCAAAGAGTTATCTGATTTCATCGTATAATCTGCGTTTTGCCGCAATTGACGGCATTGCCGATATAACGGCTTATATGCAGAAGGATAATCTCGGGATTGATTTTTTGCAAAAACGGAATGATTATGTGCGTGCCGTTACTTTGGAAGATATAAACCGTGTGATAAAGAAATACTTTAATAAAGATAAATTAGTCTTTGTAAATTTAGGAAAATTTGAATAGCAAAGGAGCTTTGGACTATGAGAAAAGAAGTTAATAAATTTAAATATTGGAAAAAGCTGGCTTCTCATTATAAAAAAATGAAGAAAGTTCATATGCGCGAGTTGTTTGAGAAAGATGAAAACCGGGCAGAAAAATATACAATCAAGCTGGATTCAATGCTCCTGGATTATTCAAAAAACCGGATTGATGACAAGACAATGCAATATTTGATGGGACTGGCCCGGGAATGTAAGCTTGACGCCAAAATTGAGGATATGTTTGAAGGCAAGCGGATTAATCTTACAGAGAACCGTCCGGTTTTGCATACGGCTCTCAGAAACAGGGCTAATACACCGGTTTATGTGGACGGTAAGAACGTTATGCCGGAAATTAATGAGGTCTTGGCCAAAATGCGCAGTTTTTCCGAGGCTGTCAGATTGGGCAAATTTAAAGGTCATACCGGCAAAAAACTGACGAATATTGTCAATATCGGTATCGGCGGATCTGATTTGGGGCCGGTGATGGCGGTTGAGGCTTTGCGCAAGTATTGGGCAAAAGACATTAACTGCTATTTTATTTCTAATATTGACGGGACGGCTTGCGCGGAGGTTTTAAACAGAATTGATCCTGAGACGACGTTGTTTATCGTAGCTTCTAAAACCTTTACGACGATTGAAACGCTGACAAACGCCAGAACCTGCCGGAAATGGCTGGTCGATGCGTTGGGTGAGCATGCGGTTTCCAAGCACTTTGTGGCCTTGTCGACAAATGTTAAAGAAGTTGAAAAGTTTGGCATTAATCCGGAAAATATGTTTGAATTTTGGGATTTTGTCGGCGGTCGTTATTCCATGTGGTCGGCTATCGGGCTTTCTATAGCCATTGCTATCGGTATGGATAATTTTGAACGGATGCTGGACGGCGCTTATGCGATGGATGTTCATTTCCGGACGGCTGATTTTGAACATAATATTCCTGTAATTTTAGGTCTTTTGGGAATTTGGTACAACAATTTCTTTAATTTAAGGAATTATGTCGTTGTTCCTTATGATGAATATTTGAAATATGTCCCGGCTTATTTGCAACAGCTGGAGATGGAGAGCAACGGAAAATTTGTTTCCAATCATGATGAATATGTGAAGTATGTGACGGCTCCGGTTTTGTTCGGCGGAGCAGGAACCAATGTTCAGCATTCTTTCTTCCAGCTTTTGCACCAGGGAACGACCATTGTTCCGTGCGATTTTATCATTCCGGCGATTTCGCACAATGAAATCGGGGAACATCACGAAATCTTGGTGGCAAATGTTCTTGCCCAAGGTGAGGCCTTGATGCGCGGCAAAACGGTTAAAGAGGCTGCCGAGGAACTGGCTAAGGCCGGAAAATCAAAAGAAGAGATTAAGTTCTTGAAAAAGTACAAAAGTTTTCCGGGAAACCGCCCGTCAAATACGATTGTTTTCAAAAAAATCGATCCTTATGCCCTCGGTATGCTGATTGCGATGTATGAGCATAAGGTTTTTGTTCAGGGTGTGATTTGGGATATTGATTCTTTTGATCAGATGGGCGTGGAGCTCGGCAAGCAGATGGCTTTGAGTATTTTGCCGGAATTGCAGGGGAATGCTTATAGCATGGGGCATGACAGTTCAACGGCCGGTTTGATAAAGCATATCAAGAAATTGAGAAAATAACCAGTTGAAAAGTATAGAAATTTGACAATACGCATACTGCCTAACAATTTGGTAAACCAGATTGCCGCCGGAGAAGTGGTGGAACGGCCGGCGTCGGTTTTGAAAGAACTGGTAGAGAATTCAATTGATGCCGGAGCAACTTCGATTGAGGTCACTTTGGCAGACGGCGGAAAAAGCCTGATGATTGTGGCCGATAACGGTAAAGGTATGTCAAAAGACGAACTACCGATTGCTGTCGAGCGGCATGCGACCTCAAAGCTTCCGGATGATAATTTGTTTAATATCAATTTCTTAGGCTTTAGAGGTGAAGCTTTACCTTCAATTTCTTCCGTTGCCAGGCTGTCTATCACTTCCCGGGTGCAAGGAGCAGAAAATGCTTGGAAAATTGAAGTAAACGGCGGTGAAAAATCGGAGGTTATGCCGGCCGCATTGAGCAAAGGAACGCGGATTGAAGTGCGTGACTTGTTTTATGCCACGCCGGCGCGGTTGAAATTCTTAAAAACGGCAGCAGCCGAGACCGGGCAATGCGTGGATATAATGAACAGAATTGCGTTGGCCAATCCGAAGATTTCTTTTTATCTTAATGATGAAAAAGGCAAAAAAATAGCGCTGAATGCTCAGCAGGGAGAGCTTTTTGACGCCAGACTGAAACGGTTGTCCGAGGTTATGGGCCGGGAGTTTGAAGAAAATTCTTTTTTGATAGATGCACAGCGTGAGAATTTGCGTATATCGGGATTTGCCAGCCTGCCGACGCTGAATAAGGCAAATTCATTGTCACAGTATTTGTTTGTTAACAATCGTCCGGTGCGCGACAAGCTGCTTTTAGGCGCCATCAAAGGGGCTTATCAGGATGTGTTGGAACGCAACCGGTATCCGATGTGTGCTTTGTATTTTGATATAGATCCGGCATATGTTGATGTGAATGTGCACCCGGCAAAAGCCGAAGTGCGTTTTTATGACAATGCCCTGGTGCGCGGGCTGTTGGTCAGCGCTATCCGTAATGCCTTGAATCAGGCCGGGCAGCGGGCATCAAACGTTATGGATGTTTCTGCTTTTGTGCAGGATCAGATTCCCGAATTTGACGTGAACGGGGTAAAGCTGCCGGAAACCGCGGCTTTGGAAGAAACGTCATTTGCTTTTCAGACCGAGCCTTTGCGGCCGCATGGCGGTTTTGCCTTTCAGGGATACAGCCGTTCTTCCGGCGGTTCGCGCCAGGCGGTTTTGCCGGAGTTGGAGCGTAAATTTTCTGTCCGGACGGAAGAAAGTATTCCGGCGGCTCAAATCCAATCGGAAGAAGTCGGGCCGCTGGGACTGGCTAAGGCGCAGTTTCATGACACTTATATTATTTCTCAGACGGAAGACAGTATTATTATTGTTGACCAGCATGCCGCACATGAGCGGATTGTGATGGAAAAAATGAAAGATAATCTGGCGCGCGGAAAAGTTGCTTCGCAAATGCTGCTGATTCCTGAGGTGATTGATCTGAAACCGAGTGATAAAGTGCGGATTCTGGAAAATGCCGAGGAACTGGCAAAGCTTGGGCTGCAGGTTGAGGAATTCGGGCCGTCGGCGGTAATTGTGCGGGAAATTCCGGCTTTGCTCGGGGATTGCGACGTTAAATCTCTGATTCAGGATATTGTCGAGGAAATGGCGGAATGGGGCAAAGGATTTGAATTGACCGAAAAACTGCATTTGGTCTGTGCGACGATGGCCTGCCATGGGTCTGTTCGAGCAGGGAGGCGTCTGAATATTGACGAGATGAACCGCCTTTTGCGCGATATGGAACGGACACCGCATTCCGGGCAGTGCAATCACGGGCGCCCGACATATATTGAGCTGAAAATTTCTGATTTTGAGAAACTTTTTCACCGGTAAATATTTGAGAGCTTTGACGTAAAAAAGCTCTGCCGGCAGTGTTGCGGGCAGAGCGGTTGGGAATTTTTGCCGTTAATTTTGCGGAGCATCTTTCCAGTTTTGGCCGTTGATCAGCAAATCTTTGATTTGCGGCGGCTGGTTCGGATGAACCGTGAACAGCAATTCGGTTATATTTCCCGGTTTGCGGATTAAGTTTTCCAACGGACGGGCATCTCCTTCCGGGGTGAAATATTTGTAGCTTTTTTCAAAAAAGCCTGCGGGCGGGCAGCTGTTATCCGGGAATTGTGTGCAGTTTATCCGGCTTTCGTCGACCGTTAATAAAATATAATGGCCGGCGATCAAGCTGCGCGGGTCATAGCCCGAGACCGGAACGGTAATTTCATAAGCCCGGGTTTGCCGGTATTCATAAATTCCGACGGCAGCCAAAAAACAGAGCAGGGGCAGGAAAAGTCCGGCCAGGTATAGTTTATTTTTCATTTTTGCCTCCGATAATCTGGGTTTGATGTTTGATAAAGCGCAGCCCATAGATAAATAGCAAAATCAGCAATCCGGAAACGATTAATCCGATGCCGGTTGTCAACAGACTGCCGAATACCTGAATGTAGCTAATAAATATGCGGATTGCCGCCAGAATGGCTGCGGTATTGATTATGCGCGTTTTTTTCTTTTTGTATCCATAGATTCCCAAGGCCAGCAGAACGGTCAGGCTGAAGATAAAGCCGGGGAGGCTGCCGGACAACGAGTGGAGGAACGGCGCAGACAGTGCATACAGATAGGTCAGGCCGATGATGACGGCATAAAGGTATCCGGATTTGAGCCAAAAACATATTCCGCACAGAATGAGGAAGAGGATGCCTGATACTATACAGGCGGCGGTTATGTTTAAATCTGAATGCAGGGTGCGGGTTGTGAGTTCGTACATCAAATTGAAGTCGTTTAACAGGTCAATTTGAACAATGCTGGCAGCCAAGTTAAAAATTGTCCAGAATTTGAAAGCTTTTACAAAAGCCGGCAGTTTGGGCGAGAGAAATTTTTGCAAAAGCAAAAGAGCCGAAATCCATAAAATATTTATGCCGGCAGTCCAGAGAACCGGTGTTGCGCTTAGATAAATGAACAATTTTTGCAGCCACGGCATGAGAGCCAGGTAATAACCGACGGAAAGAGTCAGTATCGGAATCCAGACAAAGGCAATGATGCTTTTCTGGCTGATAATGAGCAGCGGAACGGTCAGCAGGCACCAGACAAAAGTGTATTGATATGCCGGAAACTGCAGGTGGTAGATCTGAAACAGCAAGCCGATTGAGGCCATAATGAAGGCGGCGTCAAATATAATCAGCGCTTCGGCCAGAGTTCTTTTTTCTTTTTTGCGGGAAATAAAGATGCCGGCAGCGGCGACAGCCAAGATGATTGCGGCGGCCGTTAATTTGGCAAATTCTGAAATATCCTGCCAGTTGGAAGAAATGACGGAAATCAGCCCCAGACCGATGCAGAAAAATGCAATGTAAAGTCCGATACTGCGGGCGAGGGTATCTATTTTGGAGGTTGTTTGTTTCATATTTTTTGCCTTATAAAAAAGCTCCCGCCGTGATGTTCCGACGGGAGCGATAAATGCGATTTTATTCTTCTTCAGGCATATCTTCGCCGGTTAATTCGGTTGTGATATGTCCGGCATCAGCCCTGATTTTGTTCTCAATTTCCTGAGCAACATCAGGATGCTCTTTTAAGAATATTTTGGCATTCTCACGGCCTTGTCCGAGTTTTTCACCTTTATAGGAGAACCAGGCGCCGGCTTTTTCAACCAGTCCGGCTTTCATTCCGAGGTCAATCAGCTCGCCGGTTTTGGAAATGCCTTCGCCGTACATAATGTCAAAATCAACGGTTTTGAACGGCGGGGCAACTTTGTTTTTGACGATTTTGACGCGGGTCTGAGTGCCGATGATGTCTTCTTTGTCTTTGATTTTGCCGATGCTGCGAATGTCAATACGGACGGAAGCATAAAACTTCAGCGCATTACCGCCGGTAGTGGTTTCCGGGCTGCCGAACATAACGCCGATTTTCATACGAATCTGGTTGATGAAAATGACCAATGTATTGGAGCGGGAAACGGTTGCCGTCAGTTTGCGCAATGCCTGGCTCATCAAACGTGCGTGCAGTCCCATATGCTGGTCTCCCATTTCGCCTTCCAATTCGGCTTTCGGAACCAGGGCGGCAACGGAGTCGACGACTAATACGTCAATGGCGCCGGAGCGAACCAATGTATCGGTGATTTCCAGAGCCTGTTCACCGGCATCCGGTTGAGAAATCAGCAGGTTTTCCAAATCTACGCCGATTTTTTTTGCATAGGCCGGGTCAAGGGCATGTTCGGCATCAATAAAAGCGCAGGTGCCGCCTTTTTTCTGTGCCTGGGCGATAACGCTTAAGGCCAGGGTTGTTTTACCGGAGCTTTCCGGACCATAGATTTCCACAATACGGCCGCGGGGCATGCCGCCGATGCCGAGGGCAATGTCTATGCCGATGGAGCCGGTGGAAATTGCTTCAATATCGGCAACGGAATTGTTTTGTCCGAGTCTCATGATCGACCCTTTGCCGAAAGCTTTTTCAATCTGGCTCAGCGCCGCGTCCAGAGCTTTATCTTTATCCATATTTTTCTTCCTTAAAAGTAGTTTATTTCTGCCGTTATTTAAGCAGATCGGAGATGAAATTACAATGATACAAAAAAGTTATCCCTATTTTTTTGTTTCTGATTTGTTCGATTTTTCGATGTGCTCCTGACGATATTCTCCCAAGGCTGCAGTGAAGACCGCTCCGAAGATAACAACGCCCCAGGCCAGATACATCCAAACCAGAAAAATGGGCAGGGCAGCCATTGCGCCATACAATGTTTTATATGTTCCGCTGCCGATGACGGCAAAGGCAAAAATTTTGCGCAGAATCCAAAACAAAATCAGGGCAATGACAGAACCGGCCGCGGCATGGGCGATTTTGACCTTGCGGTTGGGAACCAGAGTGTAAATCATAATCAGAATCACAAAAGTGATGCCCGCGGGAATGAGTTTGCCGAAGAAAGACAGATTTTCTGCTCCCGGGAGCTGGTTTAAGGCATAAATGTATCCGCGCAGGGAAAAGGCGGCACCCAGAAGCAGCGGCCCGAGCGTGATGACCGTCCAATAAAGCGTGATTTTTGTGGCGATACGGCGGGGCTGGCGGACTTTGAAAATAAAGTTAAAGCTGTTTTCAATGGTGGAAAGCAAAAGAATAGCCGTTAAAGCAAGTCCGACGACGCCGATGGTTGTGAGTTTTCCGGTGGCGTTGACAAACTGGTTTAAATAAGCGCTGATTTCCTGTCCGGCCGAGGGAACAAAATTTTGAATCAGAAGCTCTTGCAGCTGGCTGCGAATGTCGTTGAAAACCGGAAATGCCGAAAAAATGGCAAGTGCGATTGACAACAGCGGAACAAGGGCAATTAATGATGTATAGCTCAGTGATGATGATACTCTTAAAATTGTGTCATTTTTGGCGCGGACGGCCAGAAATTTTGAGAAACGGACTATTTCATCCCATGATTTTTTTATGCGAAGATTCAATGTTTGAGCCATGTTTTGCGATTTCATTCAACACCTGAGAAAAAAGTTGTTTACAATAATCATTAAATTTTATATTAGATAACGTAATTAATTTCAACAGATTAATTTTTTTAACCAAATATGCAGAGGAAAACATTATGACATCTACTACACCTTTGATGGCTGGCAAAAAAGGTCTGATTATGGGTTTGGCTAATGACAAGTCCATTGCCTGGGGTATTGTTCAGGCGTTGCATTCCCAAGGCGCGCAGATTGCAATCTCTTATCAGAACGAAGTCTTGGAAAAAAGAGTTCTTCCGCTGGCCGAACAGCTCGGCGGCGATACATTGTTGTTGAAATGCGATGTTTCTGACAGCGCCAGCGTGGAAGCCTGCTTCAAAGAGCTGGGTGAAAAATGGGGCAAAATTGACTTTGTTGTTCATGCAATTGCCTTTTCTGACAAAAATGAGCTGAAAGGCCGTACCATTGATACGACTCTGGCCAATTTTACCACAACAATGCATATTTCCTGCTATTCTTTCTTGGAAACCTGCCGTTGCGCCTCTCCGATTATGAATGAAGGCGGTGCGATTTTGACTTTGACATATCTCGGCGGTGAGAGAGTTTTGCCGAACTATAATATTATGGGTGTTGCCAAAGCCGCTTTGGAAGCTTCCGTCCGTTATGCCGCTTCTGATATGGGAGCGCAAGGCGTGCGCGTTAATGCAATTTCCGCCGGTCCGATTAAAACTTTGGCTGCTTCCGGAATCGGTGATTTTAGAAAAATTCTGCATTGGAATGAGCTGAATGCTCCGCTGCGTCGCAATGTGACGCAGGAAGAGGTCGGAATGGCCGCTCTCGGATTGCTTTCTGCCTGCGGTACAGGTATTACCGGAGAGGTTTTGCATGTTGACTGCGGATATCATATTCAAGGTATGCTGAATTTGGATAAGGCAGTTGAAACCGGCAGAATGCTTTCTGAATAATTATTTCTTTTATTTCTTTTAAAAATTCTTGCCCCGCTATTTTTTTGGCGGGGTTTTTTATTATCTCTTTTCTTAGCCAAAATCTCCGCCCTATTTTTCAAATATGGTTGACTCTTGTGTTTTCTTGTGCTATAGTATCTTTATTGTCGTTCTTATGAGGCTTGTTACTCAATTTGTCATTCTCGGGCTTGACCCGAGAATCCAGATAAATAAAAGGCCTTATGATTGACCTGGATTGCCGGGTGTAAATTCCCGCAAGCGGGCCCCTTTCGTCCCGTAGGGTTCGAACTTCGTACAAATCTAAGCTAAAGCTAAGGATTTGCACTCGTTCTCACCAACTATCGACTTCAAGTCCGGCAATGACAAAAAAGAAACAAGCCCGGGGATGACGGTACATAGAACGAAATAGTACTTAATTATGGGAGGAGACCGAAAATGAATAACACTATGCTACACATGAAACTTAACTCTGCGGTGTCGGTATTTTCCATCGCCGCTGCTTTCTCGGTTTTCCTCCCGCCTTCCAATGCATCTGCCGGCATTTGTTTTCTGCCCGATTGTATGGATGATGAGGTTGTTCAGGGTGATATTAATATGAACATCAACTCCGATACTGAGTATTGTGAGAAAGAAGGATATACCTACTATTCTTCCGGTGAGTGTCCGAAATATTATGCTAAAATCGGCACTTGTTCCCGTGATGATCATTATCTGAAATGTGACGCCGTTAAATGGTGTAAAGACAACGGGTATAATACTCAGACCTGTTCTATTCCGCAATATGTTGATGGACAATGTCCGAACGGACAGCCTTATTATAAACAATGTAAAACTGATAATCAGCGGGCTTGCCGTGATACCGGTTATACAAACTCCTGTCCTTCCGGGCAAAAGCTTAAGAAGAATTCCGGCCGTTGTGCTTATGATACTTCTTACGGAACCTGCTGCAAACCAAGCGGATGTCCGAGTTATACGTCCTTAACTTATTCGTCTTACGGCACTAACGGCACAGACGGCTGTGAATATACCTGTTATTATACCTGCAACATGAACTGTCCATCCGGCACGTCGACTTCCAACCCCGGAGGATGCGGAGGCTCGACCCGAAACGGCTGCGGAACAAAGACTTGTTATTATCCTTATGAGGCTTGTTGTACGCCAAGCTGTACAAACGAAACCGGATGTTCCTGCGGATCTTATACCATTTCGGATGGCTGCGGCGGTACTTGTACACGATGTGAATCTTGTTGTAACTCATCTTCTTCAAACTGGTGTTCTGTTCACTCAACCTGTCACGGCGATTGTTGTCGTGACGGAACTATCCAATCTTGTGATACACGTTGCGGCGGTTCAGGTTGCTCTTCAGGAGGAAGCTCCGGTGGTGGTTCTGTCAGTAGTGATTGTCCTGGCGTTATAAATGATGGTATGTGTTGTTATCCATCAACGGTGCAAGCATGTACTAACCAAGGATGTATGACAAAACCTACTACAATATGTGTGAGCGTAGGGTCTATACGTGTAAATTCTCCTAGTTATTGATCTTATGTATTTGAAAGCTCTCCTGTTTATATCTTTTGAAAATAGGAGAGCTTTTGTTGAACATAAAAATATACAGACAATATTCAGATTCTGAAAAATTTTTTTCAGAATCTGTTTTTTTGTTTATGAAACGAAATAAGGCTTGAGTCGAAGAGGGAAAAAGCTATAGTAATTTTATGTTTCATAAATTTTACGGGGTGCGTTATGGCACAGATGAATGAGCCTTTTCCGAAGTTGGCCGGCAAAACCCGGCGGCGGCTTTTGAGCATTAATTTGCTGATGAAAGCTTTTACCTATGCTTTTGCCATTTTGGGCATTTTATTTGTTTTGTTGCTGGCGGTAGTTATTGGTTTGCTGCATAAGGAAGCGGCTCCGGTTCAGTCCGTGCCGTCGCAAGCGGTGTTGTTTGTGAATTTTGACGATGCGGTTTCTGAGATCAGAGAAGATACGCTTATTTCCGATATTACCGAAGTTCCCAGTGTTAGTTATTTTGATCTGTTGAAGGCTTTAGGTGCGGCGGCCGGGGATCCGCGCATTAAGGCTGTTGTGGCCGAAGTCAGTAATTCCGGTCTCGGACTGGCTCAAATTCAGGAGTTGCGCAATGTTATCAAAACAATCCGTGCCGGCGGAAAAAAGGCATATATTTATGCTCCCGGCATGGGTGATTTCGGCGGCGGGACTTCGGAATATTATCTGGCTTCCGCGTTTGATGAGATTTGGATGCAGCCGGATACCGATATCGGCTTGACCGGTATCAGCATTGAAATGCCGTTTGTAAAAGATTTGTTGGATAAGGTTGGCGTTACGCCGGAATTTTATACCCGATATGAATATAAAAACGCGGTGGCGCCGCTTATGTCTAACAAATTCTCAAAAGAGCATTTGGAAGAAACGCTCAAACTCGGAAATTCTATTTTTCAGCGGATTTTCGCTGAGATTTGTGCAGACCGAAAAATCAAGCCTGAGAATTTGATGAAGCTGATTAATCGGGCGCCTGTTCGTTCGAATGATGGAATAGCTGCCGGATTGGTAGATTTTACCGCATATCGGCCGGATATGATCCAGGAGATTACCTCTCGTTACAAGGGAGCCGAAATTGTGAGCGTTTATGATTATCTGGCTCAGCTGAAACCGGAAAAGAAAAATATGCCGGCTGTGGCTTTTCTGGTTATTGAGGGGACGATTGACACCGGAAAAAGCATATATAATCCCGTGCGGCAAGAACTTGTCAGCGGCTCTGAAACCATTGCCCAATATTTGGACAAGATTGCTAACAACCCGCGGATAAAGGCACTCGTTTTGCGCGTTAATTCACCGGGTGGAAGCTATAATGCCGCTAACGAAATATGGTATACTCTCAAAAAAATGAAGCAGAATAAAGATTTGCCGATAGTGGTATCGCAAGGGGATTATGCGGCGTCCGGCGGCTATTTTATTTCTTTGGCCGGTGATTATATTTATGCCGAGCCCTCTACCGTAACCGGTTCAATCGGCGTTTTGGGCGGCAAAATCGTGCTTCAGAATTTGTGGCAGAAGCTTGGTGTGCACTGGGGGCAGGTGAATTTTGGGCAAAATGCCGGTTTGTTGACGACCAGCAGAGTCTTTTCCGAAAGCGAAAAAGCAGCTTTTAACCGTTCATTGGATGCGGTTTATCGCGATTTTACCGCCAAGACGGCGCAGGAACGAAAAATTGCGCCGGAGAAAATGGACTCTTTGGCGCGTGGCCGCGTCTGGACCGGCGAAGATGCTGTCCGGCTTAAGCTGGTTGACGCTATCGGCGGGGTTAATGATGCGATTATGAAAGCCAAAGAACTGGCCGGTATCGGAGAAAAAGAAAAATTTGAGGTCATTTATTACCCCGAGCCCAAAACGCTGGCCGAGAAATTAAACGAGATTCTGGAGAGCAGCCCGAAGGTTCTGGTTAATTCCCGTTCCAAGTTGGAAAGAGCGCTTGGTGACGAATGGCGGCTGTTGCTGCGTTTGCAATATGATGCCGTTTTGCCGCCGTTGAAGGTGATGATGTGAATAAAAATGATTGAAATTTGAATCGTTTTTGAATATTCTTATCCGGTTAATAATATATGTTAGGACATAAAAATGACAATCAGTGCCGAAGATGTAAAAAAGGTGGCGTTTTTATCGCGTTTGAAAATTGAGGAAGATAAAGTCGCCGCGACAGAGGAAGAATTTAACAAGATCCTGAACTGGATCGACGAGCTTAACGAGGTTGACACGGATGGTGTGGAGCCTTTGGCTTCGGTTAATGAGCATTTTATTACCATGCGCAAGGATGAGGTTACCGACGGTAATATTCAGGAAGAAATTTTGCAGAATGCTCCGCTGAAAGAGTATGGGTATTTTGCCGTGCCGAAGGTTGTGGAGTAAAAACTTCGGCAGAGAGTTTTCTAAAGCAATTTGCGGCAGTCTTAGAAAATTCACGTACCAGTTTGTACGCTAAAATTTTCTTCGCTTGGCAAATCACTTTATAAATTCTCTCTGACGAAGTTTTTTGAGGGAGGAGAGAGTTTTCTAAAGCAATTTGCGGCAGTCTCAGAAAATTCACGTACTATTTGTACGTTAAAATTTTCTTTGCTTGGCAAATCACTTTATAAATTCTCTCTGACAAAGTTTTTTGAGCGAGCAGAGAGTTTTCTAAAGCAATTTGCGAAAATTTTTTGGTAAAATTAAGGATAGATTAGGCAACGAGAAAGAAAAAAGAATGGCTAAATTAACGGATTTGACAATTGCCCGGGCTTTGGACGGGTTAAAAAAGAAAGAGTTTTCGGCAACCGAATTGAATAAGGCTTATATTGAAGCAATGGAAAACGGACGTTCTTATAACGCCTATGTTATGGAAACGCCGGAGAAGGCATTGGAGCAGGCAAAGGTTTCGGATGAACGCTATCAAAACGGTTCGGCGCGCGCTTTGGAAGGTATTCCGCTCGGAATCAAAGATTTGTTTTGCACAAAAAGTATTCGGACAACGGCTTGTTCTCATATACTTGATGGTTTTGTTCCGCCTTATGAATCTACGGTTACGTCAAATCTGTTAAACGCCGGTGCAACTTTTCTCGGCAAGCTGAATATGGATGAGTTTGCCATGGGCGGCAGTAACGAAACAAGTTATTACGGGCCGGCCGTTAATCCTTGGAAAGCTAAAGATGACAATCGTGATCTGGTGGCCGGTGGATCTTCCGGCGGTTCAGCTGCGGCGGTTGCTGCTGATCTTTGTGCCGGTGCGCTGGGGACTGATACCGGCGGTTCCATTCGTCAGCCTTCTGCTTATTGCGGCGTGACCGGTATTAAACCGACTTACGGTCGTTGTTCGCGTTATGGCATTATTGCTTTTGCGTCTTCTCTTGATCAGGCCGGGCCGATTGCCAAAGATGTGCGTGACTGTGCTTTGCTCTTGAAAACGATGTCGGGGCATGATGCCAAAGACGCAACGTCTGCCGATATTGCTGTGTCGGATTTTGAGGCTTTTCTGGGACAGGATATTAAAGGACTGAAAATCGGCATTCCAAAGGAATATAAAGTTGACGGAATGAATCCCGAAGTTGTTAAATACTGGGAAAAAGGTGCAGAGATGCTGAAAGCCCGCGGTGCGGAAATTGTAGACATTTCTTTGCCCCATACCAAATATGCGCTGGCGGTTTATTATATTATCGCTCCGGCCGAGGCGTCTTCCAATCTGGCGCGTTATGACGGTGTTCGGTATGGTTTGCGGGTGGACGGCGAACATCTGGACGAGATGTATGTCAATACCCGTACAGAGGGTTTCGGCAAAGAGGTTAAACGCCGGATTATGATCGGGACTTATGTGCTGTCTGCCGGATATTATGACGCTTATTATCTGAAAGCTCAAAAAGTCCGCCGCCTTATCCGCGACGATTTTCGCAGGGCTTTTGAGAAATGCGACGTTATTCTGACGCCGACCACGCCGACCCCGGCTTTTCCGATTGGGGATAAATCCATGCAGGAGAATCCTTTGACAATGTGGCTGAACGATGTGTTTACCGTATCGGTCAATCTGGCCGGGCTGCCGGCAATGAGCCTGCCTGTCGGGTTGAGCGAAAGCGGTTTGCCTTTGGGACTGCAGCTGATTGGGAAGGCTTTTGACGAAGGGACGATTTTTAAGACTGCTTCGGCTTTGGAAGAAGATGCCGCATTTAAAGGAGCAAAATAAGATGGCTGCGATGATTATTGAGACCAAAAACAACAAATGGGAAGTTATCTGCGGTTTGGAGATTCACTGCCAGATTATTTCCGAATCCAAAATGTACAGCGGAGCGTCAACCGAGTTCGGGGCAGAACCGAATACCCATGTGTCTTTTGTTGATGCCGCGATGCCGGGGATGCTGCCGGTATTGAACGAACAATGCGTTCGGCAAGCGGTTAAAACCGGTTTGGGGCTGAATGCCAAGATTAACAAATATTCTGAGTTTTCACGTAAAAACTATTTTTATGCCGATTTGCCGCAGGGGTATCAGATTACGCAGTTCCAGCATCCGATTGTCGGGGAAGGTTATGTCGACATAGTGCTGGAGGACGGCTCGGCCAGAAGAATCGGAATCGAGCGTCTGCATATTGAGCAGGATGCCGGAAAATCCATTCATGACATAGATCCCTGCATGAGCTTTATTGATTTGAACCGTTCGGGCGTTGGTCTGATGGAGATTGTAACCAAGCCTGATTTCCGTTCTCCCGAAGAGGCCGGGGAGTTTTTGAAAAAACTGCGCTCGATTGTCCGCTATCTCGGAACCTGCGACGGAAATATGGATGAAGGCTCAATGCGCTGCGATGTGAACGTTTCGGTTCGCAAAATTGGGGAAGAGGGATACCGCACCCGAACCGAGATGAAAAATGTCAACAGTATGCGTTTTGTGATGCAGGCGATTGAGAATGAGGCCAAACGCCATGTCGAGGTTTATGAAGCCGGTGGTGAAATAGAGCAGGAAACCCGCCAGTTTGACCCGTCAACCGGAAAATCGAAGGTTATGCGCAAAAAAGAATTTGCTCATGATTACCGTTATTTTCCGGAGCCGGATCTGCTGCCGCTGATGCTTTCCGACGAATATATCGACGGCATTAAAAAAGATATGGTCGAGCTTCCGGATGCCAAACGCGAGCGTTTTGTCCGCGATTTGGGAATTACCGAATATGATGCCCGTATTCTTTGTGAGAATCGCGAAGTTGCCGACTTCTTTGAAACCGCAGCCAAAGGGCGGGATGCCAAGAAAGTGGCTAACTGGATGATGGGTGACTTTTTTGCCATGCTGAACAAAAATGCCCTCAGAATTTCTGAAAGTCCGATCAGCCCCGAAAATCTTGGTATGCTGGTGGATTTGATTGCCAAAGAAGTGATTTCCGGTAAAATAGCCAAGGATGTTTTTGAAATTATGGCCGAGACCGGAGAGGCTCCTGACAAGATTGTGGAAGAAAAAGGCCTAAAACAGGTTACCGATACCGGGGCGATTGAGGCCATTGTTGATGAGGTGATTGCATCTTCGCCTGAAAACGTGGCTTCATACAAAGCCGGAAAGGTAAATCTGCTCGGCTGGTTTGTCGGTCAGGTGATTAAAAAATCGCAGGGCAAGGCTAATCCGGCGATTGTAAACAAGCTGTTGTCCGAAAAACTTGCCAAATAGCAGTCAGGAAAAAATATGGATTTGTTAAAGTGGGCAGAGAACTACTGGCCTTATGATGAAGCAGAGGAGGCCGACCGGCAGTCTTTTTTGCAGTTGTTGGAAATGCGCAAGAAAAACTCTGTTTCTTTGTACAAAAGAGAATGTCTGCCCGCGCATATTACCGTTTCTTGCTGGATTGTGAATGCCAAAAGGAATCATACGCTTTTGGGCTTTCATAATTTGTATAAGCACTGGGGATGGTTCGGCGGACATGCCGACGGCGAGACCGATTTGCTCTTTGTCGCCCGCAAGGAGGCGGCTGAAGAATGCGGGCTGCAATCTATGAAATTGTTGGCGGAAGAGCCGATTGATTTTTGTATTTTAGGTGTGGGAGCGCATTATAAAAACCAAATGCAGGTTCCGGCGCATTTACACCTTAATTTTACATATTTATTTGAGGCGGATGAAAATGAACTTGTTCGTCCGAAACCTGATGAGAATAAGGCCGTCAGCTGGATTGCCAATAACAGGCTTTTGGCCGTGACGAACGAAGAATCGACGACTCCGGTCTATAAACGGATTATGGATAAGGTTAGGGAGAGAAAATTATAATGGATGGTATTTTCTGGCAAGGGCTGCTGGCTGCAACGGTTGCCGGTTTGATTACCGGAGTCGGCGGTTTTATGATTTTTCTGAAAAAGCGCTATTCCCAGGATGAAATCAATTTTATGCTGAATATTGCTGCCGGAGTTATGCTGGCGGCTTCGTTCTTTTCTCTTCTTGTGCCGGCAATGGGGCGGATTTTACAATTTGATCCGGATATTCATGTGGCCGGTTTCTGGTATATCGGGGCTGTGTTTGCCGGTGTTGCGCTGGTGTGGATTTTGAACGCCGTGCTGCCGCATGAGCATAATAATATGGGGCATCATGGCCTTGGCGGTTTTAATCTGCGGACGGCTTGGCTTTTTATTATTGCAATTACGCTTCACAAAATTCCCGAAGGATTGGCTGTGGGGGTGGCTTACAGTGCCGAAGACTTTATGAATCCCGACAGTTTGGTTGTGGGAATCGCACTGCATAATATTCCGGAGGGGCTGACCATTGCAATCTCTTTGGTTGCGGCCAAGTGTTCGCGCCTGAAAGCGGCTTTGACAGCGGCAGCAATTGGTATGATTCAGCCTTTGGGTGCCGTGTTGGGTTTGCTGACGATGGGTATGAGCGAGAAAATTGTTCCGCTCGGAATGGCTATGGCCGGCGGTACGCTTTTGTTTGTGGTGGTTAATGAGATTTTGCCGGAAACTTATGATACCAAAAAATCTAACCGTGCGGCGTTTGCCTTGTTTCTTGGTTTTATCTTTATGACCTATCTGAATATTGTTCTTCATTGATTAAAAAAAATCCCCGCCGATCGGTTTGAGATTGGCGGGATTTTTGTTAGCGAGAATTTCCGAGCAGAATGATGATTAGCGGGATGATGCTGTTTTGGGTGAAAATGTAATCAATCCATTCTGGTTTTTCAGCTTCTTTTGCTTCTTTGGGAGGTTCTGAACTGATCAGTTCAGGAAAGTAGCGCGGTGCCGAATTGACAGAATCTCCGTGGATGCAATAGTAATATCCGGAAGAAAGCGGTGTGGTAACCTGATATTGTGATGAACAGGAACAACAGAAAACTCCCAGGATAATTATTGACGGAACTAATAATCTTTGTGCATTCATAAATAATATATTTTATAATTTGTTTCTTAGAAAAATATAAAGAGTTATTTGTATGCTTGTCAATATTGATTGTTTCTCTAAACGAAGAAATTGTGCACAATCAGAAGAACCTGGGGATATGAAAAGAAAAAATAAAAAAGATGTTGACGGAGCCGAAAAGTTATTATACATATAAGACCGAACCATTTGCTGGAGAGTTGGCAGAGTGGTAATGCAGCGGATTGCTAATCCGTCATCGTGTTAAAGCGATGCACAGGTTCGAGTCCTGTACTCTCCGCCACTAAAAACCCGGACATTGTGTCCGGGTTTTTTGTTTTATGCGGAGAGCCGCTTTCCGCCGGGATGCCGGAAAGCGCACAGGACTATTCCTCAGGAACGTAAGCTTGCTTCGGTTTGAGCAGTCAAACCTTGCGCGCTAACGTTTTCTGAGATGTTGCAGACAAAAACAACCGGAGCAACGGTTGTTTTTGCTTAGCCATTCTGTACCATCCGCCACTAAAAACCCGGACATTGTGTCCGGGTTTTTTGTTTTATGCGGAGAGCCGCTTTCCGCCGGGATGCCGGA
>CALXRP010000026.1 GCA_944390885.1 uncultured Alphaproteobacteria bacterium
GTTGGCTCGGGCTCTGGCTCGGGTTCCGGATCAGGAGTTGGTTCCGGGTCTGGAGTAGGATCTGGCTCGGGATCAGGAGTAGGATCTGGTTCCGGGTCTGGAGTAGGATCTGGCTCGGGATCAGGAGTAGGATCTGGTTCCGGAGTTGGCTCTGGCGTCGGGTCCGGAGTTGGCTCGGGCTCTGGCTCGGGTTCCGGATCAGGAGTTGGTTCCGGGTCTGGAGTAGGATCTGGCTCGGGATCAGGGGTAGGATCTGGTTCCGGGTCTGGAGTAGGATCTGGCTCGGGATCAGGAGTAGGATCTGGTTCCGGATCTGGAGTAGGATCTGGGGTGTCAGGTACATCGGGCTGATCAGGCTCAACGTAAGCTCCCTTTCCGATTTTGACCGTCATAACAAAACGATGAACATCACCGTTGTCGTAAATAGCCAAGCACGGAATTTCTACAAACCAAACATCCATCAGCTTGCCACTGACAGCTTCTTGCGGAAGCTGAGTGTAAGTGATTTCAGATTCAATAACCTTGATATCCACACATTTTACTGTGGGATATTCGTATTCGAAGCCCTCAATTTCAACCGGCTCTAATGTTTCGGTACGAGCCTTAACATCAAAGCTTAAGTTTTGATCGAACTCAATAACAGCATTAATGCCATTGCTGACCGGGCTTACCGTTACGCCTTTCAGCGTCAGAGTTTCCGGGTCACGGATTACAAAGCGTTCCGGAGTCCAGCTCAAAGTCGTGTTGAAATCCCAAGAGATTTCATCTGACTTTTTGCTTGATTCATCCGACATTTCGTACCAGAAGAATCCTTTGCCTTCATAGGCAAATTCTGCTCCAGATGTGTAATCAGTCGAGTCTACACATACTAAAGTATAATCAGCGTCAAGATTGATGCTGACGATATGCACTGTGTCAACCGGAGTTACCGGTGTTGAGATGGCTTGTTCGTCAATGCCGTAAACTTCAGAGTCACTGCATGACGTTACCATTACCATAGCTACCAGGGCGATCAGCATGCTGACCAAAATCCCTGTTAAATCTTTCAATGTCTTCATAAATGAATAAAATTAATTAATTAAACAGAATATTCGGTCAGACATGAAAAAACTAAGAGAAAATATTTCAATTTAGTTTTTAACCGATTAATAATAAAAGAAAAGATATGTAGAATATCATTTCATGTCTTAATGATATGGAGAATATATAATAATATGTTTTGTCAATATTATTTATACCACGAATCCGGAGTCATGACAAGAAGAATTTTTATGCGAATCGATAAAAAATATTTATTTTTTCTTGTTTCTTACTGAAAATCACGAGTCGTTTGTTTTTCGTAAAAATGACAAAACGGTTAAATTTAAGGAAAATTTTTAAAGCCTCTATGTTCGACTCGGAAAAAAGTTGAATCTTTGAAGCAAAATATGCAAAAAGTTTTATGCCTCTTATGGATAGTGTTTTATTTTAATTGGGCTGCTTCTATTTGAGCATGGATTAATGCGGCCATGTGATCACTGCTAATCTCTTGAGATTCTGCCGGAGAAAGATTTATTTGTTTGCTATAAATAATAAAAGGTACTGAATGAGAAGAAATTTGTTCGGAATCATGATCGCCGAATATGAAAAATAGTGAGTCTTCTGGGCTCTTTTCTATCAGATGTTTTAGAGCCTTGTCTACAAAATTGATGGCGTTATAATAGTTTTCTGTCGGTGTTTGCGGCGCAGAAAGCAAAGGATCTGAATTGTGCAGGAGAATAAAATCAGCATGGGAACTGACCGTGATGATATAGCTGAATTCGGCTTTATGAGGCTCTTTTTGTTGTGTCTTTAAGATAAAATCCATCAGATCTTTGTCCGAATAGCCCCAGATTTCTTCTTTGTAGCCGTTGTTTTCCATGTCTTCCGAAAAAATTACCCTGTCATAACCTTGAGCGATGATATGAGGTTTGCGGTTGAAAAATGTTCCCATGTAATTGTGAAAAAATGATGTGTAAAACCCTTTTTCTTTAGCTTTTTGGGCCAAGGTGCGCACATGAGGGTAAATGTCTTCAGGTGCAAGTTGCTCATAAAAAACGCTAAAGGCATTGTAGTTTAAGAAACTTTCGGGAATTTGCATGCCCAAATTGATTGCAAAGTCTGTATTGGCACTGGCAGTATGTTTGAAATTTTTGATGTGATAAAATTGTCCGTTTTGAGCAAGTTTATTTAAAAACGGAGTGATTTCACGACCATTGTTTAATTTTTTATTGATAATGTCATAAATCAGCGTTTCTACCTGAACAATGTATATATGTCGGGTATCGGTTGGTGCCGGTGGAAGAACATTGGGGAGTTTGTTCAGTCCTTCAATAATTTCTTCCGTTTTTTGTTCATATTTTATTTTACCGGACACTTCATGCAGCCAGCAGGTTTTGTAGCCAAAATATTTGCAGGCGTTTTCGTCGAAAGTAATCGGACGCAGAATGTCGGATATGTTGAACAAAAAATAATAAAAAATAGAAAGGGGCAGAGCAAAAATTACAGCATATTTTTTGCGAATGTATTTGTATATGAGAATGTAGATCAAGGTATTTAAAATACCGAGAGCCAAGATTATCCATAATCTCGGATCAGTGAAGGTTTCTGTGGATTTTTGGGCAAAATCAATACCGGCTGAAAAACGTTGCCAAAGCATTTCAAAAGGCATGGCATCTTTGAAATATTTATGCCAGATAAAGACAATGCCAAATAATACGGATTGGGAAATTAAGATGATTATGTACAAAAAACGAGGAAGGAACAAAAATGTTCCGCTGAGCAGCAGACCTAAAACAGATATCAGAAAAAAGAAAAAGGAATCTGCCGGATGAAAGATAATTTGTCCTAAGATGGCGTCTTGAATGCCAAGAAAGAGCAAGAATATTAAAGTAAGTAGAAAATTTTTGTATTTTGCCATCGATTTCATCCGTTAATGTAATGTGCTATTTTAAATTGATAATATTAGAAATTTGTTAAAAAGTGAGAATTTTTATGCACATTATTTGATGAGCGGTTGCAAAGACGGTACATTGACTTTATAAATAAAAACATAGTTTAAGGAGAATTTTTGGCATGCTTTTTTCAAAATTTGAGCGTTTTGTTGCAAAAAGGTATTTGCGGGCCAAGCGCAAAGAGGGATTTATCTCGGTGATTACCGGTTTTGCTTTTACCGGGATTGCGCTGGGCGTAGCAACGCTTATTATTGTTATGTCAGTCATGAACGGATTTCGGCAGGAGCTTTTGTCCCGTATTCTCGGGTTGAACGGGCATATTGGCATTATGTCACCGGTCGGGTATCCTTTTAACAATTATAAAGCAGCGGTTAAAGAGATCGGAGAATTTGAGCATGTGAAGTATGTGATTCCGATGATTGAAAACCAGCTGTTGGTTTCGGCCGGAAAAGCGGCAGAAGGCGCTATGGTTCGCGGTGTTGAGAAAAAAGATCTGTTGGTGCGTCCGGTGCTCAAAACTGCTCTTTCTCTGGTTAATATGGATGAATTTAAAGGTAACAGCGTTATTGTCGGCTCCCGGCTGGCCAATAAAATGGGGATTGTGCCGGGTGACGAAATTACGTTGATTTCTCCGAACGGCAAAGTGACGGCTTTCGGGACGGTGCCGCGGATGAAATCTTACCGCGTTATCGGGACGTTTGAAGTCGGTATGTTTGAATATGATGCCAATTATATTTTTATGCCTTTGGAGGCCGCGCAGACTTATTTCGGCATGAAAGGCGCCGTCAGCCATATTGATGTTACGCTTGATGATGACAGCATGCTGCGTCCGGTTCGGCGCGCGATTGAAGAAAGCATCGGCGGCGGGGCGTATGTTTTTGACTGGAAACAGACAAATGCTGCTTTCTTTAATGCCATTGATGTGGAGAGAAACGTTATGTTTCTGATTTTGACGATGATTATTTTGGTGGCGGCGTTTAATATTATTACCGGTTTGATTATGCTGGTTAAGGACAAAGGCCGCGATATTGCCGTTTTGCGGACGATGGGTGCCGGGAAAGGGGCGATTATGCGGATTTTCTTTTTGGACGGTGCTTTTATTGGCGTGGTCGGGACGATCTTAGGCGTGGCGCTCGGGTTGCTGGTTTGCTATAATATTGAAACTATTCGTCAGTTTTTGGAAGGGCTTTCCGGACGTGAGCTGTTTTCGGCAGAGATTTATTTCTTGTCCAAGCTTCCGGCAAAGGTTGATGTGACGGAAGTGATTGTTGTGGCTTCAATTTCTTTATTGCTGTCTTTTTTGGCAACTTTGTATCCGGCTTATCGTGCCGCAAAATTTGATCCGGTGGAGGCTTTGCGCTATGAATAAACAAATGCCGACTTTAGAGCTTAAGAATGTGGTTAAAACTTTTAAGCAGGGGGCGTCCAAACTTGAGGTGCTTAAGGGAGTGGATTTTGCCATTGCACCGGGAGAGATTGTGGCCCTGATCGGGCCGTCGGGATCTGGAAAATCGACAATGCTGCAGATTGCCGGTTTGTTGGAAAAGCCGACAAAAGGTGATGTCTGGCTGGACGGGCAGAGATGCAGCAAGCTCGGTGATAATGCCCGAACGAATCTGCGGCGCGATTATCTGGGGTTTGTTTATCAATATCATAATTTGCTCGGGGATTTTTCGGCAACGGAAAATGTGGCGTTGCCGCAGATGATTGCCGGTATCGGACAAAAGGTTGCCAATGAGCGTGCCAAATGGCTGTTGAACAGGATGGGACTCGGAAAGCGTTTGTCACATCGCCCGAGCGAGCTTTCCGGAGGGGAGCAGCAACGTGTGGCAATTGCCCGAGCCTTGGCAAATTCTCCCAAACTGCTCTTGGCCGATGAACCGACCGGAAACCTTGATCCGCGGACTTCGGACGGTGTTTTTCTGGAGTTGTTGTCAATTGTAAAAGAAACGGGATTGTCGGCGTTGATTGCGACTCATAACTTTGAGCTGGCAGACAAGATGGATCGGAAAGTAACGTTGAGAGACGGAAAGTTGATTGATATGCGGTCTTCCAGTTTTATCAGGGGTGATAATTTTTATTAAGAAAGGGAAACAATGAAGAAATTTTTTTTGGCAGTTGCCAGTTGTACCTTCTTTCTGTGTCTGACGGCAGGTTTGGCCGGTGCAAAAAGCTATGTTTCCAAGTCTTTTGAAGATAAATATCAGCGTATGGGCGACAGAGAAGCCAGGTCTATGATGCGGCGGATGGATATTGCGGAAGGGGAAGAATTTACGCTTTCCGATTTTAAAAATCTGAAGCTGAGCCGGCGGGAGGAAAAAGAGATCCGGGCGGCGAGAAAAGAAGGAACTTATAAAACGCCGGAAGAGCAATTTAAAGAAATGGATACCGACCGTAACGGCAAAGTGAACCGTGAAGAATTGGAGGCTTATTATACCCGGCAGGCTTATCGTGAAGAACCGTCGAGAAAAGACCGCAGTTCCAATGTGGCAAAGTATGGCGAGCCGTTGCCGGAGTTGACGCCGGAGCAGGAAGCTCTGCATGATGAAATGATTGTCAAAGCTGTGGCATCAGAAAAGGAAATTGATGAAATTAATAAAAATTCGGCTTTGACGGATGATGAAAAAAAAGAAAAAATTAAAGAAGTGAAAGAAAAATATTATCCGAAACCCAAAGCGGAAGATAAAGATGCCTCGGCGCAGAAGGAAGAAAACAATGCAGACGTTGCGGCAGATAAAGCAGCGGCTTCCGGGAGCGGTAATGCGGCAGAGGCCGGAGAGATTGTTCAGAAAGAATCCGGAGTTGAGCCAAAAGGTGATGTGACAGAAACGGCGTTGTAATCTTTTTTATAATATTTTTGACTTTTGTTGTCCGGGGGCTTGACGTCTTGTTAAAAGGTGTTATAGTTCCCGGACATTTTATTTATTATAATTTAAATTATTAAGAATATGAAGTTAAGTACAGAAAAAATCAGAGAAAGTTTGTTATCTTATTTTGCTAAGCAAAAGTCTGATAACAATTGTGAAAATTCAGAAAAGTTAAAGTTATTCAGAAAAAAGCACAATGGTAAAGATGTTTTTCTATTTGCTGTTGAACTGGTTGGTTCTGATAATGAAAAAATCTTTTTGATTTGGAATCCTTGTACGAATGAAAAAAGTCAGGTTAGTGAAAAGGATTTTGAGGCTGAATATTTGCCTGAAGTTCCTCAGGAATATAAAAAAGAAAAATATGAGGGCGAATTTTTAAGCTTTACAATCAGAAAACGTATAGGGGATTATAAATTTTATCTGGATTTTAAAAACAATCATGTTTTTCCTCGCTCTGCGGAAGAGGCCTGGAATAAGGCGTGCGCGTTTCTTTTGACGTCAGAAAGCGGAGATTATTGGGATATTGTTTGGAGCGGAGGTATCTGCCTGCGTCCGGTGTGGGATTATGGATTTTCGGCAATGTCAAAGTATGGCTTTCCGGCTTATGCCGCCGTTTTAACTCCTAAGGACGAGCCCAGATATTGCGATTGTCTGATGGTCGGAATTAATTGCTGTATGGGCAGAAGCTCTGAAAAGCTTAAGCTTTTTGAGAAAGAAAATGTCTGTTATGTTGAAACACAAGGAGTTTATGTTTATTTTGACGGGAGAGATTTTCTTTTTCGGAAACAGCGTTATTTGCCCTGGGAAGAAGCCCGGAAACGAGCAGAAGGATTTTTTGCCGATTTGGAATGGCTGTATTATCCGGAGAGTATGCGGTTGGCCGTTGTTTCTGTTGAAGGCGATGCGTTGTGGCTAGTGGGAGAAACTAAAGATCATGTTGTTAAGATTTTGGTTGATGCTAATTCGGCTAAAGTTTTGAGTATCGGAGACGAGGTGTTTGAACAGCATTATCGGATTGCCGATGCTGATGACGAACGTTTTGTATGATTTTTGTAAAGAAAGGTATTAAAAACAGTCCGGTTTAATGATCGGGCTGTTTTTTTAGTGAAAAAATGCTTGCAATTTTTGGAAGTTAATAGTATAAGAGCCGGTGAACAGAGTGGTTCGGGCGTTTTGGCATGCCTGGCGACTCGTAAACAAAAATCCAAATTGCAATAAAGAAAGGGATTGAAATGCCTAAATTGAAAACAAAAAGTGCCGCTAAAAAACGCTTCAGCGCTACCGGTACCGGCAAATTGAAAAGAAATTTTGCCAAAAAGAGACACTGCCTCTTCTGCAAAACTCAGAAAATGAAAAGACAAGCCAGAGGTACTACATTGGTTTCTGATGTAGACGTTCAGATTGTTAAACAATTTATGCCGTATTTGTAGGAGGAATTTGATATGTCTCGTATTAAAAGAGGTATGACCGCTCACGCCCGCCACAAGAAAATCATTAATATGGCCAAAGGTTATAGAGGTCGTTCTAAAAATGTATTCAGAGTTGCCGTTGAAAAAGTTGAAAAAGCTTTGCAATATGCTTATCGCGACAGAAGAGCAAAGAAGAGAAGTTTCCGCGCTTTGTGGATTCAAAGAATCAACGCTGCTACTCGTCTTAATGATATGACTTATTCTCGATTTATGAGCGGGCTCAACAAAGCCGGCATCGAACTCGACCGAAAAGTCCTTGCTGATATTGCTTTGAAAGAGCCTGCAAACTTCGCCAAACTGGTTGAAGCTGCCAAAAACGCTCTCTCTAAATAATAGTTGAGCAAAATCTATAGAGAAAGAGCTAACTCGTTTTTTCGGGTTAGCTCTTTTGCAGTTTAAATGCACCGAGATTGAGGGAAAAATGGAAGATATTGATGAATTGAAAAAAACGCTGATTGCCGAGATTGACCAGGCCGGGGATATGAAGGCTTTGGAAGAGGCCAGAGTTGCCGTTTTGGGCAAAAAAGGAAAAATTACCGAAATGATGAAAGGCCTCGGCGCTTTGCCTCTTGAGCAGAAAATTGAAATGGGTAAAAGGCTGAATTTGCTGAAAGGTGAAATCGAGCAGGCTCTTAATGAACGTAAAGCCCTTTTGGAAGCCAAAGAACTGGATGAAAAGCTGGCTAAAGAAGTGGTGGACGTTACGCTGCCGATCCGTCCGGAAAATCAGGGACGGATTCATCCGGTTTCGCAAATTTATGAAGAAGTTGTTGCCATTTTCGGACAGATGGGATTTTCGGTTGCCGAAGGACCGGATATTGAAGACCAGTTTCATAACTTTAATGCTCTGAATATGCCGGCTAACCATCCGGCTCGTCAGATGCAGGATACTTTCTACATTCCCAATCCGGACAGCGCTGATTTTGATGATAGTTACGTTGTTCGCACCCATACTTCTCCGGTGCAGATCCGGACGATGGAAGAGCGGGGGCTGCCTATTCGCATTATTGCGCCGGGACGTACTTATCGCTCCGATTATGATGCAACGCATACGCCGATGTTTCATCAGGTTGAAGGTTTGGTGATTGACAAGAATATCACGATGGCGCATCTCAAGGGCTGCCTGTATGATTTTGTTAAAGCGTTTTTTGAGCTAGATGATGTGCCGGTTCGTTATCGTCCGTCATATTTTCCGTTTACCGAACCGTCAGCCGAGATGGATATCGGCTGCCTGAAAACCAAAACGGAGTTGAAGATCGGTGCCGGTACCGACTGGCTTGAGATTTTGGGTTGCGGTATGGTTCATCCGAAAGTTCTGGAAGCCGGAGGTATTGATCCGAACGAGTATCAGGGTTTTGCATTCGGTGTCGGAATTGACCGTCTGGCGATGTTGAAATATGGTATTCCCGATTTGCGGACTTTCTTTGAATCTGATGTCCGCTGGCTGAAACATTACGGCTTTGTGCCGCTTGATTCCGCCTCAATGACCGGCGGGCTGAGCAATAACGGAGGAGCAGCAAGATGAAATTTACGTTATCATGGTTAAAAGAACATTTGGATACAACGGCGTCGGTTGATGAGATTGCCGAAACGCTGACCAAAATCGGTTTGGAGGTTGAAGAGGTTGTCAATCCGGCTGCGAATCTGAAAGATTTTATCACGGCCAAAGTTGAGACTTATGAACGGCATCCGGATTCTGATCATCTCGGGTTATTGTGCGTTAATACCGGAAAAGAAAAGCTGCAGGTCGTTTGCGGTGCGCCAAACTGCAAGCAGGGGTTAATAGGCATTTTTGCTCCGGTCGGCGTTACTATTCCGTGCTATAACGAAAAGCTGAAAGTCGGTAAAATCCGCGGCGTGGAAAGTTTTGGCATGATGTGTTCCGAAAAAGAGCTTGGTATCGGTGAAGATCATAACGGTATTATCGAGTTGCCGGCCGATACACCGATCGGAGTTTCGGCGGATAAGGTTCTGAATATTGATCCGGTATTTGAAATTTCCATTACGCCGAATCGTGCCGAGTGTCTCGGTGTGCGCGGCGTGGCCAGAGATTTGGCGGCTGCCGGGCTCGGTACCTTAAAACCGTTGAATATTAAAAAGATTCCGGGAAGTTTTAAAAGTCCGATTACCGTATCGATTGAAGCCAAAGATGCCTGCCCGACTTATGTCGGACGCTATATTAAGGGTGTTAACAACAAGGCTGAAACCCCGAAATGGATGAAAGACCGTTTGTGTGCCATCGGGCTGCGTTCGATTTCGCCGCTGGTGGATGTGACCAACTATATCAATTATGACATGGCGCGTCCGCTGCACGTTTTTGATGCGGATAAGTTGAAAGGCAATATTACGGTCAGAATGGCAAAAGACGGTGAGAAGTTTGTTTCTCTGGAAGAAAAAGAATATGCCATGGACAATAAATCGCTCGGTATTTGTGATGATGAAGGCATTCAATGTCTGGGCGGCATTATGGGCGGTGCGGAAAAAGGTTGCAGCGAAGAAACGAAAAATGTTTTTCTGGAATGCGCTTTGTTTACGCCGGATTGTATTGCCCGTACCGGACGCAAATTCCAGATTGATTCTGACTCGCGTTATCGTTATGAGCGCTGGGTGGATCCGAAGTCGAACGTTCTCGGGTCGGATTGTGCCACGCAGCTGATTACCGAAATTTGCGGCGGTGAAGTTTCTGAAATCGAAATTGCCGGTAATGAAGATTGTGCCGAACGGGTTGCCTATTTGCGTCCGGAGCGGATTAAGAGTCTTATCGGGTTGGAAGTTTCAAAAGAAAAGATTGTTGATATTCTGAATAAACTTGGTTTTGTAACATCCGAAGAAAACGGAAAAATCAAAGCAGTTTCTCCGACCTGGCGCGGTGATATTGAAGGTGAACATGATTTGGTTGAGGAAGTTGTGCGGATGATCGGGCTGGATAAGATTCCGGCGGAATCTTTACCGCATGACAAGTTTCCGGTTCAGACCCTGACGCCGGTTCAGCGCCGCAATGTGACGGTTAAGCATGAGCTGGCTGCCCGCGGGATGTTGGAAACGGTAACCTGGAGCTTTACCGATTCAAAAATTGCGCAGATGTTCCGCAAAGCCGGGCAGGAAGCCGTTTTGTTGTTTAATCCGATTGCTTCCGATTTGGATGAAATGCGTCCGTCGGTTTTGCCGAATCTGTTGTTAGCGGTTAAAAGCAATATTGCCAAAGGTTACGGCAATGTCTCTCTTTTTGAAGTCGGACCGCAATTTTACGGTCGCAGGCCGAAAGAACAGATGTTGGCTGCCGGCGGCGTGCGTTGCGGAATGACTTCCAAAAAAGTCTGGACGGGTGATGAGCGTGCTTATGATGTTTTTGATGCCAAGGCCGATGCCATTGCAGCAATTGCGGCAGCCAACGGGCCGTGGGAAAATGCTCAAGTGTTCCGTGACGCGCCGGAATATTATCATCCGGGACGCAGTGGTTCTTTGCGTTTGGGCAAAAATGTACTGGCTTATTTTGGCGAGATTCATCCGGCGGTGACCAAAAAACTGGGTATTAAGCAACGGGTGATGGCTTTTGAGGTGTTTCTTGATAATATTCCTGAGCCGCGTGCTTCTCAGGGCAAGGCTCGCAAGAAGCTTGAGCTGTATCAGTTCCAGCCGCTGGATAAAGATTTGGCTTTTGTTTTGAATAAAGACGTGAAAGCCAGTGATGTGATTGCGGCAGCCAAAAATGCCGACCGTGTTCATATTACCGATGTTCGGATTTTTGATGTCTATGAGGGTGAAAATCTGCCGGAGGGTAAAAAGTCTTTGGCTTTGTCCGTGACTTTTCAGCCGATTGAGAACACCTTTACCGATAAAGACATTGAAGGTCTGATGAACAAGGTGATTGATGAGGTTAAAAAGAAGACCGGCGGTGAGTTGAGAGCCTGAGGTCATAAAAAAAGGATTGCTGAGAAGCAATCCTTTTTTGTTGGTTTGAAACTGCGTTTATAATTTGAAAAAGTTTTTGATTTTTTGCCAAAAGGCATCTTTTTCATATTTGCAGTGAAGTTCGTTTAGTTCCGGACGGGCAAAGCCGTATTTTCGTCCGTGTTGCATGATTAGTTTTCGTCGCTCTGTTTCAGGATATTCTAAAAGAAAGTTTTCAAATTCATATCCCAGAGGGTCTTCCGAGATCAACATGGAGGTGATTTCTGCATTTTTTATTTGCAGAATTCTTTTTTTGACCTTTTGATTCCGCAACGCGGCAGAAATATATTGTTTTTTCGGGATTAATTCGAATATTTTCTTATCAGAATTTTCCAACAGGCATTCGATCACTTCTTCATCAGTCGGCTGCCTGATTTTTGTCAGTGTTTGGGCAATGGTCAGGGACAATTGGTTTCCGTAACGCTCTATGGCCATTTTTAGAGAAGCTTTCTGTTGACCGTTTGACAATGCTGATTTAAGAAATGTTGCAAGCATTTCTTCTGTCATTCCTCCATAAAGCCAGTCGTGTGTGGCAACGGAAATCCGGTTGATATATTTTTCAAAATTTTTATCTTTCTTTACTTCGGAAAACGGAACGGTATGTTTTTTTACATAAAGCTCCAGTATTTCCGGAAAGGGGATGATTTTGGAAACATCCCGGTCGGGAAGAGATCCGTAAAACGGATTATTTTGAATATAAAATATCAAAAAACGGTGCATTCCGGGGTCGGAAAGAAGCAGCTCGATGTTGTGTATCTTTCGGCATTTGAGGCAATAGGTCTCAATGTTGTCGGGAGCTGCTTTTTTGAAGATTATTTTTTCGCATGCTTCGTTAAAATCAGCATTTCTTTGTAACAGAACAGGCAAAAACTCAAATCCGTCTTCTCTTTTCAGAATCAGCAAGCTTTCTTCTGCAGAGGGGGCAGATTTTTCCAATAAGGTCCAGACGATTTTTTTGTCGGCTGTTGGTAAAAGTTCTTTGCGTGTTTTTTCATTAGGAATAATGTTTTGAATATATTTCAAAATCATTTCCTGGGGCCAGGTTTTAATTAACAGGTTTTCGATAACGGCATCCATTTTTTCAAATGTTTTTATCCGTTCTTCAAAAGCCGTGTAATTTTGTTTGATCACCATTTTCAAATCGGCACAGAAGGTATCATCATCAGACAGACTTGCCAGAAGCAAATCGAGTTCTGCCGGGGATAAAGCGAGTTTCTTTTCCATAATGCAATGTTTTTAATAAATATTAATAATTTTTTTCTGTTTGGTAAGCTATTGCCTTTTTATCCGGGAGTCAAGATGTAATAATTTGTAAAATTTGTTGTGTTTACGGCAAAGGAAATTTGTTTATAATGGCGTTATGAAAATAATTTTTTTGAAAGGGAATTTTTAATGTCTAATATTCATCCGTCGGCAGTTGTTGAAGAAGGTGCAAAAATTGCAGAGAGTGCAATTATCGGTCCGTTTTGCTATATCAGCGCAAATGCGGTTATCGGGGAGAAGGTTAACTTGATTGCAAGAGTTACCGTTTTGGGAAATACGACAATCGGCGATGAAACGGTTGTATTTCCGGGAGCTGTTTTGGGCGGCGGTCCGCAGGATCATGGCAATGAATTTCAGCCGGATGCCAAATTGGTTATCGGCAAGCGTAATGTTATTCGCGAGAATGTAACGATGCAGTGCGGCACACCGAAAGGACAGACACCGCCGGAAGACGGTTCCGAGCCGCAGAAGCTGAT
The DNA here is from genome assembly GCA_944390885.1 of uncultured Alphaproteobacteria bacterium. Lineage (GTDB taxonomy): Bacteria > Pseudomonadota > Alphaproteobacteria > RF32 > CAG-239 > MGBC133411. The sequence continues at coordinate 12,999 of CALXRP010000026.1, forward strand.
TACGATTGTCGGCGATGACGGAATGTTTATGGTCAATTCTCATGTGGCGCATGATTGTGTGGTCGGCAACGGTGTGATTATGACGAATAATGCCGTTATCGGCGGGCATACACGGTTGGGCGACGGTTGTATTCTGGGCGGTAATTCTGCCGTTCACCAATTTTGCCGAATCGGGCGCAAAGCTATGATCGGCGGAATGACCGGCATCGGCCGCGATGTTATTCCTTTTGGTATGGTTACCGGCGATCGCGGAAAGTTGCGCGGTTTGAACCAAGTCGGCATGAAACGCAGCGGTATGTCTGAAGCTGATATTAAAGCGGCAACGCGTGCTTATATGTTTATTTTCAAAGGCAAAGAAGGTACTTTGGAAGACCGGGTGGAACAGGCTAAAGAAAAGTTTAAGGATAATGCCATTGTTCAGGAACAGATTAAGTTTATAGAATTTGGTTTGAAGGACCGCCGCAATATTTTAACCGCAGAATAGTTTTGCTTAAAACTATTTGTCTTTTTTAATGAAAGAATAATTTTTCTATGTTATAGAGAAGTTATTCTTTCTTTTTTATGGATTAATGATGACTGAAAATATAAAAAAACTTGGTATTATTGCTGGCGGCGGGAGTATTCCGAAGATGCTGATTGAGCACTGCCGTCAGAACGGCCGACCGTATTTTGTTTTGGCAATAGAAGGCAATGCCGATAAAGATATTTTGTCGGATGAAGTGCCGCATATGTGGATTAGAATCGGGCAGGCCGGCAGCGGTTTTAAAAAATTTGCCGAAGAAAAAGTGCAGGAAGTTGTGATGATTGGCACAATCCGGCGGCCGAGCTTTTCTGATTTAGTACCGGACTGGAAAACAACGGCGTTTTTTGCCAAAGTCGGGATGAAAGCATTGGGTGATGACGGTATATTGCGCGCTTTGGTTAAAGAAATTGAAGCCGAGGGAATGATTGTCCGCGGGATTCATGAGGTTATTCCCGAACTTCTGGTTAAGGAAGGTGTGTTGGGTAAGGTTAAGCCGGATAAACAGGCCTGGGCGGACATTAAACGCGGCGTTGAGGTGGTTACCGAACTCGGACGGTTAGATATCGGGCAGGGGGCGGTTATCCAGCAAGGGCTTGTTTTGGCGGTGGAAGCAATAGAAGGAACGGATAAGATGCTTTTGCGCTGCGGTGATTATAAGCGCAAAGGACCGGGCGGTGTTTTGGTCAAGCTGCGCAAGCCGCAACAGGATATGCGGATTGATTTGCCGGCTTTTGGCGTACGGACAATAGAGAATGCGCATAAAGCCGGTTTGCGCGGGGTGGCTTTGCATGCCGGAAACGGGCTGATTGTTGATGAGGTTGAAGCTATTAAAACAGCCGATAAACTCGGATTGTTTGTTGTCGGTGTGAATCCGGCCGATGCCAAGTGGAAGGAGGCATAATGAAAAAAATTTATCTGATTGCCGGAGAGCCTTCCGGGGATTTGCTCGGGTCGCGGTTGATGCGGGCATTGAAGAAAAAGACCGGCGGTGATGTGGCTTTTTACGGTGTGGGCGGCGAAACAATGGAAGAAGAAGGGCTGAAGCCTTTGTTTGACATTGCCGATTTGTCGATTATGGGAATTATGGAGGTTATTCCGAGTATTCCGAAAGTTCTCCGGCATATTAAAAATACGGTCGAAGATATTATCCGTGTGCAGCCCGATGTGGTGATTACGATTGACAGCTGGAGTTTTTCGGCGCGCGTTCATAAAGCCTTGCGCAAAAAGAAACTCGGTATTCCGCAGGTGCATTATGTGGCGCCGCAGGTTTGGGCCTGGAAGAAAAAACGGGCGCGGACGATGTATAAATATATTGACCATTTGCTGACGCTGCTGCCTTATGAACCGAAATATTTTACGCCTTACCGCCTGCCGACGGATTTTGTCGGACATCCGGTGATTGAGAGCGAGGCTTTGCATGCTGACGGAGCAAAATTTCGCGAGAAATTCAATGTCCCGGCCGGAAAAAGGGTTGTTTCCGTGCTGCCGGGGTCCCGCAAGACAGAAGTCAGCAAGCTGTTGCCGGTATTTTTTGATGCCGTGCGCGAACTTTCTAAGCAAAATGAGGATTTGTTTTTTGTGATTCCGACGGTCAAAACCGTGGCGGAGGCTGTTAAAACTGCGGCAAAAAACAGCGGGTTGCCAATTGTGGTAACCGAAACACAGCAAGATCGTTACAATGCTTTTAAGGCCTCGTCGGCGGCGATTGCGGCTTCCGGTACGGTGGCGCTGGAATTGGCGATTTTGGATGTGCCGCATATTGTGGCTTATAAAGTTTCTGCTTTTTCGGCCATGTTGGCACGCCATTTTTTGAAAATTCAATTTGTGAATCTTTCCAATATTTTACTCGGGCGGGAGATTGTGCCGGAACTTTTGCAGGAACGCTGCGTACCGGGAAATATTCGCAATTATATCAAAGGCCTGTTGCAAAAAGATGATTTGTATGATAAACAAATTGCCGGTTTTAAAAAAGTCCGTGAGCTTTTGGGGTTGGGTGAGCAAACGCCGAGTGAAAATGCCGCGGATATTGTTTTGCAATTGTGCGAGAAAAAAAGTAAATGAGATTTATTGACATTGTCGATACGACGGTGCGCGACGGTGAGCAGACCAGAGGCGTTTCGTTTAAACATGAAGAAAAACTGGTGATTGTTAAGCGCCTGCTGGCCGATGTCGGAGTCAGTCGCTGTGAAGTGGCAAGCGCCAAGGTCAGCAAAGAAGAACAGATTGCTCTGAGTGCGATTATGGAATGGGCAAAATCCGCCGGTTTTGAAAATGCCGTTGAAGTGTTGAGCTTTACCGATTATAACAAATCAATCGATTGGTTGAAACCAACCGGCTGCCGGCGTATCAACCTTTTGACCAAAGGCTCGCAAAAACATTGTGAACTGCAGCTTAAAAAGACGCTGGCCGAGCATTTGGAAGATGTGAAGAAAACGGTTGCCTATGCGCAGGAAAACGGTTTTGTCTGCAATGTTTATCTGGAAGATTGGTCTAACGGCATTAAAAACAGTCCGGATTATGTTTGGAAGATGTTGGACTGCTATGCCGGTTTGGGCTTCAAGCGCATTATTCTGCCGGATACGCTCGGGATTTTGAATCCGTTTGAAACGGAAGAATATATTGGTGAAACCGTCAGGCGCTACCCGCAGGCGGAATTTGAATTTCATCCGCATAATGATTACGGTATGGCGGCGGCAAATGCGCTGGCGGCGGTCAGAGCCGGTATTTGCGGGCTGCATGTGACGGTTAACGGATTGGGTGAGCGTACCGGAAATGTGGATTTGGCTCAGGCGACGGCGGCAATTAATGACCATAGCGATGCGGCTTGCAAAATTAATGAGAAAAAACTCAAAGACATCAGTATTCTGGTCGAAACATTCAGCGGTAAGCGGATTGCCGGAAATATGCCGATTTTGGGCAGCGACGTGTTTACGCAGACGGCGGGGATTCATGCTGACGGTGACAAAAAGGGAAATTTATATGTGAGCAGCCTGACGCCCGACAGATTTGACCGCAATCGGTCTTATGCTTTGGGCAAGCTTTCCGGTAAGGCCAGTCTGGAGATGAATTTGGAGAAGCTGCGTATTCATCTGAATGATGACCAAAAACAAAAGTTGTTACAAAAAATTGTTGAACTCGGTGATTTGAAAAAGAATGTGACGGTTGAGGATTTGCCTTTTCTGGTGGCAGATATGCTCGGCGGGCAGCGGTATAAGTTGTTTCGGGTGACAAATTGTGTGGTGACAACGACGATGCAAATGAAGCCGAGTGCTAATATTCAGGTGGAATGTCGCGGAGAGGTTTTTGAAGAAACGGCGCAAGGTTCCGGCGGGTATGATGCTTTTATGAATGCACTGCGCAAACTGGCGCCGAAAATGAATGTGGAAATTCCGAAGCTTTTGGATTTTGAAATCAGTATTCCTCCGGGGGGAAGCTCAAATTCTTTGGTAGAAGCGACCATAAAATGGGATAACGGTATGGTGACTCATGCGGTTTCTTCCGATCAGGTCAAGGCAGCGATTAAGGCTACAGAGCGGGTTTTGAATCTGGTTTTGTAAAGAAAATATCCGGTATTAATTGCAATATCGGATATTTTTTTAGAAAAATCGTATTTTCCAAAATAAAAGATATTGACAAAAATGCCGGAATCGGGTATAAAGGAGCAGTTAATTAGCCACTATTATAAAAATTATTAGATATATGGATACAAAGATAAGATCAGTTTGGAATATGGATGAAGCGATTTGTCTGCTCCAAGAATTAGGAATTAAGTTTTTGTATCTGCTGCCGGTATGTGCCAAGCATATTGCCGATTTGCAGAAAACAGAGGACATGTTTAATACAAAAATGCGTGTTCCTTGTTGGGCTATCACGACTGTTGATAACAAAAAGAAATATCTTCGTATGGATAATGCGGAGTTTCTTCCTGAAAATGTTGTTAACAGGGTGAATATCATTCTCCCTGAACAGGGGGTCTTAAATGAAATAAAAAACGGTCTTTCTTTTAGAATCTTAAAAGAAGAAAGTACCGGAAAATATTATTGGGACGACGTTCCTTTTACGGATATTGGGGGACGTTTTTGGGAAAGCATAGTTCTTCCCCGTGTCCAAGTAGGATGAAATTGGATGTCTTTTCATAAGATGACCATTAATTTAATTAAACAGAAGAAGAAACTGTCTGGCCGTGAGGTCCGACAGTTTTTTTTATGGCTTGACAACAGCTTGCGGCGGAATAATATAAAAAGCGTATTTTCGGTTATTAATTTTAATTATTATTTATATTATGAAACAAAATTGGTATGAAACGGCGGTTGAGGCTATTGACAATTTGAGCGTTGAGACGCCTGAGAACGGTTTGGTGCTTTACAGCGTGAGTTATCTGAAAACAGAAGAAAACAAGCAAAAGGCTTTGCGTTTTGTGGAAGACTATCCTCAAAAAATGTTGTTGGAACAAACGGAATGTGGAAAAAAGCTGTTGGAGCTTGGGTTAGAAGATGAGGCGGAAACGCCGGAAGACCGTGTAAAACAACATGAAATCTGGAGTATGTTTTTGCGTAAAGGAATTGCAGAGGCTCGTGGCAATGTTACGGCTTTTGTCGATTCGGCAGATGCCTGCGGCAAGTTTTTGGACGTGTGTTTGCTAGCGATTTTGGATAATGATTCCATTGATACAATCAATGACGTTGACAAGTTTGATTTTGTTAATGAGAAAGTGAAATGGAAGCATTTGGGAAGAAATATTGATGTAATCGTAAAAAAATAATTTTTTTTTGCAGAAAAAGTGTTGACATTTTGGAAATTTTGTCATATATTGTTTTTTGTTAAGAGAATTAAAAAGATATTATTAATATTAACGCCCTCAGGGGCATAAAAAAATAAGATTTATGAATACAACAAAGATTTTATCTCAGAGTGCAGCAACAGTAATGAACAACACAATGGTATTAAAGGCTCCGGTTGCCGGTGCCAGACCGGTTGTTGTTGTTAGATATTCAGGGCAGGTTAACCTGCATGAATATCACAGGCCAAATATGACGGCGGTTATTCCGGCCTGGAAATGTCCTGACGGGAAAATTGTTGCCGTTAAGGACGGCAAGGCTGTTACTTCGGGAACTGCTGTCTGGGATCTTCTGAGAGGGGATAACTTCCGTTATGATGATGGGAGTCAGATCCTGTTAACCCGTGGCTTGTATGGTGCCAGAGAGACATTCTTCGTTTCGGGTAAAGATGCCGATAAGCCTTATATGCAGGTGCATAGGGCTTTTGAGCTGGAAGAAAAAAAGAAAAACTGGTGGGAGATCTGATCCTATCACTTCTTCAAAAAAAATTAAAAAAGTTGTCGTTATGTTTAACGGCAACTTTTTTTGTGAAAATATAGATTATTGTATATGGAGATATTATTAAAAGATAACGCCCGGGCGGCAGAGTTTTTTGCTGCAAAAGGTTTTGAGGCGGAGAAAGAAAAAATTTATCCGGTGATGCTGGCAAGAACAGGGGTGAAAAACAAGACCAATCTTTGTTTGGTTTGTTGGAAACTGAAGGATAACAATTTTGTTTTGCTGCGAGCCGATACGGCCGAATTTATTTATAAACCGGCTTTTTCTTTTTGCAGAAATGTTAAACTTTTTGAAGGTTTTGTTTTTGATGACGGAACTTATTTGAACTTGAGCCTGTTTTCTTTGGAGAAAGGAAAAATAGAGTTTGATCTGGGCAGAAATGTCAAAGTGATTTATCGGAGGATTATTGAAGCCGATGATATTTTGAAGTATGAAGAAATTGTCAAATCTTAGGATTTGACAATTTTTTTGTTTAATATGGCAAAAATAAGCTTGCCTTTTGTGACTGTTTAGCATATTCTAAAGGCCATTGAGATTATATATTTGTGAATTATTAATTAAAAAAATAGAATTATGGAAGCATTGATAAATGAGGCAATGGTGATGAGGCTATTGTCGGCAGAAGGGAGAACTGCAAATTATTACAATGTGAATCCCGGTATTTTGTCATCTCCGGCTTCGGAGCATAAGGTTCCGGTGTGGTATGTCTTGGATGATTCCGGTGAGGAGATTTTTTATAAGTTTCGAAACGGTGAAAAGATAAATTTTCCGGATGCGGGAGATTTTTCGGTTCTTAACCGGGTAGGGACGTGTATTGAATTTCCGGACGGCGAAACGTTTTATCTGTCTGCTTATGAGCTGGCTTATAAAAAATGTTTTGTTCCCGGGACAAGCCGAAAACTTTCACCGTTGAAAGTGTATAATGAGTTTTAAACTCAATAAAAAAGCTGTCATTGATATGGCAGCTTTTTTGTTTGTTATTGTTGTTCTTGTTCTTGTTCTGTAGGCTGGTCGTATTGAAAAGTTTCAATTTCTTCCAAGAGTTCTATCAGATTGACATCATTAGAATTGGTATTGAGGATGTCTTGTTTTTTTTCTTCATCCCCTTTGTCTTTTTTATTGCGGCAGAAACGGTAATAGGAACAACCGGAGGCCGGGCAGTTTATCAAAACTTGTCCTTCCGGGCAAGATGTTGTGGTAATGCTGTAAGGTGCAGGACACTTACTTGCGCAGGTTGTTTTGCCCGATGCCGGGGTATCTCTGCCGGCAATGGTATCTTTGCCGGGTTTATAAGGATTGTATCCGCCGTCCCAATCAACAATGCTTTTGACTTCGGCGTGGAGCGGTGCTGCGGATATCATCAGGGCACAAAAAATGGCGAATGTAATTTTTTTCATGGATTTTCCTCGTAACATATCTTTGATTTTGATGATGACATAAAAAGATTAATATATTACAAATAAAGCGAAAGGAAAAATTTATGCTGCAACGCCGTAAAAGTTATCTGGCAGAAAATCTGGCTGAAGAACAGGAACGTTGGTTTCTGTGGCTGCCTGTTTTGTTTGGTTGCGGTATCGGTTTGTATTTTGCTTTGCTGGAAGAACCGTCAAAATGGTGGTCTTTAGCGGCTTTTGAATTGATTTTGCTTTTTGCCTGGATTTGGCGTTTTCAGCCTCGCCGCTTATGGGGGCTGTTCGGGGCGGCGATTGTTGTTTTAGGCTTTATCAATGTTCAGATGAAGACCTTGTATCTGGCCCGGGAACCGATTATTTCTGAAGCACAAACCGATTATATCCGTGGGCGTATCGTGCGGGTCGAGCATAATATGAAAGGCAAGCCGCGCCTGGTGTTGGATGAATTGCAGAATTTTGACGGGAAGAAGATTGCAGGACCGGTTAAGATTACGCTGAGGGATAAAGATCAAGAGTGGAAAACCGGCCAATGTGTGGAAACCGTGGCGAAGATTATGCCGCTTCCGCTGCCGGCAGTCGTTGGCGGGTATCAGTTTGATCGCAAAGCCTTTTATGCCGGAATCAAAGGCAATGGGTATGCCGTGGCTTCTGTTCAGCCGCTGGAATGTGAGGCGCCGGTCGGAATCGGCGTATGGTTTGACGGCAAAATTAATGCTCTCCGGAAGAAGATGGTTGAGCATGTGAAAGCGCAGCTGCCTAAAGACGAGGCCGGAATTACGGCGGCAATCATGGCCGGCGACCGTTCCGGTATCAGCCAGAAAATTACCAGCGATTACCGGGATTCCGGTTTGGCGCATTTTCTTTCTATTTCCGGGCTGCATATGAGTATGCTGGCAGGGCTTATGTTCTTTTTTATCCGCTTGCTTGCCGCACTGATTCCGCCGATTGCCCTGCGGTATGATGCCAAAAAGATTTCGGCGGTTTTTGCCATTTTTCTCAGTGCTTTTTATCTGCTGATTTCCGGTGCGGAAGTGCCGACGCAGCGGGCTTTTATTATGACGTTTATCGTCTTAATCGGCGTGTTGTTTGATCGGAGAGCCATTTCTATGCGGACGATTACGCTGGCGGCGCTGATTGTTTTGGTGCTGTCGCCGGAGGCGCTTATCGGGGCAAGTTTTCAAATGTCTTTTGCCGCGGTTGTGGCTTTGATTGCTTTTTATGAAAAATATGCCGGCCGGTTGAACCGTTTTTTGAGCGGCGGCGGGCAAAAACAACAGAGCCGGATGCTGACGCTGGCCAAAACGGTTTGGGTTTATATTGCCGGAATTGTGGTTTCGGATTTGGTGGCCAGTCTGGCGACCCTGCCTTTTGCCGTTTATCATTTTAACCGGATTGCCATTTATACGACGGCAGCAAACTTTTTGGCGGGGCCGGTCATTGGTTTGGTGATTATGCCGTTTATGCTGCTTTCCATGCTGCTGATGCCGTTCGGGCTTGACGGGCCGACTTTGAAACTTACCGGTTGGGGCGTGGAGAAAGTGAATGAGATAACGGCTTGGGTGGCTTCCTGGCCGAATGCCGGATATCAGGTTTTGGCCATGCCGTTGTGGGGACTGCTGCTGATTGTGTTTGGCGGGTTGTGGCTGTGCTTATGGCAGAGAAAATGGCGCTTGTGGGGCTTGTTGGGTATTCTTTGCGGCTTTTTGAGTATTTTTACGGTTAAGGTTCCTGATGTGATGATTAACGCAGAGGCCGATTTGCTGGCGATTAAAGATACAGCCGGTGAATTGGTGATTCTGCCGGGCAGGGGAAATTATTTTGACAAACAGATGTGGTTGGAACGGACGGCTTCCCGGAAATTGTCGGAATCGGATTACGAAAAGCTTAAGGCCATTTATAAGGGCAAAGAAGCGGAGAAAAATTGGCTGGATTTGAATTGTGATAAAGAAAGCTGCATTTATCGTGGACGGGTGAAATATCTGAAGAGTCACGGGTTGGAGATTGACGGCAAGCATTTTGATGTTCCGGCTTCGCTCGGCGCCGCTTTGTATTTTGACGGGAAAGGGATAGAGGTTAAAACAATCCGCGATTATATCGGCTGCCGGAAGTGGAATTGTCCGGCGAGTTGATTTTTGAAATGCAGTGATAAAAAGCACCAACAGCGATGTTTGGTGCTTTTTATTTTTTTTGCCCTTTTCTAGCCAAAATCCTCCCTCTATTTTTCACAAAGTATTGACTCTTGCGTTTTCTTGTGCTATAGTATCTTTATTGTCGTTCTCGGCACATTATTTTTCTGTCATTCTCGGGCTTGACCCGAGAATCCACAGGCACCGGCCTGAGCGATCGGTTGTTGACACTGTGCCTAAGAGATCGCGATGCTATGACGGAATTTGTGAATGACAAGGTGCTTTGAAGTATGGATCCCCGGGTCGAAGCCCGGGGATGACTAGAAAAAATAAAGTGCCCGGGGATCCAGAATGACAGTAAAGCTGATTTATTTGACTTGGATTGCCGGGTCAAGCCCGGCAATGACTAAAAAATAAAGCGCCCGGCAAAGACAAAGGAAAAAAGGACGACAAAAGAAGAAAAGAATTTTTATAAGGGAGGAAGCCGATGAAAAATTATAACACTATGCTACACATGAAACTTAATTCCGCGGTATCAGCCTTTGCTGTTGC
>CALXRP010000027.1 GCA_944390885.1 uncultured Alphaproteobacteria bacterium
GGATCCCCGGGTCAAAGCCCGGGGATGACAGATGCTTAAGAACGACAATAAAGATACTATAGCACAACAAAAGGTATATGTCAAGCTATATTGAAAAATGGGGCGGGGATTTTGGCTAAGAGATAAAAACAAAATACCCGGCTAATAAATAGCCGGGCATTTTGCGTAAAGAAATAATTATTTTCTTAATAAAGACGAGATTGTCGGCCGGTTGATCAGTTTTTCCGGACGAATAAAACTTGGCATTTCCGGCTTGCCTTTGTCCTTAGTGGAGCCTTCGTCCGGTGCTTTTAATTTTTGAACTTTATCAGCGCTTCTGGCCTGGTATAAGCCGTCAAATCCCGGAACTTTGGTATAAAACTCTTCTATGCCCTCGACTTTTTCTTTCTTGCCTAGATAAAAAAGCCCGTTCGGTGTTTGAACATTATACATATTCCGGATAATTTTTTTCTGATATTCTTTGGTAAATAAAGACAAAACATATCGGCAAAAGATCACATCAAATTTTTTGGACAAGGAGAAATCATCCAGCAAATTATTTTTCTTAAAGCTGACCATGGCAGCAATATTGTCGTTCACCAACCAGGTGTCTTTTTCGTTGTGAAAATTATCAATAATCTTGCGGGCATTCATTCCCATCTGAATTTCAAATTGGTTATAACTGCCGTTTTTGGCCTTAATGATTGCCTGTTCTGAAATATCCGTACCGATAATATCAATGTCCCAGTCAGATACGTTAAGCAGTTTATTTTTGACCGAAATGGCAACAGAGTAGGTTTCCTGCCCGGTCGAACAGCCGGCGCTCCAGATTCTGAGCTTTTTAACGCCGCGGTTATATTCGCGCAAATAAGGCAAAATATTGTCTTCAAATTGCTTAAAAACGCTGTAATCACGATAAAAACTCGTTCCGAGCAGGGTAAGCGATTCTATCAACTGAGAGATAAAAGCCTTTTGTCCGATGCGCACTTCATCAATAAGTTCTTCGACCGTAGCATAGCCTTTTTCTCGTACAAAATTGGTAATTTTTTTATCAAGAACAAAATACTCGTCTTCCGAAAAATCCCATCCGGCATTTTCCTTAAGAACTTTTAACAGATAGTCAAAATCGCTTTTGTTCATGCCTATTCCTTAATCATTCCCAAAATTTTAAGCTTGCTGACAATAATCTCTTCATCAAAAGGCTTCATCAAATAATCATCAGCACCGCCGTCCAAAGCCTCTCGGATTCTGTCCGGTTCAATCATTGAAGAACAAAAAATAATTCTCGGTTGGCGGATTTTATATTCCCCGCGGATTTTGTAAAGAACATCAATGCCGTCAATAATGGGCAGTCTCCAATCCATAACAATCAGCGCCGGCTCTTCCTTTTGGCAGAGTTCCAACACTTCCTCGCCGTCTTCTGCCTCCAGAACGCTCATACCCAGATTATTAAAAATCTTGGAAAGAACCATTCTGATAATTTTTGAATCGTCAGCAATAATACACTTCACGACACTTTCCTTATCCGATTGCCAAACCTAATATCCCGTCTTCAATGAACGCCAAATTATAGCCGGCAAAGTTTAAAATTTTCTTTAAGTAAAACAATGGGGCATATTGAGCGCTGATTTCCGTTTTGCCGTTTTCGCAAATATTTCTGAGAGCGGCCGTTTTTTCTTTTGACGGCTCAACATCGCTGTGCGCGCCGATATATAATTTTCCGTTCAGTTCCTCAATCTTTACCCAGCCGCCTTTAATAATGGTATCGGCCAGCACCATCGTTCCAACCATTGCCGGCCGGGCAAATTTCGGATTTTGTATGGACATTTGCAAAGAAATCGGAAAATTCTTGTTACCGAGTGTCGCCAGATAATCCTGAGTCGTTTTTTGAACAAGCTCCATATTTTCAAGATTAGCATTATCAAGCCCGAAAGCCATTCTGAAAAATTTTTGCCGGGCGCTGAGGACGGTCGAACTGGTTTTCAAAATAGATTTAATATCGTCCAAAAAGTCCATATCCCCTTCTTCCAGCAACTCGACGGCATTTGAAACCGCACCGATGTTGCCGATCAGGTCATGGCTGATTCGGGTGCAGACCAGTTCGCAGATTAAAGTATCGTTCAGTATGTTTTCCATTTTTGCCTCAAAAATTATACAAATCCGTATTCATATATCGCTGATCTTCTCGCGACATTCTGGTAAAATCAAGCTCCCGCAGCATTGGATCTTCCAAGAGCAAATAACCGGAAGACGCCTGCATATAGGGCTTGGATCCGCCCAGCCCCCAGATAACCTCGTCTTTATTGTCCGGCGTACCGTATTTTTGGTTTATCCGTTTCCAAAAGTCATAAATTTTGATGTTCCTAAGATAAATGGCTTTTGCGCTGTTGCCGGTAATTGTCTGTGCCATGCTTTTATAGGTAATTTTATAAACCTTGTTGCGTGTAAAGTTGCTGGTAAACCGAACAGTAATATGCTCTTTTGTATCAAATTTACTGAACTTTAGCGTATCGGTATAACGATGTCCGTCTTTTTTTGCTGTTTCTGCCACACAATTTGCCAACCGCTCATAGCCGACAACGCCGCTGTTTCGGCATTTTTCCTCATTGCGCCAGCGGATAAAATTCGGGATCTCATATTTCTCGTAAACCTTTTGAAAACCGCGGTTTTGCATAATCTTTTCAACTTGTTCTTTGGACATTCGCAGCATAATGCCGGAAATATCAAAAACCGAGGCGTTGGACCGCTTGTTTTTGGTTTGAGAGGCTGATTGCATAAGTTCCTTCAGCCCGGAATCCCCGTCATTTTTTTTATTCTCGGTAGCCGAAAGCTCCTCGGCCGCTTTTTCCGTAATTTTACCAATCCAGGTCTTCTCTGTCGGTGCCGGCAGATTCGGCGTCAGGTCAATTTTTTTTGCGGCATCTTTGTCGGCAATGGCATCAACCAGCCCGCGGGAAGTATCCGGCGGGGTTTGCGGCTTGTTTTGTTGTGCGGGCGGTGCAATATTTGAAAGAGCGGCAGGCTTTTGCTGCGGCAGTTGAATTTGCGGGACAATCGCACCGTCTTCCTGAACTTCGGCATCCTCATCGGGAAAGTCGAGGTCGGATTCGTCCATCGGTTTGGGTTGAAAAGCTGCCGGAGCGGAAGATTGCTGTTGTTCCTGTCGCCGCCGGGCTTTGATCTGTTGCAAAGCGTCGCCTTTTGCCTCACCGGGGGAGGGGGGTGTAATCTGAAAAGCGGCGGCTTCGGCCTCTTTTTCGCTGGAAAAAATCATCGGGTCAAAAGAAACATCGGCCCGGGCTTCTGCCGTCAGCAGCACCCCGAAAAACGCCAAAACATATAGCCTTTGCTTCATTTTTACCGGATCCCCAGATTTATTCTTTCAAATATTTTATCAAACAATATACCTTTTTTTAGCCATTATCAATTTATAAGCAACAATTATTAAGAAATCTGTTTGATTTTGTGAATAAATAGTGTATTTTAATCCGCACTTGCAAGGACGAAAGATGGAAAAAAATACCTTACATATTATCGGTGCCGGATTGGCCGGATCGGAAGCGGCATGGCAGGCGGCGTCACGCGGGATAAATGTTGTCATCCACGAAATGAAGCCTCTCAAATTTTCTCCCGCACATAAAAATCCGGATTGCGCCGAACTGGTCTGCTCCAATTCATTGCGTTCGGATGATTGGGAGCATAATGCCGTCGGGTTGATGCATCAGGAAATGCGTCTGGCCGGATCTTTGATTATGATGTGCGCCGATGCTTCAAAAGTTCCGGCCGGCGGAGCTTTGGCCGTTGACCGCGATTCTTTTTCGGCACTTGTAACTCAAAAACTGAAAACTCATCCGCTGATCAAATTCACGCATGAAGAAATCACGGCCTTGCCGCCGGAAGAATGGGGCGAGGTCATTGTGGCTTCCGGGCCGTTGACAAGCGATTCTCTGATTGCAGACATTGTCAAATGCGTTGGTGGCCAGTCGCTTTCGTTTTACGATGCGATAGCACCGGTCGTATTCAAAGACAGCATTGATTTTTCCCAAGCCTGGTACCAGTCGCGTTATGACAAAGGTGATAAATTTGATTACATTAACTGCCCGCTCGATAAGGAGCAGTATTACCGCTTTGTATCAGAGCTGAAAAATGCCGAACAGGTTACATTTCATGATTGGGAAAAAGCAGCGTTTTTCGAGGGCTGCCTGCCGATTGAGGTAATGGCATCCCGCGGCGATGACACGCTGCTTTACGGACCTATGAAACCCGTCGGTCTGACCAATCCGAACTCTTCTGTCAAACCCTATGCTGTTGTTCAGCTTCGGCAGGATAATCGTGAAGATACGTTGCGCAATATGGTCGGTTTCCAGACCAAGTTAAAATACGGCGAACAGCAGCGGATTTTCAGAACCATTCCCGGCCTGGAAAATGCCGAGTTTGCCCGCCTGGGAGGTATCCATAAAAACACGTTTATTAAAAGCCCGGCGCTTCTGGATAGTTTTTTATGTTTGAAAACACGGCCGCATATTCGTTTTGCCGGACAAATTACCGGCAGCGAAGGCTATATTGAAAACGCCTGCACCGGATATTTGGCCGGATATTTTGCCGCTTGCCGCATTCAGGGCAGGGAGGCGGTTTTGCCGCCGCGCACCACGGCGTTTGGTTCAATGCTGGCGCATTTGGTTGATGATACCAATTTGGATGATTATCAGCCGATGAACATTAATTTCGGAATCTTTCCGACAATTTCAGGAGAAATGACGGCTAACGGCAAATTCCGCAAGCTGAAAGGTGCAGATCGTAAAAGGGCTTATGCACAAAGAGCGCTGGCCGATATCAAACCCTGGTTGGAGGCAATAAAATGAAAAAACGTTGCAAAAATCAAAAAGACGAGAATTTTCCGGTTGCCGGACGGCTGATTAAATCTTCGCTGCGTCCGCTGGTCAATGCCTATTATCGTGCGGCCCGTTATTGCGATGACATTGCCGATGCGCCGGATTTGTCTGCCCGTCAGAAACTGGCCAAACTCAGCGAAGCGGAAGATATTTTTCTGGGATACCGGAAAGAAGTTCCTGATGAATTGCTGTTTCTCTCAGGTCTGCGTCGTGAATTTCGGGATGAGCTTTTGGACACATCTTTGTTTACGGATCTTTTAACGGCTTTTCGTCAGGACAGCCGCGGTCATGTTTATGAAACCTGGGAGCAGCTGTTGGAATATTGCCGTTATTCGGCGGCACCGGTCGGGCGTTTTATGCTGGCCATTCATGATGAAAACCTCTCAACCTACCTGCCGTCGGGCGTGCTTTGCACGGTTTTGCAGATTGCCAACCATATTCAGGATATCAAATATGACGCCGTTATGCAAAACCGCATTTATTTGCCTTCGGAGCTGATGGAAAAATATCAGGTAACGGCGGAAGATCTGCAAAAAGACAAATCTTCCCCCGGATTAAAAAAGCTTATTGCGGAAATAACTTTTCGCTTATCCAAAATGCTCAAAGATGCCGAGCTTCTGCCGCCGATAACCCGCAGCCTGCGCCTGAGGATGCAAATCTGCGTTATCCTTTCTTTAACCAATATTATGCTAAAAAAACTAAACAGAAAGGATGTCTTGCGAAAAGAAGTGAAATTGTCTAAAATTGACTGGATTCGCGCGGTAATCAGCGGTATTTTCCGAGCCCTGTTTACCAAGACAAAAATATCAAGGACTGCTATATGAACAACATCAAACAGATTGTAAAAAAATCGGGCACCTCTTTTTTTTGGAGCATGAGGTTTCTGCCGACGGCGCGGCGCAATGCCATGTATACGATTTATGCTTTTTGCCGTCATATTGATGATATTGTTGACGGTGATACGCCGGTTGCCGAAAAAATGGATCTGCTGAACGCCTGGCGGGAAGAAATGGATAATATTTTTGACAAGAAAGTCCCGACCACCGAAATCGGCCGCAAAATTTATAAAAACTGCATGCGTTTTAAATTACCGAAAGAAGAGTTTCTGCGCTTGATTGACAGTATTGGCATGGACGTTCCCAATCCCGTCCAGGCGCCGGATTTAAACAAGTTTTACCGCTATTGCCGCGGCGTTGCTGGCGTTCCGGGCAGCCTGACATTAAGAATCCTCGGCTGTAAGGATGAAAAACTGATAAACGACCTCGCCACGTCGCTCGGCAATGCGCTGCAAATTACCAATATCCTGCGTGACGTTAAAGAAGATGCGCTGAACAACCGCCTGTATATTCCGAAAGAATATCTGGAAAAAGCGCAAATAACCGCAACCGACCCGATGACCGTCGTCGTTGATAAAAATTTGGTCATTGCCCGCGAAGAATTGGCTCGTCAGGCAAAAGCAAACTATGACAAAGCAGACAAAATGATTCCGTTACTGGATAAAAAAATCAGCCGCCATGTCCGGATGATAGAGAGTATCTATCGCCGCTATTTTGATATGATGGAAAACCGCGGCTGGGAAGTCATCTCCCCAAAACCGGCGCTTGGCAAATTCAAAAAACTCTCGTTGGCGCTGCGGGCTTATTTCAAAAAATGATCAGGGCATCTGTGCAGACAATTCATATTTTGGGCGGCGGTATTGCCGGCCTGGCCTGTGCTTATTATGCCAAACAAAAATTCCCGCAAAGCAGAGTCATTCTGTATGAGGCGGCAGCCCGCCCCGGCGGACGCGCTTTCAGCTGCCGGGATAAAGGCTGGAATATCGAACTGGACAATGCGGCGCACGGCATTCTCGGTGCCAACCGGGAAGTTCTTCGTTTTTACCGCGGCAAAGAAAACGTCCGCCGCATTCCTTTTTATGATTTTGCAGATAAAAAACTGAGCTGCAATCCTTTCCGTTTTTGCCGTCATATCCTGCTTTCGGTTTTTAATACGCCGGCGGAAAAAATAAGCGCCCGCTGCCTGTGGCGGGTTGCCGCGGCTTTGTTTCCGTTTATGCCCCGGCAGACAAGGCTTTTTTATTCACAAAACAATCTGACGCCGGATTTGATTGCCTCTTTTCTGCCTTATGTCGATGAATTGAAAACCGGCTGGAAACTGCAACAGGCCGTGGGGGAAAAGCAAATTGAAAAACTATGTTTCAACCGCGGTGAAATCTTGGTCGGAAAAAATGATAAAATCGTTTCTGCGCTGGATTCACGAGCGTATCAGAGAATTTTCGGCGGAGAGGTTTTTGATTATAACCGAATTGTCAATGTTTTTTACCGGGTAAGCACACGCCTGTGGCTTCCGGGAGAAAAAGGCGTCCTCGGCCTGGTTAATGCAAAAGCGGATTGGATTTTTGCCGGAAAAAATACCCTGGTCGTAACCATTAGTGATTTTCACGGAGAAATCGGAGATAAAACAGAGTTCGCCCGCCGTATCTGGTTGGAAATCAACGCGTTGCGCAATCAAACGCCGTTTTTTCTGCCGGATTATCGGATTCGGGATTATAAATATGCTACCATTGCACAGGATAAGAAAAATAATGCCAAACGTCCGCAAAACTGCCGGACAAAATATACCAATATGGTTCTGGCCGGTGATTGGACGCTGAAAAATTATCCCTGCTGTCTGAATGGCGCCGTCCTTTCCGCCCGCCGCGCTGTCAAAGCTTTGTTTTGATAAAAAAGACGGATTTATTAACGTGGATTGCCGGATCAAGTCCGGCAATGACACAAGAAAAGAAAGCCCAAGAATGACAGTCCTTCAAAGCACAAAGTCATTCACACCCCCGCCGGAGCAACGCGGTCTCTTGAGCATAGTGCTGTCAACTTGCCGCGGCCTGCCGTGCAGGTCATCCCCGGACACTTTATTTTTTTATGTCATCCCCGGACACTTTATTTTTTTTATTGTCATCCCCGGGCTTCGACCCGGGGATCCACTCTTCAAAGCACAAAGTCATTCACAAATTCCGTCATAGCAACGCGGCCTCTGCGGCACATATTGTCAATCAGCCGCGCGCCTGCCGTGCAGGTCATTGCCGGGCTTCGACCCGGGGATCGACATCAAACAAATTTTCTTCTTTGTCATTGCCGGACTTGATCCGGCAATCCACCCTTCAAAGCACAAAGTCATTCACAAATTCCGTCATAGCAACGCGGGTCACGGAGTACCGCATAAACTGACCGCTCAGGCCGCAGCCTGTGGATTCTCGGGTCAAGCCCGAGAATGACAGTTTGGTGCACAATCTCTCATCCTGAACTTTAAACTGCCCTTTGCGAATAGCTTAGGTTTTGGAGCAAAAAGTTTAACCTCCCTCTCTTGAAAGAGGGCGCTAAGTAAAAACAACCGCTGCTCCGGTTGTTTTTATCTGCAAGCCCTTTGTAACATCTTAGCAAGCAAGGGAAGCTTTAGCAACCGCAGCGAGCTTAGATGCCTAAGTTGGGGTGAGTTGATTTGCCCTTCGCGAGCAACTTCTTGGTTTTTAAGAAAAAGGGGTAAAATTGAAGTACAATGCCATAGAGCGTAGCGACCTTAACTTTTTCTTGAAAGCCTAGAAAGCGAGAGAGGGCTGCCTTTTTGCTTTTGTGGCTGCCGGCCTCCGGCCTTTTTGGCATTCAAAAAGTAACAATAAAAATAAATTATAAAAAACAAAAAAAAGAATATCTCCCGTGGGGGGAAAATTAAAAAAGGGGAGAACGTTCCCCCCTTTTTTACATCAATTCAACCATTGCATCCACCAGGTTTTGCGTCCCGCGGGCAATTTCCTTAATCGATTTTGCCAGCATATAACAAGGCGTTGTAACGATTTTGTTTTCCTTATCCACACAAACGTCCGTTGCCCCGGCTTCTTCATGCACGGCGCCCATTTGGCGGATTCCGTCGGCGACTGACGGCTCATGTCCGATTGTTACCTTAATGCTGTGTTTTCCCAAAACGCGGGCAATAACAACCGGAGCAATACACATGGCGCCGATAACGATTCCTTGTTTATAGCTTTCTTCCAAAGCGCGTTTAACTTCCTCATTCACCTCGCAGTGCGCCCCTTTGGCGGCAAAATCGGAAAGGTTCATGGCCGCGCCAAACCCTCCGGGAAAAACAATAGCGTCAAAATCTTGCGCCCGGAATTCGGATAAATCGAGAATATTGCCGCGTGCAATCCGGGCAGATTCGGCAAGCACGTTGCGATTATCGTCATCTCCGGCAATTGCGGTAGATTGACCGGTAAAGTGGTCAATGGTTTTTGCCTGCCATGTATTGGGCGCAAAACATTGATAAGAACAACCGGCCTCATCGATAGCCAGCAGGGTACAAACGGCCTCGTGGATTTCCGATCCGTCAAAAACGCCGCATCCGGACAAGACAACGGCAAATTTAGGAGCTTCAAGCATAATTAAACCCTTTCTAAATAAAAAAATCTTGTTTATAATACTAAATAAGATTCATAAATCAAACAACAAGTATTTATAATAAACACATAAAGAAGACTTATTAGGATTTTTAAATGAAATATACATTGACTACTCTGGAGAACGGTATCCGGGTGATTACATCGGAACGTCCGGATATAGAGAGTGTTTCCCTCGGTGTGTGGGTAAAAACGGGCTCAGCTTATGAGGAAGAAAGTATCAACGGCATTTCTCATTTTTTGGAGCATATGGTTTTCAAAGGCAGCGCCAAGCGCAATCTGGTGCAGATTTCCGAAGATATTGAGGACGTCGGTGGCCAGATAAATGCCTATACCTCGCGCGAGTTCACGTCTTTTTATGCCAAAATGCTCAAGAATGATGCCGAACTTGCCGTAGATGTCATTGCTGATTTTCTGATGCACCCGACTTTTCCTGAAAACGAACTTGTCAAAGAGCGCGAAGTCGTTGTGCAGGAAATCAAACAAAGCATAGACACGCCGGACGACATTATTTTTGATTATCTGCAGGCTTCTGCCTTTCCGGGACAAGCCATCGGCCGCACGATTTTGGGTCCGGCGGACAAAGTGCGCACTTTTTCGGCCGATACGCTGCGCCGGTATATGCAAACAAATTATGCCGGAGAGAATATGGTTGTCTGCGCTGTCGGCAATATTTCTCATACTGAATTTGTCAGAATGGTCAAAGAGCGTTTTGCCGGCTTGCAAAAAAGGGCTTCGTTTGTGCCTTTTGCACAGGATTACGTCGGCGGCAGTTTCTCTGAGATCCGGGATATCGAGCAGGCGCACGTTGTTTTGGGGTTCAAAACTTTTCCGTATTATGACAAACGCTATTATCCCTGTATGCTGTTGTCCAACATTTTGGGCGGCGGAACGTCGTCGCGTCTGTTTCAAGAGATTAGGGAAAAACGCGGCCTGGTTTATACCGTTTACAGCTTTGCCAATTCTCATACCCAAAGCGGCCTGATGGGCATTTACGCCGGTACCGGACAGGATGAACTTCCGCGCTTGTTGCCTGTCGTCTGTGATGAAATTCGCAAAATCAGCAATGATTTGGTTGATGCCAAAGAGCTGAACCGGGCAAAAACTCAAATGCGCGCCGGAATGTTGATGTCTTTGGAAAGTTCAACCTCGGTGGCCGAGGTCTTGGCGCGTCAGATGCTGATTTACGGGCGGATTTTAAGCATTAATGAAATGATAGAAATGATAGATTCCGTCACGCTGGAAGACATCCGCCAAGCAGCACAGCAGATTTTTTCAACCACGCCGTGCTACAATCTGGTCGGTGCGATAGAAAACAAAGACGCTCCGTCTTATGAAAAAATCAAATCTTGTTTGACGAGGTAGGCTATGGTAAAAATCGTGCTGGCAGAACCAAGGGGATTTTGCGCCGGCGTAAGACGTGCAATCTCTTTGGTGGAAGAAAGCCTGGAGCGTTTTGGCGCTCCGGTTTATGTTCGGCACGAAATCGTCCATAACAAGCATGTCATTGCGGATTTGGAAAAAAAGGGGGCGGTCTTTGTTAATGAGCTGGAAGAGGCCGATCCGTCGCACCCGTTGATTTTTTCGGCGCACGGTGTGGCAGAAGATGTTGTCCGCCGGGCGGAAGAAATGGGACTGAAGTTTATTGACGCTACCTGCCCGCTGGTCGGAAAAGTTCATTATCAGATTCGCAAAATGGCCGCCGCCGGCAAAAAAATCGTTATTATCGGTAAGGCCTCCCACCCGGAAATCGTTGGTACCCGCGGGCAAATCCCTGCAGATTATGATGCCCGGATTATCAGCACGGTCGAGGAGGTTGATACCTTGCCTTTTTCGCCGGAAGATGAGGTCGGTTTTGTAACGCAGACAACCCTGTCGGTGAATGATACCAAAGAGATAATCTCCCGCTTAAAGGCGCGATTTCCGTCATTGGAAACCTTAAAACAGAACGATATTTGCTATGCCACGACCAATCGCCAGCAAGCTGTCGGGCAGTTGGCCAAAGAATGCCCGACGGTCATTGTTATCGGTTCTAAAAATTCTTCCAATTCACGGCAGTTGAGGGAAGTCGCCATAAAAAGCGGTGCAGGAGAAGCTTTTTTAATAGACGATGCCTCGGAGCTCGATTGGGAGAATTTGGATATCAAAAATCCGATCGGCATAAGCGCCGGAGCTTCCGCGCCGGAATATCTGGTGGAAAATTTACTGGTTGAGTTTAAGCGCCGTTATGGTATAATAGATGTCAGCAGGCTTGTAATTACAGAAGAACATGTAAATTTCAGGCTTTGAAGTTGACAACAAGGAGATACGGCCATGTCTCGTGCGGAAGATATCTTTCAGAAGCTGATATATTTCGGCGAAGAAGCCATTGACGATTTTATCATAAACTCCCAGACTGAGGAGCTGTTTCTCGATTTCAAACAGGCCGTGTCTACCGGCAAAAACTTTACCACTTTACATAAAGACGACCGTAAAAACCTGGCAAAAGCCATTTCCGGCTTTGGCAATTCGGAAGGCGGGGTGATTGTCTGGGGCGTTGAATGTTCCCGCGATGTTGAGATTGGCGATGTCGCCCGCGCCAAGGTTAAGGTCAAAAATGTTTACCGCTTTTTAAGCTGGTTGGAAAATGCCATTTCCGGCTGCACCATTCCGAGCCACAACAAAGTCCGCAACCATATTATCAGCGTAGATGAAAACGGCGACGGT
This sequence comes from uncultured Alphaproteobacteria bacterium, assembly GCA_944390885.1. Lineage (GTDB taxonomy): Bacteria > Pseudomonadota > Alphaproteobacteria > RF32 > CAG-239 > MGBC133411. The sequence goes on from CALXRP010000027.1 coordinate 12,025, forward strand.
TTTATTGCAACCTACATTCCCAAAAGTGATATCGCGCCGCTGATGACCACCACCGGCAATACGATTTACATCCGTTCGGGCTCAAACAACGTTCCCGCGCCTTATTCCGTTATTGCCGGGATGTTCGGCCGCCGCCCGCAGCCGAATGTCGAGCTGATTTTTGCCGATAAAAGCCTTGAAGTCTTGGAAAATGCCGATGAAGATATGCTCTACCCGAACAGCATTGACAATCCGCCCGAACGCTATGTCAAAATCAGTTTTGCGCTGCAATGCAATAATGAAAGCAACGTCATTGCGCGGGAAATGTATTTGTCTTGCACCACCGGCAGTACCGGCGGCGAATATAATAAAGTTCGTTTTTTGAACTACAATCAAATGGACAGCATCCCGGCCATAGAAGGGCAGCTGAACCTGATAACGCGTCCGGAGCTCCGCCTGCCGCCGCGCGGGGTTTTGAAGTTTACCAATGTTAATTTGATATTGTCGCCGTTTATTGAGGACGATTTTCTGTTGGACGGCGTTGCCGGGGCGGACGGAACCGCGCCAAAAAATTTCCGCCTGTATATTTCAAAAAATAAGCTGAGGTCATTTGTTGCAAAAGCCTTGCGCAATGAAGAAGAAAACAGTATTCTGGTCAACGAGTTTTTTAGTGAATTTTTACGTTGCGAGTAGCTTATGTCAATAATAGAGGTTTTTACGGACGGAGCCTGTTCGGGCAATCCCGGCCCGGGCGGCTGGGGCGTTATCCTGCGCTATAAAGGGACGGAAAAAGAGTTGAGCGGCGGCGCGCCGGAAACCACCAATAACCGTATGGAATTAACAGCGGTGATTGAGGCTTTGAAAGCCTTAAAACGCGAATGCGACGTTGTCATCCATACCGACAGCCGCTATGTGATGGATGGCGTGCAGCAATGGCTTCCAAACTGGAAACAAAACGGCTGGAAAACCAGCAATAAAAAATCACCGGTTAAAAATGTCGATTTATGGCAGGAGTTAGATAGCCTGCTGCAAAAGCACAACATTCGCTGGATATGGGTCAAAGGCCATAACGGACACGAGGAAAACGAACGTGTAGATAAGCTGGCGCGGGATTTTGCCAAATCTTTTTGTTGAATTTTAGACGAAATCTGCTATAATACAATCAAAGGAAAGCCATTGCGGAGATTATGCCATGAGCCGGAAAAAAGATTGGGAAAAGCAAATAAAAGATGCAGAAGTCCATGCCGCCAAAGTTGAACAAATGCGCAAAATGCTTCACGGCAGCGGGGATGGTCAAAATTTTAAGGTTGAAAAAGAAGTTCCTGTTTTCGGGGATGAAACGCAGTATAAAATTACGGACAATACCGGTGCCCGCACTGAAATTCATATCAAAGACAACGGAAAAGTAGAAGCCCGCGGCGAGCAGACCGAATTGGTCGAACATGTTGAAAAGGGCGAGAAAATACAGCCGCAAAGCATTCGTTCCGTCTCGCAAAGCAAAATAAAACAACAAGCTTATCAGACAATAGATGCTTCTATTTTAACGCCAGATGAAAAATCAGAATTAAAACAACGGATTGAAAAACACAATTTTGTTAAAAGCAAAGAAAAGCCGGAAGAAACGGTCGAAAATTTGAAAACGGCCGTTGAAAGAAAAGAAAAACAAGAAAACACCAAAGAAACGGTTCATGAACAGTCTGAGGCCGAAAAACTTTTGCACCTTCGCGGAACAAAAAGAAAAACGCCTCAAAAATCTGCCGTACCTGGACTGTCCATTAGCGCGGCAGCAGTAGCTGAAACGCTGAAAAATATTGCCAACGGCGGAAGATAGTATTCGAAATTTTGGCAAATCAGAATAAGGCGGGTCATCAGTGCTTCCGCATATTTCTGTTGTGCGGAACTTGTGCTCTGCTATCCCCAATTTTGTGCCGAAGCGCCAGAGAAATTTCAGAATAAGATTATGGTTCTTTTATCGAAATATTTTTTATGATTTCTATCAAGTCCTGATTATTCAAAATTTCCGGAAGAACCATGCCGTTAGGAATTTTGGGGCTGAATATAATATAGAACGGCAGGCCTTTTCTGCCGAATTCTTCCATAAATGCCAATACTTCGGCATTATAATTTGTCCAGTCAATCTCAATAACTTTCACGCCGAAAGAACGAAATGTATCTTTCAGGGCTGCGGTATCCAAAACGGTAACATCGTTAAATTTGCATGTCAGACACCAATCGGCCTCTACGGAAACCAGAACGGTTTTTCCCTGATCCAGATATTGCCTGATTTCTGGCAGAGAAAGTTCAACCTGCCGGTGTTCCAGAACATTTTCTCTTTTTTCCTGATAACCGGAGGCAACATCAAACCAGCCTATACCCCAGATAATCAAGAGAAGTGCAGTAAAGACTTTTTTGAACAGGCGCTGAACTTTAATTTTTAACTCAGGGGGCTCGTTTTGCATATCAATATTGTCAAATACAACCTTTTGAAAAGCCAAAATACCAAACGTCAACAAAATATAAAAGAAAGCCCTGAGAATTGTTCCGGAGGTGATCTGCGCCGCCAAAACGGATAACAGCCATAGAATGGTCGCCAACAGCATCAGCGTCATAAGTCTGGTAAGATGCCGCGTCCATTTTCCCGGATGAGGGATAAAGTCGGAAAATTGCGGATTGATGAATAACAACAGATAGGGCAGAGCCAATCCGATCCCGACGGCGGCCATGATAATGGCAATATCACTGATGCTTCCGGCCAGGGCAAAACCGATTGCCGTACCGAGATAAGGGGCGGAACACGGAGTTGCAAGGGCCACTAAAAAAAGCCCGATGAGAAAATTCTGCAAATCTTCTTCCTTAGCCTTGCTGTCTAGCAGGCGGTTAATCCAATCCGGCGTTTTCAGGTTAATCCAGCCGACAATCTGCGCAATAAACAAAATCATAATAAAAATCATCAGCCAAAGAAAAGACGGACTTTGAAACTGCATTCCCCAGCCGATGGAATACCCTAACAGTTTTAATGAGATCAGCAAGGCAGCCATGAGGAAAAAAGCGCAGAATATACCGCAGATAATCATAAAAAAGCCGCGTCTGACTTTTGTTGTCGTTCCGGCGCCAAAACCGCTTAAAGAAAGAAGCTTAAGGGAAAGAACCGGAAAAACGCATGGCATGATGTTCAAAATCAGTCCGCCGGCAACAGCCATAAGAACCAGTAGCAGCGTCAATCTTTGTCCTTCAATGTCAAACAGCGGTGCGTTTTCAACTTTGCGGATCTGTCGGATGGAAACAAAAGGCGAAGTTTGCGCCGAAACAATGACCTCTTTACCGGAAATCTCGGACGGTTCAACCTCAAATCGGGCAACAATTTTTTTGCCGTCAATGCTGATTTTGGGCGCCGAAAAGCTAAACCCCGGTCTTTCGGCAAAAACCTGAAAATTATGAGCATTTTTATCTGTTTCAAACACAAGTCGGAGCGTACTTTTTTGATTTTCCTTCAACGGCGCTTCGAGCCAAACATGCTGCAGAGATAATAATTCGTTTTTCTCCTGCGGACGTAAAAGAAATTTTTGGTTTATAAAATGCCGCATGGTCGAGTTTTCCCGCAGGCCGGAAGCCAGTTCCAAAGACGTATTGACGGAAAGTTTGCGGCATTGGCTGTCTGCCGTGCAAAAGTCTCCGGTAGCGGTAATGTTCAGTTTTAACGGACGCGTAATGTCTTTGGTATATACTTTAATCGGAAATGCGGCGTTTTCAAAAAAGGCACCGGTATTTTCCGCATCATCAACCAGCCGCTCGGGAACCGGACGAAAAACCTCATATCCGGCAAGGTTCTCCGACTTGTCTGCCAAAATTTCAAGCCGGCTGTCCGGATTGTCTTTCAGATAAACACCTTCAGGAAACAAAAAATGCAACACAAACCGAACTTCACCAAAATTGCCGAGTGCAGTGGAATCTGCAACCAGACGGGCAGCACCGGCCTCAAATTTTTTCCAGCTGCCAACACCTTTGTTTCCGGTCAACGGATCGGGAAGAGTAACACCGTAAAAAGGCAGTTTTGAAATTTCTATTTGTGAAAGTTTATTGGTAAAATCCTTAAAACGCCGAAATTTCGGATTTTCTTTAAGGGCATCACGCTCCATCTTGGCTTCCACGGCCTCAAAATTCCGCCTGTCTCCGGCATAAGGGATTACTTTTTTAAAATCCATAATGACTACCAGCTTGTCTGATTCAATATATTTTCCGGTATAAGCCGTAGCGTATTGATCATCATCCACAATGAGCGGAGGCTCCTGTGGGGTCATTATTTTTGCGACAAGATTGGCAAGCCAGTTGTCAAAACTTCTGTAAAAACGGATGACTGACCGGATATTGTCTTGTTTTTCTTCCAGTCCGTCTTCATCTTCTTTTGGAAAGAGTTTTTGTAAATCGGGCAGCAGATCGTCGTTAATTTTGTTTCTGGGATATTTAAGGTTAAAATATGTATAAATGCGGATATAACGCATAATTGCCTTTCCGATTATCGCCGTATCGCCGTCAGCATCCGGATTGGGCATTTTGGCTTCGAGCGGAGAACTGATAAGCTCGATTGCAGGAGAATCTTTTATTGCGGAAAAATCAATATCGCCGTTTTTAATGCTGATATCGGGAATCTCAGGCTTTTCCTGCGCGCAAACAGGAAAAACAGCCAGCATAAAACAACAGAAAATGATAAAATTTATAAATTTTTTCATACAATAAAACTTTTCAAATTTGCAATTTCAGATTATAATAATTATGTTAAAATAAAGTATAGAAGTTGTTAATTATAATTAGGTTGCAAAAGATGGAAAACAACGGAAACTATTTAACCGGCAAATGCCTGGTCGCCATGCCCAATATTGCTGACGATCGTTTTGAAAATTCGCTGATTTATATCTGTTCTCATACCAAGGACGGAGCCATGGGCTTTGTCGTAAACAAGAAACTGCAGGAATTTTCTTTTGCCGATTTGGCAAGCCAACTGCCGATAAAAACTGTCAAGCCGGTAGAGGGCATCGAGCTGCATCAGGGTGGGCCGCTGGAACGCGTTCGCGGCTTTGTTATCCATTCCACCGACTATGTCAAAGAAGACACGATTGTAATTGATGACAAGATCGCCATATCTTCATCCATTGATGTTATTACCGACATTGCTTTTGGGCTTGGGCCGAAAGACAATATCATAGCTTTGGGCTATGCCAGTTGGGCGCCGCAGCAGCTGGAGCAGGAAATTATCAACAATACCTGGCTGGTTGTAGAACCCGATAATGAGCTGGTTTTCCGTACCAAAGACGAGGACAAGTGGCAAAAGGCGATAGATTCCCTCGGCGTTGACCTTGCGCACCTGAGCACTTTCGCCGGACACGCCTGACAGCCTTTCTTAAAAAAGTTATTTTATGCTGCCGGAGACAACGCCTGCCGCGCGTCTGAGCCGCCAGATTCTGCTTTGGATGTTTGGATGCGTGGACCAAAGATCATCTTTCATATTTTCAACCGGTTTTTCCCGTGGGTCGGCCACACAGGCCACGGCCATGCGCGGCTGTTTATCCAAAACCTCCACTCTGGCATCTTGCGAGATTTTCTCCAGTGCTGAGGCCAAAGCCAGCGGATTGCGGATAATCAATGCGCCGGTTGCGTCGGCGGCATATTCACGCTTGCGGGAAATCGCCAGACGGATGAGCGGCGCAACGATAAAGTTAAAGATAAGGAGCGCAATCATAATAAAAAAGGCAAGAATCATAATTTGCGACTGCTTTTTGTCGCTACTGCGCCCATAAAAAACAAACGTCCGCAGATAATCTGCCAAAAAGCCAAAAACGCCCAGCCCGGTGATAATCAGCATATTCAGGCGAATATCCCGGTTGCCGATATGAGCCATTTCATGCGCAATCACCGCCTCCAGTTCTTGCGGTTCCAACCTGGCGATAATGCCGGTTGTCAACACAATAGCGGCCGATTTTGGGCTTCTGCCGGTAGCAAAGGCATTAAGAGACTTGTCGTCAATCACAAAAACTTCCGGCATGGGCAGCCCGGCGGCAATCGCCACATTCTCTACCAGGCGGAAAATCTGCGGATTGTCTTTTTTTTCTATCGGTTTGGCGCGGGCAAAGCGCAGCATCATCAAATCGCCGAACAAATAAGAAATACCCATCCAGACCATTGCAACAATGCAAATCGGCAGCAGGGCATAAAGCATATAACCGATACCGCCGAAAACAGGAGCATTTCCGGGTGTCAGATAGACATGCATGCCGGGAAAAAACGTCAAAAAGACGGTAATCCCGTCCCGGGTAAAGGCCGGATCACCGATAACATAAACACCGGCAATACAGGCCAGCCCGACCAGCAGACACAAAGAAAGCGGAAAAAGCAAAACCAGCAAAAACGTTTTGCGGTTGTTTGCGGCAATATGGTCATAAAGCGTAATCGGCTCAGCCATGGAAAACCCTTTCAGAATGAAACTTTCGGTGCTTTGCGGACAAGGTCTTTTTCTTCTTCGGCAAGTTCAAAAAACGGTTCTTTTTCAAAGTGGAACAGCTTGGCCAGAATATTGGTCGGAAAAGATTCGACTTTGGTATTCATTGCCAGAACGGTTGTATTGTAAAAACGGCGGGAAGCCTGGATTTTGTCTTCCGTATCCGTCAGCTCCTGCTGCAGTTCCAAAAAGTTCTGATTAGCTTTCAGGTCGGGATAATTTTCGCCGAGGGCAAAAAGGCTCTTTAACGTATCTGTCAGCATATTCTCGGCCTGAGACTTGTCTTCGCTAAACCCTTGTGCGTTCATAGCTTTGCTGCGGGCAGATACAACCTGTTCCAGCGTGCTTTTTTCGTGTGCGGCATAGCCTTTGACCGTTTCAATCAGATTCGGAATAAGGTCATAACGGCGTTTAAGCAGCGTATCAATATCGGACGCACCTTCCCGCACCCGCTGCCGGGCAACAACCAGCCCGTTATAAACAATAATAATGTATAAGGCAATAACGCCGATAAGAATGTAAAGAGCCGTCATGTTTGTTCCTTTCATAAATAAATATTTTTTAAGATTATTATGGTGTTAAAGCGTAAAAATAATGTTAAGCCTGCAAAATTATAAAAGGTATCGGGATAAAAAAAGCCCCGGCGAAAAACCGGGGCCCAGCAGTCAAAAGCAAATGCTATTAAAATGTTTTAGCTGGCTTTTTTGCAGCTGCAGGAGCAGGGGCAGCATTTCAAAATGCTTTTACCTGCATAAACAGCCATATCACCAAGCTCTTCTTCAATGCGAATGAGCTGGTTATATTTTGCCATACGGTCTGTACGAGACATAGAACCGGTTTTGATCTGTCCGCAGTTTGTGGCAACAGCAATATCGGCAATCGTCGTATCTTCGGTCTCGCCGGAACGGTGAGACAGAACGGCGGTATAACCGGCACGGTGAGCCATATCAACAGCTTTCATCGTTTCGGTCAGGGAGCCGATTTGGTTAACCTTAACCAGAATAGAGTTGGCTACGCCTTTTTCAATACCCATAGCCAGACGTTTCGGATTGGTAACAAAGAGGTCATCACCAACCAGTTGAACTTTGTCGCCGATAGCATCGGTCAGCATCTTCCAGCCTTCCCAGTCATCTTCGGCCATACCGTCTTCAATGGAGAAAATCGGAAAACGGGAGCAGAGGTCTTTGTAGAACTCAACCATCTGAGCGTTGGTATAAGATTTTCCTTCGCCTTTCATCTCATATTTGCCGTTCTCATAGAACTCGGAAGAAGCGGCGTCAATAGCCAGAACAACATCTTCGCCCGGTTTATATCCGGCATCGGAAATCGCTTTAACGATAAAGGACAAAGCTTCTTCGGCAGATTTCAGATTCGGAGCAAAACCGCCTTCGTCGCCGACATTGGTATTGTGACCGGCAGCTTTGAGGTTTTTCTTCAGGGTATGGAAGATTTCAGCGCCCATGCGAACGGCTTCTTTAATAGAAGAGGCAGAAACCGGCATAATCATAAATTCCTGAATGTCGATAGGATTGTCAGCATGCTGGCCGCCGTTGACGATATTCATCATCGGAACCGGCAGAGTGCGAGCCATTGTGCCGCCCAGATAACGATACAGGGGCAGGTCGGCTTCTTCAGCCTGAGCCTTGGCAACGGCCATAGAAACGGCCAAAATGGCATTAGCGCCCAAACGGCCTTTATTTTCCGTACCGTCAAGGTTGATCATGGTGTTGTCGATTTCAATCTGATCGGCAGCTTCCAAACCGGCCAAAGCGTCATAAATTTCATCATTAACGTTTTTAACAGCCTTTTCTACGCCTTTTCCGCCATAACGTTTTTTATCGCCGTCACGGAGCTCAACAGCCTCGTGTACGCCGGTAGAAGCGCCGGACGGAACGGCAGCGCGTCCGAAAGCGCCGCTTTGCAGAACAACATCGGCCTCAACGGTCGGATTGCCGCGGGAGTCTAAGATTTCTCTGGCATGAATATCAACAATAGCACTCATTTTTTTCTCCTATTCAATTATAATCAAGTGTTGCACTTAAGTTCATTCATTTTTGCCAAAATGTCAAGTAAAACTAGCTTTTTTACGGAGTTATTTTTATAAGATAATGCATATCCTTTATTTTTTCTTCATCTCGGCAGTTTGTTTTTCACAAACCCCGCCGGAGCAACGCGGCCACTGTGGCACAATACCGTCAATCCGCCGCGCGCCTGCCGTGCAGGTCATCCCCGTACTCTTTTTTCTTCGTCATCCCCGGGTACTTTATTTCTTTCTCGTCATCCCCGGGCACTTTATTTTTTAGTCATCCCCGGGCTTGAAGTCGATAGTTGGTGAGAACGAGTGCAAATCCTTAGCTTTAGCTTAGATTTGTACGAAGTTCGAACCCTACGAGACGCAATTGCATTCGGCGTCGCGTGCCGCAGGCACTGGGACAGCCGGATAAAATCGCTGAGCTGGCGAAGTGCCAAGGGGCCCGCTTGCGGGAATTTACACCCGGGGATCCAGGTCAACAATAAAGCCAATTTATTAACGTGGATTGCCGGGTCAAGCCCGGCAATGACGGTGCTTAGAAACAATTCCCCCCTCTTTGCTAAGAGGGGCAGGGGGAAGCGCTAAGTAAAAACAACCGTTGCTCTGGTTGTTTTTATCTGCAAGCTCTTTGGAACATCTTGGCAAGCAAGGAAAGCGTTAGCAGCCGCAGCGCGCCTAGATGCCTAAGTTGACCTCGCCCTTTGCGAATGGCTTAGGTTTTGGAGTAAAAACCGAAAGAAGCACTTTACCTCCCCCTCTTTGCTAAGAGGGGGACAGGGGGAAGCGCTAAGTAAAAACAACCGTTGCTCTGGTTGTTTTTATCTGCAAGCTCTTTGGAACATCTTGGCAAG
>CALXRP010000028.1 GCA_944390885.1 uncultured Alphaproteobacteria bacterium
GCGCTGAACGCAAATCGGCGTTCGCCCATAAAAAAAACCTGCCATAAAGACAGGATATTATTCAATCTGGGGCGAACGATGGGGCTCGAACCCACGACAACCGGTACCACAAACCGGGGCTCTACCAACTGAGCTACATTCGCCATCAGAACAAATTGGTTTTACATACAAACACAACTAAAGTCAAGTTAAAAAAAATCAAATTAATCGAAAAAATTAACAATTTATTTTCTTTTTTTGCGTAATCATAAAAAATAAACAAGAATTCTCACAGAGCGGAAAAAATGAACAGTAAATTTTTAAAGAAATTACCTTCATACATAAGTATTATGTTTTTAAGCGCCAGTCTCGGCCTGTCTGTCTGCCGTCCTGCCGCAGCTTCAACATCATCCATTCTGATTGACGCCGAAACGGGAAAAGTCCTGTCTTCCAGCGCTGCGGACAAACTTCGCTACCCGGCTTCTCTAACCAAATTAATGACCTTATATATCACTTTTGACGCTCTGGAAAAAGGGCTGATCAAAATGGATGACCAGCTTCCTGTTTCTCGCAATGCTGCCAACCGCTCTCCGTCAAAACTCGGCTTGCGTCCGGGAGAAAAAATTTCCGTTCGGGATGCCATCATGGCTTTGGTTATCAAATCCGCCAATGACTGTGCTACCGTATTGGCTGAAGGCTTAGGCTATTCCGAAGCCAATTTTGCCAACACAATGACGCAGGTCGCCCGTGAACTCGGCATGAAAAACACCACCTTCAAAAACGCTTCCGGCCTGCCTAATCGGGCTCAAAAAACCACTGCCCGCGACATGGCCATCCTCGGCGCCGCCGTTTATCATCATTTTCCGCAATATTACAAGCTTTTTTCCGCAAAAAAATTCACCTACAAAGGCAAAACTTATTATACACATAATCATATTTTAAAATCTTTTGAAGGCGCCGACGGCATGAAAACCGGCTTTACCAACGCAGCCGGATTTAACATCATTACCTCCGCCGAACGCGACGGAAAACGCGTTATTGCCGTGACCATGGGGCATAACACGGCCCAACAACGGGATAAAAAAGTTTCATCAATGATGAATCAGGGATTAAAAAAATTAGCCCTGCTTGATACCGAGAAAAACCGGATTGAACCGGATTCCGCCGTTAAAATCGCTGCTGTTGCCACAGAAAAAGCTCAAAAAACGCCGGAAAAAGAAAAAACTATCACGGCAGACGCTTCTGCTGACAAAGGCTGGGCGATTCAGGTCGGAGCTTTCTCAAACTATGCCAAAGCCCGCAATTATGCCATGATCGTAAAAAAAGAAAACAATCTGGACGGCAAAACCATCCGCATCGAGCCTCACCAGGCCGCATCGGCAATCGTTTATCGCAGCAAACTGACAGGCTTTGAAAAAAAAGAAGCGAATAACGCGTGTAACCATTTGAAAAAATCAAATAAGTCTTGTATAGTTATAGCATCGGGTAAAGAACAACTTATTTTGGCGAATAAATTCTAATGACTGGAAATGATCAGAAAAAAGCCCACATCATCGTTGTAAGCAACGAAAAAGGCGGAACAGGAAAATCGACACTCTCCATGCATTTGGCCATAAAATTAATGCAGGAAGGTTTTAAAGTAGCCACGATTGATCTGGACGGCCGTCAGGGAACCTTGTCAAAATACGTTGAAAACCGCATAAATTTTTGCACCACACACAATATCAATCTCCCGATTCCGGAGCATTTTCGTTTCTCCCTGGAGCCTAATCATTACCTTATCCCTGCCGCAAGAGAAAAGGTCGGATTCCAAATTTATGAACTTTCCAATCAGGTTGACGCCATCATCATTGATACTCCGGGAACAAAAAATTATCTTTTTGAAGAAGCGCACAAATATGCCGACACATTGATCACACCGATTTCTGACAGCATGATCGACGTCAGCGTTATTGCCGATATAGATTATGCCAAAGAAAAGGTGACAAATCCCGGGCCTTACGCCGAATATGTCTGGGAGATGAAAAAATACCTCGCTTCGCAAGGAAAGCCTTATCTGAACTGGATTGTCGTCGGTAATAAGTCGTCCAATATCAACTCACGAAATAAAAATCTGGTTTTTGCTTATTTGAAAAAAATTGCCCGCATGTACGGTTTCCGCTTTTTGGAAGGCATGAAAGACAGAACAATTTATAAAGAACTTTTCCTGGAAGGCCTGACTGTGCTCGACATGTCCCATCCTCAGCTCCGGTTAAAAATGAGCATATCGCACCTCGCCGCCAAACACGAGATTCGTGCATTGGCCGAATTTATCTGCCCGGAATAATTTTCTGTTATTATCTTTCTGCATAACTTAAACAACTCTTGTTTTTCAGCCGCAAAGTTGTATTTTATTTATATCAAAGTCAAAATTCCGAGAAGGAGAAAGCATGCTGAAAACAATTTCCACAACGCCTTATACCGATCAAAAAATGGGCACGGCCGGATTACGAAAAAAATCAAAAGTCGTTATGCAGCCCAATTATATTGAAAACTTTATCCAGGCAATTTTCAACACAATCGGCGATTTGAGAGGTAAAACTTTCATTTTGGGCGGAGACGGACGTTTCTACAATGACATTGCAATTCAGAAACTGATAAAAATGGCTGCAGCCAACGGCATCGGAAAATTAATCGTCGGGCAAAACGGCTTTTTATCAACCCCGGCTTCCTCCAATCTTATCTTAAAAAACAAAACCGACGGCGGATTTGTTCTGTCTGCTTCGCACAATCCCGGTGGCCCGAACGGCGACTTCGGCCTGAAATACGCCACGGCCAGCGGCGGACAATGCCCAAGTGCCGTCAGTGACAAAATCTATGAAAACACCAAAAACATTAAAGAATACAAAATTTTGGACGTTCCGGATATCGATCTTTCCCGCCTCGGTTCTTTCAAACTCGGAGAAATGATTATTGAAGTTATCGATCCGGTCAAAGATTATGTTGAGATGATGGAAAACATCTTTGATTTTAACGCGCTGAAACAACTGTTTGCCAACGGCTTTACCATGCGTTACGATGCCATGAACGCCGTCACCGGCCCATATGCCCTCCGGATTTTTGAAGAAATCCTCGGCGCTCCGAAAGGCAGTGTCGTCAATTACCGTCCGCTGCCGGATTTCGGCGGACTGCATCCGGATCCCAATCTGGTTTACGCCAAAGACCTGGTCGAACATATGTATGCTGATAATGCACCGGATTTCGGCGGTGCAAACGACGGCGACGGCGATCGCAATATGATTCTCGGCAAAAAGTTTTTTGTAACGCCGAGCGACAGCCTGGCAATCATAACAGACAATTACAAACTGATTCCGGCTTATAAAAACGGCATTTACGGCGTTGCCAAATCGGCCGCCACTTCCACGGCCGTCTGCCGGGTCGCTGAGGCACATAACCTTCCCTGCTATGCTGTTCCGACCGGTTGGAAATATTTTGTAAACCTGATGGATTCCAAACGCATAACATTTTGTGGTGAAGAAAGTTTCGGCACCGGCTCCAGCCATATTCGCGAAAAAGACGGCATCTGGGCAATTCTGTTCTGGCTCAGCATTATTGCCGCCACTGGAAAATCCGTCGAGCAAATCACCATGGAACATTGGCAGAAGTATGGCCGCAGTTATTATATGAGATTCGATTTTGAAGGTTTGGATACCGGCGTTGCCGACAAACTGATGGCGGACTTGGAAAACAAACTTTCCTCCCTGCCCGGCCAAAAATTCGGCTCATATGAAATCTCCCGGGCGGCTCCGTTTGTATACAACGACCCGGTTGACGGCAGCAGCACCAAAAACGGCCTGGTTATAGACTTTACCAAAGGCGAAAAAATCACGTTCCGCCTGTCGGGAACCGGCTCCAGCGGTGCCACACTCCGGGTATACATAGAAAGACTGGAAAACAAAGACTTCGGCGAAGATCCGAAAGCAATGCTCAAAGACTTGGAAGCTATTGCGATGGACATTGCCGAAATTCAAAAAAGGACTGGAAAAACAAAGGCAGATGTCAATACTTAAAAGCTGCATCAGGATATTTTTCTTTGCCGCGCTGTTCTGCCCGTTCAGCGCCAATGCCGGATTATACGGTTTTACGGAAATAAACCCTTATACTCCGGAAGAAAAAATCTTAAACATTGACGTTCCGCCCAAAAAAGTCACCAACTTCCGTGAAACATTGCGGCATAACATTGAGATGTTGTCTAACTATGCCTATCATCGTGATGAAAATTTTCAAATTATCATTCACGAGGGACAGGAGCTGTTAAACAAAAGCCTGTGGGAATACCACCTTACCGGTTATAATGATGCCCGCGCCCACCCGACCAAAGCCGAGGACCCCAGCTTTTTGTTCAAATTTAAGAGAAAAAGATACGGTACCAATGATGTTATCGGCACCCCGACACCGGAATATCTCGGCAATATAACCGGTATTGTCCTGAACAAAATATATTCGTTGAACCGCAACATCAACCCCGGACTGCTGGCCTCTCGCCTGAAAATCATCACGTTTGATCTTTGTAATTCTTCCGAGACCTGCCTGGATTACATCAAAAAATCCGTTGCGCAAAACATTCTGCTTCAGACCGGCTCTTCTGCCGAAAACATTTTCCGTCATATTGACGAACAGCCGATAATCAATGAAAACGCCCGCAATATTTTCAAATTGTCGGAGGCTCAAAATATTTTATACCTGAATAACGAAGACGATTTCAAAGACAAATATGCCCTGCTCAAACAGCTGCGTGACACAAATTTTGACGTTGTTATAATCCGTCCGCTATTCAACAACCGTATTCCTTATACAAAAGAAGAAGTCAACAGCCTGAAGTTCAAAAAGAACGGAACAAGACGCCTGATTTTTGCCGAAATGAATCTGACTGAGGCCTCTCCTGAAAAATACTACTGGAAAAAAGCCTGGGAAATCGGCAAGCCCTCCTGGCTCCGCCGTCTGTCTTTCAGCAATGACGGCGCCATAATCACCGAATATTGGGCGGATGAATGGCGTGAGATTCTCAGCCGGCATTTCAAAAGCATTGTAGATGTTGAATATGACGGCGCCTTTTTCACCGGTTTGGAAAACCACAAATATTTTGAATATCAACTGCCACTGGAGTAAATAAATGAACGAAATCGAAGTCTTGGACATTTCCCGGGATGCGGTCTTTACCTTATTAAAAGTAGTGACTCCGGTTCTGCTCGTGGCTCTGTTTGTCGGTCTGATTATCGGTATTTTCCAGGCCCTGACTCAAATTCAGGAAATGACGCTGGCTTTCGTCCCAAAAATCATCGGGGTTTTCGTCGCTCTGATTTTGCTCTTTCCGTTTATGTTCAACCAGATGAAAACTTTGACCGAAGGACTGTTTAACCGGATAATTAACGGCGGATAAAACAAATGACGCAGTTATTTACATTGGAAATATATGCATTTATGACCATTTTTCTCCGGATCGGTTCGGCAATTCTGGTCATGCCGGGGTTTATGACAAGCTACGTCAGTACCCGGATACGGCTGTCCGTTGCTCTGGCATTAACCCTGGTGCTGCTACCGCTGCTCTCAACCCGCCTGCCCGTTCCGCCGGCTGACTTCGGAAGTTTTCTGACAACCTGTATTTTTGAGATAACTTACGGCCTGTTTATGGGATTGTGCATGCAGTTTTTATACGCCGCACTCTCTTTGGTCGGAAACTTTGCCGGCCAGGCCATCGGCTTCTCAAATGCTCAGATGTTTGATCCGACATTTCAGACCCAGTCTATCGTCTTGGAAAGCTTTTTAAGCATTATTGCCCTGACGGTAATTTTCATTACAGACCTTCATCATCTGATGATCTCCGCCATAGTAGACAGTTATGTACTTTTTCCGGTCGGATCAGATTTGCCGATTGATAACTTTGCCGAGTTCTTAAGCAAGAGCCTAAACAACAGCTTTATCATGGGCTTTAAGATTGCCTCGCCTTTTATTGCTTTCACAATCATCTTCTACAGCGGCATGGGCCTGCTTTCCCGCCTGATGCCGCAGCTCAACATTTTTTTTCTGTCTTTGCCGTTGCAGATATATCTGGGCTTAGGACTGCTTTTTATGACGGTTCCGATCATAATCGTCTGGTTTACCAGATATTATGAAAACGGATTAATGAAATTTGTAAGGTAGGATGCCATGGCCGAAGACGATGACGAATCCTCCAAGACGGAAGAACCGTCCGAACGAAAAATAAGCAAAGCCAAAGAAGAAGGCGACACTGCCATATCGCAGGAAGCCAAAAGTTTTATTATGATTTTAGGTATGCTGTTTATCATCTGGCTGGTCTTTCCTCTGATGGGCAAATGGTTTATCCTGCAAAATATCCAGTTTATTGAAGACCCGCAAAACATTCCCGTAGACCTGCAGCATATCCGGCTTTTGCTGTTCCGTGTTTTTATCGGTATACTAAAAATCATGGCCATTCCTTTTGCCGTCTTCATCATCCTCGGCGTTTTTGCCAGCATCTCGCAAACCGGCTTTATATATGCCCCCAAAAAACTGATGCCGGACTGGAACAAGCTGAACATTTTCGCCGCTCTGCCCAAATTCATAAATATGAAAAAAATCGTCGAAAGCTTGAAAGGCATCATCAAAATCGCCATCATTGCCTATATCGCCGTTGCCGTAATCCGGCCGTACAGCGACCAGGTTAATTTGCTTCCGACCATGGAAACGACTGCTATTTTGGCCTTCATTCATAAAATCGTCGTTATGCTGATTTTTACCGTATTAATGGCCGTTCTGGTCTTGGCCATCGCCGACTACGCTTACCAAAAATATTCTTATTTGAAAAAACTGCGCATGACCAAACAGGAGGTCAAAGACGAATATAAAGAAATGGAAGGGGATCCGCTGATCAAATCCCGGATTCGCCAGGTTCGAATGGAACGCGCCCGCCGCCGTATGATGGACAATGTCCCAAAAGCCGACGTTATCATCACCAACCCGACTCATTATGCCGTTGCTCTGGAATATAAGATGGATAAAATGGACGCGCCTGTTGTATTAGCCAAAGGATTGGATAATATAGCATTAAGGATCAAAGCAATCGCCGAAGAACATGATATCCCGATTGTTGAAAATCCGCCTTTGGCACGTGCCTTGTTTGCAAGTGCCGAACTTGACCAAACCATTCCTGAAGAACATTTTAAAGCCGTTGCAGAGGTAATCGGATATGTTATGCAGCTCAAAAACCAATCACCGTCCTGACAAATTACTCCAAAAACGTCTGGTATCGTTGGCCTATTCTCTGGTCTGCCTGACGATTGCGCTGATTCTGCTGCTGATGTACCCGCAGTATTCGCTGTATTTCACGATTCTGCTGCTGTTCATCGGAGCCTTCTGCCTTTCATTGACCATAAAAACCATCTCCGCCGGAGAAGAAGCCATGAGCTATGGCGGTTTTGCCAATGAGATCATCCGCAATGACGAAATCGCCCGCCGGATAGAAAACGTTCTGGGAGAACCGGTCATTGAGAACGAACGCTCCCGGGATTTGTTCAAAAATCAAACCGTCATCAGCTTTCTGACAGAACATTTATCCGACGGCAAAATAAACAAAGCTGCCATCTATCGCCTCCAAAACGCCTGCGAAAATCTTATTCCGGAAAAAGTTGTTCTGTCATTAAAAACCCACCCGGAAGACGCAAAAGTCTTTACCGAAGAAGAATGGATGGAAATAAGCGTTCACCCGGTTTACCTGAAAAAAACCGATATTTTTGAAAGCAAATATTCGGTCAAAGCCATCAAAAAAGACACCTATCTTCTTTGGAGCTGCCGGGACATTACTTCTGAAAAAAATATCGCACAGATCTTCCATGAAGAAAGAAAATCCCTGCACGATTTCCTGGACTTCATGCCTGTCGGACTATATATTGTTGACAAAGATTATACCATCCGCTATTGCAATCATGCCCTTGCTCAGATCCTTGGCAGCAACCGGGAAGAACTTCTCGGCCGACGGCTGAACGAGCTTCTTTCCCCGGCTTCCGTTTTTCCGGAGAATGAGCCTTCATGGCGACAGAAAACTTATTTCATAAAATCCGACGGCGAAATTGTTGAAACTTATGTCTTTCAGGAAAATTTCCGTGAAAACCAACAAATCATGATGCGAGGCGCCGTCATTTCTGACCTCCCGAATGACAAAACGTTAAAAAATGAGCTGAACCTGGCCTGCGATAAAGTCAGCTGGCTGTTTGATTACGCCCCGGTCGGCATTATCTTTGTCAGCGCCCGCGGAATTGTCCAGGCTGCCAACAACACCGTCTGCCGCTTCTTAAATCGCGAACCGGAACAAATCCAAAACCGTAGTATTTTCGATAACATCAAAGAAGAAGACGCCCCACGGGTTCAAAATGCTTTCAATGACATATACAGCGGAAAAAAATCCGCCTTATGCCTGGAGGTTCATATCAACCTCGACAACAAAGATAAAATCGTCATGCTGTATATCAGCAAAATGAACAAGTATTATTCTTCCGGCTCTGCCAACGAAGAAGGACTGATTTTGTATTTTATTGATGCCACCGAACAAAAAAATCTGGAACAACAATTCGCCCAGGCTCAAAAAATGCAGGCTGTCGGACAGTTGGCCGGCGGGGTTGCCCATGACTTCAACAATCTGCTGACAGCCATGATCGGCTTTTGCGATCTGGTTATGCAGCGCCACGGCATCGGCGATCCGTCTTTTGAAGACTTAAGACAAATAAAAGACAACGCTACCCGAGCCGCCGGACTGGTTCGCCAACTGCTGGCTTTTTCCCGCAAGCAGCCGCTAAAACCGAAATTGATCGATATTACCGAACATCTGACCCGCTCCAGCCAAATGGTCAAACCGGTCTTGGGAGAGCAGATTAGTCTCAAATTCTATCACGGAAACAATTTAGGATTCGTTCGGGTTGACCCGACTCAGTTTTCTCAGGTCATCATCAACCTGGCCATCAACGCCCGCGATGCGATGAACGGACACGGCACCATTTTTATCAATACCCGGGTTGAGCGGTTAAACGAACCCTACCAATTCGGCGACGAACTGGTCAAACCGGGAGAATTTGTGGTCATAGACGTCAAAGACACAGGCTGCGGTATCAGTCCGGAAAATATGAGCCGCATTTTTGATCCGTTCTTCTCCACCAAACAAAACGTCGTCGGTTCCGGCACCGGCCTCGGTCTGGCCACGGTTTACGGCATTGTCCGCCAAACGGAGGGCTTTATCCGGGTAGAAAGCACCGTTGGCGAAGGCACTACCTTCTCCATTTATCTGCCGCGTTTTGAAAAAGACACCGACAGCGAAGAAGAAAAAACAACAGCCAAAACATCTGCACAGGTTTCGCCGATTCTCACCGTCAAAGAAACCATTAAAAGCCCGATTAACGTTAATGAAAAAATGATCTTCGGCTTAAACGTCTCAATGATTGATCGCAGTTTCAACCCGACGGATCCGCAAAATTCGTCTTTAAGGATTCTGTTTGTTGAAGACGAAGATTCGGTTCGGACTTTTGCCGTCCGCGCCTTAAAGAAAAAGGGATATGACATAATCAGTTGCAATTCGTCCGAAAACGCGCTAGAACATTTAGAAACAGACACCAAATTTGACCTGCTGCTGACCGATATGATGCTGCCGGGCATTAGTGGTGCCGAACTGGCCAAAATCGTCAGGGAAAAAATCCCCGGCATCAAAATCATCATTGCCTCCGGATATTCGGAAGAAATGGCCAAACAAGGGCTCGACAATTCCGATGATTTTGAATTTATCGCCAAACCCTACAGTTTGGGCAACCTGACCAAAAAAGTTTTTGATGTTTTGAACAAACAATAAACGGACAAGTTAATGCTGAAAAAAAACACCATCGCGCAGCTCCCGCTGGAATTTGCTCCCTGTCCCAGTCTGGACAAAGAAGATTTTCTGGTCGCTCCCTGCAATGTGGAAGCTGCACAAATGATTGACAATTGGCCGGACTGGCCTTTCTTTGCCGTTTGCATTTACGGAGAAGAAGGCTGTGGCAAAACGCATCTGGCCAATGTTTTTGCCAATAACGTATCTGTCCGCAACAACTATCCGTACCGGATTCCGACAATCAAAGCCAAAGATGTCCGGCTGGATACGCCGCACAAACTTTTTGCCAAACACCGTTGCCTGATTGTAGAAGACTTAACTGCTAAAATAAACAATGAGGCAATGTTTCATCTTTACAATCTCTATCGCAACGAAGGCGGAAACATCTTGTTCACGTCGCAGCTTGCTCCGGCCAGGCTGCATTTTCAACTGCCCGATTTACGCTCCCGAATGAACATTGTCCCTTCAATAGAAATCAAAGCGCCGGATGACGAGCTGCTTTCCTGCCTGCTGGTCAAATTGTTTATGGATCGTCAAATAACTGTCAGTCCGGAATTGATAAACTATATCATCGCCAATATGCAGCGCTCATTTTCCTTTGCCCGAAAAATCGTTGCCGAAATCGACCGCATATCGCTTTCCCGCAAACGGTCCGTAACTCTGCCGATAGTAAAAGAAGCTTTCGATATCTTGGCTGAAGAAAAATTGCAAGGCGATTTATTTGAATAACAATCCCGCTTGATATCAATTTTATTACCACTTATTAAAGAGCAAACTTAAAACAAAACCTCACATCAAAAAAAGCTCCGCTGTTTTTCAAGCGGAGCCCTTCTTTTAGTCGAAGATATTAAGCGGACTTTTTAACAGTTTTTTTGGCTGTTTCCTTTTTAGCCGGCTTTTCTTCAGCCTTGCTCTCTGCTTTATCGGCAGATTTCTTGGTTGTCTTTTTAGCCGGTTTGGTTTCTTCGTCAAACTTATACAGCTCTTCTACCGAAACCGTTTTCTCGTTAACTTTGGTCTGAGAAATAATATAATCAACGATTTTTTCTTCAAAAACTGGAGCTTTCAAAGCTTCAACCGCTTCCTTATTTTTCAGATAATAGTCAAATACGGCCTTTTCCTGTCCCGGATATTTGCGTGCTTCCATCATAATGGCGTTATTAATATCTTCCGGAGCAATATTGATCTTGGCTTCTTTACCGACTTCGGAAAGCAGCAGGCCGAGCTTAACGCGGCGAACGGCAATGCTCTTATATTCAGCCTTCAGCTCATCTTCAGACTTGGATTTTTCTTCTTCGTCAAGCTGATTATATTTCTTGGCCTGTTCATACTGCTGGCAGATAGAATTAAATTCGGCATCAACCAAACCGGCAGGAACATCAAAATTATATTCCTTATCCAAAACATCCAAAAGCTGTCTTTTCAGCTTCATTTTGGAAGCCTGCTCATAATCGCCTTTAATACGGCCGGCAATAACTTCTTTCACCTTATCCAGGCTTTCCTCACCGAGAGACTTTGCAAATTCATCATTAATCTCAACTTCTTTCGGCTCACGAATTTCAAGAATCTCAACGGCAAAAACAGCATCTTTTCCGGCCAGATCTTTGGCATGATATTCTTTGGGGAAAGTAACTTTAACATCAACTTTCTCGCCGGCTTTTTTGCCAATCAGCTGGTCTTCAAACCCCGGAATAAACGAACCGGAACCCAACTCCAGAGGATAGCTTTCACCCTTTCCGCCTTTGAACTCGACACCGTCAACGGAACCGACAAAATTGATTACCGTCGTATCTCCTTTTTTAGCGGCTCTGTCTTCGCTGATTTTAACAACTTCGCGACGAGCCTGAGCCAGATATTTCAAAGCCTTTTCAACTTCTTCGGCCGGAACTTCCGCCATATATTTGTCGAGTTTAATGTCCGAGAAACTGCCGACTTTGATTTCCGGCATATTCTCTACCGAAACCTCAAATTCCAAATCTTTGCCGTCTCCGAAAGCGGTAATTTTGATATCGGGCAGCATTGCCGGACGCAGATTCTGTTCTTTAATCAGGCTGTCGGTAGACTTCTTGACCAATTCTTCCAAAACTTCTCCGGTAACGGAATCTTTGTATTGCTTCTTAATCATTGCAAAAGGAGCTTTTCCCGGACGAAAACCCGGAAGCTTGACCTTCTTTGCAATCTGGTTGATTTTAGCATCGCTTTCTTTCTCAACATCCTGAGCCGGAACCGATACTTTAAATACTTTTTTTAAGCCCTCAGACTTGATTTCGGTAACATTCATGAAAATTCTCTTAAAAAATTTAGATTACAAAACATCATCAAAGAACCAACTGGTGCGGACGGAGAGACTCGAACTCTCACGCCTCACGGCACTAGATCCTAAGTCTAGCGTGTCTACCAATTCCACCACGCCCGCTCTTTGATTGCACAATTGCTTGCATACTACAGAAAAAAAAAATTAAATCAAGACTAAATTCACAATTCAAACAAAATTATTGTAATATAAGTTAATATTCTGTATGATGACCGCAAAGAAAGATTTTTATAAGGAGTAGACTTGTGTTTGCCTGGAATATTGCCCGCCGATTTGTTGTTTTAAGCCTTGCCGGAAGCCTTGCCGTTTCCTGCAGCTTCGTCAAAGAACATACCAGCCCGGAAACTTATAATACGCTCACATTCAGTGACGGCGGCAGCGAAGAGGCCGGAAAAGCTACCGTAGCCTATTCTCAGGGAGATTTTGCCAAAACGGAAGAACACGTCCTGAAAGCCTTGGAAGAAAACCCCAAACAGCAGCAGGCTCTGCTCGTCGGCGCGCTGATGTCGGAAAAAATCGGCCGCTTGAACCGCGCCCGCCAGTATTATGAAGAACTCATCATCATCAACGGCAATGAAACAACCATTCTGGGCAATGAGCAAATGCTGCCGGAAAAAATCTCCGACGTTGCCAAAAAACGCCTGCGCCTCCTGGAAGTCAAACAAAGCAACCTTGTAATCGAGGACGCAAACGGCGCCAAAGTCTTTAATATCAGCCAACCGGCCGGACAAGTCCAAAGCCGCTCGGCAATCGAAGAAGCCCTGTTCAAGCGCGAACAGCAGAAAATTGCGGAACAGCAGCCCAGCTCGGAAGCCGAAATCCGTGCCGTACAAATATTATTTACCGACCAGGAACAAAACATTATCTCCCGATTCTTAATTTTGAAAGAACTGGCCGAAAAAGACCTGATTACCAAGCAGGAATTTCTGCGTGCCCGCATGGCCAACGTCGGCGGACTGCTGCCGCTGACGCATAAGCCCGGCGCATTCGGTATTGACCGTTCCGTTCCGGCACCCGACGTTATTCTCGAGCGTATCAAGGTCTTGAAAGATGCCGTTGAAAGCCGTGCCATCACACCGCAGGAATTTTCTGCCGAACGTGATCTGATTATTGAGGCTCTGCTGCCGCCTAATCCGCGCCAGCGTATGCAAAACAAAATCCCGTCCCGCGATGTCATGGGAGCCGCCAAAGACTTGCGCAAGCTGGAAATCCTTTATGACCTGAATCTGATTACCGCCAAAGAAAAAGCCGCCGAAAAAGCCGCTATTGAAAAATATCTCGGCATCAACCGCGCACCGGCCAAAAAAGCAGCCGCCAAAAAAGTTGTCAAACCGGCAACCGAGCCCTGCACGATTGATAATAAATCGGCACCTTGCACCTTGACAGATAAAAAAACTGAGGTAAAAGAAACACCGGAAAAAGAATTGGTAAAAACGGAAATAAAAGTAATAGAAGAAGTTAAAAACACGCCTGTTCCGGCACCGACCACACCACAGAAACAGAGTGGAACGGCAGCGCCTCAACCGTTGATACCGGCTGTTTCCAGCCCGTTTGACAATTAAAAAACAAAGAATAATAAAGAATGGAAAACAAAATAAATCCGCGCAAAACTTTTGCGATTATTTCCCACCCTGACGCGGGAAAAACCACATTGACCGAAAAATTGCTGCTTTTCGGCGGCGCCATCCAACAAGCCGGGGCCGTCAAAGCCCGCGGCGAAAACCGCCGTGCCCGTTCCGACTGGATGAAAGTCGAACAGGAACGCGGAATATCCGTTGCATCTTCGGTCATGACATTTGACTATCGCGGCGTAACGTTCAACCTGCTGGATACACCGGGGCACGAAGACTTTTCCGAAGACACATACCGCGTCTTAACTGCTGTCGATTCGGCAATCATGGTTCTGGATTCTGCCAAAGGTATCGAAAGTCAGACCAAAAAATTGTTTGAAGTCTGCCGCCTGCGCGATGTTCCGATTTTAACATTCATCAACAAGCTTGACCGAGAAGGCCTGGATCCGTTTTTGCTGCTTGATGACATTGAAAAAACACTGGCCCTGGAAGTCACGCCGGCCAGCTGGCCGATTGGTATGGGCAAAGACTTTCTGGGTTGTTATGACTTGTTGGCCGATCATCTGATTCTAATGAACAAGACCGGTGACAAATCACAGATTAATGCCACAATCGAAACCTGTGAAGGCCTTGACGATGAAAAACTTGACCGCCTGCTCCCGGCGCATGCCGTTGCAAAACTGCGCGAAGACGTTATGATGGTCAAAGAGCTTTGTCCGGAATTTAATTTGGATTCTTACCTTGCCGGCGTTCAGACCCCGGTATTTTTCGGCAGCGCCATCAACAACTTCGGCGTCCGCGAAATATTGGAAGGGCTGCACAATATTGCACCGACGCCGCGGCCGCAGCCGGCTGCCGAACGGACAATTTCTCCGGCAGAAAATAAAGTTACCGGTTTTGTCTTTAAGATTCAGGCCAATATGGATCCCAAACACCGCGACCGCATCGCCTTTATGCGCTTATGCTCCGGACATTTCAAACGCGGAATGACCTTAACTCAGGTTCGCACCGGCAAAGGCCTCAAAGTTCCGACCCCAGTAATGTTTATGGCGCAAGAACGCGAACTTGCCGAAGACGCTTTTCCCGGTGATATTATTGGCATTCCTAACCATGGCCAACTCCGCATTGGTGACACATTAACCGAAGGAGAAAAACTACATGTAACCGGAATTCCGAGCTTTGCTCCGGAACTGCTGAAAAGCATCCGCTCAGTTGACCCGCTTAAATCAAAACACCTCGGCAATGCCTTAAAACAAATTGCCGAAGAAGGGGGCGCTAGCGTTTTCAAACCAATTATCGGCTCAGAATGGATTGTCGGCGTTGTCGGTGCCCTGCAATTTGAGGTTATGGCCGACCGGATTAAAAACGAATTCAACATTCCGGTTGTTTTTGAACCAACCCAATATTATACGGCTCGCTGGATAGAATGCAGCGATAAAAACGAGTTGGAAAAATTCAAAAATGTTTCGCAGATGAACATTGCCGAAGACCACGACGGAGAGCTTGTTTTTTTAGCACGTAATGCCTGGCACTTGGGCAAAGTCAGTGAAGACTTTCCCAAAATTATCCTGAAAAAAACCCGCGAACAGGTTATTTAACAAAAATCCCCGGAACGCTTTTCCGGGGATTTTTCTTTTACTAATAAGAACAGCTTTTATTTCCGGAACTGTCACAAGATCCCAGAGTCGCTGCTCCGACACTGGAAGCACAGTTTACGCTTGCCGCTGCCCGACATTCAGCCTCTGTCTTAAAACCGGAATTTTTATTCCAACCTTGTGCAGCACCACCTACACCATACGCATAACTTAATTCACAAATGTATTTTTCTGTACTGCCGTTTTTACAATATGTTTTGGCTGTACAAGTATGCCACCACTGACCGTCATCTTGCCAACAAGATGAACCACTCGAAGTACTCGCTTTACGAATATATTGCCAAGAAGGCGTAGAAGGTGTAGACGGCTCTTCCGGCTCAGCCGGTTTAGATTTACAAGAAGTACATTTATTGCATGAATTATAAGACGCACAGCCATAAGAACAGGATTTAGAAGAAACGTTGCA
>CALXRP010000029.1 GCA_944390885.1 uncultured Alphaproteobacteria bacterium
CAAGTACCGACTTTAGCCTGATATTGCGGACATTCACCGGAAGAATAATAGGTATAGCCTTTCTCCTCGCAATACTCAGTATCGGAGTTGATATTCATATTAATATCACCCTGAACAACCTCATCATCCTGACAGTCGGGCAGAAAGCAAACACCGGCCAAGGCGTTGGAAGGCGGGAGGAAGACGGCGAACGCGGCAGCAACAGCAAAAATTGACACCGCAGAATTAAGTTTCATGTGTAGCATAGTGTTATTCATTTTCGGTCTCCTCCCTTATAAAAATTCTTTTCTTCTTTTGTCGTCCTTTTTTTCCTTTGTCATTGCCGGGCGCTTTATTTTTTTAGTCATTGCCGGGCTACTTGTTTTTCAAGTCATCCCCGGGCTTGACCCGGGGATCCATACTTCAAAGCACCTTGTCATTCACAAATCCCGTCATAGCAACGCGGTCTCTGGAGCACAGAGTATTCAACTCGCCGCGCGCCTGCCGTGCAGGTGGATCCCCGGGTCAGAGCCCGGGGATGACAGAAAATAATGTGCCGAGAACGACAATAAAGATACTATAGCACAAGAAAATGCAAAAGTCAACCATGTTTGAAAAATAGGGTGGAGATTTTGGCTAAGAAAACAAAAATAAGAAACGTAAAAATATTTACGTCGGTAATATATAAGTATTAATCTATCTTAAAGACAATTTCGATATAATAACAAAAACAGCGCGAAAAACAGGTATATTAAAATGAAAATTTTGCTTCAGAGAGTAAAAAATTGCAGTGTTGATGTCAACGGAAAACGGGTTTCGGAAATCGGCCGGGGAATGCTTGCTTTGGTTGGTATAGAAGCGCATGACACGGAAGAAGAAGCTCTTTGGCTTGCCAAAAAGACTGTCAATCTGCGCATTTTTGAGGACGAAGCCGGCAAAATGAATTTATCGGTCAAAGATATTTGCGGGGAGATTCTTGCCGTTTCTCAATTTACGTTAGCCGGGGATACGTCACGCGGCAACCGCCCCGGATTTGAAACGGCGGCTCGTCCCGAACAGGCAAAACCTCTTTATGAATATTATGTTCAAAAATTGGAAGAGCAGGGCATAACCGTAAAAACAGGGATTTTTCAGGCCGATATGCAGGTTGCCTTAATTAATGACGGCCCTGTGACTTTTATGCTGGAGCGCAAAAAATGACGGAAGAAGTAATGGAAGAGGCCGTTTCTGCGGAATATAATTTTATTGGTATTCTTAACCGGCTGCAGCATTTGGATTATTGGGAAAAAAATGATTTAATGAGCATTGAACGCCAGCTCTATGAGGAGTTGACACGGACGCCGGATAATACTATCGGTCTGACGGCTTTGTTGCGTAATCAAATTATGCAGGGAAACATTGCCAAATCAAAGGCTCTGGCACATAAAATTTGGAGTATCGGCGGAGAAATTCCTCAAATTGTCGAATACGCCTATTTGGACAGCTTACTTGATTTGGGAATGCTGGATATGGCCATGGTTTTGCTCAAACCCCGGTTATCCGATATTTCAGATATTGGAATTTTTGCTCCTGCCGCTGCCAAATTTGCCATTATGACCGGAAATTTCAACCTGATTGAAAAACTTGCCGCCTCGCCCGAAACGTCATACTTTGGCAGTCTGAGTGATTTTATTGGGGTATATAAAACAATGCAGTATGGCGAACATTTCAAAAATATGCAAAAGATCATTTTGGAAAACTGCAAAAACAAAATGGCTGCATTTGATTATAATGTCTACTTTGATCGTGGGATTACGGATCTGGAAGCCGTTGTTTATATTTCCGGCAGCAAAGAAGATTGCAAAAATATGCAGGCGGAAATAGAAAAGAAAATTAACGGCTATTTTGCCTCTGCCGGAATACAGCGCCTGAACAACTATTGCCTGCGGTTGTACCCCGTAACTGAGCATGAGGCAAAAATAAAATAAAAGGCTTTATTCTCCGGAAGTCTGGCGTCCGCCCGGTGTGATAATCGGATCAAAGAGACGATCCTCTTTCTGAACAGGTTCAAGGTCTTTTATCTTTTGCGAAATTCGCTCACAGGCATTTTCAAACAACTTTTTCATCAAGCGGAAAGCCACTTCCTGCTCGTCTTCTTCTGCCGAAAACAAAACAAAGCGGTTCTGATGTTCGGTAGAAATCCGATTCCCGTCAGCATCTTTCAACTCCACGGCCACAATCATCTGAAGCCGGCTGGTATCGCTGTTGATCGGATCGACCTTTGCTCTCAAAACATTGGACTGAATAATATAATCTGCATTTTCTTTTTGCTTGGCGATTGCAATATTTCCGCCTTCAAATTCTTTTGCAATAATCTCGGCAAATTTGTCTGAACTGGTGTTATTGTAAAATTCCGTCGGTTCAATCCACAAAGCAACTTTCCCGTCAGGTAGTTCCTGTGGTTTTTCGGTAGGCTGAGATGTTTCCGCTGCTGCGGTTTTTTGCCCCTCGTCTTTGGTTTTCTCTGTCTCAGCCATTAATTCTTCCTGCGATGCGGAATTTTTAATGGCCTGCCGGATATTTCTTTTAGAAACATATCCCGTTACTTCAACGCAAATATCCGTATCGTCCTGCTTCAGGGTTCTGACGGATAAATCTTCAATGGCATTGTCAATCAAATCATAAACGGCAATGTTATAATCCTGCGGATCAGCATGAGAACGAAAATCGTCCAGCATAGAAAGACCGTCCACTGCAGCATAACTGGCTTTATCAATAACTCTGACACGAGCAGAAGACTTTGGCTCCCCTGCTTTGAATTTTTCACAGGCTTTACCGTAAATAGCCGCAACTTCGTTATCCAAAATGCTGCCGTCCAGAGCGCCTTCATCAAAACTTCTGCCGTCTGTCGGCCAAAAGCATAAAGAAAAAAGGCAGACAGGTAAAAATATCCGGTTAGTCACAAACATCGGCTACCACCAGGTCCTGTCGTCGTTTTTAACTTGTCGGATAGTTTCGCGCCATTCCTGCAAAACCTCACCATTATGGTCAGAAAGAATAAGCGTATAAATAATGACCGGAGTCGTATTTCCTTCCAACAAAATCGTCTCAACGTCAATATCTGCAAAATAGTCGGCTTCTGCAGGATCATTTACAACCAAAAACGCTTTGGCATTTTCAAGCATATCTTTGGTAATCTTGCGGCAATAAGCAAAACCGTCCGGCAAATCCTGGTCAAAAACCTGCGCTTCTCCGACAAAAACGGTCGGCCGGGACGCCGTATCATAAATCGGAGCCGTATAATCAAGCAGTTTGTTTGTTGTCCTTCTGGCCACGATTTCATAAACTTTGGTATCAATATTATATAAATATTTTTCGGTAATATTGTTGACGCCGTCAACAGTCCACTGAGCAGAACCCCCGACATCATCTTTAACGACAAAAACCTCGTCTTCATCCGGCATATTCCAGCTCTCGCATCCGGATAACATCCCGAAAGTTATCAGCAGGGCAGCAGTCTTTTTCAATGTCATTTTTCAAAATCTCCCGAAATATCTCTTCTTTAATATAAAGATATTTTCAGTATAATCACCAATTTTTTAAGTTATTCACTATATTTTCTGCTGATTGTGAAGAAATACGGTTAAAGATATTTGCATTTTTCAAAATTTTATGTATCCTTGTGCAGAAATAAAATTAAAGGAATTTTCTGATGGTCATAACATTTTCAATCATTTTGCTCGGTGCTTTGGTCCTTTTTCGCCCTTTGCAAAAAAACAGTTTTTACATTTTGCACGCCGCCATCATTATTTTAAGTGCTTATTACATTGAAACGCACTATTTTCGTACATCGGCTTTCGCTCCAAAAACATTATTGCTGTTTGTGGTTTTTCAGCTGGTGTCCATTAATATTGTAACAATTGTGGCTTACTACGTTGATAAACGGGCGGCAATCAAAGGAAAATGGCGTGTTCCGGAATTTGACCTTCATACGCTGGAGTTTCTCGGCGGGTGGGCAGGCGCATTGCTGGCCCAAAAAATGTTCCGTCACAAAACCAAAAAGAAAAGTTATCAAAGCACTTTTATCTTTTTGATTTTTGCCGAACTGGCATGTATTATTTTTATCATCAAATATTTATTTTATTAAACGGGAAAATCTTATGAATAATGTAGAAAATATCCGGGAACTAAAATTTTCCGATCACTATAAACGGATGTGGCCTTTTGTAAAGCCCTACTGGGTGAGGGCGGTGTTTGCTGTTGCTCTCAGCATTCCGATCGGTGCGCTGGATGCGGTCGTAGCCTTGGCGCTAAAACCGTTTATGGATGTTGTTTTGGTAGAAAAAAGCGTTTCTGCCGCGTCATACATTCCGTTTATGATCGTTGGTTTTACGATAGTCCAGGGTATATTAAACTATATGGCAACTTATATGAATGCCTGGGTTGGCGCCAAAATCACCATGGATATGAAAAAAGCATTGTATCACAGGTTGTTGGGGCTGGATTGTTCTTTTTTTGACCAAAACAACTCCGGTTTTATCGTTCAGCGGTTTGCCAGCGATGCCGATGCCGCCTGCACCAGTCTGATAGACAATGTCAAACTGTTTGTTTCCCGGCTGTTTTCTTCACTGTCGCTGATAGGCGTATTGATATACAATTCTTGGCAGCTTTCCATTATTGCAATTATTGTTTTGGTTTGCGCTCTGATGCCGCTGGCACAAGTCAAACGCCGGATAAAACAAGTGATTCTGCGGGGCGTAACGGAAGGTTCAAAAATCCTGACAAAATATAACGAAACTTACGCCGGAGCCAAAACAATCGCTTCTTACAACCTTCAACAAAGAATGTTTGCAAGTTTTTCCGATACCTTAAAAGTCATCTTCAAACTCGGCATCAAAATGGTGCAGAAAACAGCTTGGATGACGCCGTTGATGCATGTTGTTATTTCTGTCGGTATAGCCGCTGTCATCGGTTACGGCAGCTATCTGATTGTTGACCATAAAATAACCAGCGGTAATTTCGTTTCTTTTCTGACAGCGCTGATTATGTTGTATGGCCCGATAAAAGGAATTGGCAAAAATTATAATGCCGTTATGGTTTCATTTATGGCCATTGAGCGGGTAACGGATATTTTGGAGATGGAGCCTTCGGTCAAAAACAAGAAAAATGCTAAAATCTTGTCGGCCGGACATAAGGATATCAGCTTCCGCCATGTTAATTTTGAATATGTCAAAGGCGTTCCGGTATTAAAGGATATTTGTCTGGATGTCAAAGGAGGAAGTACGATTGCGTTTGTTGGAAATTCCGGCGGCGGCAAATCGACGCTTGTCAGCCTGTTGCCGCGTTTTTATGATGTAACCTCCGGCAGTATATGCATCGACGATGTTAATATTAAGGATTATACCTTGGAATCCCTGCGGGACAATATTGCCGTTGTATTTCAGGATAATTTCCTTTTTTCCGGCACCATTCGCGACAATATTTTGTTGGGCAAAGCCGATGCCACGGATGAAGAAATTCACAAAGCGCTGAAAATGGCTTATCTTGACGATTTTGTATCAACGCTGGAACATGGTATAGATACAGACATCGGCGAGCGTGGAACGCTTCTGTCCGGGGGCCAGCAACAACGTTTGGCAATAGCGCGTGCGTTCATTAAAAATGCGCCGATTGTGGTTTTGGACGAGGCAACTTCGGCTTTGGACAATAAGTCGGAAGCAGTCGTTCAGAAAGCAATTGATAATTTAATGCAGGATCGCACGGTATTTGTAATCGCTCACCGCTTGTCAACGGTCAAAAATGCCGACAGGATTGTTGTGATAAATGACGGAGAGGTGATTGAAGCCGGTACGCATGAAGAACTGATGGCGATTCCCAATGGCGCTTATCAGGCATTATACAATGCTCAGTTCAAAAATAAAGCCGCATAAGCGGCTTTATTTTTATTGGCTGCAAAACTCCCTTTGGGGAGCTTTTTGTTACAATTCTTCAATCAGTTTAAAAATACTTTTGCTCACCGGTTTCGGAAGTTTGCGCAACTTTGCGAGCAGCTGGATCTCTTCATCAGAATAAAGATTCTTACCCGGTTGAGGAATAACGTTTTCATAAAAGTCAGCCGCACTGACGCCTAAAGCTTCGGCAATCATAACCAACCGGGAACAGCTGATACGGTTTGTTGCCAGTTCGTATTTTTGCAATTGCTGAAAAGTTACACCGATCAATTTGGAAAAATCATTCTGGCTAAGTCCTTTTAATTTGCGCAAAGCACGAACTCTTTGCCCGATGATTAAATCGATTTCATGAGTTTTTTCATCACCACGTTTCATAGATAAAATCTCCGACTATATATAAGACAAATATCAGCGGCATTACTCAAAAAGTAAATTTTAAGAACAAAAAGCTGCTACCTTACATTTCTGAAGATAACCGGATGTCCCGAAAATTTCTCAGTTGAAGTTGCAGCAAATAGTCGAAGTCAGCAAATCAACAAGTAATACGCTGAATAATTATTTTAGTACATCATATATACCACCAATAATGTCCTTATGATAAAGGATAAAATTTAAATTGCAACCCCTAATCTACAATTTTTTATTGACAAAAATGCTTTCAATCTCCTCATTATATATGATACAAGTCAGGAAGAACCGGTGTCTTTTTAGCTTGTCCGCCGTGCCTTTTGTAAACTTTTTCAAAAGCTTTTATAAAGTTTTCCGGATCCCAGGTGGTATCATCTTTTTCGGCATAAAGATTGTTCATCAAAATTTGAATTTCTTTTTCAAATTCTTTGTCATTGGCAGCCTGCCCCACATCTTTAAGATTAAGAATTTTTTTATCCGGATACGTTTGAGCGGCCCACTCTGTCAAAGCGTCACGCAGTCCACGGAAATCTTTTTTTCGGGCTGCTTTGGCAATATAAGACGGATAATTTTTGATTTTTTCCTTCTTTGCCTCTTTGGCAAGTCCCGGACGCAGCAAAAGATAAGTCAACAAAATGCCCAAAACAAAGGCCACAGCAACATACAAATACATCATAATGCTTCCGGGAAAATTTTGCGTGTCGGCATTTTCTTTTGAGACCTCGGAAGCCTGAGAAGTTGGTTGAAAAGCAGGAGCTTGTTGAACCGGGGAAACTTCTGAGGAAGTTTTGCTATCTACAGCGTTGCCGGCCGTAGGAAGAATAGTAATTTTTTCTGCCGGAAGAATGGCCTTTTCCGGCTTTCCGGTCAAAACGTTAAACCATGGAATTTCAACTGCCGGAATAACAGCTTCGCCGCTGCCGTTCGGAATATAAACATTAGCCGTTTTTTTTACGGAAATAATCTGCCCGTTGTCAATGGCCGTTTCGGTAACCGGCTTCTCTGGATATTGTTTGAGTTTTGAACTTTCGCTGAAAGTAATGCTCGGCAGCTGATTTTCAATAACGCCTTGCGCCTTCAGATAAATATTACGGGTAACGGCTTCACCGTCTTTAAATGTCGGCCGGGCAGGATCCCACTCGGCATAAAGTTCAACATTCTCCGCCGGCAGCCACCAATTGTTTCCGTTCGCGGCGGGGATCGGTTTAACATTCAAAGCAATCGGTTCTGCTTGAAGAACAATCGGATTCCTTGTCGCAAACATATCGGCAAAACCGAAAGCGCTGCTGCCGAACGCATCATCAAACAGTCCGGCAAACGGATCGTGCCCGCGTTTGCCCTTTGTCAGATAGAAGCCTTCAAAGCGAACGTCCGGTGTTTTCAGAGTCCCGCTTTTTTGCGGAAAAAGCGCATACTGCAAAACAATCTCGCGCATACTTCTTCCGTTAACGATTTTTGTTTTAACCTGAGGTTCGCCAATCCCGCGAATAATCCAGTCATCTTGGTTTTCCTGAATAAACTGCGGTTCCAGACCTTGCAACCCTCCGGCGTCAAATATGCTTAAAGTATAAGTAACCTGTTGTTGAACATACGGATTTTTGTTGTCAACTTTTGCTTTCATCGCAAATTTGGGCGCATCAGCACCGGACGCTGCCGGAGCGGAAGAAGAGCTTTGCAGCGCCTGGTTAGCGTCCAGAACTTTCATTTTTATCGGCGCGGAAGACAGATTCCCGAGTGTTAAGGCCGGAATTTCCACCTCGCCGCTTTTGCTGGCAATCAGGCCGATATCCCATTGTTTGCTTTCGCTGCGTTTTCCGTTAATAATCTGAATATTGGTCGCATTGCTGACGGAATAAACCTTAAAATCTTTGTTCAGCGGACTAATGTCGGGCGTCATGTTGGTTTGCCCGTCTTTAAGCACCAGGCTTAAGATAAAAGCCTCCCCCTGCGGTACCGGGTTCCGGTTAACCGTAGCTTCAAGGGTTTGAGCTTTTGCATTTATGCTGAAGATTAACGAAACAATTAAAGCTAAAACAAATTTTTTCATTCCTCATACCTCTTCTTCATATATTCTCGTCTAATAAACGCTTTCAACAATCCGCCGGGATTTTCCGGAATTTCGCGATATTGCTGCGCGCGGGCCTGAGCCTCCTCGTCATATTGCTCCTGGCTTTCTTCTCCGTTGCTCGATTGTGCCTGTTCTTCTTCAGTGCCGTCTTGTGGCTGTCCGCCCATGGGCTGGGCTTGTTGTTCATCCGGACGGGACTGCTGTTCTCCGGCCGATTGCTCCCCGGCCGATTGTGAGTCCTGCTTTTGCTCGTCAGACTTGTTCTGCTCTTCTCCGGAAGACTGCTGCTGTCCGGAATCCTGTTGATTTTCACCATCTTGCTGAGCAGACTGATTTTGTTGCTGCTGTTCCTGATTATTTTGCTGATTCTGGTTGTTTCCTTGTTGTTGCTGCTGATTCTGCTCCTGTTGTTTTTTCAAATACTCCAGATTAAATTTTGCATCCTCATGATTCGGGATTTTTTGCAACACTTCTTCATATTTTTTGATAGCCTCTTCAATCTTTCCGGCCTTTGCCAGAGCATTTCCCTGATTATAAAGTGCTGTCGGGTCATTACCGGCGGAAAAACTTTCATAAGCCTTTTGATAATCTCCCATCCGGTAGAAACTGGAAGCTTTCCATGCCGGATCCTCAAATTTTTCGGCGGCGGATTGATAATCTTCCTGCCTAAAGGCACGCAGACCTTCCTGATTGTCATTCAGAAAGAAACCGGCCTGCACCTGTCCGCTCCATAGCAAGAAAATCAGCCCCCAGACGATTCCCCAGCGAAAGAAATACAAACAGCAAAGCAGCGGAATAAACGCCAGATAATATCCGGCATCCAGCCATTGCGTCCGCAGATTCTCGCTTATCTCCAAATCCCCGGCCTGTGCGTTAATTTCCCGAGCCAGCTGCCGAATGTCATTATCGTCCGGCGTATAAGGCAAATATTTCCCGCCGCCGGATTCTGCAATCAGCTGCAATTTCTCGCTGGGTGTTTTGGACATTCCGATAATACTGACGATAAAGCCTGCCGCCCGGGCATTTTTTGCTGCCGTTAGCGCTTGGTCAAAACGCTGCCCGGCTTCCGGCGTAACAATAACAATGTTTCCTTTGGCATAACCGGCATTTTTGAGTTTTTCAACCGCCAGGTCAATCGCCCGGTCGGGGCGATCACCGTTGACCGGCATAATATCGCGGCTTACGGCCGGCAGCAAATTGCTGACAATCTGCGTGTCTTCGGTCATCGGGCTGATGAGAAACGGCTCATCGGAATAAACAATCAAACCGGTTTGCGGCGCTTTCAGCATTTTAAGAAAGTCGGAGATGGTAAATTTGGCACGGTCAAGCCGCGACGGCGTAATATCGCGGGCATCCATGTCGGAAGACAGGTTCAAGACCAACATCAGCGGATTCTCCGGCGCCAATGACGGAATCTCTTTCTTCTCCCAGCTCGGGCCGGCTGCGGCCAAAACGGCAGCTACCATACTGATCAGTCCGAGATATCCGATATATTTGCGCTGCCTTGCGCTCCCTTTGACCAGCAAAAAGTCCAAAAGCCGTTTGTCACAGACTTTTTCCCAAGACGACTGATTTTTGATGCCTTTAAAATAACGCCAATATCCCCATATCGGCAAGATTAACAGCCAGAGCAGAATAGGCCGCAAAAAATGAAAATTATGCCAAAACTCAGACATGGTATCTTCTCCTGCCGCTAAAAGCCAAAATCAGAGCCAAAACCCAGGCGGCCAGCAGCGGAATATAATAAAGCTCTTTGATTTCGCGAATAAACCGCCCTTCGGTGTCATTGGGTTCCAGCTTGTCAATTTCGGAATAAATCTTTTGCAGCCCGGCCGTATCTTTTGCCCGAAAATAGCGTCCGGCCGTCAAGTCGGCAATCTGCTTCAGTGAAGCCTCGTCAAGCTGTCCGCCGCCGGCCAGAGGAAAGCCTAAGAAAGACCCCATAAAAACATTGTCCGACCCGACGCCGACGGTATAAATTTTCACACCCTCGTCCTGTGCCAGCTTGATAGCCTGGGGCAAACTGAGCTTTCCGTCGTTATTTTCGCCGTCTGTCAGCAGAATAATGATTTTTTTATCAGGATTCGGCGCGTCTTTAATGCTTTTTAGCGCCAGCCCGAGCGCATCGCCGATAGCGGTTGATTCTCCGGCCATTCCGGCGGACATCTGCCACAAAATATCGCTGACAGATTTCTTGTCAAAAGTAAGCGGAGCCTGCAAATAAGCGTTTGTGCCAAAAAGGATCAATCCGATGCGGTCATCGACGCGTTTTTCCAAAAATTCCTGCGCCGTTGCTTTAACGGCGGTCAGTCGGTCAATCCTTTTACCCTTAAGGGCAAAATCCGGTTCGCGCATAGAATTTGAAATATCCATCACCAGCAAAATATCGCGGCTTTCATTTTTCAGAGGAAAAGGTTCACCGACCCACTGCGGCCGTGCTGCCGCCAAAACCAGCAGGGCATAAACAACAAACAATAATACCGGCAAAGGCGAAAAAGCGGTTTTGCCGAGTGTTGAACCAAGCCGGACTTCACCGGATATCTGACTGATCTTTTGCAAATCGTCAAAAAAAGGCACTCGCAACGCATCACCGTGCAGCCCTTTGATGGCCGGAAGCAGAAAACGGACAAGAAAGGGCAGAAACAGCAGCAGTAAAAAAGCCGGAGAAGCAAACCGTATCATAAGTTTTCTCCAATCCAGGCCCGGCAAAACTGCCGTAATTCTTCCAAATCTTCTGCCGTAAAGCGTGATGACTTTATGCTGATATATGGGGCATCGCTGAGCAATATGGCGGCTTGCCCGGAAATAGGTTTCTTTGTATGTTGGTTGAGAAACTCAATCCAGTTCTTGCCAAACAGGCTGGCAGCTCCGGGATATTTGAAAATACAAATCCGGCGCAGGATTTCCGACATCTGACGGGCAGACGCCACAACCTCAAACTGCTGTGTCTGCGCCAACAACCTGAGGGCATAAAGCTTTTTGCTTTTTCGCCGCCACAGGCGATAAAGTTCATAAAGCAGAAATACGGCGGCAATTGACAACAGAATAACAAACCATCCGTATGCCGGCGGCCAGATAGAAACGCCGTCGGGCAGATGAATATCGCGCAATTCTGGTAAATTCTCTTCCATTTTGCCTGCCTTAAATTTATATTCGCTTATATAAATTTAAGGTATCCAAAGCCAAATATCAAGCCTTGAAAAGTTTTTATTATCTTCTGAACGCAAATTTCCGGAGTATAAAAAATCCCCATTCGCAAGAACGGGGAGGTTGGTAAGTTTTATCAGAAGTTATTCCGCAGCTTTGGCAATATTCATTCCGAGTTTTTGCCTCAGATATTTTGCCGTATAACTCGTCTTGGATTGTGCAACCTGTTCCGGTGTTCCTTTGGTAACGATAGAGCCGCCGGCATCGCCGCCTTCCGGCCCTATGTCAATAATATAATCTGCCGTTTTAATAACGTCTAGATTGTGCTCAATCACAATAACGGAATTTCCCTGCTCAACCAGTTGATGCAAAACCTTCAAAAGCTTGTTAATGTCCTCAAAATGCAACCCGGTTGTCGGCTCGTCCAGAATATACAAAGTCTTTCCCGTTGCACGTTTGGACAGCTCTTTAGAAAGTTTCACACGTTGAGCTTCCCCGCCGGAAAGTGTTGTTGCCTGCTGGCCGAGATGAATATAGCCGAGCCCGACCTGCCGAAGCAGCTCCAATCGGTTGCGAATAGGCGGAATGGCCTCAAAAAAGTCATAAGCTTCATCAACGGTCATATCCAAAACGTCGGCAATAGATTTGCCCTTATATTTAACTTCCAATGTCTCCCGGTTAAAACGTTTGCCTTTGCAGACATCGCATTCAACATAAATGTCGGGCAGAAAATGCATTTCAATTTTGGTAACACCGTCGCCTTTGCACGCCTCACATCGCCCGCCGGCCACGTTAAAAGAAAAACGTCCAGCGGCATACCCTCGAGCCTTGGCCTCCGGCAGTCCGGCAAACCAATCCCGGATATAAGTAAACAAGCCGGTATAAGTTGCCGGATTGGAGCGCGGAGTCCGTCCGATTGGTGATTGATCAATATCAATAACTTTGTCAATATTTTGCAATCCGGTCAACCGGTCATAAATTCCCGCTGGCTCGCGAGATCCGTTCAACTCTTTATTTATGGCTTTATACAGTGTTTCCAAAATCAGAGAAGATTTTCCGCCGCCGGAAACGCCGGTAATGCAGGTCATTGTCCCGAGCGGAATCTGAACATCGATATTCTTCAGATTATTGGTTCTCACGCCCTTCAGACCGATAAACTTTCCGTTTCCAGGTCGGCGTTTGGACGGAATTTCAATTTGTTTCTGCCCATTTAAATATTGAGCCGTAAGACTTTTCGGATTTTGCAGAACCTCTTGGACGCTTCCTTTGGCTGTAACGTAACCACCGTTATTTCCGGCCCCGGGACCCATATCAACCAGATAATCGGCAGAACGGATGGCATCTTCGTCATGTTCAACGACAATAACGGTGTTACCGATATCGCGAAGCTTGATAAGTGTTTCAAGCAGGCGATCGTTATCGCGTTGGTGCAGGCCGATGGAAGGTTCGTCCAAAACATACAAAACACCGGTCAGGCCGGAACCGATCTGAGAAGCAAGACGGATTCTCTGAGCTTCGCCGCCGGAAAGAGTACCGGATTGGCGGGACAAATTAAGATAATCCAACCCGACATTGTTCAAAAAGCTCAGCCGTTCAATAATCTCTTTCAAAATTTTATGAGCAATTTCAGCTTTTTTCGGGGGCAGAGATTGTTCAACCGTCAAAAACCATTCCCGCGCCTGTTTGATCGACATGGCCGAAACATCCATGATGTCAAGACCGCAGATTTTAACGGCCAAAGCCTCGGGTTTAAGCCGCTTGCCGCCGCAAAACTCGCAAGTTGCGGCAGACTGGTATTGTGAGAATTCATCACGCATTTGCTGTGAATCTGTTTCCAAAAAGCGGCGTTCCATATTGTTAACCACGCCTTCAAAAGGCTTGTTGGTAACAAAATGCGAATAATACATCGGAACAATATCGTCCCCGGAACCGTATAAAATAACGTCACGTGCCCGTTGAGGCAAATCTTTCCATGGCGTTTTGTTGGAAACCCCCAGATAATCACACAAAGAATTCAGCGTGTCGGAATAATAACCGTGTTTACGGCTGGACCATGGCAGAATGGCACCTTGAGAAATCGAAAGGTTGGGGTTCGGAACAATCAGCTCCGGATCCATATAGAGTTTTGCCCCGATACCGTCGCAATGCGGACAGGCACCGTAAGGATTGTTAAAAGAAAACAGGCGAGGTTCAATTTCCTCAATCGTAAAACCGGAAACCGGACAGGCAAATTTTGAGGAAAATGTGGTACGGGAACTGTCTGTAATATTTTCGGCAAAAACCAGTCCGTCTCCGAGCTTTAAGGCTGTTTCAAAAGACTGAGCGGCCCGCTCGGCAATATCGGGTTTAACAACCAGACGGTCAACCACAACTTCAATATCATGTTTAAAATTTTTGTTTAAAGCAGGAACTTCATCAATCGAATAAACCGTTCCGTCTATTTT
Source organism: uncultured Alphaproteobacteria bacterium (assembly GCA_944390885.1). Lineage (GTDB taxonomy): Bacteria > Pseudomonadota > Alphaproteobacteria > RF32 > CAG-239 > MGBC133411. The sequence goes on from CALXRP010000029.1 coordinate 13,977, forward strand.
AAGGCGTTGGTATCCTTGCTTTTGCAAAGACTCAAATTCTTTTTTGAACTCTCCTTTTTTGCCGCGTGCAATCGGAGCCAAAAGCATCAGCTTTGTCCCTTCCGGCATCTCCAAAATCTTGTCAACCATTTGCGAAACGGTCTGAGATTCGATCGGCAGTCCTGTTACCGGCGAATAAGGCGTTCCGACCCGAGCCCATAAAAGGCGCATATAATCGTAGATTTCCGTAACGGTTCCGACAGTGGAACGCGGATTGTGTGATGTTGTTTTTTGCTCAATAGAAATTGCAGGCGACAAGCCTTCAATCGAGTCAACATCGGGCTTTTTCATCAAATCCAAAAATTGACGGGCATAAGAAGAAAGACTTTCCACATACCGGCGCTGTCCTTCGGCATAAATTGTGTCAAAGGCCAAAGAAGACTTGCCGGATCCCGATAAACCGGTAATCACGGTAAGCTTGTCTTTTGGGATATCAATATCCACGTTTTTAAGGTTATGCTCTCTCGCACCTTTGATTTCAATAAATTTACTATCCGCCATAATTCATACTCCTGCAAGGAATATAGTGATTATTGCATATAAAGGCAACAAAAAATAAAGCCGAAACATAAGAATCAGCTTTATTTTTTTAGTAAAATAATTTATCGGCAAATTTTATTTGCAAGAACAGTTTGCCGAACCGTTATAAGCGTTTCCTTGCAGATAAGCATTAGATTTGGGTTCAAAGTATGTCGATTTATTGGCATCACACTCAGCTTTTGTTGCAAAACAGGCACGGCTGCTTGTTCTGGAAAGGTAACCGCTGTGTATTCCTCGGTCAAATTCATGAATACCACCGCCGCAGTCGCACCATTCATGAACATCTTGCACTATTGAATAAGGTTTAGAGGATGAGCAGTCGCGTGTTGGAACCGTCCAGCAAATCGGTCTGTTGGTCGGTTCAAACCAAATTCTTCCTGAGGTAGAACCAACAGGTGTACCACCGGAACCTTTTTTACAGCATTTTCTGGTGCCTCCGCAGCCGTCCGAGCAAGATTCCGTGGCTCCCGGACAAGATTCATCACGCAACGGCGAGCAGGCAGGTTTGTCTTCACAGCGTGTACATTTACCGCAGGAGTTGGTATAAGCACAGCCATAATTACATGTTTTTGAAGTAACGGAACAGTCACTGTTATATTGACATTCATAACAACTTGTTCCACATTCGGTAGAAGTTACACGAACTCTTTTCTCGGTAGAAGAGCAGGAAACAGATTTTTTCCCTCTGGAACAATTATCACTGCAATTATAACAAGTTCCGCATTCAGAAGTTCCTGCATAAGATCCGGAGTAAGATGTGCTGCCGCGGGTACAATCTTTACAATAACGGCAAGTTGATCCACACTCTGTCGTCATGGCATAAGACCCGGTATAATTTTTTGAACCGCGGGTGCATTCATCAGAACAACATCTGTAACAAGTATATCCGCAGGTATCTACACCGGACGAACCGCGGGACGGATCACAGGTGACTTTGTAACTGGACGGAC
>CALXRP010000030.1 GCA_944390885.1 uncultured Alphaproteobacteria bacterium
TTCTTATGTCATTCTCGGGCTTGACCCGAGAATCCACGTTAATAAATTAGCCTTATTGTTGATTTGGATCCCCGGGTCAAGCCCGGGGATGACGCCAAATGGATTGCCGGATAAAATCGCTGAGCTTGCGAAGTGCCAAGGGGCCCGCTTGCGGGAATTTACACCCGAGAATCCAGAAAAGTTAAGTCCAACCTCATTTTCTAAGCTTTCGGCCCAAAGTTAAGGTCGCTACGCTCCACGGCATTGTACTTCAATTTTACCCCTTTTTCTTAAGAGCCAAGAAGTTGCTCGCGAAGGGCAAGGTCTAACTCCCCCTTCCCCCTCTTAGCAAAGAGGGGGGATAAATGTGCTTTTTTTCTATGTCATTCTCGGGCTTGACCCGAGAATCCACGTTAATAAATTGGCTTTATTGTTGACTTGGATCCCCGGGTCAAGCCCGGGGATGACGCCAAATGGATCCCCGGATAAAATCGCTGAGCTTGCGAAGTGCCAAGGGGCCCGCTTGCGGGAATTTACACCCGAGAATCCAGAAAAGTTAAGTCCAACCTCATTTTCTAAGCTTTCGGCCCAAAGTTAAGGTCGCTACGCTCCACGGCATTGTACTTCAATTTTACCCCTTTTTCTTAAGAGCCAAGAAGTTGCTCGCGAAGGGCAAGGTCTAACTCCCCCTTCCCCCTCTTAGCAAAGAGGGGGGATAAATGTGCTTTTTTTCTATGTCATTCTCGGGCTTGACCCGAGAATCCACGTTAATAAATTGGCTTTATGTTTGACCTGGATCCCCGGGTCAAGCCCGGGGATGACATAATAAAAAAGATAGCCTGGGGATGACACAAAAAGAAAATTTGTTTGACTTGGATTGCCGGATCAAGTCCGGCAATGACAATAAAAAAGAGAGCCCGGGGATGACGAGAAAAAAAACACTGCCCGGGGATGACACAAGAAGGGAATCGGCAATGACACAAGAAGGGAACACAAGAAAGCAAAAGGCGGAATGGTTATTCCGCCTTAACTTTTTCAGGGCAATTCTTTTTCAACGTAAGTTCCGTCGCTGTGAATTTCGATATGGTCCAAATTCTGGCGCGCAACAAAGTTTCCGGTTTTGTGCATTGCTTCATTGACGCCTGCCGACAGATAATTGTCGTACACCCATTTTCCGCCATAAGCCAGACCGGCCAAAATTATCAGATATACAATCAGTTTCATCATCTTTCTCCTTTTTGATAGTTTTCTTTTAATACAAAAAAGTAAATAAATACTTATTGACAAAATTTTACAAAAATGATATTATTTTTTTATAAAAATATTTTTATGTTTAATAAAAAAATTGACTATTATGTATCAGAAGCAACGAGAATGGATTACGACCTGTTGTCCTGAATTATCTCAATCACAAAAAGAACAATATCTGGCAATTCTTGATAACCTGGAAAAGCAAAAACAAGCTTTATCACAAGAAGAGGTTATGGCTTATGCCGCAAAAATCCGGCCGGTTTTGTTTGGCTCAAACGGCGAGGCCGTGCTTGATCCCAAACCGCAAGACAAGGAGCTTTACTGGATTGAGAGTACGCCGATTGCTACGGTGAGCGCCGCTTTTTACCGCAAGGTTATTGGTCGGGCAGACGGGCTTAAAGAAATCGGGCGGATTGAATCGTATCATCCTTTTCACGGATATTACATTTTTTTGCGGCCTTCGACCGCTGATGCGATTTATCAATGTCCGAAAGACATTTTGGACAAGGTTTGCGCTTTTGCCTTTGTGACACCGGATTTGGATGTGAGAACCACATGTGATTTTAATCTGGAAATGCACAAACTGACAATTGTTTACTTTGAAGGGGAAGTGCCGCAGGAAATTGCCGCAACTCCCGTAGAATGGTAACAAAAAAAGGATGCTTTATAAATAAGCATCCTTTTTTGTTATCTCTCGCGGCCGGAACGGGAATTGTCATATTCCAGCAGGCGGGCCACATTTTGTTCGACTTCCGGATCAAGCTCCCGGCGAATCTGACGGGACGGCTGATATTTTCCGGCAGAATTTAATAGATTGTCCAATATCTCCAACGGATTTTTGCCGGCAAGCAACTGCTGCCTGGTCATCTCGTTAGCCAAAGACTGGACAACGGCATTGCGAAAGGCCTCTTGTGCCGAATCGCGGCTTTTTTCTTCTTTTATTCGCTCTTTCTCGGTATATTTGCGGTGGAATCGGGCAAATTCGTAAATCGGATCGCCGCCGCGCTGAAACCCGTTCAGGCCGGTCAGGCGCGTTTTTTCATCTATCAGCGATGATATGCCGAATCCTTCCCGGTCACGGTAAATCATCCAGTCTTCAATAATTTCCGGATAAACAGAGGCGTCGACATCAGCCGGGTGGATATTGCCGAAATCTACCATTTTTGTGTGTTCGTCGGTTTGATAAATATTAATGTTTTCAATAAAAAACTCCCGTGTTTCACGGTTGCGGCGCGCCGGATTGACCATTGCCTGCGACAAACAGAGAGCAACCAATGCAATTTTGAACTCCTGAGAGGCCATGTAGTTGATTTTGCGCGGATCTTTCATTACCTCGGCATCTTTTAATACCTGATTTATGCAATAGTTATGCAGATTTTTCAAAGCTGCCAGCTGGGAATAGCCGAAAGGAACGTTGGAAGAGATTTCAACGGCTGCCGCTTTTTCGATGATATGGTGAATTGCCTGTTGTAACTTTTTGTTATCGTTCATTACAATGCCTTTCTTTTTCTGGTGAGATTATAGCACGGAACGCTTTGCATTTCCACAAAAAAATCTGCCCCTAAAATCACATTTCTTGCCTAAAAATCCCCCAATATTTATATTTCTTAATTAAATTATTGATTTATTAATTCTTTTTGAATAGACTACAGCTATCATATTTTAGGGCATTCGTCCGAAATATGAGGGAAAAAAAACTACGTAAGGAGATCCTTTATGAATTATAAAACTATATTGATGGCTTCAGCTGCTGTTATGTTTGCAACTGCCGCTTCTGCTAAAGATATTACCAACCCGTTTTATCTGCCGGAACAAGGCAAAGTTTTGTCTGACACTTCTATTGAAATGTCCCGTACGAACTTGAAACATGGTATTGGTAACTTTAATAAAAGCTTATATGCCAATGAAGAAATTACCTATGGCGTAACCGACAATTTCTCTATCTTCGGTTCTATTGGTAACGAATTTGACAGCACACAATTCTCTAGCGGTGATTATAATAATGATCATAACTTTGATTATATGCTCGGCGCTAAATACAATATGCAGGCAGGCAACTGGCTGGCTCAGGTAGGTGCTTCTTATTATACCTTTGATCCGGAAAGCTGGTATGGCCACAGAGATAATGATGACAGATGGTTTAAAAAATTGGCTGCTGAAGTTAAACTTGGTTATGATCTCTGCAACGGCTGGACTCCGTATACGTCTTTCAGCGCTTCCAGCGTAATTGATCAGGCTAACCGTCCTGTTAATTATTCTTGGTTTGGCGGCGTTCATAAGAAGTTTGATAAAGCTTCTATTGATGCTGGTATTCGTTATGACTTTAATACAGATGGTGATGCCGAAGTTATTAAAAATGGTTTCATCGAAAACGGAAGCAATACCAATATGTGGTATGCTCAAGCTGAAGCTAACTACTTTATTAAAGAGAATATTGCACTTGGCCTTTATGGTGACTATTATCTTGGTGGCAGCTATAATGATGATGTCGACTATGATTACACCGCTGGCCTGCAGGCAAAAGTATTGTTCTAATTTTGACGAACAAGCTTTTAACGGGGATCCTTTTCAAGGGTCCCCTTTTTTTATCTTTCCTAAAAAAAATTTGAACTTTTTATCCCGATATATCGTTTATAAATATGTGAGATTTATCAGATTTTAAATATTTAAAAATAAAAAAGCAGATAAAATGTTGTAAAATAAATAGTTTTTGCAATATATAACTTTGCGGCACTGCCGATGAAAAAACAAAAAACAGAGAAAAACAATGGGAAAAATGAAAACATTTGTGGGTAGGAACAAAAAGCTTTTAATCTTTGCCTTTATTATACTGGCCGGATTTTATATTTATTCCGCATATTTTAAAACCGGGAATCCGATTTCTTATATAACGGAACCGGTCAAAAGGCAGAATATCCAGAAGGTGGTGAACGCAACTGGTGAAGTCAGAGCCAGCGAATTGGTTACCGTTGGTGCTCAGGCGTCCGGTAAAATCGAGAAGCTTTATGTTTCTATCGGGCAGGAAGTCAAAAAAGGTGATCTGCTTGCGGAAATTGATTCAACAACCCAGCAAAACGAGGTTGATCTTAATAAAGCAAGGTTAAACAGTTATCAGGCCCAGCTTAAAGCTGCCCAGGTTTCGCTGGATATTGCCAAAAAACAGTATGACCGAACGCTCACCCTGAAAAAACGAAATGCCGCCTCGGTCGAAGATGTGGAAAATGCCGAAGATACTTATGAGAACGCTAAGGCCAAAGTTACGGAACTCGAATCGAGCATTAAAGAAACAGAGATTTCATTAAGCACGGCAGAAACAAATTTGGGATATACCAAAATTACGGCGCCGCTTGACGGAACGGTTGTTTCCATTCCGGTCAAAGAAGGGCAGACCGTCAACGCGGCTATGAACACGCCGACGATTATGCAAATTGCCGATTTGAACCGGATGGAGATTCTGATTGAGATTTCGGAAGGCGATATCGGAAACATCAAACCCGGCGTAAAAGTTACTTATTCTATTTTGGCAAACCTTTCAGACGTTTTTGAAACAACGCTCAAATCTATTGATCCGGGTTTGACTTCTCTGACTAATGGAGAATATACCGATACCGAAGTTGTAGATTCAACGCAAGCTATTTATTACTACGGAAGATTGAATGTTCCAAATCCGGACGGTAAGCTGAGAATCGGAATGACGACGCAAAACGTTATTTATGTTGAGAGCGCAGAAGATGTGTTGACCGTGCCGGTTACCGCGTTGAAAAAAGAAGGAGACGAGACTTATGTGGAGGTTCTTACCCCGCACGGCATTATGAAATGTTCCGTAACAACAGGTGTTTCCGACGGGATGAATGTGGAAGTTACAAACGGCGTGGCCGAAGGGGACGAGGTGATTATTGCCGCAATGTCATCCGATGAAATTTCGGATATGGCATCTAATGCCCGGGGAGCAAGACGGAGAGGTTTCTAAGATGAATATTCTCGAGCTGCAGAACATCAACAAATTTTTCGGACAGGGAGCGAATCGCGTTCATGTGTTAAAGGGCATAAACCTGACAGTTGAAAAAGGCGATTTTGTGGCCATTATCGGGCAGTCCGGCTCTGGAAAATCGACCTTAATGAATATTATCGGCTGCCTTGATACTCCGACATCCGGCTCTTACCGTATTAACGGCATTGAGGCCGGGAAAATGGATCGCGACCAACTGGCCGAACTGCGCAGCCGGACTTTTGGCTTTATTTTTCAGCGTTACAATCTGCTCACCAGTCTGAATGCTCGTGAAAACGCCGCCTTGCCTGCTATCTATCTGGGGATGGGCGCGGAAGAACGGACGCAAAGGGCAGTTGAACTCTTAAAACGTCTTGAACTCGGCAACAAACTCCGTAACAAGCCAAACGAACTTTCCGGCGGTCAACAACAACGCGTGAGTATTGCCCGTGCTTTGATGAACGGCGGGGAGATTATTCTGGCAGACGAACCGACCGGCGCTCTGGACTCAAAAAGCGGCGAAATGGTGATGGAGATTATTAAGGGCCTGCACAAGCAGGGACATACCATTATTCTGGTTACGCATGACAGCAAAATTGCCGCCCAGGCCAGCCGGATTATTGAGATTAAAGACGGCGAAATTGTTTCTGACGAGAGAAAAACTTCTGATTTTTATAAGATTGAAGAAGAAGTCAGAAAATTTAAGCGGAGTAAACTGGAAACTTTTAAATACCGCTTTGCCGAATCGTTCAGTATGTCTATCCACGCCATTTTGGCAAACAAAATGCGCTCGTTGCTGACGATGCTCGGCATTATTATCGGTATTGCCTCGGTGGTTTCGGTCGTGGCGCTCGGTAATGCCTCACAGGCCAAGATTATGGAACAGATCAACTCCATGGGAACAAACACTATCGATATTATGCCCGGAAGCGGTTTTGGTGATATGCGATCCGGTAAAGTTAAAACACTGAAGGTCAGCGACTCGGATTATTTGAGTAAGCAGGGTTTTATTGATAATTCCACGCCCAGCGTTTCCGGCAGCGGCACGCTTGTTTACGGCAATACGTCTTCAACGGCACAGCTGAAAGGCGTCGGTGCGTCTTTCTTTGATGTCAAAGGACACAAAATTGCCCTCGGCCGGATTTTTACGCAAGATGAAGTAAACAATATTGCCTCCGTCGTCGTGATTGACCATAACACCAAAAAAGAGGTGTTTGCCGACAATCCCAATCCTATTGGCGAAATTGTCATTTTTAACAAAAAACCTTTGAAAATCATCGGCGTAACGGAAGAGGAAAATAACCCTGGCCCCCGGGCTGACGCGATGAACCTCTGGGTGCCTTATACAACAGCAATGTATAAAATCAACGGCAGTACAGATATTAATACCATTACGGTCAAAATTTCGGATAAGGTTAATTCTCAGGTGGCGGAAACGAGTATTGAAAATATCCTAACGTCGCTGCACGGCAAAAAAGACTTTTTTATGATTAACAGCGACAGCATTAAGCAAACCGTTGAAAGCGCCACCAATACCATGAAATTTCTGATTGCCAGCATTGCGGTTATTTCCCTGATTGTCGGCGGTATCGGCGTGATGAACATTATGCTGGTTTCAGTTACCGAACGGACGAGGGAAATCGGCATCCGAATGGCCATCGGCGCCAAGCAGGCCGACATTTTGCAACAGTTTCTGATTGAGGCGATTTTAATCTGCCTGGTCGGCGGCTTTATGGGAGTGGCGTTATCTTTGCTTATCGGCTTTGGCTTTAACACTTTTTCCGAAGAGTTCGGAATGATTTTTTCAACCGCCTCAATCGTGCTGGCTTTGGTCTGCTCGACGGGTATCGGAATCGTTTTTGGATATATGCCGGCGAAAAACGCTTCCAACCTTAATCCGATTGACGCTTTAGCGAGTGAATAAGATGAAGAAAAATATGTTTAACATACTGCTTTTTACAACTACGTTGCTGGTTTCGGGCTGCGCGACGGTTTCGCCTTACCCCTCCGACACGGCGGATGAGCTTAATTATACCCGGGAAGTGCGGGAAAAATACAAGGCCAACGCCGACTGGTGGAAAGAATATGGCAGCAGCGAGCTCAACCGACTGGTCGATTTGGCTCTGGCGAACAATCCGGATTATCTGAAGGCTGCCATCAACATCAATAAAGAGCTTTATAACTTAAACCTTACAACGGCAGACCTGTTTCCGACGCTTTCCGGAAATTTAAACACTTCTTCCCAGCGGCGGATTGATACCGGGGACAATTTTTCAAACAGTTTTTCCGGAGAGGCCGGGCTGAGTTATGAACTCGACCTTTACGGCAAAATCAGAAAACTGCAGTCCGCGCAGGAATTTGAATATCAGGCCACAATCATGGACAAGGAAACGGCGCGGCTGAGCCTGATTAACAGCGTTGTTGACCTGTATTTTAATCTGGAATATCTGCAAAATACCATTGATGTTACCAAGAAGAACATTAAGGCTTATGAAGACATTCGCAATATTACCGAGGCAAAATACAAAAACGGCAAAGCCGATGATTTGGAATTTCTGGAATCCAAGCAGAGTCTTTTATCCGAGCAAAACCGCCTGCTGGAGCTGGAAACCCAGTTTAAAGAAATGGAAACGAGCCTGAAAAATATTTTGAATATCCGGCAGGAAGAGCCGCTTGAGATTAAATTCAGCGATATTCTTGACCAGAAAACTCTCGGCGTCAACCTTGACGTTCCGCTTTCGGTTCTGGCAAACCGTCCTGACCTGCTGGCCAGCCAGTACCGTTTGGAGAAGGCTTTTAAAAATCTGGAAGCCGAAAATACAAACTGGTATCCGGGTATCTCTTTGCGTGGGGCTTTAGGTTCTTCTTCCGACAAAGCGCGCACGACGTTTGAATTTCCGTATATTTTGGGAAGTGTGGCGATTGACCTGCCGTTTTTGGACTGGACGCGCGTGAAAAACAACATTAAAATTTCGGAAGCGGATTATCAGATTGCGGCCATTGATTTTAAAGACACGCTCAATCAGGCCGTTAACGAGGTGGCTTATTATTACTTTGCTTACGGCAAAGCCACGGAAAGTTTTGATAATATTCAGGAAAATTATCAGAATTCTGTTAAAATTACCCAATATTACAAAGACCGCTATAATAACGGCAAGACGGAGTTTCGCGACTATCTGCAGGCTATTTACAGCGAAAATTCCCTCCGGAAAAACCTGATTCAGCAAAAGTATCAGATTATCAATTACGAGAACTACGTTTACAAAGCTATGGCCGGGAAGTATTAGTATTTCTGGTTAGCGGCAGTAAAACAAAACCCCGCGGGATAAAAGCCACGGGGTTTGGACTTGTAAGATAACAAAAAATTATTTGCTTTCTTCTTTTGCAGCTTCGCGAGCTTTGGCTGCAGCAACCAGATCGTCCGCAATACGGGCAGAACGGCCGCGCAGAGCACGCAAGAAGTACAGTTTTGCACGGCGAACTTTACCAATGCGTTCAACTTCAATCTTGGCAACGTTCGGAGAATACAGCGGGAATACACGTTCTACGCCTTCACCGAAAGAAATTTTTCTAACCGTGAAAGAAGAATTCAACCCGTCATTCTTACGAGCAATGCAGACGCCTTCGTAAATCTGAATACGTTCACGGTCGCCTTCTTTTACTTTGGTGTGAACTTTCAGCGTGTCGCCAGGCTTAAAACTCGGAACGTTTTTTCCTTCCATGAGCTTGCTGATCTGCTCTTTTTCAATATTTTCAATTATGTTCATAAGTTTTACCCTTTTTATAAAATTTTCTTATGTATATACCTAAGGCCGCTTAAAATCAAGATATTTTTTCATTAAGTCCGGCCGTTTCCGTTCGGTTATTTCCAAAGACTGCGCTTTTCGCCATTTGGCAATGTTTTCATGATGGCCGCTCAGCAGAATTTCCGGAACTTCCCTGCCCTCCCAGACAACCGGGCGGGTATATTGGTCGTGCTCCAACAGAAAATTCTCAAAGCTTTCATCTTCCAGGGAACTGCTGTTGCCCAACACGCCGGGCAGCAGACGGACAACCGCATCAAGCATTATCTGCGCGGCCTGTTCACCGCCGGTCAGGATATAATCCCCGATGCTGATTTCCTCAATTTCATAAGCATCAAGAACCCTTTGATCCACCCCTTCAAAACGGCCGCAGACAACCGTTATCTCGTCCTCTTTGCTCAGCTCCTTTACCAGCTGTTGAGTCAGAGGCCGGCCGCGCGGGCTCATATAAATAATCCGGCCTTTTGTGTGGTTGGCCTTTATGGCCGCACCCAAAACATCGGGACGCATTATCATTCCGGCACCGCCGCCGCAGGGCGTATCGTCAACCGAGCCATGCTTGTCAAAAGCATAATCCCTGATGTTGACCGTTTCCAAAGACCAGATGCCTTCTTTTAAGGCCCGGCCGGTTAACGAATAACCAAGAAATCCGGGAAAAATTTCCGGAAAAATGGTTAAAACCTTAACCTTCATCGCTCTCTCCGCTTTCGGGAGCAAAGCTCATTTCCCTGATAATAATAAACCCATCTTTGATATTGATTTGCGGAACATACTGCTTGTTAAACGGCAGCATTTCCAGCTTTGCGGTTTTATTCACTTTGATTTCAATAATGTCATTGGCACCAAAGTTGTATAAAGCCGCCACTTTGCCGATAACCTCGGAAGAACCTTCTTCTTTAACATCCAGACCAATCAGATCCGTGTGATAAAACTCGTCTTCTTCCAGCTCCGGCAAGGCGCTGCGTTCTATGTAAAGCTCCGTTCCCTTTAAGGCTTCGGCCGCATTACGATCATCGCAGCCCTGAATTTTAACGCGCAAATCGTCTTTGGCTTTGCCGGTGATTTTCAAAACAAATTTACGGGAAGCGTTTTTGTCTTCCAGCGGGCCATAAGTCGTGAGGCTGCGGCAGTCTTCGGCAAAGCATCTGACTTTGACTTCGCCGCGGATGCCGTGCGCTCCGCTGATTATTCCCAGACAAACCCGTTCCGACATTTTGAAAACCTTATCCTGCAAAATCCAAACGGTACTTATTCGGCAGATGCCTCAGAAGAAGATTCAGCGGCAGCGGCTGCAGCAGCTTCGGCTGCGGCTTTGGCTTTTTCTTCTTTTTCTTTAATTCTCTCAAGAGCCTTGGCTTTCGGAGCAGATTTCTTCGGCTGATTGTTGATTTTCGGAGCTGCGCAAAGGCCGAGCTTCGAGAACATTTTAGCCAGTCTTTCGGTCGGAGTTGCACCTTTGGCAATCCAAGCCTTTACTTTTTCGCTGTCAACAACGAGTCTTTCAGCGTGATCCTGCGGCAACATCGGATTGTATGTGCCGAGTTTTTCAATAAATCTACCGTCGCGGGGAGCTCTCTGGTCTGCTGCTACAATACGGTAGAACGGACGTTTTTTAGAACCACCACGAGATAGTCTGATACGTACTGCCATTTTTATTTTTTCCTTTCTTTGCGTTTCTTCAAACGCGGTTAGTTAAATAAAACTTCCGTTAAAACGGAAATTTCGGGTTTTGTCCGCCCGGCAAGCCGCCGAACGGTCCTTTTTTCATAAACCGGGAAGCCAGAGCACCCATACCGCCCATTTTTCCCATTCTCTTCATCATCATCGACATCTGCTCATATGATTTGAGCAGCTTGTTGACTTCATGAACTTCTACGCCGGAACCCGCCGCAATCCTTTTTTTGCGGGAGGCTTTGATAATGTCGGGATTTCTTCTTTCCGCTTTGGTCATGGAAAGAATAATCGCCTCTTGTTTTTTAATCAGATCATCGCCGCCGGCGTTCTCAATCTGATTTTTAAACCCGGAAAGCCCCGGCATCATGCCGATAAGGCCGCCCAAACTTCCCAGCTTTTGAATCTGCCGAAGCTGAGAGAGCATATCTTCCAGGTCAAACTTGCCTTTGAGCATTTTCTGCGCCATTTTTTCGGCTTCGGTGCGGTCAACGTTTTCAATAGCTTTTTCTACCAAAGAAACAACGTCGCCCTGCCCCAAAATCCGCCCGGCCAGACGCTCGGGATGAAATTCTTCAATCTCGTCAATTTTTTCGCCGGTTCCCAAAAATTTAATCGGTACCCCGGAAACCATCCGCATGGACAATGCCGCACCGGCCCGGGCCGAACCGTCTATTCTGGTCAGGACAATGCCGGTAAGGCCGACTTTGTCATTAAACTCTTTGGCCACGTTGCAGGCATCTTGTCCGATCATGGCATCAGCTACCAAAAGAACTTCTGCCGGATTGGAGATTTTTTTAACCTCTACGACCTCGTCCATCAGAGCTTCGTCAATATGCAGACGGCCGGCCGTATCGAGAATAATCACGTCATAGCCGCCTTTTTTGCCCTCGCTCAATGCCCTTTTGGCAATCTCCGCCGGTTTTTCGCCTTTGACTATCGGCAGAGATACGACGCCGATTTGCGTTGCCAGCTGTGCCAGCTGCTCCTGCGCTGCCGGACGGTATATGTCCAGCGATGCCAACAAAACTTTTTTACGGCTCTTGTCTTTCAACCGTTTGGCAATCTTGCCCGAGGTGGTCGTTTTGCCGGAGCCCTGCAGACCGACCATTAAAATGCAAACCGGAGGAACGGCTTTGAAATTTAAACCGCAATCTTCCGCGCCCAGCAATTTTACCAGTTCGTCATGAACAATCTTGACGACCATCTGCCCCGGCTTGACGGACTTGACAACCTTTTCGCCCAAAGCCTCGGCTTTAACCCGGGCAATAAAATCTTTGACAACCGGCAGAGAAACGTCTGCTTCCAGCAAAGCGACGCGAATGTCGCGCATGGCCTCGTCAATGTCTTTTTCATTCAAGACGCCTCGTGAGGTTATCTTGGAAAAAGCAGCGTTTAATTTATCTGTCAAAGCGTCAAACACTTTTGCTCCTTTGCCTACATACTATTGCACACCCAGCGGGTGAGGCATCAATGTCAACTCTCTGCCCCGAGGATCGCGATGCTCCGATACATTCTTTGAAAAATCATGTGCCTACATACTATTGCACGCCAGTGTGCGAACCCTCGCTGACTGGCGGCACTCCTCGGAGTGTTATCAAAAATTCCATACCTTTAAAAGGAGAAATCTATTTATTTATGCGCTTTATAGCCGGTTAATCTGCAACTGTCAAGCAGAAAATGCCTTTGAAATCAAGATATGCCACCTTGATACTTTGCAGGCAAGGCATATTTATAAGCAAAAGAACACCGGATGGAAAGGAAGCAAGATGAAAGTCGTAATTATCGGGGGCGGAACGGCCGGACTTGCCACAGCCACAAAACTGCGTCGGCTGGATGAAAATGCCGAAATCGTCATTTTGGAAAGATCTGCCGAGTTTGCCGTGTCAAACTGCGCGCTGCCTTATTATCTTTCCGGCCAGATTGCCCGGCGCGAGAACCTTATCGGGATTTCGGCCGAGGGGCTGAAAAGCCGCTATAATATTACCGTACGGACAAATTGCGAGGTTATTGACATTGACCGGCAGGAAAAAACGCTCAAACTTGCCGGTAAAGACGACGAACCTTATGACAAACTGGTCATTGCCACCGGAGCGGTGCAGCTGCGTCCGGATATTGCCGGTATTCTTTCGGAAAAAGTCTTTACCATAAAATCTTTAGGCTCCATTGATAAAATCAAAGACTTTATAGAATATAACAAGCCGGGGCGCGCCGTTATTCTCGGCGGCGGGTTTATCGGGATTGAAACCGCCGAAGCCCTTGCCCGTCTCGGCATTAAAATTTTAATTATCGAGGCCGGAAATCATATTCTTCCGTTTCTGGATGCCGATACGGCTGCTCCGGTTCAGCAAGAGGCGGAACGGCACGGCATCAAAGTTTTTACCGGAGACAGCATTGTTTCGTTCGGCGACGAGGACGTCCGGCTCAGCAACGGCAGCCGTTTGAAATATGATATGGCTGTTGTTGCAACCGGCGTTCGTCCGGATGTTAAGCTTCCGGTTCTGGCAGGCATTGAGCTTGGCGATAACGGCGGAATTGCCGTTAACGAGCAAATGCAGACAAGCGATAGCAATATTTATGCCGTGGGCGACACCGTCGAAATCGGCAATTTAACGACCGGGCAAAAAGAATTGCGCTATAATGCCAGTCTCAGCATTAAAGAAGCAGCCTGTGCCGCGGCAGCTCTGGCCGGAAAAAAATGTCATTTTTCGCCAATTGCCGGAACATCCGTTACGCCGGTATTTGATTTGACGGCGGCCTCTGCCGGCTGTAATGAGGCTCTTTTGCAAAAATCCGGCATTGCCTATAAAAAACTGCACCTTTGGAGCAGAACCTCTTCCCCGCAGATGGACGACGCGTCAGAAATCCTGCTCAAGCTTTTGTTTGCCGAAAACGGCAAGATCCTCGGACTGCAAGGGGTTGGAAAATACGGCGTGGACAAACGGATTGACGTGGCGGCACAAATCATCAGAAAGCAAGGGGATTTTGCCGATTTGGAAAACGCCGAGATTGCTTATGCACCGGCTTATGCCTCTGCTTTTGACGCCATTAATCAACTCGGCTCCCTGGCCGGCAGTGTGCTGAACGGTTCACTCAAACTGATTATGCCGGAAGAGCTTGATCTTATCAGAGAAAAGGCCATGTTAATTGATATCCGCGAGCCGAAAGCCTTTGCCCAAAAACATCTGGACGGCGCCATTAATTTGCCTTTATATGCCATCCGCCAAAATCTGGACAGCATTCCGCACGACAAGATGGTGATTGTCTACTGTATGCACGGCCGCGGTTCTTATCATGCGGCAATTCTGCTCAAAAACCGTGGATTTGACAATGTATATATGCTTTCCGGCGGGATGAAACTTTATGATTTGGTACATGACACATATTTTAACAAGAAAGGATAAAAAAATGAAACATCTGTTTTTAATTCTTCCCTTTCTGGCGGCTGCCTGCGCCAATAATGTGGAAGTTACGCGCGAAACCGAATATAAATGCGGAGAAAAGATTGTTCAAGCCGATTTTCTGGATGACGATTCAATGATCCTGCGGGTTGACGGTATAAATAATGTGTTGGTAAAAGTTGCCGCGACCTCGGGAAAACGTTTTGAAAATTCGGCCTCAAAAGTTACTTTTATGCAACAGAACGGCGACTATTATCTTTCCATTTCCGGGCATAATTATCCGGTTTGTCAGGAAATCAGCCGTTAGCGGGATACAGGAAATTTTATTTTATCCGGCGCGCTTGTTACAGGCGCGCTGTTTTTGCTTATTTGAACAATTTTATAAGAAGAAAAAATGGTTGATTGTGATGAATAATCATCTAAACTAAATTCTGGATAATAAAAAGGAGTTCAAACAATGAAATTATGGTCAAAAGAAGCTCGTGTATTGGGCGGTATGTATGGTGTTTTAGAAACTCCTTTTTCTTTCTCAGGAGTTGAGCTTATTTCCGATGTTGTATTTTTAGCGTTCATCGTTTGCGCAATAATGCTCCTTTTTAATAAAACGCCGGGATTTATTTCTTTTGTTATGAGCAAACATCCGCAAACTGCATATTATCTGGCTGCGATTGGCTGGATCCCTTATCTTATGATTATTATCGGTTTTGCGATGATAAGCAGTTATCAGATTTTTGGTTATACTGATGTTGTATTGGAACATTTGTTGTTCGGGTTAGCTATTTCAGCGCTTCTTGCCGCCGTTGTTTCTTTGATCGTTGCTTATATCACGGCCAGGAAAAGAATTAAAAAATAAATTTGAACTGAGGTTATCTCCGAGTATCTTCCGGAACTTGTATAATCGGATAGTAAAAAACCCTCCGACGGAGGGTAAATATATTGGCGCAACCCCAACGGATTAGGGACTCCCGCGGGCGGGGCCTCCTTGCGCCGTAAGCCTCGCGCTTCTTAAAATCGCGCTCGCCAACTACCCGCTTCGAACTCTACGAGTTCAAATCTCGGAGTTCGCATACTAAAACACCAAAACCCTCCATTGGAGGGTAATATA
>CALXRP010000031.1 GCA_944390885.1 uncultured Alphaproteobacteria bacterium
CAACGATTGGTTCAGAAAAAATCAACGAAGGTTGTTTTTTTCTTCCCAATTCTCCAGGGCACCAAAAATCTCTCTGAACAGAGAGATTTTTTTTTGTGCCTGAACACGGCGTTCAGCTTTGGCGAAAGCTGAACTTGTGAAAGACTATGCCGTCAAAGATGTAACATTCGCTGCGGTTATTTTCATTTCCCTAGCTCATTAACATCTCAACGATTGGTTCAGAAAAAATCAACGAAGGTTGTTTTTTTCTTCCCAATTCTCCAGGGCACCAAAAATCTCTCTGAGCAGAGAGATTTTTTTTGTGCCTGAACACGGCGTTTAGCTTTTGCGAAGGCTGAACTTGTGAAAATTCGGAAAAGTTAAAATAAAGCCTTTCTTTGGGAAAGGCTTTATTTGTTTTAGTAATCATCAAGGCTGTAAAATTTGTTTTTCCGTTCCCGGAACAAAACCGAATATAATGTGAGTATCGGTTTTGGTTTCGCCCCAATCGATGATGGTCTTGCCATCTTTTAACGAATAATATCCGTCAGTTCGGCCATGCCAGTCTTCATAGGAGCTTGATGTCCAGCTGTTTTTGATTTTGAAGCTGGCTTCTTTTCCTAAATAGTTTAGCAGGTCGATTTGTTTGATGCCGGGCAAACCGAATGTTACTTCAGGATTAAGTCGTTTCAGATTTTGCATAAATGCGGCTATTTCCCTTTTGTCTGCGTTTTTAATCCATGGAATGACCGAAAGGAAAAAATGAAGATTATCGGCAGGCAGCCATTCTTCTGCTAAAAGGCATCTGATTCCTAAATCGACGGCGTAGCGTTGTTCTTTGTCTGTTTCAGGTGAAATTTCGTTGAAAAACGCGTCTACGAATTTAAGTGTTTCCATAACATAATGTTTTATGATAATAAAAAAATAATAAAAAACTGTCTTAAATTTAGTTCTTTTTTTTGAGACGTCAAGGTGATTTTGGGTTTAGAAAAAAGCCTTTCCCAGGTTTGAGAAAGGCTTTTGAAAACAGAAAATTTTTAACGGACTTGCAGCCCATTAAATTCAGCTGAAACAATACGTCCGCCATGATATGAGATTTTTAATTTGTCTCCTACTTTTGGCGAAGTTTTGCACTGGATACAACAATGTATCATTCCTCCGGTGTTGTCTCTGGCGATAATACCATAGTAGCCGTTTGCTTGTCCGGTTACTTTTTTTACGATTGTTTCCATACGCTAAATTAATTTAGTTAATAATTATTTTGTCTGACAGCCGACTATTCTTGTCCGAACAGGTAAAAATTTGCAGGCTGCGCAGTTTTTTGTTCAGGTGTTATAATAGGACAATAATTAAGAAAACAGAGGGATTATAACGCCTTTTTTTATAAAATCAAATTTTTTTTGTTTCCGAAAGTTTTATTTTGGTGCTTTGTGATAGCATAAAGTGGCGGCAGAAACGCAGATGACCAGTACAATTCCGGTGGAAAGCATAATGTTTCCGAGACCAACAAGAGGAGAAACAATGCTTCCGAACAGAAAACCTGCCGCTCCCAGAATTGCGGACGCCGTTCCGGCATTGTTGCGGGCGGCATCCATGGCAATGGCTGTTGCAGTGGTGAAAGACATTCCGAGCATAAAGCTTAAGATAAAGAGCAGGGCCTCAAAAATGATGATTGATATCTGAAACGGAGAGGTCAGCAATAATGTCCAGCAACACAGGTTTAATCCGATTATGCTGATTTTTAGGCTGGTTTTGGGGCTGTATTTGACCGAAAGACCGGCACCGATGCCGATGGCTATGGCGTTGGCACCGAAAAACAGGCTGAATTCAAAAGGTGAAAAGCCGTAAAGCTTTTGGATGATAAACGGTGATGAGGCAATGTAAGCAAATAAGATTGCCGAACAAAAAGAAAGTTGTAACGTGTATAATATATATTTTTTGTTTTGAAAGACCGCTTTGAACATTTTTAAGGTTTTGCTGAGCTTTTCTTTGGAACGGCGCGGGCGGGACAAGCTCTCCTGAAAATGAAAACCCAGGATAAGTAAAATGCCGCCGATGCAGAGCAAAACCATAAAAATGCCGCGCCAGCCGATAAGCTTTACCATCATGCCGCCGATAACCGGGGCGGCAATCGGGGCGATGCCGTTGATGGCGCCGACAATGGCTAAGGCCTTAGCAAGGTTTTTGCCTTTGAATTTATCGGTAGCGACGGAACGGGCGATGACAATTCCGCCTGAGGCGCCGATGCCTTGAACAAAGCGAAGCAAAACGAAAGCTTCAATCGTCGGCGCATAGATGCAGAAAAAAGTGGAGATTATGAAAAGGATGATAGACGTAATCAGGGGTTTCCGATGTCCGAACTTGTCGCTCAACGGACCGAAAATAAGCTGACCGGCGGCAAGCCCGAGCATGGAGAAGGTCAAGCCCATTTGCACCATGGAAATGCTGGTGTTGAAATATGATGTCATTATCGGAAGGCTCGGCAGGTACATATCTGTTACAAAAGGGGCAAAAGCCGTCAGCATACCTAAAAAAATAAAGATAAAACGGGCAGAGTTGTTCTTTGCAGACATCATATTTTTATTCCTTTTTATTTTATAAATTTTTCCGAGCTGTTTTTTAATCTGTTTTTTGAAAATGGCAAGAGTTTAATTTTGACTTTTATTTTTTGTGGTATAAAAAAGTATTTATGGAACGGAGAATGTTGATGTCTGAAAAATTGTCGACCTTGCTTTTGGAATGGTATGCGCGGGAAGGGAGGGAACTTCCCTGGCGGGTCAAAGGCGGGGCGCATCCGGATCCGTATGTTATTTTGGTCTCGGAATTGATGTTGCAGCAGACGACGGTTAAGACTGTTATCCCGTATTTTTACAGATTTATGGAGCGTTTTCCGACAATTCAGACACTGTCTGAAGCGGCTTTGGATGATGTTTATCAATATTGGCAGGGATTGGGGTATTATTCCCGTGCGAGGTCTTTGCATGCTACGGCAAAAATGATTGTTCAGAGTTTTGGCGGCGTTTTTCCCCGAAGTCGGCAGGAAGTGTTGAAGTTAAAAGGAATCGGCAGCTATACGGCATCGAGCTTTTTGGCGCTGGCTTTTAATCTTCCGGAAACGGTGGTGGACGGAAATGTTATCAGGATTATTTGCCGAATGTATCATCTGACGAAACCGGTTGATGAAATCCGCGGGCTTATTGAGGAGAAGGCAACGGCTTTGACCGATATTGCACGGCCGGCCGATTATGCCTCGGCAATCATGGATTTGGGGGCGATGGTTTGTACACCGAAAAATCCAAAATGTCTGGTTTGTCCGTGGCAAAAATATTGTTTGTCTGCCGGGAAAGATGATGTGGAGCGGATACCGGTGCGGCATAAGCCGGAGAAGAAAGAAAAATACGGCAGGGTTTATTTGATTTTTAATGCTGCGGGGGAGGTTTTTATCCGAAGACGAACGGAAAAAGGACTGTTATCCGGATTGTATGAATTTCCGTGGTCGGAAGGAGATGCGCCACCGGCCGGAGCGAAAGAGGCAGGTGTCGAAGTTTCTCATGTTTTTACGCATTTTAAACTGGTTTTGCGGCTTTATATATTAAAAGCAGAAACCTATCTGGCCGACGGGCGGTTTGTTAATCCGGAGGAATTGAGTATTTTTCCGATGTCGACGTTGATGAAAAAAGTCTGGGTCGCCGGAAAAGAGTGTCGTTTGTTAAAAAATAAATTGCATTCAGACGCAGGGCTTGTAAAATGATAAAAAAATCAGGAGATTAAATTATGCGCGTAAAGACGATTACCTGTTCGGGGGCCAATGAAAATACTTCTATTGACGGTTTGCTTTCCTTGTTATCGGAATTTCCGATGTCGGAGGCCGGTATTCAGATTTCGGCTGAAAAATGCAGCGTCGGAACGCCTCGTTACAACTGGATTATAAAACTGGCTTCCGCCGCGCAGAAACTTTCTAAGCCGGTGCAGCTGGCATTGCATATTAATAAAGAATGGGTTGAGGATTTTTGCAACGGGGTTATTGCCCCGGAACTTTCCGAGTTTATGGCTTTGTCTTATTCTGACGGGAGCAAAATTTTTCGGCGGTTGCAGCTTAATTTTAAAATCGGACGGGAGAAAGAACCGGATATTGATATGCTGGCGGCAATGGTGAACGGTTTGCCGGAACACCGTTTTGTTTTTTCTTATAATCCGAACAATGCCGCTATTATTCGAGAACTTTACCGTCGGGGTGTTATGTTTGATAATCTGTTTGATTCATCCTTTGGCGAAGGCGTTATTCCGATTTGCAGGGAAGGAATTGTCTTTGAAGACCGGCTGCAGGGGTATGCCGGCGGTTTGGGGCCGGAAAACATTAAAAATGAGCTCGACAAGATTAATGACGTTAATTTGTTGTCGTCAGTTGTTTATGTGGATGCTGAGGGACATTTGAAAGGGGCTGACGGCAGTATGAGTCTGGAAAAAGCCAGAGATTTTATCAGCAAGATTTTGCAATGGGAAGATGCCAATGTTTGATGTTTGGGGAATCGGTATGGCGATGACTGATAAAAAAATGCGGTTTGATCCGGCCGATCCGATTATGCAAAAGACCTTGCCAGACAAAGGCGGCTATGCCAGGCTGACTTATGAAGATTTTTATATTTTGGCGGATCGTCCTGCAATCAGTATCAGTGCCGGAGGCTCTGTTGCCAACAGCCTGCGCGATTTGGGAAAGATGGGACTGAAATGTGTGTTTGCCGGAAAAATCGGCAGAGATGACGAGGGACAGTTTTTTGAAAAATCTTTGCAAAAATGCAGCGTTGTTTCCTCTTTGTCGGTTGAGGCAGAAGAACACAGCGGGATTTGTGTGGTTCTGGTTCATGATGACGGAGAAAAAACGGTTTGCGCCAAAGCCCGTGCGGCTAAGAAATTGCGGGAAGAAGATATTGATTTCGGATTGTTGTGTCAGAGCCGTGCGGTATTTGTTGAAGGGTATTTGTTTGACCAAAATCCGCAGTTGGTAAAAAAAATTGTTTCTACGGCCAAGAGCTGCGGTTGTAAGTTGTATTTGACTTTGGCTGATAAATCATGTGTCAGAGAAAGTAAAGATTTGTGGCGGGAAGTGTTGCCAGGTTGTGATGTTTTGTTCGGTAACGGAGCGGAATATTCAGTGCTCGATTTTGATGAAAGCCAATTACCGCAGTTATGTGTGAAGACGAAAGGTGCCGATGGTTGTGAAGTTTGGAACGGAAAGAAGTGGTGTGCGTTTTCGGCCCGGCAAGATGTGAGGGTGCTGAATACCAACGGTGCGGGGGATGCTTTTGCTGCCGGCTTTATTAAGGGGCTGTTTGATGGTTGCGAAGTGGATCGTTGTGTTTATTACGGGAATGAAACGGCGGCAAGAATTTTGGAATCGGAAGTTTCTTGTTTGTAGATAAGTTTGATAAAATTAAACATTCTGTTTTATAAACAGATTGTTAAGTTATTTATGCTATTATACTTGTATTAAAAAATACCAAGATTATATTATTATTATAACTCAACAACATTGAAAGGAGGGCGGAATGGATTATGATGATAAACGTTCTGACACAGGGGTTTATAATTTTGTTCGTCCCGAATGCGTCGTCCGAGAAGAGAATCTCCAGCTCTGGGAAGATGTTATCAGATTGGAGGAAATCAGAAAACAAAAGCTTAAACAACAACATAATGCAATTTTGCGGGCAAATTTGCAGCTGATGAAAAAATTTTAAAAATAAATATTATTTTAATAAATCCTCCGGATAATAATCTGGAGGATTTTTTTTGTGAAAATTAATAAAAACGCTTGATTATAAAAAAAATTGTTTTATACATACAGCCTGAATGTATGTGAGTTTTTCAGGTAACGTAATGGTTAGGAAAACAAAAGAAGAAGCTGAACAGACCCGGAATGCCATTTTGGATGCTGCCTTGGACATCTTTTGTACGAAAGGTTATGCCAGGACAACATTTGATGATATTGCGGGAAAAATTAATCTGACCAAAGGGGCAGTATATTGGCATTTTAAAAATAAACCGGAACTGCTGATTGAGGTTATTAAGAAAAATTTTTATGAAAATCATTGCAGAATTAAAGAATTTGCCAATGATGTCAAAAGCTTGGAAGATTTGCGAGACGTGCAGGTCAAAATTGCCCAAATGGTTGTGGAGGATGCTAATTATCGGCGTTTTTTGTATTTTACAAGATTTCATATGGAATGGTCGGAGGGAATTGTTAAGACTGTTGGAAATGCAATCAGATCGATCCGGGATATTCCCTTGAAAGAACTGACGGATTTGTTGGTATCTTTTCAAAAAAAAGGAGAAATAAGAGCAGATTTGAATATTGGGGACCTGACTTTGGTTTTGCTGTCTTTGTGGGAGGGAATGTTGTCTAAGTTTCTTTCCGGCGGAGCAGAATTGAGACGTTTTCCCGAAGTTGTTGCAAAAAGTTTTGATTTGATTATAAAAAGTATTAAAAACGAGAGGTGATGAGATGCAAGTAGGTAAGTTGAAGAACAGAGTCATTATTAAACGGGTTATTTTCTTTTTATTATGCGGTGCCGTCGGCTGGTATTTGAAAGGGCGTTTGGATCCGCCGGCCGTTGGTATGGCCGGAGCCGGAGGGGGAACGCCTTATGTGCTGATCCAAAAGCTGGAAACGCGTGATATTGCTCCTAAGAAAACTTATATCGGGCATGTAGAACCCATAAAAAGTGTTGATTTGATGCCCCAGGTCACCGGTTATGTTGAAAAGGTTCTGTTTGAAGAAGGGTCTTTTGTTAACGAAGGTGATATTCTTTTTATCATTGAGCAACAACGTTATATTGCCAATGTCGAGTTGCGTCAGGCAGAACTTGAAAGTGCTGAGGCTAATCTGGTTAAGACCGAACGCGATTATAAAAGACAGTCTTCTTTGAGTAAGCAGAATTATGCTTCCAAAGCAACGCTGGATACGGCCGAAAGCAGCTATTTACAGGCAAAAGCTGCCGTTGCTCAGGCAAAAGCCAATCTTGATTTGGCTAAAATTAATTTGGGCTATACCGAAATTAAGGCTCCGATCAGCGGACGTATCGGTAAGGCTTTGGTTACGGAAGGAAACTACGTTTCTTCAGCAACTCAGCGTCTGGCCCGTATTGTTCAAACCAATCCGATACGTGTTGCTTTTTCCGTAACGGATAAAGATATGCTTAATATGCGTCAGACATATGACAGCCAAGCCAGTCAATTGCAGACTGAATTGGTTTTGTCAAACGGAACTGTGCTGGTTAATCATTTACAGTCTCGTTTTGCTGACAATGAGGTTAATACTGATACGGCGACCATTGCAATTTATGCTGAGTATACAAATGACCAAAATTTGTTGATCCCGGGTAATTATGTTGATATCCGCATCGGTGAAAAACAGCCGCAGTTGGCACTTTTAGTACCTCAGGCCGCTTTGGCGCAGGATCAGCACGGGAACTATGTTGTTACGGTTAATGAAGAAGGCATTGCCGAGCAAAGACGTGTTGAATTGGGGGATGTGATCGGTGATAAGCAGGTCGTTTTGAACGGATTGAGCTCTGATGACAAAGTGGTTGTTCAAGGTTTGCAGAAAGTTCAGAACGGTCAGAAGGTTAATGCTCAGCTGGTATCTGACGAAGTTGCGGAGGTTGAATAGCCGATGTTTTCAAGAATCTTTATTGAACGTCCGCGTTTTGCGATGGTTATTTCCATCGTTTTGACGCTGGCGGGCGTTATTTCTATTTTTTCTCTGCCGATTGCGCTTTATCCAGAGATTACACCGCCTGAAGTTGTTGTTTCGGCGTCTTATCCGGGTGCAAGTGCAGAGGTTGTGGCCAGAACGGTCGGTATTCCGTTGGAAGAAGAAGTCAACGGTGTGGAAGATATGTTATACATGAGCTCTTCTTCCGAGAACTCCAGTTATCGTCTGACCGTTACTTTTAAGGTTGGCGTAGACCGGGATATGGCTCAAGTTAAAGTACAAAACCGTATTCAGCAGGCTCAGTCAAAATTGCCGGCAGATGTGACACGGCAAGGATTGACTGTTCGCAGCCGGTCTTCCAATACTTTGGGGTTTATTACCATCGGTTCGCCGAACGGAACACATTCGACACTGGAGTTGGCCGACTATGTACAAAACAACATTAAAAATAACCTTGCCCGTGTTTATGGTGTTGGTGAAGTCAATGTTTATTCTTCCAAACTGAGTATGCGTGTTTGGCTCGATGCTGATAAGATTACGGCTCTGAATTTGCCGATATCTACCATTACGGCGGCTATTGAGAGCCAAAACTATCAACCTTCGCTCGGAAGTGTCGGTGCAATGCCGGGTGACGGGACTCAGCAGATGGTTTATACCTTGCAGACACAAGGACGTATTAACGAGGTTGAAGACTTTAAAAATATTATTGTCCGGACGGCCGAGCAGGGCGGCTTGTTACGATTGAAGGATATTGCCCGAATTGAGATTGGGGAAGAAGATTATCAGGCGACATCTAAATATAATAATGCGCCGAACGTTGCCATAGCCATCAATCAGCTGGCAGGCGCCAATGCTTTGGATGCTATGGCGGCTGTTAAAGCGGAGATTGAGAAACTGTCTGAAAGTTTTCCGGAAGATATGGTTTATGAAATCGGTTATGATTCGACTGATTATATTGAGGCATCTATTGAGGAAGTTGTCTTTACTTTGATTTTGACATTTGCCCTTGTTATCTTTGTTTGTTTTATCTTTTTGCAAGATTGGCGGGCAACGCTGGTGCCATCTTTAACCATTCCGGTTTCTTTGTTTGCAACCTTTGCCGTGATGCTGGCTCTGGGCTATAGTATCAACATGCTGACGCTGTTTGGTCTGGTGCTGGCAATCGGTCTGGTGGTGGACGATGCCATTGTGGTGGTTGAACGCGTACTGTATTTGATGGAAACAGAAAAACTTGCGCCGAAACAGGCAACCATCAAGGCTATGGAACAAGTGTCGAGTGCGGTTATTGCAACAACCCTGGTATTGCTGGCGATCTTTGTTCCGGTCGGTTTTATGGGCGGAATTACCGGTCGTATTTATCAGCAGTTTGCCATTACCATTTCGACGTCAGTCTTCTTCTCCGGTATTAATGCTTTGACGTTATCTCCGGCATTGTGTGCAACGCTTTTGCGTCCGCTGAAGAGAATTACGCATGGTCCGTTGTTCATCTTTAATAAAATTTTGAGTAAAGCCCGTGATACTTATGTAGCGATGGTGGCAATTGTTGCTCGTAAGGTTTCGGTTATTGTTCTTTTGTTCTGCTTGATTGTCGGCAGTGTTTATGCCCTGTTGGGAGTCAGTCAGACGTCTTTTATTCCGGATGAAGACCAGGGTGTTATTATGATTAACGTTCAGTTGCCGGAAGGTGCGTCTCGTGAGCGGACTCAGAAGTTTGTCGACGAGATTTATCCGCTGATGAAAAATGAGCCCGGCGTTGACAGCGTTATGGTGGTTGTTGGTGCCAGTATGATTGGCGGAAGCGGTGAAAATATGGCATTAGGCTTTATTACTTTGAAACCATGGAATGAACGTAAAAGTGATGAACTCTACTCAACCAATATTTTGAACCGTATTCGTGCCAAACTTGCCGATAAACCTCAGGCCGAAGTTCAGTTGTTTGAACCTCCTGCAATTATGGGACTTGGTATGAGCGGCGGTATGGATTATCGTTTGTTGTCGACTAATACTGATAATCCTCAGCAGATTGAAGCCGCTTTGCAGAATATGTTGATGCTGGTTAATCAGGCGCCGGAAGTTTCTTATGCTTATACGACCTATACAGCTAAAACACCAAATATTTATTTGGATATTGATCGTCAAAAAGCTGAAGCGATGGGGGTTGCCATCGGGGATATTTTCTCCGTGTTGCAAAACTACCTCGGTTCCAGCTATATTAACGACGTTAACTTTGGTACTCAGGTAAATAAGGTTATGGTGCAGGCGGATTGGAAATTCCGTAATGATATTGAAAGTATCGGTAAACTGTATGTTCAGAACAAGGAAGGCGAGATGGTGCCGCTGCGCAGTGTGGTAAGTCTGCGCAAGGTTTTGGCTCCGCGTGTTGTTACCCGTTATAACCAATATCCGAGTGCGTCGATCACTGCCGTTCAAAATAATTCCGTCAGTACCGGTGAAGCAATGGGCGCTTTGGAAGAATTGTCGCAGAAGCTGCCGCAGGGCTTTACTTATGAGTGGTCAGGCATCAGCTATCAGGAAAAAGCCAGCGGCGGTCAGATTGGCTATCTGTTGGCTTTGGCAATTACGTTCGGTTATTTGTTCCTGGTTGCTCAGTATGAAAGCTGGCTGATGCCTGTGCCGGTTCTGACCTCGGTATCTGTGGCGATGCTTGGTGCTTTACTTGGTTTGTTCGTAGCCGGACTTCCGTTGAGTATTTATGCTCAGCTCGGTTTGATTTTGTTGGTCGGTCTGGCCAGTAAGAACGCAATTTTGATTGTGGAATTTTCCCGGGAAGAACAGGCTCGCGGCGCGTCTATCGTCCGTGCGGCAATGACGGGAACAAAAGAACGGTTCCGCGCCGTTTTGATGACCGCATTTACGTTTATTCTCGGCGTGTTCCCGATGATTATTGCGACGGGCGCAGGCGCCAGCAGCCGTATTGCCATCGGTGTTCCGGTATTTTACGGAATGCTTGTGGGAACGTTTGGCGGTTTGCTGATGATCCCGCTGCTTTATGTATTGTTCCAGACAATGCATGAAAAGCTGATAAAAAAGCCAACTAACGCTGAGTAAGGAAAAAGTGCTGTTTTGAAAAAAACAGCACTTTTTTTGTTTTTCCTGTATGCAAAAGTTTATCGGAAAACAAAAAACCGACAAGCACGAAGCTTGCCGGTTTTTCTCTAGTTGTTCTGCGGGAATATCTCATCATCTGGTGTATCCGAACACTGTTCCGTCAATTGTTATTGTCCCATCGCCATTGTCGGCCACGGAAACAGAAAGAATCGGTGTCGATATGCCAGAAGTTTGGCAGTTGGAAGCAGACATTTGCGATTGAGACTGCGAACCATCAGACGGCAGATAAACCCATCCGTCCGATTTGTCGGATCCCATGTACTCAATAGTTGCCGGATGCCAAGTAGATTCACCACTTCTTTGCGTTGCTGAAACAGTGCCGCTGGTGGTTGCACCTACCCAGGTATACCAACGATTGTCTATGTTAGCATAAACGCCGTTTGTACATAAGATCGCCAGACATTCCGTTCTGTTACTAGCATCGCCGTTTCTCAGAATGATTGTCTTGCTGGCACCTGTTACAAACCCTAACTCTTCCGGAATGGTAATATCCGGTGTTTGAGGTTCATTCTTGGTGACGTTAATGGTAACCTGTTGAGACTTGTCTTCCAAGGAACCATTGTGATATGTACAACCATAGTTCAAATATGTCAGATAGCTTGTCGTGTTTCCATTTACGGTACCGCTGTTCTGATCATAGTTGATATAGGATACGTTCATGTCTGAAGACAACATTGTCAGATCCTTTCCTGCAATACGTACTGTTGCTCTTTCATTCACCGTAGTGATTACGTGACTGAAACCGTTAAAGGACGATTGATACGTCGTTGTGGTTGTTGTTACGCTGAAAGCATGATCCGTCCGTCGTGTGGACGAAGAACCGGTTTGTGAAATTCCGGTATGAGAAACCGAATTATCAGCTTTGGTAACCGTAAACGGTGTCGCCATACTCCAACTTAATTGATATTGGATGGAGACAGTTGTGTCACGGGTTCCGCCTTTGCTGTTTTGAATCCGGATATTTGCCGAAGACAAACCGCTGTTGGTCAACTCTTGAGAGAGGATCCAAGCATCAACGTCAGTTACAGGATCTTCCGGTTCGTCAGCCTTGACACGGATTGTACCGTTTTGGGTCTTGGAAGTTGAACCAGTGTTATAGCTGCAAGTGTAATGCAATTCTGTCGGGTAGCTGGTTATGCCATTGCTGGTCGTGCCGCTTTCCTGATCATAATCTTTATAACTTACAACCATATCCGCCGAAGGCATGGTCAGAACTTTACCGGCAACAGTAATTGTTGCTTTTTCAACCTCAGTATAAATCTTGTGGCTGAAATCCTTAAACGAAGCGGTCTTCGTTGTCTTGGTCTTGGTGATTCTGAATGCACCGCTTGTTCTGGTGCTTGTTGTAGACGTTCCGTTATTGATGCCTGAGAAAACGACAGAATTATCGTTCTTTGTTACGTCAAACGGATTATCTAAACTCCATGAATTCTGGTATTGAACCTGTACAGAAGTATCACGTTCCGCTCCCTGATTGTTGCGGATTGTGATGATTGCGCTTGCCAGACCCTCATTTGTCAGATCCGAGCTCTTGATCCATGCGTCAACGTCATAAACCTTATCCGGTTTTTCCTCTTCCTGTTGTACTCTGATTACGCCATCCTGAACTTTTGACGTTGTCTTATTGTTATAAGAACATTCATATTTCAAATGTGTCGGATAGGAAGCAACATAGTTACTTACCGTCGGCGAGTCCTGAGTGTAGGTCTTGTAAACCGGAACCAAATCAGAAGACGGCATTGTCAATACCTTACCGGCCACTTTGATGGTTGCTTTCTCGTTCACCGTGGTGATTTTGTGAGAAAAACCTTCAAATGAGGAAACTTTTACGGTCTTAATTGTCTGAACCGTGAAGTCTCCGCTGTAGCGCGTTGAGGTTGATGTTGTGCCTTCTGATATTCCCTGATGGGAAACAGATTGGTTAGATTTTGTGACGTCAAAGTCCTGATCCAATGACCAAGAAATGTTGTACTGGATTGCCACAACCGTATCTCGCTCGTTTCCTTTATTGTCAACAATGGTAATGGTTGCGTGCGATTTATTGTTATCATCCAAATAGCTTTCCTTGATCCAGGCGTCGACATCCTTTGTGGGGTCATCGTCATCACTATCTCCGCCATCCTGCCCTTTCTTCTTCCATACTTCATACAACACATTGAATTTTTCACTCTCACCGCTGGTGTTAGAAGCCGTCATCGAAATTGTTACCAAGTAAACCTGATAATTTGTTCCGTTTTCGGTTTGTTCACCCTGCTTGGTGGTTGTATACCCATTGTACTGTATGTTGTTGAAATAGTGATAAGGCAATTCAATGGTCTGCCCTCCGTTGCTGTAGGTCGCCTTTTCCCAATAGCTGCTCACCGTAAAATTCTGTCCTCCACAAGTGAAATTATATTCCTTGGATGTGGAATTCGGACTTTCGGTATTGGAAGCCGTTAATGAGAAATCCAGATTATCCTGATAGATTTTCTGCTTGCCCGGGAACTCAAACCAAGCGTTGATCGTACCTTTTTTGGAATCTTGTTTTACCGAACCATCATTATAATAGAGATTGATAATCCAATTCCAGGTGTCGATGTATTTAACATATTTCGACTGGCGGTCGTATTCACGCGTGAATGTGCTTTCCTTTTGGTCTGCTTCTATTCTGTCAAGGTCCGGATCTACAGGCGTATTGCCACCGGATATAACCAGATTGACGGGAACGTACATCTTGTATGTCTTTTCCGAGTCGGCCAATTCTTTAACGCTTCTTGTTACCAAAAAACGCAGAACAGCCTGATAGCTTTCAACTTCTTTTCCTTCGACAACTTCCGGCGGAAGCTTTTTATATTCCTGTACGCCGCTATACTCAATGTTGGTAAAAGCGAAATACGGGAGTTTCAAAGTTTTGCCGTGTGCCTCCAAACTTTCAATCCGAGCTTTGGCGTCAAGCAGCAGGCTTTTGCCGTTCTCGAAATTGAATGTATATTGGAAGTATTCCATGTCAGTGGAATCGCTTATTTCAACCTTGGTGGCTTTATCGAGGGCAATGTCCTTGGAATTTACATACCAGGTCATGTCCGTCGGATATTCCACGGAGGCTTGGGGATTCCATACGATAGAAGAATCTCTGCTGGTCTCGTCTTTATACAACAAGATTAACCGTCCTTCACCTTTATCGGTGAACTCTTTAGCGCCGGCAACGGAGTCAACTGATACATTAACTAATGTCCAGTCTCCTTCAACGAGTTCAATGTCGGTTACGGGGTTGGATTTTCCATCTCCTAAACCGTAAACTTCACTATCTTCACAGGCGTTAAACACACATGCCCAAAGGGCGATCATCAAAAAGATGATTCCATTTTTAAATAATTTTTCTTGTCTCATTTTTTTAAATTTTTTGAGGTTAATAATCTATTTATTTGAAAAATATATTTTAGAAAAAATTAGACAGATGTGGGCGTGTTAATCTTTGTATTTATAAGAAAAGATTTCCCGCTCAATAATATTCCATCATAATTTTGTCCTATAATAATTCTTTGTAGAAGCCTAATATAGTACATTTCGCGGATGTTTTCAAGTAAAAAATGCGAAAAATACGAAATATTTTGTCGATTTTGGTTTTTCCCGAATTTTTTTGAAAAAATAAAAAGCTGTATGATTGATTTGGATTGCCGGATCAAGTCCGGCAATGACAAAGACGGAAATTTGTTTGATATGGATCCCTGGGTCAGAACCGGGGATGACAATAAAAAAAGAAAGCCCGGGGATGACCTGCACGGCAGGCGCGCGGCAAGTTGATAGCATTGTGCCACAGAGACCGCGTTGCTCCATTGTT
>CALXRP010000032.1 GCA_944390885.1 uncultured Alphaproteobacteria bacterium
GCAACAGCAAAGGCTGATACCGCGGAATTAAGTTTCATGTGTAGCATAGTGTTATAATTTTTCATCGGCTTCCTCCCATAATTAAGTACTATTTCGTTCTATGTACCGTCATTGCCGGGCGCTTTTTTTCTTTCGTCATCCCCGGGCTTGTTTCTTTCTTGTCATTGCCGGGCTTGACCCGGCAATCCATCTCATAATAAGCACTTTGCCTGTTTCCTTATGGATTCTCGGGTCAAGCCCGAGAATGACAGTGCTTTTTCAAAGCACCTTGTCATTCACAAATCCCGTCATAGCAACGCGGTCTCTGGAGCACAGAGTATTCAACTCGCCGCGCGCCTGCCGTGCAGGTGGATCCCCGGGTCACAGCCCAGGGATGACAAGAAAACGAGGTTTTCAGACTTTTATCATCAAAGACCACTATACCACAGCAAAACATTGTAGTCAAGTATATTTGAAAAGTATGTAAAGGATTTTGGCTAAAGAAAAGAGATAATAAAAAACCCCGCTGAAAAATAGCGGGGCAGGTTAAAACAAAGAGTTATCTTTGGGATAGTTTTGTCGGAGTATCTTTTTCCTCATTTTCTGCAAACATCTTGGTATAAGTCTGCTTCAAATCAGCAACAACTTTTTTGAACTTTTTAAGATTGTTACCTTTCAGATTCTCTCCGGTTGCAGCTTTAATGGTAAGCGGATTAACCCGACGGCCCTTGTAAATGACTTCATAATGCAAGTGCGGACCTGTCGATCTTCCCGTGCTGCCGACATAGCCGATGAGCTGGCCTTGTTTAACGCGCACGCCCGGTTTAATCCCTTTGGCAAATTTGTTCATATGTCCGTAAGCGGTAGAATATTCGGAATTATGCTTGATTTTGATATAATTCCCGTAACCGCCGTTATATTTTGCGGCAACAACAACGCCGTCTCCGCCGGCATAAATCAAAGAATTTTTGGGAGCAGCATAATCAACGCCCCAGTGAATGCGAATATCCTTATGAATCGGATGTCTGCGTTTGCCGAAAGGTGAAGAAATCCGTGCTTGCTGATAAGACATCGGCTTGCGATGTAAAAATTTCTTCATCGCCTGGCCTTTTTCATTATAATAGCTGACTGTACCGTTTGCGTCTTCAAAGCGGTAAAGCTCAAGCTTATTGTTGCGCAGTTTGAGCGCGGCATAAAGAATATCGCCGGATTTAACGACTTTTCCCTCCGGAGTAATTTTGTTTTCAAAAACAATTTCAAAACGGTCGCCTTTGCGGACTTCGCGGCGAAAATCGACCGAATAGGCAAAGATTTTAACAAAGTCGTTCACAACTGCTGCCGGAACGCCCTGGGCACGCAGAGCCGTCGAAACTGTACCGTTAATAACGCCGGAAGCACTATTGATTTCATCCATCAGCTCGTCTTTGATTTCCAGGGCAACATATTGCGCTTTTTCATTTTTGGTTAAGATGTAACGCAAGCCGATTTTGGGCTCAATCGTAATGTTTTCAATGCTTAAAAGCTCGTGTTTATGAGAATTAATCTTAGTTGTAACGGCAATTTTCTGCCCGATTCTTAAATTTGCCGGATTATAAACTTTTTTCAAGACTTGTGATAACTGATAAGATTCGTTGTAACCCAGGCCGAGGTCTCCGAGAATAGAAATAAAAGAGTCGCCTTTTTGCACAATAATTTCTTGCTCTACAATTTTTTCAACCGATTCACTAATGACTTTTTCAAACAAATTGCGGATATTGCTGATGCTGTTGTCGGAATAAACCGGAGAGGATTCTGAAATATCCTCGGAGATATCGGCTGTCAGGGCTGCCTCTTCCGCCAGCTGTCGGCTGATGTCATTTCGCGAAACCGAGGCACTGACATCATTATTGTTTGATAAAGAGACCACAAACGCAAAAATAATGGCAACAGCATAAGCAACAGTCATTATTTTGTGGTTTTTCTGGGTGTTAAGATCAAAGTTAAAATACTTTTTTAACAAATTCATCCGATTAATCTTTTCAGATACAATTAAACCAAAAACAAAAAAACTATATATTTCTTTGTCTGAAAACACAAACAAAAATATTTTGCCCGTGCATAAATGACATTGTAAAAGGAAGATGTGAAAAATTTTTTAATAAATTTAAAAAAAGTACTTGCATTTAAATTTTTTTCCCTATATAAGGAAGTCATCTTACGGGGGCGTAGTTCAGCTGGTTAGAATACATGCCTGTCACGCATGGGGTCGCGAGTTCGAGCCTCGTCGCTCCCGCCATTAAAACAAAAAGACCGCAACAAGCGGTCTTTTTGTTTTAAAGTCGAGAAA
This sequence comes from uncultured Alphaproteobacteria bacterium, assembly GCA_944390885.1. GTDB lineage: Bacteria > Pseudomonadota > Alphaproteobacteria > RF32 > CAG-239 > MGBC133411. The sequence continues at coordinate 2,306 of CALXRP010000032.1, forward strand.
GTCAGGGCTCGAAGGAGCGACCCCGGTCGCGAGGCGAGGAAAAAAATTGCCCAAAGTAATGGGCAATTTTTAACGCAGCTTACGCGTATGTTAGCTTGTGAGCGAGAGGAACGAAGCGAAACAAGCGTTACATAGCGGTGACCGCAGCGAGTTGGCTTTGTCAGAAGGGCAAAGCTTACGAGCCAGAAGAGCCTCGTCGCTCCCGCCATTAAAACAAAAAGACCGCAACAAGCGGTCTTTTTGTTTTAAAATCGAGAAAGTCAAGGCTCGAAGGAGCGACCCCGGTCGCGAGGCGAGGAAAAAAATTGCCCAAAGTAATGGGCAATTTTTAACGCAGCTTACGCGTATGTTAGCTTGTGAGCGAGAGGAACGAAGCGAAACAAGCGTTACATAGCGGTGACCGCAGCGAGTTGGCTTTGTCAGAAGGGCAAAGCTTACGAGCCAGAAGAGCCTCGTTCGTAAAAAAAACGCCATTAGGGCGGTTTTTTTTATAATGGCAAGGTAGCAGAGGCTCGAACTCGGAAGAGCTCGCTAAGGAAATTTTACCGAGCTCCGGTAAAATTTCTCTGCAAGAGCAATGACATCTTAGTGAAAGAGGGCGCGTAAGCAACCGAATTAAGCTTAGATGCCATTGGACGAAGCTGCGAAGCAGCGTGCCTCGTCGCTCCCGCCATTAAAACAAAAAGATCGTTGATTAACATTTCCGTTTCATATATATTATCCAAATAGGATAACAGTTTTTAAGACCTTTAGTAATAAACAAGGAAAATCAATGCATGACATCTGGAATCCGTGGCACGGCTGTGTTAAGAAAAGCGAGGGCTGCCAAAACTGCTATATGTATTTTTTAGACAGGCAGCGGGAGCAGGACGGCCGCCGGATTTATAAGGTAAAAAACAACTTTGACTATCCGCTGCAAAAAGACAAAAACGGCCGATACAAAATCAAAAGCGGCGAACAGATTCGCGTTTGCATGACGTCGGATTTCTTTTTGGCGGAGGCGGACGACTGGCGTCCCGAGGCTTGGAAGATAATGAAAAGCCGTCCTGACGTGGCTTTTTTTCTGCTGACCAAACGGCCGGAACGCGTGGCGGAATGCCTGCCGCCGGATTGGGGAGAAGGCTGGGAAAATATCTTCTTTAATGTGACCTGTGAGAATCAAAAAAGGGCGGATGAGCGGATTCCGCTGCTGTTCAGCCTGCCGTTCAGGCACAAAGGCATTATGGTCGCACCTTTTATCGGGCCGGTAAGCATTAAAGATTATCTGCCGGCCGGCCAGATAGAACAGGTAATTGCCGGCGGTGAAAATTATGACGGTTCTCGCCCGCTCAAATATGAATGGGTGAAAACGCTGTATGACGAATGCGTTGCGGCAGACGTTACGTTCTGCTTTATTGAAACCGGCACCAATTTTGTTAAAGACGGCAAAACGTATCATATGCCGGATAAGGGGCTGCAAAGCCGGATGGCTCATAAGTCCGGGCTGCAGTATCAGGGCCGGCCGATTGATTTCAAATTACAGCCTGCCGCCCAGTCTTCCTTGTTTGATGATAATGAAATTTATCAAAAGTTTTTTCTTCCGCGCTGCGAAACCTGCGGAAGCCGGTTGATTTGCAACGGCTGCTCCGGTTGTGGGCAGTGCGGGCGCTGAAAAGGATAATATTTCTTTTGTCTTGTCTTTCGTCGGATTTACGGTTAAACTTTCCGACAAAAGGAGATTCTGAAATGAGCGAAGAAAAAATTGAAAAAAGCCGCTGGAAAAGAGTTGTATTCTTTTGCCTGCGCAATATTGTGAATGTGGCCTTCTTCCTTTTTGCCGCTTATTATGCGCTGCTCGGCTGGGTTTTCCAGGTTTCTCCGACCGCCAATAAAATGATGTTTGCCGGGGTGATTTGCCTGTGGCTGATGTGGATTTTTGCCAAGGCAATCATTAAAGTCGTCTTGGCATTGTTTATTGTAGTCATGATTATTGTCGGCTGGTATCACATCAGCCATTATGATGAACTGCAATGCAAGAACAACGACGGCATCTGGAACGCCGAAACCCAGACTTGCGAAGAAAAATTGAGCCTTTGGGAGCGGATTCAAAAGCTTTGGCAGTCCAGAACCGAAGTAAAAATCGAAAAAAAGACGCAAAACTAGAAACTTGTTGTTAATTACTGCTTTAACAGCTTTACTTTTGCCCGTAAAAAGCTAAGGTTAATGATATTTTTTGAAGAATTTGAGGATACCATGAACTTCTTGGCTAAAAGATATTATTTTAAAATGACCTCCGCCAGATTTATTCTGATTGCGGCATTATGTTCGGTCGGTTACAATTATATTTTTCTGAGCAAATTGTTTGCCGATACCGGAATATGCATTTCTTTGCTGACCGGCGTGCTGTTGTTCCTTCTGTTTGTTTTGGCTTATTCTCTGCTTTTTGTAAAATATGCGGCAAAATATCTGGCCGGGTTTTTTATTATTGCCAATTCGGCGGCATTATATTTTATGCAGGCTTATAATATTGCCATTGACAAGATTATGATGCTCAATGTTTTTCAGACCGATACCGGAGAAGTCGGCGGGCTGCTCGGCGGCGAAATGGCATTGTTTTTCATTGTGTTCTGCCTTTTTCCTCTTTTTTTGCTTTATAAAACAGAGATTATTTATGCTCCGTTAAAGCGCGAGCTTCTGACACGCTTGAAAATGATGGGCGTCGCCGGCTTTTTGTCTGCCTTGATTCTCTTGCCTTTTAGCAGCAGGCTTGATACTTTTGTGCAGGAGCACAAACGGCTGCTTTATCATCTGATGCCGAGCAATTATATTGATTCGACACTTTCTGCCATAAAAATTATGCACAAACACCATGATTTTAAAGTTTTGGATAAAAAAGCAAAAATAAACCGTTATTGGAAAAACAACGGCCGCAAGAACCTGTTTATTGTTGTTGTCGGAGAAAGCGCCCGTGCCGCCAATTTTTCGCTGACCGGTTATAAACGTGATACCAATAAAGAATTAAAACCCTTTGCCGCTGAAATGATGATTTTCCCCAAAGCCGATGCCTGCGGCACTTCAACGGCCGTTTCCGTCCCGTGCCTGTTTTCACCGTACGGAAGAGAGGACTTTGTTCCCGGCTCGGCATCTTATACCGAAAACGTACTGGATGTGCTGGCTTATAACGGGTATCAGGTCTTGTGGCGCGAAAACAATTCCAGTTGTAAGGGAAACTGCAATCGCATCCCGACGGAAATCTTCTGCCAGAACGGAAAATGTCATGACAAGCCGATGCATGCCGATATAAAAGAAAAGGCCCGAACAATGGGCAACAGAGCAGTTATTGTTCTTCATCAGCACGGCAGCCACGGCCCGGATTACTTTAACCGCTATCCCGAAGAATTTGAAATTTACACACCGATCTGCAAAGACGAGGTCTTGCGGAATTGCACGCTTTTGCAGATTCGCAATACTTATGACAACAGCATAGCTTACACCAGTCATGTTATGGCCGATTTGCTCAAAAATCTACAGCAGCTGGAAGACGAATATAACATCGTGGTTATTTACACTTCAGATCACGGGGAGTCGTTAGGTGAAGAAGATACATATCTGCATTCGGCAATATATGAGCACGCGCCGAAATATCAGAAGGAGGTTCCGTTCTGGGTTTGGATGCCGGATTCTGCGGTTAAAAATCTGAACTATGACCGCACCTGCCTGCGTCGCCGGAGTCAAAATTCCGTCTCGCACGATCATTTGTTCCATTCTCTTCTCGGGCTTGCCGGCATAGAGATTCCGCACTATAATCCGGAACTGGATATTTTTGCTCCGTGCCGCCGCTAAAACAAAAAAGCTGGATTTTTTGAACGGATATATTTATATTATAAAAAAACAATCGGGAAAGGATTCTGCAATGCCTAAAAATGCCGGACAATTTGCGCTGATTGAAAAAATAAAATCTTTGGTAAAAAATACCGGACGTTTCCTCGGCGCGGAAAATAAGAATAAAATAACCGAAAACATGGCGCGCAAAATACAACAGGCCGCCTATGAGAAAAGCCTGAGGGAAATTAAAGACCGCTATACGCCGCCTTATCTGGCTTTGGCCAAGCAGTTGGAAGTCGATAACTGCCAGATTTTTTGTGCCGCGGTTTTCAATATGGCCGAGATTGCCAAAAACAGTGCCAAATACCGGCATGAGATTATGGAAATTTTTGAAAAAGTCAGCCAGGAGGAACGCTGCAGCCCGCAAATGCAAGAAACCCTGCAGCACGCCATAAAAGAAATCAAAAAACTCAAGTAAGAAATAAACAAAATAAAAAATCCGATTCCTTTTCAGAAATCGGATTTTTTCTGTTTGCTTGATCCTAAAGTTATTTAAGATCTGCCGCTTTCATCGGTTTGCCTTTCAGATCGAATCTTTCAACCTTACTGTTTTTGTTAATCTCTTCAAACGTCTCGGCAATGGCTTTTTGCGTCAAACGCGCTTTAATCTGCGGCTCAACCTTGTTAAGCGGAAGCGGCTTGGTATCGCGAATGTCTTCCACCTTAATGATGTGGTAGCCAAACTGGGTTTTAACCGGTTTTTTGGAGTATGTGCCTTTCTTCATGGCATCGGCGGCATCCCAGAATTCTTCAACCATAACGCCTTTGTTAAAGTAACCGAGTTCGGCCTGCTTGTCCAAAGAATATTTATCGGCCAAAGCATTAAAGTCTTCGCCTTTGTTCAGCTTGGTAATAATGTTTTTGGCTGTGCTTTCATCTTTGACCAGAATATGAGAAGCTTTGATTTCTTTTTCCGGTTTAAAGTTGGCTTTATAGCCTTTGTAGAATTTTTCAACTGCTTTCGGCGTAACTTTCTTTTCTACTTTCTTTTCAAGATAAAGTTTGCGAGCCAGCTCTTCCTGAGCCAGTTTCAGCTGTTTTTTATAATCGGCGGAGGAGGTTATCTTGTCTTTTTCGGCAGCCTGATAAAGGATTGCGCCGTTAACATAAACTTCAACCGCTTTCGGATAAAACTCGTCAAACGGAACTTTCTTTTTCAGTTCGGGGTTAGCATTATAGGCCTCTCTAATTTCGGAAACCGTAATCTTCTGTCCGTTGACGATGGCGGCCACGCCGTTTTTTCCTTCGGCGGCAGCGTTGAGCGGATTCATCAGAAGAATGGAAACGGCTGCCAGAGCCAGATATTTCTTTTGCATCTTGTAAATTCCTCCAAATAGAATATTAGAACTGGATTAAATATAATACAACCGGAGCTATTTCCAAGCTTTTTTTTCACGAACGTTCATAACTTTTGAAAGACAAGTTGACATTCGGACCAATAAACACTATTTGTAGACTAAAGTTATGTTTAAAAAAATAAGGTATAAAAAATAATGTTAGGAAGTATCGCCCGCAAAGTCTTTGGCAGCGCCAACGACCGCTTTGTAAAAAAACAATATAAAATCGTCCAGAAAATCAATTCTTATGAACCGGAAATCTCCAAATTAAGCGATGAAGAGCTAAAAAATAAAACGCTTGAATTTAAAAAGCGCCTGAAAGAGGGCGAAACGCTTGACGATCTGTTGCCGGAGGCTTTTGCCGTCGTCCGCGAAGCTGCCAAACGGACTTTGGGTCAAAGACATTATGATGTCCAGCTGATTGGCGGTATCGTCCTGCATAAAGGCATGATTGCCGAGATGAAAACCGGTGAAGGAAAAACCTTGGTTGCAACGCTGGCAGCCTATCTGAACGCTCTGGAAGGCAAAGGCGTCCATATCGTTACGGTCAACGACTATCTGGCCAAACGCGATGCCGAATGGATGGGGCAGGTATATCGTTTCCTCGGGCTGACCGTTGACTATATTATTCATGAAAAAAATGATATGCAGCGCAAAATAGCCTATAACTGCGACATTATTTATGCCACCAACAATGAGCTTGGTTTTGACTACTTGCGCGATAATATGAAGTTCAGCCTCGATGAGCTGGTTCAACGCCCGTTCAATTATGCCATCGTCGATGAGGTTGACTCCATTTTGATTGATGAAGCCAGAACCCCGCTGATTATTTCCGGTGCGGCAGAAGACAGCTCGGAAAAATATATTTTGGTAAATAAGATTATTCCGGAACTGGTTGACAGTGATTATGAAAAAGATGAAAAAGCCAAAACCGTAACCCTGACCGAAAGCGGTATGGAACACGTTGAACAGCTGCTCAAAAAAGTCGGACTGATTAAAGAAGGCGGATTGTATGACATCGGTAACGTAACATTGGTACATCACGTTAATCAGGCTTTGCGCGCGCATAAAATGCACATTCGCGATGTCGATTATATTGTCAAAGACGGCAAAGTTGTGATTATTGACGAGTTTACCGGCCGCATGATGGAAGGACGCCGTTACAGCGACGGCCTGCATCAGGCGATTGAGGCCAAAGAGGGCGTAAAAATTCAGTCCGAGAACCAGACCTTGGCGTCCATCACGTTCCAGAACTACTTCCGCCTTTATCCGAAGTTGGCCGGTATGACCGGTACGGCAATGACGGAAGAGGCCGAGTTCGGCGAGATTTATAACCTCTCTTGCGTTGAGATCCCGACCAATCGTCCGGTTGCCCGCAAAGACGAACATGATGAAATTTACCGCACGGCTCGAGAAAAATATAACGCAATTATCAATACGATTCTCGATTGTCAAAAACGCGGCCAGCCGATTCTGGTCGGTACGACTTCTATCGAAAAATCAGAGCTTTTGGCAGATATGCTCAAAGCCAAATCCAAGATTAAATTTGAGGTCTTAAATGCCCGTCACCACGAGCGTGAAGCGGCGATTGTTGCCCAGGCCGGCGTTCCGGGAGCCGTGACCATTGCAACCAATATGGCCGGCCGCGGTACCGATATCCAACTCGGTGGTAACCTGGAAATGCGCCTGAAAGAGATCTTGAAAGGCGATGAAACCGAAGAACAAATTGCCGAAATCAAAGAAAAGCTGAAAAAGCAGATTGCCGCTGACAAAGAAAAAGCAATGGCCGCCGGCGGTTTGTATGTTTTGGGAACGGAGCGTCATGAAAGCCGCCGTATCGATAACCAGCTGCGCGGCCGTTCCGGTCGTCAGGGCGACCCGGGCACGTCTAAATTCTTCCTGTCTTTGGAAGATGACCTGATGCGCATTTTCGGCTCGGAAAGAATGAGCAATATGCTGCAAAAACTCGGACTTCCGGAAGGCGAGGCGCTGATTCACCCGTGGATTAACAAAGCTCTGGAAAAAGCCCAGCAAAAAGTTGAAGAACGCAACTTTGACATTCGTAAAAACCTGCTGAAATATGATAACGTCATGAACGATCAGCGTAAGGTGATTTATGAACAACGCCGCGAGCTGATGGAATCTCAGGACGTTTCCGAAACCGTTGCCGAAATGCGTGAAGATTATCTTTCTGATGTTATCCGCAATTATATCCCATATGGGATTTCTCCGAGCGAATGGCGGCCGGAAGAACTGAAACAGGAAATTTTCCGCATCACCGGTTTTGTTTTGCCAATTCCCGAATGGGCGGCAGAACCGGAAGTCGAAGCCGGACAAATTGAAGATCGGATTCAAGATGCCGTCCGCAAAGGTCTGGAAGAAAAGAACCGTTTTGTTCCGGCCGAGCTGATGCATTTGGTAGAAAAGAGCATTTTGCTGCAAGTCCTTGACCAGTTGTGGAAAGAGCACATTGCCGCGCTGGATCTGATGCGCCATACGATTGTTCTGCGCGCATACGGACAGAAAGATCCGCTGAATGAATATAAAAAAGAGGCATTCAAAATGTTTTCGCAAATGCTTGATCAACTGCGCGAAAAAACAACCTTCCTGCTTTGCCGGGCTCAAATTCAGAATGACGCAATAGACGCTTTGCGTGCTCAGGAACAAAAAGCTCAGAACGTTCAGGAGATTCATGAACAGCCGGAAGCGCTGGTCGGCGGCAATGCCCGGGAAGAAACACCGGCAGCGGAAAAGCCGTCGCCGTTCCGCTATAGCAATGAGCCTTTTGATCCCAACCGCCCGGAAACCTGGGGACGCATTTCCCGCAACGACCCATGTCCCTGCGGCAGCGGCAAAAAGTTCAAACATTGCCACGGTAAAGTATAAAACTTATTCAATTATAAATAATAAAAGGGAAGATATTTTTATCTTCCCTTTTATTATGGTTTGTACGCGGTTCTTAAAATTTACATCCTCCGGCAACAAATCCTCTGCCGCCGCCATTGATAAATATTTTGACAATATGCACCACGCCTCGTTGTTTTGAGGATATTCCGGCGGATTGTTTTACTATTTATGGATTTTGAATCTCTATAATTCTCTTATTGCCCCTTTTGTTATGCATTTTCGAAAACAAGCAAAGTATAATAATTTTAAAATTACCCGCAAGTCCAGCATTGCATGCCAGCACTGGCGCAACTTGTCACATTTGGGGATGAGCATGAAGTCTGAGCATCACTGCAATCCGGATAGTCTTTCCTGCAGTTAGTATAACAATCCACGCCATATTGTTCGAGGCAAAAATTGTTTTCGGTGTTAGGGCAAGTATTGGAACCAGGTGGTGTGCAGCACCATTCACATACCGCGCCGCCACCCGAACTGCTGCACCCTGAACCACCACATCTGCTGTCACAAGATTGAATTGTTCCGTCTTTACAGCAATCGCCGTGACAGGTTGAGTGAACAGAACACCAGTTTGAAGAAGATGAGTTACAACAAGATTCACATCGTGTACAAGTACCGCCGCAGCCATCCGAAATGGTATAAGATCCGCAGGAACATCCGGTTTCGTTTGTACAGCTTGGCGTACAACAAGCCTCATAAGGATAATAACAAGTCTTTGTTCCGCAGCCGTTTCGGGTTGAACCTCCGCAGCCTCCGGGATTGGAAGTCGACGTGCCGGACGGACAGTTCATGTTACAGGTGTAATAACAGGTATATTCACAGCCATCCGTACCGTTTGAGCCGTAAGACGAATAAGTTAAGGACGTATAACTTGGGCAACCGCTTGGGCGACAACAAGTCCCGTAAGAGGAATCATAAGCACAACGTCCGGAGTTCTTTTTGAGCTTCTGCCCAGAAGGACAAGAGTTTGTATAGCCGGTATCACGACAAGCCCGTTGATTATCGGTCTTGCATTGTTTATATAAAGAACCGTAACTCGGGCAAGGTTGATCCACATATTGCGGAATAGAACAAGAGGTTGTGTTATAACCGTTTTGTTCACACCATGTTTTGGCGTCACATTTCAGGTAGTGATTGTCGCGGTTACATTCTCCGACTTTGGCATAATATTGCGGACATTCACCGGAAGCATAATAGGTAAAACCTTT
>CALXRP010000033.1 GCA_944390885.1 uncultured Alphaproteobacteria bacterium
GTCCGGGTTTTTTGTTTTATGCGGAGAGCCGCTTTCCGCCGGGATGCCGGAAAGCGCACAGGACTATTCCTCAGGAAATTATCTGGTCAGCAAGTTTTTTAGATGTTGTTGCTGCAGGGCCGGGGATGCATTGTCAAAGTTGCTGTGTTTTATGTTGTTATTATCAGGTTTGACACCGTTTCCGTATTTTCCGGCCTTCTTTACCAGATTTTCAATGTAGCCTTTATCTTCTTTTCCGCCGTTTAACAGGTTTTGGATTGCTTTGTTTTCTTTGGAATTCGGACGAATGAGCCGATACATTGTAAAGGCGTGGGCATATTGTTTGATGTTGTTCTCTTCTGAGGGCGAAATTTTGCCGTCTTCAGCCAGTTGCGCAACCTGATTGTATAATTTCTGAACATTTTCTTTTGATTTCAGATGAATTTGCAAAGCTGTGTCATAGTAATCTCCGGTTACCGTGGTTTGGGCAGCTTTTGAAAAATCGGCAGTCGAAACAGGTGTTTGAGATGTTTGCTCAACTGAAACAGCTTTTGTTTCTTTGGATAATTTTACAGGGGGAGTATATGGGCGGTTGATTTCTTTCATCACCCATTTTCCTAAAAAGACAGATCCTGCCGTGATTGCAGCCAAAACTGCAAAATTTTTAGCCTTGTGGATTTGTCTGCGGATTGTATGCTCAAAATGTTTAAGTTTGTGGTGCGTTTTGTTATTCAACTTCTTGAAATTTTGAGATAAAAATCCTGCTATCGTGAATTTTTCAGAAACTTTCCCTCTTGGCTGTTTGGGTTGAACGAGCTGCGTTTTGGCTGTTTGAGTTATGTGAATATGGCGTAAGTTGTAGTTGTCAATAAATTGTTTATGTGCCGGATTATGAAGATTTAATTCTTGGCTGTTTTTTAAAGAAGAATAGCATAACAGTGCATAACTTTGAGCTTTTTCACGCAGTCTTTTAATTATGGCATTGTTTTGCTGTTTGTCCAAAGTTTTTTTTATGATATTTAATTCGCCCGGAGTCAGAGCTGCAGCTTGTTTTTTGTTATTAAGGACTAAAGATATATTTTGAATTTGTGTAAGTTTGTTTAAGCGTTTTTGTTTTTCGGCAAGAGCTATCTTTTTTTGCTGCAGGCGGTGTAATGCTTTTTGCATTTGCAAAGATAAGCGTGTGTTGGCTCCGTATTTTACGGTATAAATCAGATTTTCGATTTCTTTAACAGCGTTACTTTCGATTTCAATTCGATCGTTTAAAAAGTCTTCAATTAATCCAATACTTTGTTCATAAACGACTCTATCGCATTGGCGAAAATAAGCATTTTTGGCGCTTGAGTGGCAAGCACCGGCTTGAGTTGCAACATAAGCAGCAATTTGTTCACGCGACATATAAGTTTTTTTAGGCATGTATGCCTCCGAATTAGTTGTAAATTTAAGTGAAGATAGCTTAATATATCATTTTGTTCATTTTTGTCAATATGTTTTTGAAAATTGACAAAGCTTATGAAATGGAAGTTTTTGACAAAGGGAAAGGAAGGATTTATAGTTGGTGTCAGCGTGGTAAAATCAACGAAAATAATTAGCAGGAGAAGATATGAAAGCTCTTACAATCTGGCATTTGTATGCTCAGGCTTTGACAAACGGGATAAAGCTTTATGAAACCAGAAGCTGGCAAACAAAGTATCGCGGACCAGTGGCTATTCATACTTCAATGCGTCCGATGACGGCAAAAGATGAAGATTTGGCACAAAAATACGGCATAAAGGGAATTTGTCCGGGAAAGGTTGTTGCTATTGCTGATTTGACAGATTGTATTCTCATGGATACCGATTTTATTGCCCGGCAAACGGAACAGGAGCGGGCGCTCGGTAATTGGCAGGAAGGAAATTATGCCTGGAAATTTGAAAATTTCAGAAGGCCTGAAAAAGATATTTATGTTTCCGGCCGGCAAGGGTTTTGGAATTTGGATATGTCTTGTGAAATTGAAAATTTTTAACCGGTACATGTATTAAGTAGCAGAACAGCTTGAATTTGTGAAAATAAGTTTGAGTTTGTGCTTTTTGCCGGTTATTTTATCTTCTACGTCCGGCAGTTTGTTTTTCCGCGTTTTTTTAAGTAATCCTGATGATAATCTTCGGCCGGGTAGAAAGTTTTTGCCGGGACGACTTCGGTTACAATGGGAGTGGAAAAAGCTTTTTGGCGTTTTAGCTCAGTAATTTTATCAACGGCGGCGCTTTTTTGTTTTTCGTTCAGGTAGAAAATTGCCGAGCGGTATTGTGTGCCGATATCCGGCCCTTGGCGGTTTAGCGTGGTCGGATTGTGAATCTTAAAGAAAATGTTGAGCAGTTGTTCGTAACTGACGAGTTTGGGGTCGTAAGTTACTTCAACGGCTTCGGCGTGTCCGGTTTTGCCGGAAGAAACCTGTTCATAGCTCGGATTGGCCGTCGTGCCTCCGATGTAGCCGACCCGGGTTGAGAAAACGCCCGGGACGCTATCGAAGGCCGCTTGAACGCTCCAAAAACATCCGGCGGCAAATATGGCATGAGCTAAACTCATTTGCTTCTCCTTGTGTTGTTGTTTGCAGATATAATCCGGTTTGAAGAAATGTAAAGACCGGCCGAGTTTTTTTGTGCCCTTTCTCTTTAAGCCATGATTTTGGTGATTATATATGCCGAAACAGCAATTTTGTGGCAGATGAGGAGAAACTAATGAAAACAATAGAATTGGACAACGGCAGCAAAATGCCGATTATCGGACTCGGAACCTGGAAAGCTCCGGCCGGTGAGGTTTATCAGGCTGTCCGCTGGGCGATTAAGCTCGGGTATCAGCATATTGACTGTGCGCCGATTTATGGAAATGAGGCAGAAATCGGGCAGGCGGTTCATGATGCGATAGCGGAAGGGGATATTAAACGTGAACAACTGTTTATTACGTCAAAATTGTGGAATGACAGTCATGCGCCGGAAGATGTTTTGCCGGCTTTGCGGAAGACGCTTAAAGATTTGCAGATTGATTATTTGGATTTGTATCTGATCCATTGGCCGGTGGCGCAGAAAAAAGGGACGACTTTGCCCAAAGGCCCGGAAGATATGATTTCTCTTGAAGAACTCCCGCTTGAGCTGACCTGGGCGGAAATGGAAAAAGCCCGGCAGCAGGGATTGGTCGAATCTATCGGCGTTTCCAATTTTAGCGCCGGGAAACTGCAAAGTCTGATCGAAAAAGCCGACATAATGCCGAGCGTTAACCAGTTTGAGCATCATCCTTATTTGCAGCAGCCCGAACTGGTTGATTTCTGCCGTAAAAATAATATTGCCGTTACGGCTTATTCGCCGCTTGGTTCGGGGGATCATCACATTGAGAGCGAGCCGGCCGTTCTTGAGATTGCCAAACGTTTGAAAGCCTCGCCGGCGCAGGTTCTTCTGGCCTGGGCCATGCAGCAGCAGATTGCGGTTATTCCAAAGTCGGTTAATCTGGGGCATATCAAAGAAAATTATGAGGCACGGAGTGTGATTTTGGATGAAAAAGATATGGAGGAGCTTGCCAAGCTGGACAAGAAACACCGCTTTATTGATGCCGAGGCTTTTGCTTTGGACAGCTATACGGTGGAAAATATCTGGGCATAATTTGTATGAAACATAATTTTGACGGAGAAAGTATATGATGGAAAATGTAGAAAGATTGTTTGCTGAAATGAATGCTAATGCGGATTTGTGGTCAAGCGCCGTAACGGCGGATTTTGAAGCTTACCGGCAGCAGAAACCGGCAACCAAAGTCTTTCACATTGCGGAGAAGCCGGTGTTCGACTGGGAAATCTGGGCTTTGGCTGATAATGTTTTGGAGCCTAAATCTGCCCGGATTCATTGATTTTTCAGGGCATTAATCCTTTTTAAGACAAAATCGACAAGGCTTTGCGGGTCTTCCCATTCGACGGTGATTTCCAATACGTTGAAATGTTTTTGAAGCTTGTTTGGAATTTTTACAAAGTCTTTTGCGGTGGTAAAAAGTTCGGCATTAAAATAATGTGCTTCGTGCAACAGGTTTTGCAGCTCATCTTCCGTATAAAAATGATGGTCGCCGAAATCGAATGTCTTAATAATTGAAAAGCCGAGTTCCTGCAGAGAATCGTAAAATTTCTGTGGTCGTCCGATGCCGGCAAAAGCAATGACGTTTTGCGGAGCAATCTTAGGGGGAAGGGCTTTTATGTGTCCTCTAAAGACCGGGAGATCAGTTATTCGGGCAGATAGATTGTGTTTGTCTTCTCCCAAGATGATTATCGCCTGAGCCCGTTTTATTCCGGTGGCGAAAGTTTCACGCAGGGGGCCGGCCGGAATGCATTTGCCGTTGCCGATACCGGTTGTGCCGTCAAATACCAGAAAAGATAAATCTTTGTATAATCCGGGATTTTGAAAACCGTCATCCATAATGATTGTATCGGCACCGTTTTTTATGGCCAGCTCCGCTCCCATCGCACGGTCGGGGTTGATTACCGTCGGTGCCTGTCGGGAAAGAAGAAGCGGTTCATCACCGGTTTCTCGGACATTGTATTTTTTTGCATCGGCAAAAATATTGCGGCTTTTTCCACCGTATCCGCGGGTTACGAAGAACGGGCGTTTGCCGGCTTGTTGTAACAGGGCAGCTATTGATACGGAAACCGGCGTTTTTCCGGTTCCGCCGGCCGTTAAATTGCCGATACAGATAACCGGATAAGGAACTTTCCGGCTTTTCTTAAAACGGAGGCGCAATGCTGTGGCCAATCCGTATATCAGTCCGAGCGGGGTTAATATGTCGGCAAGCAGGTTTTTGCTTTTCCAGAAATCCGGCGTTTTCATTTAATATAACCTTTGATTTTTCCTAAAATACCGTCCAGAACTTTGGCTTCTCCCTGAGCCCAGTCATAAGCCCGGCTGCGTCTGTTTTCCAGCAATTCTTTGTCTTTCAACAGATTGCGGATGGTTTTTTCCAATCCGGAATCGTCCTGAATTTGGATGATGGCATCGGCTTTTTGGGCACGGTTCATGGCATCGGTAAAGTTGTGCATATGCGGGCCGACAATGACGGCATTGCGAAAGCGGGACGGCTCCATAAAGTTTTGTCCGCCATGAGGAATCAATGAACCGCCGATAAAAGTTATCGGGCAGAGCGTGTACCACAAGCCGACTTCGCCGATGGTATCGGCAATGTATACATCTGTCTGCGGTGTGATTTTTTCGCCGGCCGAGCGCAAGGCCGTTTTTAGTCCGAGGTCGTTAAGCGCTTTTTGGATTTCCGGCCCGCGGTGCGGATGGCGGGGAGCTGCAATCATCAGCAGCCCCGGAAATTCTTCTTTTAGTTTTTTATGGATTTGAGCGGCGCGAACTTCTTCATTGTCATGAGTTGAACAGATGCACCAGAGTTTTCTCTCTCCGATTTGTTTTTGTAATTCGGCAAGCTTCTCCCGGTCAACCGGCGGATTGATGCCGGCATATTTTATATTACCAAGACATAAAGCTTCTTTGGCACCGAGAACTTTCAGCCGCCGGGCGTCTTCTTCCGATTGGCCGAGGCAGAGCGAAAAACAAGCCAGCAGCTCTTTGCAAACAGGGCGAAAATGCTGCCAGGTTTTGAAAGATTTGTCAGAAATCCGGCCGTTGACCAAAATCAGCGGAATATTGTTCTTTTTTATGCCGGAAAGCATTGCCGGCCAGAGTTCTGATTCAAACCATAAGGCTAAGTCCGGCTGCCAATGTTTTATGAATCGGCGGACAAATTGGGGATGATCAATCGGAACATATTGGTGGAATGCCCGTGTCGGAAGCCTTTTAGCCATTAATTCGGCGGAAGTGATTGTACCGCTTGTGACCATAATGTTTAATTCCGGATAATTTTCTAACAAGCGGGTGATCAGCGGCAGCATGGACAGACTTTCACCGACTGAGGCACCGTGCATCCAGATCAGTTTGCCTTGAGGACGGTCTTTTTGGGCAATGCCGATGCGTTCGTTAAAGCGAGGCAGGTCTTCTTTGCCGTTTTTTTTGCGTTTGTTTATATAGCCTTTTATAACCAGCGGATAAAGGGCATAAACCAGCGTATTGTAAATTCCGGTAAACATTATTTTTTCTCCGCAGAATGTTTTTTGCTTTTGACTTCATCGCCCGGCAAAATTTGCGGAATGCCCATTTCGCGGTCGGCTTCTTCGTTCATTTTGTTCATAATTTTTTCAAATTCCAAACGGTATTTTTCCAAATCTTCATCAGGTGCATCAACGGGAACGTAAAAAGGTTCCGATATAAGATATATTCCCTGGTTAAAAGGAGCCGGAATCATCATCTTATCCCATGATTTTTCAATGATTTTTGCTTTTTTTGCACTGTATATCATACCTATCAACGGTTTGCCTGTTTTGCGAGCAAAATAAACCGGGCTCATGCTCATGCGCATGCGCGGGCCGCGGGGGCCGTCCGGGATGATGGTTACGGAGATTTTGTTATTCAGCGTGTGCATGATGTTTACGGCCGCGCCTTTGGCATTGGCACTGGTGGAACCGCCAATGGTTTTTATGCCGCAATGTTCAAGAATGCCGGCGATAATTCGACCGTCATTGTGCAGGGATACCAAGGCTCGCATTTCAGGGTGATAGTTTTTTTTGAAGACCATCGGCATCATCAGGGCGCGCCCGTGCCAGCCGATAAGAATGAAGTTTCCTTTTTCCATCCAGGTATTAAGGATGTTGTCCAAACCGCGGATTTCCCATTTGCTGGTAATGAATGTGAATTTGACATAAAGATAGAGCAGGCGGCTTATCAATCCGGTTACAAAATGTGATCTGGTTATTTTTTTTAGGGCTTTTTTCAGCGGTTTGAATTTTGCCATAGTGCTTTAACCTTTGCTGCCCAGCATCTCCGTAACGGAAATACCGATGGAATCGTTTTCGGTGATAATGACTTCGCCGCGGCCGATCAGCACTTCATTGGCATATATGTCAACATAGTCGTTTATTCCGCGGTCAAGTTCAACGACGGCACCGCGGCCGAGCTTTAGCAGCTGGTGGACGCGTAATGTGGCCGTGCCGAGCGTGACATATACTTCGACTTTAATTTCATTATTGGGGATAATTTTTTTTGCTCCTGGCACCATTTGTCTTTTGTTCTCCGGATATAAAAATTTTTTTCTATCATATAAAATATTTTCAATATAAGCAATTTTTATATTCACTTATCAAATTAAAAATAAGCAAAGTTTCAGGACTTGTGGATTAAAAAGTTTAAGATTGCCTGCGTTGCAGATTTGTGCCAAAAAAGTTTTGTTGCGTTGTTGCAGACGGCGTGATGTTAACTTATATATTATGGTAAGTAGAAACAGTAAGGTGTAAAAAATGGCAGATACAAAAGAAAAATATCCGGTACTTCCGTTGCGGGACATTGTGGTTTATCCCAAAATGGTGGTGCCGTTGTTTGTCGGGAGAGAAAAGTCGATCAAAGCTCTGCAGGCCGGGGTTGACAAAGATAAGAACGTTGTTCTTCTGACGCAAAAAGACGCCAAAATTGATGACCCGTCCGAAGAAGATTTGTTTAAAGTCGGAACGGTCGGGACTGTTTTGCAGCTTTTGAAACTGCCGGACGGAACGGTTAAGGTTCTGATTGAGGGATTGGAACGGGTAAAAATTGACGAGTTTGTTCCAAATTCTGATTTTATTGAAGTGACGGCAACAATTCTGCCGGAAGTCGAGGAGCAGAATAATCTGGAGCTTGAGGCTTTGGTGCGTGCCGTTTTATCACAATTTGAAGAATATGTAAAACTTTCTCGGAGAACGCCTCCGGAAGCTTTGGCTGCCGTTAATCAGATTGAGGATTACAGTAAGCTGGCGGATACCATTGCTTCTCATCTTTCTTTAAAAATTGAAGAAAAACAGGCACTATTGGAAGGCGAAACTCTGCGTGATCGGTTTGAGAAAATTCTGGGCTTTATGGATGCCGAAATTACCGTTTTGGAAGTTGAAAATCGGATTAAATCCCGGGTTAAACAACAGATGGAAAAAAGCCAGAAGGAATATTATCTGAACGAGCAAATGAAAGCCATTCAGAAAGAGCTCGGCGATGAGGAAGATGGTGATGAAATCGCCGAATATATGAAAAAAATAGAAAAAACAAAGCTTTCTAAAGAAGCAAGGGAGAAGGCTCTGGCAGAGGTGAAAAAACTGAAAACCATGAGCGCAATGTCTTCCGAGGCGACGGTTGTCCGTAATTATCTTGACTGGTTGCTGGATATTCCATGGAAAAAGCGTTCCAAAGTTAACAAAGATATGCAAAAAGCTTTGGAGATTTTGGAAAAAGATCATTACGGGCTTGATAAGGTCAAAGAACGGATTGTTGAATATTTGGCCGTGCAGTCCCGGGCAGGAAAAGTCAAAGGACCTATTTTGTGTCTGGTCGGGCCTCCGGGGGTTGGTAAGACTTCGCTCGGAAAATCGATTGCACGGGCGACGGGGCGCAATTTTGTGCGCGCTTCGCTCGGCGGTATGCGTGATGAAGCGGAGATCCGCGGGCATCGGAGAACATATATCGGTTCAATGCCGGGTAAAATTATTAAAGGAATGAAAAAAGCCGGTACGTCTAATCCGCTGTTTTTGCTTGATGAAATTGATAAGTTGGGCAACGATTGGCGCGGGGATCCGAGTTCTGCATTGCTGGAGGTTTTGGATCCAGAGCAGAATGCTGCCTTTAATGACCATTATCTGGAAGTCGATTATGATTTGTCCGATGTGATGTTTGTGACAACGGCAAATTCTTTGGATATGCCGCGGCCGCTGTTGGATCGTATGGAGATTATCCGTCTTTCCGGGTATACTGAAGACGAGAAGATTGAGATATCCAAGCGACATTTGATTCCGAAGATTTTTGAAGAAAATGCCGTTAAGCCGCATGAGCTTGTGATTACGGATGATGCCATCCGTGATATTATTCGCTATTATACCCGCGAGGCCGGTGTGCGTAACTTGGAGCGCGAGCTTTCTAAAATTGCACGCAAAGCGGTTAAAAATATTTTGCTCGAGAAAAAAGGCCATATTGAGGTCAATGCCAAAAATCTGGAAAAATATCTCGGTGTTATCAAATATCGTTACGGCGAGGCGGAATCCGAAGATCATGTCGGTGTTACAACCGGATTGGCCTGGACGGAAGTTGGTGGTGATATTTTGTTTATTGAAGCGGTTGATATGCCCGGAAAAGGCAAAATTACTCAGACCGGCAAGCTCGGCGATGTGATGAAAGAATCCATCGAAACAGCGTATTCGGTTGTTCGGGCGCATTCCAAACAGCTGGGAATCGATCCGGAAATCTTTGAAAAAACGGATATTCACGTTCATGTTCCGGAAGGGGCAACGCCCAAAGACGGGCCGTCGGCTGGTATTGCCATGTATACGACTCTGGTTTCCGTTCTGACGAAAATCCCGGTTCGGAAAGATGTGGCAATGACCGGCGAAATTACGCTGCAAGGCAGGGTATTGCCGATCGGCGGCTTGAAAGAAAAGCTGCTTTCGGCTTTGCGCGGCGGAATTAAGACCGTTATTATCCCAAAAGATAATGAAAAAGATTTGGCCGAGATTCCTGATAATGTTAAAAAAGGAATGAAAATTATTCCGGTCGATGAGGTTTCCAAAGTTTTGGATATTGCGCTGAAACGCAAAATCAAACCTCAAAAAGAAAAATAATTGACGGTTGTTTGTGCCAATTTATCTCCGGTTTCTTAACGAGCCGGAGATTTTTTTGTGCCTGCGGCGGAAACAGAATCGCATTGCGAATCCGATGAAAAATAAACGGAGAGCGGACAATAAAGCTTTTTTTTCTGTTAATAACCTGAAAAAAACAGCTTTTCTGCGAAAAAATGTGGATTTTTTGTGATGAATAGGCTGTTTTTATTTGACTTTGAAAAAAAATGACGCTTAAATTTTTTGTGTAAGGGCGTTATGCCAGAGAAATCAAGGGATACACGGCCTTATAATGGATTATAACTTTTATTAGAGGGAGTCTTCACCGTGAATAAGAACGAATTAATTTCTAGCATTGCTAACGAGACCGGTTTGACCAAAACTGATTCTGCCAAAGCTTTGGATGCTTTTGTATCTACAATTACTTCTGCTTTGAAATCCGGCGACGAAGTTCGCTTGGTTGGTTTCGGTACTTTTGCTGTATCTAAACGCTCTGCTACTACCGGCCGCAACCCGCGTACCGGTGCTGAGATTAAAATCCCGGCTCGCAAGCAGGCTAAATTCAAAGCTGGTAAAGCTCTGCAAGACTCTGTAAACTAATAAATGACGGATCGGCTAAGTGCCGGTCCTTTTTATTAACGGAGTATTTAAAAACGGAATTCATATTTTTATGGATTCCGTTTTTTTGTCATAAAGATTGCGATTCGTATTTTCTTTTTTATTTTTATGCACGTTATGAGATATTTAATCGTTTTATTTTAAAATATGAGTTGCTGAATGGAGAAAATATCCGAAAAGCCCAAAAGCCCGTCTGCCGTTGTTTTTAAAGGAATTATGGCTAATTTTAAGTTTTTTATTGCAATTTTGGACAAAATGAGCTACCATATAATTGAAATTTTGTTTTAACTGAAGGATTTCAAGTATGAAGAAAATTTTCAAATTTGATGATGCCAAAAAGAATTTACGCCGTGCGGCTTTGATTGCAGTCGGAGCTCTTTCTTTGTCTGCGACTCAGATGCAGGCTCAGGACGGTAGTAAGATTTTTAACAAGATTTACGAAAAACTTGGAAAATTTGATCAGGCTGTTGATAAAGTGACGCAGCCGGGACGGGATTTGGCCTCGGAGGTCAGACGCAAGAGAGGCGAGCTTAATTGTGCCAAATATATATTAGGACAGGCTTTGCCAATGGAAATTAATCAGAGGGTCAACAGGATAAAAAATATGTCCGGCAGAGTAGGTGACGCTGTCGGAGCGGTAAGTTCCCTTTCCGGAACAGAGAGACAAACGGAAGTTGTGCAACAACAGAAAGATCAGGTTTCTCAAAAAAGCACAGTCCGCTATGTTAAGAGAGCACCGAGAGGAGGCCGCGATTAGATGACGCGGCTTCTTTTCTTTTAAAGTCTTATTGTGAAAGGCCGGAGTTTCTCTGGCCGGGATTTTTAAGACAACTTTGTGTGGGGCATAAAATTGTAAAAGAAAACGGTTTTATGGTAAGTGGGTGTCTCTCTATAATATTTGTCGTTAAATTTAATCGGAAAATTTATTCCGCAGGGGAAAATTTTTTAGCGAAAAGAAAACAGTAATTTTCTATCTGTTTGAAAATGTTTATTTTCCTAAAAAAGTTAGTTTTTTTTAATTTTTTTGCTTGATTTATTAAATATATGAGTGTATAAGAATTCCCGTAAGCAAGATGGGAGTTTAGCTCAGCTGGAAGAGCATCTCGTTTACACCGAGAGGGTCGGGAGTTCGAACCTCTCAACTCCCACCAATTAAAAAACCCGCCTTTATAGCGGGTTTTTTTTGTGTTTAGTAAAAGGTTCGAACTCCCTCGGGAGTTCTTCTTACTCGTAAGTTCAGCCTTACGGCTTCACTAACTCGTTTCGGGCACTCAGTTTGTAACGCTTATT
>CALXRP010000034.1 GCA_944390885.1 uncultured Alphaproteobacteria bacterium
AGACTTAGAAAACGAGTTCAGGGCTAGTATTTTTGGTTACTTTTGTTACATGACAAAAGTAACATAAGAAATATCTCTGAGAAAATTAAGAAAAAGCTTTTTGGGCACCCAAAAAGTAACAAAGAAAAAATAAAGAGTGAATTCAGAGGGAGGGAAGTCTTTTAAAAGAGTGGAAAAAAGAAAAAAATAGTGTATGATGCAGCGCAAGAAAGGAAAATATAATGGCACTGAAATTTGAAATTTTAAAACGCAGCGGCAAATCCCGCCTCGGCAAACTCCATACCAAACACGGCACGGTTGATACGCCGGCCTTTATGCCGGTCGGCACTTGCGGCACGGTCAAAGCCATGATGCCGGAATCTGTTGCCGCAACGGGGGCTCAGATTTTGCTCGGCAACACTTATCACCTGATGCTGCGCCCGGGAGCCGATTTGGTTGAAAAAATGGGCGGACTGCATAAGTTTATGAACTGGGATAAGCCGATTCTGACCGATTCCGGCGGCTTTCAGGTTATGAGCCTGACCGGTCTGCGCAAACTGACGGAAGAGGGCGTAACCTTCAGCTCGCATGTCGACGGTAAAAAGTTTTTTTTGAGCCCGGAAGAATCAATAAAAATCCAACATAAATTGGATTCGAACATCACCATGTGTATGGATGAATGCGTCAAACTTCCGGCCGCCCATAAAGACGTGCAAAAATCCATGGAAATGTCCATGCGCTGGGCAAGACGGAGCAAAGAAGCCTTTATCGACCGCGACGGTTACGGGATTTTTGGCATCCAGCAGGGCGGAGATTATGAGGACTTGCGCGGAATTTCGGCGGAAAAGATGAAAGAAATCGGCTTTGACGGCTATGCCATCGGCGGGCTTGCCGTAGGCGAAGGGCAGGAAACAATGTTTAAGGTCCTGGACTACGCCCCGGGAATGCTGCCGGATGACAAGCCCCGTTATCTGATGGGCGTCGGGCGTCCGGATGATATTGTCGGTGCGGTTTTGCGCGGTGTCGATATGTTTGACTGCGTGATGCCGACGCGTTCGGGACGGACGGCGCAGGCCTTTACCCGCTTTGGCACGGTCAACATCCGCAATGCCCGCCATCGGGAAGACCCCCGCCCGTTGGAAGAAGGCTGCGATTGCCCGCTTTGCCGCAATTATACCCGGGCTTATATCCACCATTTGCAAAAATGCAACGAAGTTCTTGCCGTAATGCTGTTGACATGGCATAATATCAGATACTACCAACGGCTGATGCAGGGGCTGCGTCAGGCGCTGGCGGAAGACCGGCTGCAAGATTTTGCACAGCAGTTTTATGCCGATCAGGCCAAAGGCGATATACCGGAGATAAAATAAGATGAGCGAGCTTTGTCAGGATAAACAGTTTGTAGACGATTTTTTAAAAGAGAACCGGGAAGACGGATTGCGGGTGTTTGTTGCCGGCGGCAGCCGCCCCGGAAATGATGATGTCTATGTGGAAGAGGCCTACAAGCTCGGCCGCAAAATTGTCAAACTCGGTTTCAAGCTGGATTTCGGCGTTTCCAATTCCGGCATTATGGGTGCGGTGGCCCGCGGCGTTTTGGACGGCTGGAACAAAAAGAAACGTGCCGGCGAAGATAAAAGCCCGATTCAGGGCATAACAACGGAAGCCTATTACGAGCTTTATCCCAAAGATGACGAGCTTATCTGCCAGATCGATAACCTGATTTTTGCCAAAACGCTGGAAGAGCGCAAACAAAAACTGCTGAATGCAGACTTTGTCGTTTTTTCTCCCGGCGGTGTCGGAACGCTGGACGAACTCGCTTATGACTGCGTGGCCATGCAGGATGGTTTTTTAGACTTCAAACCGTTTATCTTTTATAATATTGACGGCTATTTTCATCATATTTTGGAATATTTGAAAGAAATCGCGCTGAAAGGCTTTGCCGATCCGATGCCTTTTATTGTGGTTGACAACAGTGATGAGATCGGCATAGCCCTGCGTCTGATAAAACAGCGTTATACGCGGAAGATGAACGGGAAGGAAGCTTATGCCAAAGTGCGGGAGCTGATTTATGACCTGCCGTATTTTATTAAAAAGAAAACCGACGACAGCATTTATGTTGAAGATATTGACGCCGAAATCAGCCGCATTCGCACTTCGGGCACACCGGAAGAAAAACGGGAGCTGGAAACCGCCGTTGAACAGGCTTATCTGGAAAAAGAGATTGAGCGGATGTATGAGCGCCTGGCAAAAACCGGCCGTGATACCTCCGTTGTCAGCGACAAACTGACCAAGCTCAAAAACCGCCGTAAGAAATAAATAGACTTTAATCCTTCGACAAAAATTTGAGCGCCTTGTCCCTTTCCTGCGGATAGCGCTTGTTAATAATATTATCCCGTACTTTAGCTTCTATTTTTGTTAGTGCCGAAACATAAGCAATGCGGGCATTGTACAGCCGGTTGATAATCTCACGGTCAGAACAGGATGAAACATCTGCTCCAAAAGCTCGTTTCACAATAAGGTCGGCCCGTCCGTGCTGTACGGCAAGAGAATATAAGACATCTTTGATTACCGGATGCCGTTTGTCCAAATCAAGGCCGCGGATGTTATCAATTTTTTTTAAGAGCGGACGAAGTTTTTTTTCAATGATAAAATCTCGCTGGGCTTGCACAAAGCCGGAATCTTGCGCCAACTCTTTCCAGGCTTTTTCAAAAGCCGGTGTTTTATCGGCAGCGCCTTTGAGACCGTCGGCATTTTGCAGCCGTAAAGAATAGGCCAGATTATTGGGGCTGTTGTTCAGAAAGGTAATAAAATCTTTCATTGTGCCGTTTTTTGTTTCAATCTGATAAGTTCCGTAGCTATAGCCTCCCGTTGCGTCATATCCGATAGCGGCGGGATCTCCGTTTGATTCAAAAGAAGAGCTCAAACTGCCGAGTTTGTAAGAGGTCATAATTTTTCTCCCAATAAAAAAAGGCTCCTGCAAAAAAGCAGAAGCCGGATTAAAAAAATACCCCGAAAATCCGGGGCAGATACAAAAAATGGTGTAACGGAGCCGCTTGCAGACACACTTATACACCATAATAAAATTCATATCATCGGGTGTCACCGATGTCAAGCAACGGCAGACATCTTGTGGACAATGACGGATGCCGTTGCTGCTGCCTGCGAAAATTGTTTCTCCGGACGGAGCTTAAAAATGTAATAATCTCTTTTTTATCTTTATTTTTTATGCTAAACTCACCGCGAATTTGTTAAAATCGGAGATGATGATGGAAACCAGCGTTGCCGCATTCTTATGGAAATACACCAAAAAACTCAAGGTCTGGTGTTTTTTGATTATCATAACTTTTGCATTGGCAACGGTTTTCGGCCGTATGTTCAACTATCTCAGTGCAGAAATGGTAGACCTGATTTCTTCCGCTCCGGCCAATGCCGAAACGCTGCATAAATTATTGTTGCTCAGCGGCGCCGTTTTTATTGCAATCTCCGTGCAAAGCCTGCTTGAGGTTGCCCAAAGGCTGATAGACGTGCGCTTTATGCCCTATTATCTGAGCAAAATCTCGCGTGATTTGTTCAATCATGCCCACAAACACTCCTCCTCTTTTTTTGCCGAAGAAATGGCCGGAAACATTGCCGGCAAAATCAAAAACATCATCAATAATGCCGAAACGGCCTATTTCCATATCTTGCACGGACTTCTGCAGCCGGTATTGAGCTTTTTGATTAACATTATTTTCATTTACACGGTCAATGTAAGGCTGGCCTTGTGTTTTACGGTCATAACGATTTTCTTTGCCATCCTGATGATCTGCCTGAAAAGAAAACTCATCCCTTTTTCCGAGCGCAAAAACAAACTGAGTTCAGAATCTATGGGTGTTATGGTCGACAGCATCACCAATTCGGACTTGGTAAAAAATTTCAGCAATTATCTTTATGAAAAACACCGTTACTATACTTCCGTCAACAAAATGATGAAAGCGCTGCGGACGGAGGTATTGCAAACGTCAAAAATCGATTATGCCGTAAAGGTTGTTTTTGATGTGATGACGGTTAGCTTTATTCTGCTGGTCTTTTATTTCTGGTATGCGCAAAATATAAGCATCGGCGGCGTTGTGCTGGTTTTGTCTCTCATCAGTTCGATGATTCACGTTGTGGCCAATATCAGTATGTTTACCACGCGCTTTGTTCAGGTCGTCGGAGCAATCCGCGACGGCCTGAAACTTCTGGCCAAACCCTGCGAGGTCACGGATAAGCCCGGCGCGCCGGCAATAACCATTTCTGAGGCAGATATCCGGATTAACAATTTAAATTATCATTATAAAGAAGCTCGTGCTTTGTTTGAGAACTTTTCTCTGCATATCCGGCCTGGAGAGAAAGTCGGCCTGGTCGGTCATTCCGGCTCGGGAAAATCCACGCTTGTCCGCCTGCTGTCGCGCTACTATGATATTCAGGGCGGTGCAATCTTGATAGACGGGCAGAATATTGCCGATGTTACACAAGATTCTCTGCGCCGTAATATTGCCCTGATTCCGCAGGATCCCAGTTTGTTTCACCGCAGCATTATGGAAAACATCCGCTACGGATGCCTTTCGGCAACTGATGAAGAAGTTTTCGAGGCTGCCCGTAAGGCCTATTGTCATGACTTTATCCTGAAAATGCCGCAAGGATATAACAGCAAAGTCGGCGAACGCGGTGTGATGCTCTCGGGTGGCGAACGGCAGCGTATTGCCATTGCCCGTGCCATTCTGAAAGCCGCGCCGATTTTGATTCTTGACGAGGCGACCTCGGCGCTCGACAGCGAAAGCGAACATTATATTCAAAAGTCGTTAAAAAGCCTGATGAAAGGCAAAACGGTCATCGCCATCGCCCACCGTTTGTCCACCTTAAAGGAAATGGATCGGATTGTGGTGATGGACAACGGCAAAATCATAGAAGAAGGAACGCACGAAGCCTTAATCCGCAAAAAAGGCGCTTATTTTGGTTTTTATAACATGCAGGTTTCCGGCTTTATCGGAGAAACTCAATAGTTTTTTAATAAAATCACGCTATAGTAAAACAAATACAAAAAATAATAACCCCGGGGTTTGCTATGAGCGAAAAGTTAAAACTTGTTTTGGATAAGATAGAAAAAATTTTTTCCGTCGTGTCAACGGCCTTAAAACCATTGACCGCACCGTTGCTGGTGGTTTATGAAAAATTTGCAGATGTCTATTACCGAAAAACGGAGCTTCACCTGACGGTTCATGGCAAATTGCGGGAACAGGTTATCTCCGGAAAGCTTTTGTTTTTTGCCCGTATCTTTCTGATATTTTTTATCCTTGCCCAGGCATTGGCGGTTTATTATGTCAGCCCGCGGATGAATGTGCTGATTGCCATGCTGATCTTATATCTGCCTCTTTCAGTCTTGGTGATTCGCGGCTACCGGCTGGCCTTATTGCTGGTCATTCCGGTTTCGGTTTATATTTTGGTCAAATATCAGCTGCAAAACTATGTAACGATAACGGTCGGAGCCTCTTGCACACTGCTTTTGTTGTTGCTGGCTTATTTTAACTTCAAATTGGAAAACACCAAAAGCCTCTTGCGCCGGCAGGGGATTCTGCCCAAGCCGGAAAGTACTTTTTTACGGGATATTGTTTTTGCCCTGTTGCTTTTTGGCATTTTAAGTGTGTATACGACATTGTATAACAATATGCAGGAACGGGCTCATAAAGAAGCGGTTGAACAGGCACAGAGAAATCTGATGAAAGCGGCTTCCTATGTTATTTATCATCAGCGCGCATATAGCGATTATTGCAAAAAAGAAGGCTACCAGATTAAGTTTTATCCTCAGGCGTTTAACGATAAGTTTGCCGCCGAGATAAAAAATATCGAGATAAAATTGTCAGAACAGCAAAATAGTTTGAAAAAAATTTATAACAATGCCCGCGGAACGGACTGGTCCAAAACCTTGCGCCGGGTTTCCAAAGAAATAAACGATATCCGGGAAGATGCCATTATCCGGGTTTTTGCCAGAGAACTCAAACTTCCGGTCGCCGAAGTCAAACTGACAAACGAGATGGATGAAACAATGACCATGAAAGAAGCCTGCAAGCTTTTTGACGAAGAACATGAAAAATACCTGGCGGCAGACCGTGCGGAATTTCGGTTTATCTCAATGTTCAAATAAGGAGAAAAAATGCTGAACTTTATCTGGGCTGGATTTTTTCTTGTCGCTTTTGCGGCGGCTTTATGCCAAAGCCTGTTGCTGAACAATCAGACAATCTGGACGGATCTGGTCAATGCCGTATTTTCTTCTTCCAAAACGGCTTTCAATATCTCTCTGAACTTGACCGGCATTTTATGCTTGTGGCTGGGCTTGTTGAAAATTGCAGAGAAGGCCGGCTTAACAGAAGCTCTGGCCCGCTTGCTTCAGCCGTTGTTCAGACGGATATTTCCGGAAGTCCCGGCCGGTCATCCGGCATTATCTTCTATTGTGATGAATATGTCAGCCAATATCCTGGGGCTTGACAATGCAGCTACTCCGATGGGCTTGAAGGCAATGGAACAGCTTCAGTCGCTCAATCCGCACAAAGATCGTGCCAGCAATGCCCAGATTCTGTTTATGGTCATAAATGCCTCGTCGGTAACGCTGATCCCGATCACCATTTTAATGTATCGCGCCGAGCTGGGAGCTTCTAATCCGACCGCGGTTTTTATGCCGATTTTGTTTGCCACGACCATATCCACTTTTATCGGATTTTTATGCGTTGCCTGGGTGCAGCGGCTCAAAATATTCACCCCGGTTGTTGCAGCCTATTTAGGCGGATTCGCACTTTTTGTCGGCGGGGTTGCCTGGTATTTTAACGCTCTGCCGGAAACGGAGCGTTTGCAAACCTCGGCCGCCTGGGGAAATTTTATCTTGTTTGGTTTTATTATCCTGTTTATTACCGCCGGATTGGTCAAAAGGTTGAATGTTTATGAAACATTTATTTCCGGCGCCAAAGAAGGTTTTGAAATTGCAGTGCGGATAATCCCTTATCTGGTTGCCATGCTGGTGGCCATTGCCGTTTTGCGGGCCGGTGGTGTATTAGATATGATTGTTCTGGGCTTTGAAAAATTTTTTGCGGCATTAGGCTGGGATACCGAATTTGTCAAGGCTCTGCCGACGGCATTGCTCAAGCCTTTATCCGGCAGCGGCGCCCGGGCAATGATGATCGAAACAATGCAAACTTACGGAGCCGATAGTTTTCCGGCTTTCGCGGCAGCAGTCGTCCAAGGTTCGACGGAAACAACCTTTTATGTTTTGGCGGTTTATTTCGGTGCCGTAAAAATCAGCAAAGTCGGCGCAGCATTGCCTTGTGCTTTGCTTGCCGACCTTGCCGGGATTATTGCGGCAATTTATTTTTCTTATTTGTTTTTCTAAATCCTAACAGCATGGACTGCTCATTGCCGTACGAGCTGCCGTGCAGGCATTATAGTTTGCATATCCCGTGCTGACGCAGTCAAAGTAAGTTTCGCTGACTTTTTTCTGCTCGCCGCTATAAGTCGTACAGTAGCTGACTTTACTGCTGCGAATATATTGGGTTTCTTTTCCGTCCCAATGCGTATCACACCAACCGGCGCAAGCCGTAACTTTCGGAGAAGTTGTCGTGCCGGGTTTGCAGTCATTGTTGCTGACACATTTATAGCAGGTTCCGCTGCCCTTTGTCCCGCAAGAACATACTTTGGATGCTGTTGCTGTTTGCGTATAGCCCGAACCGCAAGAGCTTGATTGGTATCCTGACGGACAAGAATAGGTATGGCTGTGAGAAGGCGTTGACGGTGTTGATGAACTTCCACTATTTCCTGATCCGGAAGAAGACGATTTGCAAGTTTTGCAAGACGAGCAGCAAGGACAATAAGTTGCACATCCGTTACTACAAGTTTTGTGAGTAGAGTGTGTGCAGGCCGGTTTAGATTTACATGATGTACATTTGTTGCAGGAGTTATAAGAAGCACATCCATAAGAACAAGATTTTGACGTTACGGAACAAGCTGAATTATATTGACAAGAATAACAACTCGTTCCGCATTCGGTTGTCGATACACGGGTTTTTACATAATTGGAAGAGCAAGATACGGACTTCTGACCTGAGCGGCAGGTGTCAGAACAAGCATAGCAGCTTCCACATTCGGAAGAACCGACATAAGAACCGGAATAAGACCGGCTGCCGGAAGTACAGTCTTTACATCTGTTACATCTGGTACCGCATTCGGTTGTTGTTGAGTATGATCCGGTATAGTTTTTAGAAGTACCGGACGGACAGGTATCATCACAGCAACGATAACAAGTATAACCGCAGGTATCGGTTCCCGATGATCCACGAGAAGAATCACAAGTTACTTTATAATTAGACGGACA
>CALXRP010000035.1 GCA_944390885.1 uncultured Alphaproteobacteria bacterium
CTTCACAAACCCCTGTCGGAGCATCGCGGCCTCTGAGGCACTGTGCCGTCAACCCGCCGCGCGCCTGCCGTGCAGGTCATCCCCGGGCTGTGTTTTTTATTATTTCATCCCGGGGCGTGTTTTTTTTCTCGTCATCCCCGGGCTTGACCCGGGGATCCACCCTTCAAAGCACAATGCTCTTCACAAACCCCTGTCGGAGCATCGCGGGTCACGGGGCACCGCACAAATTGATGCCTCACCCGCTGGGTGCGCTGCCGACGTTCGGCCGCGGGTCTCAGGGCACCGCATAAAACGACCGCTCAGGCCGTCGTCTGTTTACGATTTGTTGAAGAAATTGTGTTAATGTACTATATAATTAACATGTTAACGAAATAAGGAAAACTATAAATGTCTGATAAAAGTTCTTTGGAAATGTACGATTCGCTGGTTCCCGTCGTTATCGAACAAACAGCGAGGGGCGAGCGCTCTTTTGATATTTTTTCGCGGCTGTTAAAAGAAAGAATTATCTTTTTAAACGGCGAGGTCAATGACGAAATGGCGCCGTTAATCTGCGCACAGCTGCTGTTTTTGGAGTCTGAGAACCCGAAAAAAGATATTTATATGTATATCAATTCCCCGGGCGGCGTCATCACTTCCGGCCTGGCAATTTATGATACAATGCAGTATATCAGCTGCGATGTTAACACCTTGTGCATCGGCCAGGCTTGCTCGATGGGCTCATTTTTGCTGGCCGGCGGCGCCAAAGGCAAAAGATTCTCTCTGCCGAACTCTCAGATTATGATTCACCAGCCCTCCGGCGGCGCCAAAGGGCAGGCCGCGGATATTGAAATCCAGGCCAAGCTGATTTTGGACATGCGCAAACGTTTGAACGCTATGTATGCCAAAAACACCGGACAAAAGCTCGCTACCATAGAAAAGGCCATGGACCGCGACAATTTTATGACCCCGGAAGAAGCAAAGAAATTCGGCCTGATTGACCATATCGTCGCCTCCCGCGATGAAATGAAATAAAAAGAGGTTTAAGATGACAGATAGAACCGATAATGAAGTATTACACTGCTCTTTCTGCGGAAAATCCCAGAACGAGGTAAAAAAGCTGATTGCCGGCCGCGGCGTATATATCTGCGACGAATGCATTGAAGTCTGCATCAATATTGTGGCCGATGAAATGGCAGAAGAAAAAGCCGAGAAGGGTGAGATTACCTCGGCCGAAAATCTGCCGACCCCATCCAAAATCAAAGAGTTTCTTGACCAATATGTCATTGAACAGGACGAAGCCAAAAAAGTCTTGGCCGTGGCGGTTTATAACCATTACAAACGTTTAAATTCGCAAAAGACCAATAAAGACGTTGATATTTCAAAATCCAACGTGATTCTGATTGGCTCGACCGGCAGCGGCAAGACCTTGCTGGCACAGACGCTGGCAAAGATTCTGGACGTGCCTTTTGCAATCTCGGACGCCACAACCTTAACCGAGGCCGGATACGTCGGTGAAGACGTGGAGAATATCATTCTGCGTCTGGTTCAGGCGGCCAATTATGATATTGAAAAAGCTCAGCGCGGCATTGTCTATATTGACGAGATTGATAAGATTACCCGCAAAACCGATGGCCCGTCCATCACGCGCGACGTATCGGGCGAGGGCGTCCAGCAGGCTTTGTTAAAGATTATCGAGGGTACGGTTGCCAATGTCCCGCCGCAAGGGGGAAGAAAACATCCGCAGCAGGAATTTTTACACGTTGACACGACCAATATTCTGTTTATCTGCGGCGGAGCTTTTGCCGGACTGGAAAAAATTGTCAGCCGCCGCGGTAAGGAAAGCTCAATCGGCTTTGGTGCCAAAGTCAGCGGACCGGATGAACGCAATATCGGCGAGATTATCAAAGACGTTCAGCCTGAAGATTTGTTGAAGTTTGGTTTGATACCGGAATTTGTCGGCCGACTGCCGGTTATTGCCACTTTGAACGATTTGAGCGAAGAAGCGCTGGTAAAAGTCTTGACCGAGCCGAAGAATGCTTTGCTCAAACAGTATCAGACCTTGTTTGATATGGAAGATGTCAAACTGACGGTAACGGATGAAGCACTAAAAGCCATTGCCAAAAAAGCGATTGAACGCAAAACCGGTGCCCGCGGTTTGAGAGCCATTTTGGAAGAAAATCTGCTTGAGCTGATGTATGAAATTCCCGACAAAAAAGACGTGGCGGAAATTATCATTGATGAAAAGGTTATTAATGATAAAAAACAGCCCAAATTTATCTTGCGTAAGGAAAGCAGCAAAAAAAGCGCGTAATATCCATAACAATAAAAACCCCGAAAGTTTTTTCTTTCGGGGTTTTTGATTTTGAGTTGTTACTTTACAAGGTACATTTTCCTTCGCCTTCAGAACCCGTACCTTTGGCAGAATGCCATGCATCTTTGCAATATCCTTTTTCATGTGTTCCAGGCCAGCTGGGATCAGAGGCTTTACATTCTGCAGCTGTATCAAAGCATTTTCTCCATTGGGCATTACAAGCGGAACTTGTAAAAATTTTATGTTTTTCAGTTCCTTTTACACAATAGACAGTAATTTTATACACCCGCATAAATTGTCCTTTTTTGCAACCGTTTGAGTCAAATTCCTGCTGCCAACAGAAAGACCCTGCCTCATCAGGTATATTGTATTGCGTCCATTTTTCTTCAACAGGTTTGGGAGCGGATTTGCAAGAGACGCATTTGTCACAAGAGTTGTAAGACGCGCATCCGT